>JACKAQ010000001.1:1593245-2241490 GCA_020634975.1 Calditrichia bacterium | reverse complement strand
GTTGGTTTCCGCTAACGCATCGGCAACGCTCCGATAATCCAGCTGATTGGCTGCCAGTTTTTCGGGATCGAGCGCCACCCGGTATTCCCGCTGGTCACCGCCAACAATTTCGATGTTGAAAATACCGGGAATTTCCGCCAGTTGGGGACGGATGGTAAAATTCGCCAAGTCCCATAATTCCATCAGGTTACGGGTGTCGGAATAGAGGCTGTAGCTGGCAATGGGAAAAGTGCTGGTGTTGATTCGGCGGATGTTTAACACCACGCCATCCGGCAGCACATGCTGGATACCGCTCACCTGTGCCTGCAGCAATTGGTAGGCTTTGAACATATCTTCATGCCAACCGAAAAACACATCAATTTCGGACGATCCGCGATTGGTTGCGGAACGCACCGCCTCGACACCCGGCACCAGCATCACGGCTTCTTCCACCGGTTTTACAATTTCTGCTTCCATTTGACTGAGCGGCGCCAGCCCGAAATCCACCAGCACCTGAATGCGCGGAAATTCCGCTTCGGGGAACACACCCTGAGGAATCTGCATCAGCAGATACGCACCGGTGAGCGAAAGGAGCAGCGCCATAAACACAATCGCGCGTTTGTTTTCCACAGCCATTCGAACCAGATTTTCCATTATGGCTGAACCTCCGTTCCATCCACCAGCGAATATACTTTTTCGATGGCAACTTTTTCACCGGCGGCGATGCCATCGGTAATTTCGATGCGCTCCGGCTGCATAATTCCCGGAACAACAGTGCGCTTTTCCAAATGATGTTCCGCCAGCACAAACACACTGAAAACCCCATCTTCTTCCAAAACGGCGTCCCGGGGAACAATCAGTGCATCGGAATGGCGTTCGGCGACCAAACTGATTTTCACCAGCATTCCCGGGCGAAAATTGCCACCGGGATTGGGCAGGTTTATCCGCAGCAACGCCGCCTGTTTGGCGGGATCGACATTCGGCGAAATTGCGGCAACCGGCAGCTCGATTGCCGGCAAATCCGCACCCGGAAAAGCAACCGCAAGCGATTGTTTTTTTGACAAATACGGCAATATTTTCACCGGAACATCCGCCAGAATTTGCAGCATTTGCACATTCCCGATGTGTACCATTTGCTCGCCGCGCTGAACCACATCGCCGTTGCGCCGCAACACTTCGATCACCACACCGTCTATCGGGCTGCGTAATGTGGTTGTTTTGATTTCACTGTCCAGCAAGTTGCGGGCATCGGCGGAGGATTGTTCGTAAAGCTGCATCAGCGCCTCACGCTGCGGCGGAATAATTGTGGCGATGGCTTGCCCGCGGCTCACCCGGTCGCCGATAAGCAACGAAAAATTGCTGATTCGCCCCTCAAATTGGGAGGCGAGCAGGGTTTCATCCCGAAAAGCGATGCGACCGTAAAGTTGCAGCGTATCCGCTATTTCTGCGGTTTGCACCGCAACGGTGCGCAAACGGGGCAACGGATATTCTGCCGTTTCGTCTGCTATTTCGCTCTTTTTCTGGCATGCAAAAAACATCATCGCTGCCAAAACACAGCATACTATTTTCTTTAGAAAACGCATTTCACTCTCCCTGTAATTGGGCAATGTGTGGGTAATTTCCGGTGAGCAGGAAAATTTCGATCATCTGTCGTTGCAGTTGCAGTTGGGAATTTTGCAGTTGCAGCCGGTTTTCCTGCCATTGCTGCTGGGCATCCAGATATTCCACATTGGTAACCAAACCGGCTTCGTAATGGCTTTCGGCCAGTTCGAACGCTTCCCGGCTGATAGCCAATTGCTCACGCTGCAAGTCCATGATTTCATTGAGCTTCGATATCTCGTTCGCCAGTTTTTCGGCGATAATTTTTAGCTCGTTTTGCAACTGGCTACGCTGAAATTCCAGATCGCGAATGGATGCGGCAGCCGCTTCTTTTTCAAATTTGCTTTGCCCCCAATGATACAGCGGAACAGAAACGCCTAACCCGACTGTGCCGTAATTTCCCTCAGCCGTCGGATCGCCATCGGCGATGTATCCGCCCCACATTTGCACATGCGGCAGCAAATCTGCACTTATTTTCCGGCGCTGCAATTGCGCCGCCCGAATCTGAAAATCGAGCGATTGTAAGCCCGGATGCTGTTTCTGCAACATCAGAAAAATTTGTTGGGCATCGGTTATCGTGTCCGCCAAAACATGGTTCGGGAAATTTGCCACAACCGGCAGTTCGTTTGCGCCGCGATTGAGCAACACTGCCAACTCATTCCGGAATTCCGCTCTCCGGTAGTGGTTTTCCTTTTGTTGCTGTTCCAGCGCGATTGTCGCTGCACGAGTTTGGAGCAAATCCAGCCGCGTGCGAGCACCGGATTGCCACAACGCTTCGGCGATCCGGGAGTGTTGCGCCAGCAATGATTTCTGATTGTCCAGCGATTGCTGTTGCAGGTCTGTTTGCAAAATTGAAAAGTAAACACCGGCAATTCGCTGCGCCAATGAAAGCCGGATTTCTGAAAGATTGGCTTTGCCAGCCTCGATGGATTGCGCTGCGGATGCCGCACTGTTTTTCAGCCAGTTTCCAGCAGACCAGTCGCCGGTCAGCAGCAATCCCTGTTGGCGAAAATTGTATTCGCGATAAAAAAATTGCTGGTGCTGTCCATCCAGCGAAAGTGCAGGAAAATACCCCGCTTTCTCCCGGCGATAATCCGCTTCCAGCGCTTTTATTTGCCATCCGCCGGATTGAACGGCAGGATGATTTTCGAAGGCAATTTGCAGGCAGGTTGCCAACGTCATTTGCGCAGATGTTTGCGCACCCAGCGCAGACACCAGTATTGCGATAAATAGCAGAATTTTTGGTTGCATCACCACTCCCTTACGACAAAACAACGGTTCACACCCGGTCCAACGGTGATGCAAATAATAACCAACGAAAATGAAGAAATGATGAAGATTGGCGGGAAAAAATCAGGAAAGTTGAATGGGCAGAAAAACCGTAGCGCGGCTGCCGTTGCCCGGCTCGCTGTGCAATTCCAACCGCCCGTTGTGGATGGACGCAATCCATTTCGCCAACGTAAGCCCCAAACCGCTGCCTTTTACATGTTCGCTCCGGGCGGTTTCGCCGCGATAGAAGCGGTCAAAAACCCGCTCGATTTCCCCGGTCGTCATCCCGATACCGCTATCGCTTATTTCGATAATTGCCGAATGACCGGCAACTTTGCCGGAAACATCGATGGTTCCACCCTCCGGCGTAAATTTGATGGCGTTATCCAACAAATTGATGAACAATCGCCGCAACAATCGCGATTCTCCGGCAACGCAAATATCGTCGCCCAGCGACCACCGAAATTCTTGATTTTTTTCTTCGGCGAGGAGCTGCATATCGCCGCAAATGGATTGCAGCAACGCCGCCAGATCCAGCGGCGGCATCTTCTGTTTCGGTGCGTTTTCCAGCGATTGGGACAGCAACCCGAGATCGGACACCATTTGCGAAAGCCGGGTTAATTCTTCCACATCCGCTGCCAGTTGCGCACGAGTTTCGTCGTTAAAATGCCCGTCGGCGATCTGGTTTTCCCAGCGGAGCCGCAGCACTGTTACCGGCGTTTTCAGCTCGTGGGAAATATCGCTTAATAATTGCTGCTGTTGCAGAAACGAATGTTCCAGCCGATCCAGCAAATTGTTGAATCGCTGCGCCAGCCGCCCGAACTCGTCATCGGGATTGACCACCGGCAGCCGCGCTTTCAGATTGTGAAAGGTAATTTGCTCGGTTTGATCCGCCATCAGCGCAACCGGACGAATAAAGCGATTGACCACGTAATAACTTAACCAACCAACAACCAGCAGCACCAGCGGCAGTGAAATGAGCACCAGTTTGCGAAACTGCGCCAGCGTATTTTGCAGCGGTTTGAGCGGTTGGCTAACCTCAACCCATCCACCGGAATAGTTTGCACCGACATTCCGAACCGGCAAAATGATGCTGTGAAACCACTGCCCGTCTTCCCGGTTGAAATTGCGAAACAGTTGCCCCTCCGGTTTTATGGATTTGGCAAGCGCCATCGGAAAATCGATGACATCCTGCAAAAATCCATCGGACCGGAAAATGATTTCGCCGTTTTCTGCAATAATCCGCACCCAGCCTTCCCGGGCGGTTTTCAGGTTTTCCGTGCCGGATTTTAGAAATGTAAATTCATTTTTTACAGGGTCATAGCTGTCTTCAATGGCGTCTGCCAAAACGAGCAGCTCGCGGTCGAGATTCCGGTAAAGCAACCACTGAAATCCCCAATACAAAAAACCGCTGAATCCCGCCATCAGCACAAACACAACAATCGAAAAATAGATGGTCATTCGGGCCTTGACTTGTGTGAACATCACAACCCCGTGGTTTTAATGGTGTAGCCGATACCGCGAACGGTGGCAATCAAATTCGGCATGCCGCATTCGTCGAGTTTTTTGCGCAGGTTGCGAATATGCACATCCACCACGTTGGTCATCAAATCGAAATTGTCGTCCCAAACATGTTCCGTTATCGCCAGCCGGGTCACAACACGGTTGGCGTTGTGCAGCAAAAATGTCAGCATGCGATATTCCGTTGGCGTGAGATTTACCAACTGCTGCCGGCAAAAAACTTCGTGGGAATGGGTGTTCACCGTTAAATCGCCGATGTTAATTTGGGTGCTTTTGAAAGCGGATTTCCGGCGAAGCAGTGCCCGCGCGCGCGCCAACAGCTCCGCTGTGGCAAAAGGCTTTGCCAGATAATCATCTGCGCCAAAATCCAGTCCGGTAATTTTGTCTTCCAGCCGTCCGCGGGCGGTAAGCAGAATAACCGGCGTATCGATATTTTCCGCCCGTAATTCTCGCAACACAGCCAAACCATCCATTTTTGGCAAGCCGATATCTAAAATCAGCAAATCGAACCGCTCCACATCTGCCAATTCCCATCCTTTGCTACCGTCGAAGGCAACGGTGGTTTGAAATCCTTCATTCTGGAAAGTTTGCTCTAAACTTGCCGCCAAATTCCGGTCATCTTCGACAATTAAAACGCGCATTTTTCTCCGAAGTTAGCCTGTTGTTTTTGTTCCTGTAACATATAAGCGATTGAACGGTAAATAATGAAAAAATGGTGTGTATCAAAACAGAATTGTCAAATAAAAACAGTTTCAATTGACCGGTTAATGTTTTTTGATCTTGTTTATATATTTCTGTAGTGAACCCGTTGCTGCTAATTCTATCTTGCTTTTATTTTGCAAAAAAATCGGTTAAATTTCCCGAATACTTGACTTCTGGCTTCCTGGTCTTCCATAATTAATATGCAAAAGGATAAATCTTCGAATTCAAATTTAGCGGAAAAGGAATGATCAACTTGATTAGTAAAGCATTGTTTTTATTGATGTTGATTACCGGATACCTGGCCGCCCAGGATGCGGTTGGCAACATTCACGGCAAAATTACCGATGTTGAAACCCGCCAACCGCTGGCCGGCGTAAACGTCATTCTCGAAGGATTATCGCTCGGCGCGGCAACGGATGCAGCCGGGAATTTTCAGATTGCAGGGGTTCCGGTTGGCGTGCACACCATCAGCGCAGATTACATCGGTTACCAAAAAATATCCCGGACGGATGTGGTGGTGCGCGGCGGGCGGATCACATTTGTGAATATCGAACTCGCCGAAGCGGCAATCGAGGGACAGGCGGTAACGGTGGAAAGCGATTTTTTCCAGAAAGATGCGGCAAATCCCAGCGCCAATTCATTTTCCGCTGAAGAAATTCGCCGCTCGCCCGGCGGTGGCGGCGATATCAGCCGGATTTTGTCAGCGCTGCCGAGCGTATCGTCCAGAGGTGAAACCAGCCAGGATATCATGGTGCGCGGCGGCAGTCCGCTGGAAAACGGCTTTTTTGTGGATAACATTCCCATTCCTCAGGTGAACCATTTTACCTCGCCGTCTGGCGCATCCAACGGACCGATCGGCATCATCAACACCGATCTCATCGACAATGTCGATTTTTACACCGGCGGGTTTTCCGCCAAATTCGGCGACCGGCTGTCCTCCGTGGTCAATATCGATTATCGCGAAGGCAACCGCGAGACTTTCGACGGGCAGTTGGAAATGAATTTCGCCGGTTTCGGCGGCGTTTTTGAGGGACCGTTGGCGAAACGCGGCAGTTGGCTGGTTTCCGGGCGGCGCAGCTATCTCGATCTCGTTGCCGATGCCATCAACGCCGGCGGCGCACCGCGATTTGAGGATTTGCAGACAAAAATAGTGCTGGATATCAACCCGAAAAACAAGATCACAATTCTGAATATTTACGGCGCCAGCCAGTTTCAACAGGAAAAAGAGGACGCGCTCGATGAGGGATTCGACGAGTATTTTAAGGTGAACAATCGCCAAAATACGATTGGCGCGAACTGGTTTTCGCTGCTCGGAACATCAGCCTGGTCGAACACGTCGGCGTCGTTCACTCACAAAACATTTGATTTTTACAGCAACGCCAGCCGTTCGGATATTCGATTGGTGGAAAATAATTTTTCGGAAAACACGCTGCATTTGCGCCACTCAACGTTTTTCCAACCGGGCAGCGTTGCCAATATCGAGCTGGGATTCAATTACGATTACCATTTCGACAACTTCAGTTTACAACTGCTGGTGCCGGATACGACCATTTCCGGCGTTATTATTCCGGTGGAAACGCGCGACAATGTGGATGTCAGCGGTGCGCGAATGGGCGCATTTGCCAGCCTGACGCTCAAACCGGCGGCGCGATTGACCACGGTTTTCGGGATTCGCGGCAGCTATTCCGGATTCAACGAACAAACGGTTATCGAACCGCGATTTTCGCTGTCGTACCAATTTACATCGCGATTGACGCTCAACGGCAGCGCGGGCATTTTTCATCAGGGTGTTTCAAATTACCTGATTTCGCGAGATGAACAGTTCCGGAATCTGAGGGATTTGCAATCCCGGCACATCATCGCCGGTGTGGAATATTTGCTGACGCCGGATACCCGCCTCTCGCTGGAATTTTTCGACAAGGATTACAGCGACATTCCCGAACCGACCCCCGCCACTGCCACCCGTGGACCGCTGTATCTCCCCGATGACCGGTTCGGTGCATCCAACTGGGGATTGCTGACCAACAACGGCACGGCGTACGCGCGCGGCGTGGAATTTTTGATCCAGAAAAAGATGGCGGTCAATTTTTACGGGATGATCAGCGGATCGTATTTTCGCAGCCGCTACGAGGATTTCAACGGCGTCACCCGCGACCGCGATTACGATAATCGCGTGCTGTTCAGCGTGATCGGCGGGTATCGTCCGAATAAAAAATGGGAATTGAGCGTTCGCTGGACATATCTCGGTGCGCGACCGTACACAGAAATTGACGTTGCGGCATCGCTGGCTGCCGGCACGGAAATCCGCAAAACGGACGCGGTGAACGAGGCATCGCTGCCGGCGTATCACGCGCTGTTTTTGCGGGCGGATCGCCGCTTCAATTTCCGCAACGCGACCATCGTGCTCTACACGAGCATCTGGAATGCCTACAACCGCACCAATCTCGACGAATACGCCTGGAGCCAGACGAAACGGGAAATTCTGGAAGTCAAGCAGTTTTCGCTGCTGCCGATTTTCGGTTTGGAATATGAATTTTGATGGGAAATAACCGTTTTTTCCAAAGCGTTCGCAAAGAACGCGGAATTTGCAGTTATTCAAAAAAAACACCGGAATCTCTGCGCTCTCAGCGACCTCTGCGGTTAAGATTCGGACATTATTTGCTTTTCTGCAAAACCGTCAAGCACTCCACATGATAGGTTTGCGGAAACATATCAAACGGAAAAATGTCTGTTGCGGCGTAGCCGTTTTGCCGGAAAATCGCCAAATCGCGAACCAGCGTTTTGGGATTGCAGGAAAAATAAGCCACCGAACGCGGATTCGCCGTTGCAATTTGTTCAATCAGCGATTCGGGCAAACCTTTTCGCGGCGGATCGGCGATAACTACGTCCGGCGCGTGTCCGGCGGCGAGTTGCGTGGCCATTGCATCGGCGGCATCGCCGCAGATAAATTGCAGATTGGGCAGCCGGTTATCGCGGGCGTTTTCTTCCGCTGCGGCAATCGCTTCCACGTTTGATTCGATGCCAATTACCTCGCGGACCTGTTCCGCAACGCTCAGCGCAATCGCGCCGACGCCGCAATACAAATCGAACACGCGATCCTCACTGTTAAGCAACAGTTCGGTTTTCAGCCGTTCGAGCATTTTTAGCATTTGCACCGTGTTCACCTGAAAAAACGTGTTCGGATACACCCGGAATCGCCATTTTCCCAACCGCTCCGTGATGTAATTTTCGCCCCACGCGAGGATGTTTTCATCGCCCAAAATAGTGTTCGTATCCGCCGTGTTCAGGTTAATTTGCACGCTGCGTAATCCGGACAAACCGGTTTTTAGCGCGCGCAGCAAATCGGCGATATGCGGAATGTCGCGGGAAGTGGTAACCAGCACCACCATCGTTTCTTTGGTGAAAACGCTTTTGCGAACCGCCACATGCCGCAGCAATCCGCTGTGGGTCGATTCATCGTAAATGGGAATGCGGAATTGCCGCGCCCAATCGCGAACGATGCCCAGCGCGATATTTGCCTCGCGCGACTCCACCGGGCAATGATTCACCGGAATCAGCTCGTGCGTGCCGCTGCGAAACAGCCCGAATGTGGCTTCGCCGTTGTAATCATAAAATGGTAATTGTGCCTTATTTCGATAGTGAAACGGTTCCGGCATGCCCGTTACCGGATGCACCGCGATACCGGAAAGCACATCGTTTTCGCGAACCAAATTTTCGATAACCGATTGTTTAAACTGAAGTTGCTGACCGTAATCCATGTGTTGCAAATGGCAACCGCAGCAGCGATCAAAATATTCGCAGGGCGCCGCAACACGCTCCGGCGACGGCGTAAGTATCCGTTTCAGCCGGATGCGGCTTTTGCGCGGTCGCTCCGGGTGGTAGCTCATTTCCACCACTTCTCCCGGCAGCGTTTTTTCGATCACCACTTTGTGTTGTTTGTGCTGCGCAACGCCTGCGCCATCGGCGTTTAGCGATTCGATGGTTACCGTAAATTTGCTGGCCGGTGTTTGCCGGTGTTGGGTCATCTGTTTTTGATCTCCATTTTTGGAATTTGAAATGTAGCATCAAATTTCCCGATAATCTACCGACAAAAGATATTGGGCAACATATCCTTAATCATTGTATTCAGTTGGCTTAGTGCGTATTTTTGCCCAATCACAGAACCGGATACGAATTAAAAATGAAACACCTCAAATGGACATTTATCGCTGCGCTTGCGGTTATTCTCACCGGCACGTTGGGCTACATGCTACTGGAGGGTTGGGACCCGCTGGATGCATTTTACATGACGATTATTTCCATCACGACCACCGGTTTTGCCGAGGTTCGGCCACTGTCGCCGGCGGGGCGGGTGCTTACCATTTTCCTGATTGTTGCGGGCGTTAGCAGCCTGGCATATCTGGGCGGAAAAGCAATTCAGGAATTGCTGGAATCTCAAATTCTTGGGAGAAGAAACGTGAACAAACAGGTTAGCAAATTGCGGAATCATTACATCGTTTGCGGATACGGGCGGCTCGGGCGACCGATTTGCGCCGAGCTGATCGGAACGCATTCCGAATTTGTGGTGATTGAAAAAAATGAGGATCGCATCAAACAGATCAGCGATGCAAATATGCTGTATGTGCATGGCGATGCAACCAACGATGATGTGCTGATTCAGGCCGGCATAAAAAACGCACGCGGGCTGATTGCGGTTTTGGCATCAGATGCGGACAATGTTTACGTTACGCTTTCCGCCCGTGAATTAAATAACCATATTTTTATCGTAACACGGGCAATCGGCGAAGAAGCAGAGAAAAAACTGATTCGCGCCGGTGCCAATCGTATCGTAAAACCGTATGAAATCGGCGCGCTGCGAATGGCACATTTGCTGGTTCGTCCGGGTGTGGTGGATTTTATGGATATCGTCGCACGAAAAAGCGGCGTCGATCTGGCGTTGGAAGAAATTATGGTCCGCCACGGCTCCGAGCTAAACGGCATCACACTTGCCGATTCCACATTGCGGCAGCGGCTGAACATTATTATTGTAGCCATTTATCGAACAGAATCGGAATTTATCTACAATCCGAAATCGTCCGAAACCATTCGCGAGGGTGACAGGCTCATCGCCATCGGCGAATGGGAAAACTTGCAGCAGTTAAATAAAATGTGCGGTGAGCGCCATACCTAACCAAAGTGTGTAATAAATACACGAATCTGTCAGGTATATAGACTTAAAACAAAATATTCAAGCGATAAAGCTTAATATAGTTGGTTAAAGCGTTAGGTTGTTCAGGTGTGTGAAAATATTAGCCACTTTTAATCACGTTCGGATGATTTATATCACGAACCCGGGATTTGCGGATTTAATTTTAGACAAACAAAAACCCTCACAGCAACACAGCCGTGAGGGTTTTTTATATTCGATTTAACAAATTGTCAAAAAACTATGCTTCGAACTTGAAACGACCGCCGGTATTTAACGGCAACACCTGATCGCCAAACGCATTGTATAAATGGTTGATCGCCCGGAAACCGGTGGAGTGCAGCGGCACCACAAATTCCGGCTTCAGTTTTTGCAATTCCTCAACCGTTTGTTTGATCCGTTCGATCGACGCTTCAACCAGATTCATTCCGCCCATTACACACAAAATTTTGGAATTTTTGGTGATCTGCATGGCATACTGCAACGTGTTGATCACGCCGCTGTGGCAATCGCCCAGCAGCACAATCAGCCCTCTTTCGGTATTCAATACCAACGCCATATCATCATTCAACTCGTCAGTAATGTAGCTTTGCTGCGCCAATTGCTGATGCACTTCATTGGGTTTTTCGAAAGCAATTTTCCGGGGAATTTCACCGGTAGTCATGATATTTTTGGACAGTTCAAACGGATGGGTTTTGAACAAAAATTTACCACCAAGTTTCACCAGATTGTTTTCCTCGAAAGGCATGCCTACTTCCAGCCGCCCGCCTTCCAGCACCCTGAATTTCCGGTTAAAAATATTATAATGGCAAATGACTTCTGCTTTGTGAAATTTTTCCAGATATGCCTTTATGCCGCCGGTGTGATCTCTGTGACCGTGGCTGAAAATAATCCGGTTTACTTTATTGCCCAAATCGATCCCTAATTTTTCGGCGTTGTGTAGCAGTGCGCCCTCTACTCCTGTATCAAATAAAAAATCGCCTTCGGGCGTGGCAACATACAGCGAGAGGCCGTTTTCGGCACGCATATCCGGGCGATCCAAGCGGTTTTCGGCAAGAATGACAATCTCAGCCTTTTTTAACATCGCAGCACCTGTGTGTTTGTTGTTTGGTCGTGAATACACTAATGTAATGGAATTCAAGTTTACGATTTACGGCGATAATTGCAATAGAAAAATCTTTTTCACCGGCGCCAAATGGCTCCATTTCACCCCTTACAAATATCATGATCGAAATCATATTTAAAGCTAATTCAAATCATTTACAGCTTGTGCATTATTTCTCAAATTAAAGTGTTTCAAAAATCAAAAAGGATTCACTCAATTAACAAAGCAGATTAAATCCAAAGAAAACAACATTTTGGAGGAAGACAAATGTCGCATCTCTCCAAACCGGAACCACCCACGGAAGACAAACGCTGGCGGATTGTGCAAACCACAATGCGGCGCAACGGCTATGCCGCAGACGCGCTGATCGAAACGCTGCACTCGGTTCAAAGTGCGTTTGGCTATCTGGATGAACCTTCTCTTAAGTACGTCGCACATTCCCTAAATGTTCCGCTGAGCAAGGTGTATGGCGTTGCCACATTTTACCATTTGTTCACTTTGCACAAAAAAGGGGTGCACACGCTTACGGTTTGCACCGGCACCGCCTGTTTTATCAAAGGCGCGGCACGGCTGTTGAGTGTCATCGAGAACAAATTGGGCATTCATGCGGGAGAAACCAGCAAAGACGGACAGGTTACCCTGGAAGTTGCCCGTTGTACCGGCGCATGCGGAACGCCGGTAGCCGGCGCCATTGATGAACATGATGTCGGTGAAATGACGCCCGAAATGGCATTGAACAAGATAAAGGAATGGGTGAAGCATGATACCGGAAATGTTTCAGAAAATCATCAATGAAAAGAATGCTGAAAAATCAGCACTGGATCATCAGATCAACATTTGCATTGCGGCGGGTTGCGGATCGGTAAACAGCAACGCGGTAAAACAGGCGCTGGAAGAAACTGTCCGAAATAAAGGATTGGAAAAATCCTGCAAAGTGAAAGGCGTCGGTTGCCAGGGGCTGTGTTCCCGCGGACCGCTGCTCACGTTGTATTCCAAAGACAAAGCGCCGGTGATCTATCAAAAAATCACCGTGAACGAGGTGCCGAAAATAGTGGCCAACCTCGGCAAACCGCCAATCAAAAAATATACCTGTCCGGGCGATCTGCCGTTTTTTACCCGCCAGCAAAAAATTGTGCTGGAAAATTCCGGCGTCATCGATCCGGAGGATATTCGCGATTACATCGCGGCGGGCGGTTATCAGTCACTGAACAATGTTATCGAATCGATGCACCCGGAAGATGTGGTGAAAGAAGTGTTCATCAGCGGATTGCGCGGGCGCGGCGGCGGTGGATATCCCACCGGACTGAAATGGAGCACTGTAACCAAAGTGCAGGGCAAAGGACCCAAATACGTGATTTGCAATGCCGACGAAGGCGATCCCGGTGCATTTATGGATCGCAGCATTTTGGAAAGCGATCCGCATCGCGTGCTGGAAGGCATGCTCATCGCGGGGTACGCCATCGGCTCGAACAAAGGCTACGTTTACATTCGCGGCGAATATCCGCTGGCAATCAAATTTTTGAACAAAGCCATTGAGCAGGCGCGATTGCACAACATTTTGGGGCACGGCGTACTCGGTTCGACATTCGATTTTGATATCGAAATCCGCATCGGTGCCGGCGCATTTGTTTGCGGGGAAGAAACCGCGCTGATCGCCTCCATCGAAGGTAAACGCGGGCAACCGCGACCGCGACCGCCGTATCCGGCAGAGCACGGTTTGTGGGGACGACCGACGCTCATCAATAATGTGGAAACGTATGCCAACGTTCCCAACATCATTCGCAATGGCGGCGATTGGTTTGCCGGCATCGGCACACCGAACAGCAAAGGCACCAAAGTGTTTGCGCTGGCCGGAAATGTCAAAAACAGCGGCGTGGTGGAAGTGCCGATGGGCATTTCCCTGCGTGAAATTATAATGGAAATCGGCGGCGGTGTGGAGAATGGCGAAAAATGCAAAGCCGTGCAAACCGGCGGACCGTCCGGCGGTTGCATTCCCGAAGCGCTGTTCGATACCCGCGTGGATTACGAATCGCTGAAAGCCCTCGGCTCCATCATGGGTTCCGGCGGAATGGTGGTGATGGACAACCGCGTTTCGATGGTGGAAATCGCCCGCTTTTTCATGGAATTCTGCATGTCCGAATCTTGCGGCAAATGCATCCCTTGCCGGGTTGGTACCGCACATATCTATCGCCTGCTCAATAAATTTATGAACGGCGAAGCAACCGCAGCGGATCTGAAACGATTGGAAGATTTGTGCAAAGTTGTAAAAGACAACAGCCTGTGCGGATTGGGTCAGGCGGCGCCAAACCCGGTGTTGAGCACGCTGCGATTTTTCCGCGAAGATTATCTGGCGCTCATCAAAGAACCGGAAACCGAAACCGCAAGCGTTGATTGATTTGGAGGAAAAAATGCTTACATCAGGACATATCAAAACACTGGTGATCGACGGATTGGATGTTGGCGCAACCGCCAATCAAACCGTGCTGGAAGTGGCACAGGAACACGGCATCCGGATTCCAACGCTTTGCCATCTGGAAGGGCTCAGCCCTGTCGGCGCCTGCCGGTTGTGCCTCATCGAGGTAAAAGGCAGCGAAAAGCTGCTGCCCGCGTGCGTCACCCGTGTGGAAGAAGGCATGGAAGTGATCACCAATTCCCCGCGATTGCAGCAAAACCGCCGGCAAATTCTGGAAATGCTGTTCACTGAACGCAATCACGTTTGCTCGGTTTGCGTATCCAACGGGCATTGCGAGTTGCAAAACCTTGCCCAGGAACTGGGATTAACGCATGTGGAGTTGCCCTATTTTTATCCCGCCGTACCGCTGGATGCATCGCACGAACATTTTGTGATCGACCACAACCGTTGCGTGCTCTGCACCCGCTGCATTCGCGTCTGCGACGAAATTGAGGGTGCACACACCTGGGATTTGATGGGACGCGGCATCCAGTCGCGGGTCATTACGGATTTAAACCAACCATGGGGCGAATCGGAAACCTGCACCAGTTGCGGCAAATGCGTTCAGGTTTGCCCGACCGGCGCGCTATCGGAAAAAGGAAAATCCGTTTCGGAAATGGCCAAAAAACGGCAGTTCTTACCCTACTTAACTGTGATGCGGGAGGGCAAAAAATGAGCAAAAAATCACTGGCAACCGTTTGGCTGGATGGCTGCTCCGGCTGCCACATGTCTTTTCTGGATATGGATGAACGCATTTTGCAACTGCTGGAAAAAGCGGAATTGGTGTATAGCCCGCTGATAGATGTAAAAACCTATCCGGAAATGGTGGACATCGCGCTGGTGGAAGGCGCCATCGGGAATATCGAAGATTTTCATAAAATCCGGCACATCCGGGAGCATACCCGGATTCTCGTTTCGCTGGGCGATTGCGCGGTAACCTCCAACGTGCCGGGCATGCGCAACCCGTTCAAAAAAGCGGATTTGCTCAATCGCGCCTATTTCGAAAACGCCACAACCAACCGACAGATTCCGGACAAAGTGATTCCCCAAATTCTCGATCGGGAAATGCCGGTTCACGAAGCCGTAAAAGTGGATGTGTTCATTCCCGGCTGCCCGCCGCATGCGGATACCATTTTTCAGGCTGTGATGGATTTACTGGACGGAAAAACACCCGATTTGAGCACCCGCACGCGCTTTGGCGCTTAACAGGAGTATAAAATTATGCGAACGATAACCATCGATAACGTAACGCGAATTGAAGGCCACGCAAAAATTACGCTGCAATTGAACGATCAGGGCAACGTCGTTGATGCCCAGTTTCACGTTACCCAATTTCGCGGATTTGAAAAATTTTGCGAAGGTCGCCCATTTTTTGAAATGCCCTCGCTGATGGCGCGGATTTGCGGCATTTGCCCGGTTTCTCACCTGATTGCATCTGCCAAAGCCTGCGATGATTTGATGGCTGTGCAAATCCCGCCAACGGCGGTTATGTTGCGAAAAATTATGAACTTGGCGCAAATTCTGCAATCGCATGCGCTCAGCTTTTTCCACCTCAGCTCGCCGGATTTGCTGTTGGGAATGGACGCCGATCCGTTAAAACGAAACGTTGTTGGCTTGCTGGAAACCCACAAACAACAGGTTGCAGACGGCATTCAGCTGCGCAAAACCGGGCAGGAAATTATCGAATTGTTGGGCGGCAAACGCATTCACCCGGCGTGGATAGTTCCCGGCGGTGTCAGCAGTCCGCTGGCGGAAGCACATCGCGATAAAATTCTGGCGATGCTCCCGGAAGCGTTGCGCATTGCCCGCAGTACGCTGGCTATTTTTCAGGAAATCCGCCATCAATTCACAGAAGAAATCCAGACCTTTGCCAATTTTCCCACGCTGTTTTTGGGATTGGTGGACCCGAAAGGCATGCTGGAATTTTACGACGGCAACATCCGCGTGGTCGATTCCGCCCGGAACACCATCGCAGACCAGATCGATACGCTGGATTTTAACGATCACATCGCCGAAGCGGTGGAGCCGCACAGCTATCTCAAGTCGCCGTATTACAAAGCTTTTGGCTATCCGGAAGGCATTTATCGGGTTGGGCCGCTGGCGCGGCTGAACATCATCGACCGTTGCGGTACGCCGCTCGCGGATGAAGAATGGGCGGAATTCCAGTCGCTGCAACGCGGCGCGATCCTCAGCTCGTTCTATTTTCATTACGCCCGGCTGATCGAAATTTTGTATTGCGTGGAAAAAATGGAACGCCTGCTCACCGATCCGAAAATTCTTGATCCGCACGTTCGCGCGTATGCCCGCCCGAACAGCACCTCCGGCATCGGCGTTTCCGAAGCGCCGCGCGGCATTTTGATGCACCATTATCGCAGCAACAAAAACGGCAAAATTGAGTGGGCAAACCTGATTATCGCCACCGGACACAACAATCTGGCGATGAACCGGGGCGTTTTGCAGGTCGCCAAACATTACGTCAAAGGCGACAAGCTGGAAGAAGGCATGCTCAACCGGGTGGAAGCCGTGGTTCGGGCATTCGACCCGTGTTTGAGTTGCTCCACTCACGCCATCGGGCAAATGCCGTTGCATATTCAATTGATGAATCCGGACGGCAGCATCGCCGACGAGGTCAAACGATGATTTGCTCCAAACTGC
This sequence comes from Calditrichia bacterium, assembly GCA_020634975.1. Lineage (NCBI taxonomy): Bacteria > Pseudomonadati > Calditrichota > Calditrichia > Calditrichia bacterium. Next base: position 2,225,023 of record JACKAQ010000001.1, on the reverse strand, counting down.
TCGTCATCTGTATCGGCAACCTCCTTCGGGGTGATGACGGCGCAGCGCATTATCTGGGTGTGCAGCTGGCGCAAACGAAATTCCCCGCCAGGATAAACATTCGACGTGTGCACCAGCTGCTCCCGGAATATGCGTTGCTGCTACGGGACGTGCAAACCGTTGTGTTTGTCGATGCCTCCGTTTCGCTGCCGCCGGGCGAGGTAAAATGTGAACGGGTGTTTGCGGTTAACAACAGTAAAATCCGTTATTTACACAATATGCAGCCGGGCATTTTGTTGCAGCTTGCCGGACAGATAATGGATTCGCCGCCGCCGGCGTACCAACTGACCATTGGTGCGAAAGCATTTGAGGAGGCGTATCATTTATCGCCGGAAGTATGGCGGGCTATGCCGGTTGCCATCACCAAATTTCGAAACCTGATTTTTAACCTCCATAAAGCCCACACCTCATCCGGCGTTGAATTGCCATCGTAATTCACGCCGGATTTTTTACATGCTGGAATCTGCAAAATCCCTGCCTTTTCTAAATCGTTGCGAACGCACTTTCAACTTGCTAAATTTGTTACAAAATTATGAAAATTCCGGATGCCGGCGCTTCAACCGTCGCCGGGCCGCCAAACTGTTTTACGCATACGGAGTAACAATTTCATGGGAAAATTGCTGGATAAGCTGAATAACACCAATTCTTTCGCCGGCCGCCATTTGGGACCAAATGCCGCAGAAACGAAAGAGATGCTGGCTGTCATCGGGAGCAAATCGCTGGATTCGCTGATGAGTGAAACGATTCCCGACGGGATTCGCATCGATAAATCGATGGATATTCCCGAAGGCGTCAGCGAAGCGCAATATTTGAAAGAGCTGCGGCAGAGCGCCGCCAAAAACCAGGTGTTCAAATCATACATCGGGTTGGGCTATTACGATTGCATCGTTCCGGGCGTGATTTTGCGGAATATTCTGGAAAATCCGTCGTGGTACACGGCGTACACGCCGTATCAGGCGGAAATTGCGCAGGGCCGGCTGGAAGCGCTGCTCAATTTCCAAACCGTTGTTTCGGATCTGACCGGAATGGAAATCGCCAACGCATCGCTGCTGGACGAAGCCACCGCCGCCGCCGAAGCGATGGCAATGTTCCATCGCCTGCGCCCGCGCGATCAGGTGAAAAATAATGCCAATACTTTTTTTGTTTCCGAAAAATGCTTTCCGCAAACCATCGACGTGCTGAAAACCCGCGCGGAGCCGTTGGGCATCGATCTGCAGATCGGTAATCCGTTACATACGGATTTCAGCGATGCCGTTTTCGGCGTGCTGCTGCAATACCCGGATGCGGACGGCGAAATCCGCGATAAATCAACCGTTATTACCGCTGCGAAAAATCGCGGATTGTTTGTCGCAGTTGCGGCAGATTTGCTGAGCCTCACCCTCATCACCCCGCCCGGCGAACTGGGCGCGGATGTGGTGGTCGGTTCCGCCCAGCGATTTGGCGTGCCGATGGGCTACGGCGGTCCGCATGCGGCGTTTTTTGCCAGCCGCGAGGAATTTAAACGGCAGGTGCCCGGGCGGATCATCGGCGTATCCATCGACCGGCACGGGAATCCCGCCTATCGCATGGCGCTGCAAACCCGCGAGCAGCACATTCGCCGGGAAAAAGCGACGTCCAACATTTGCACGGCGCAAACGCTGCTGGCAAATATGGCCAGCATGTATGCGGTGTATCACGGTCCGGAAGGGTTGAAAAACATTGCGAGCCGCATTCACACGCTGGCGGTTGTTTTGGCGGCGGAGTTGAAGAAACTCGGGTTTTCGCAGGAAAACAAACAATATTTTGATACGCTGCGCATCAACGCAGGCAGCGCGAAAACGCAGGAAACCGTGCGCAAACTGGCGCTCAAAAATGAAATCAACTTCCGTTATATCGGCGATACGCACATCGGTATCGCGCTGGACGAAACCAAAACGCCGGCTGATGTGCAGGATATTCTGGAAATATTTGCAACCGCAACCGACAAAACTGCAGCCGCGATCGACTGGGATTCGTATGAAAACGCAACCGGTTTTTCGGCAAGTCTGGCCCGGAAAAGCGATTACCTGACCCACGCCGTTTTCCACAACCACCGCAGCGAGACGCAAATGCTGCGCTACATCAAGTATCTGGAAAATAAGGATTTAACGCTGGCAACATCAATGATTCCGCTAGGCTCCTGCACCATGAAACTGAACGCCACCAGCGAGCTGGCGCCGGTGAGCTGGCGGGAATTCGGCGGCATCCACCCGTTCGCGCCGGATGAACAAACCAAAGGCTATCAGCAAATTTTTGGTGATCTGGAAAAATGGCTCTGCGAAATTACCGGATTTGCGGCAGTGTCGCTGCAACCGAATTCCGGCGCGCAGGGCGAGTTTGCCGGGATGATGGTTATCCGCGAATATCACAAAAGTCGCGGCGAAAGCCATCGCAACGTGGCGCTCATTCCGTCGTCCGCGCACGGCACAAATCCGGCCAGCGCAGTGATGGCAGGCATGGATGTGGTCATCGTAAAATGCGACGATCACGGCAATATCGACATCGACGATCTCCGCGCCAAAGCGGAAAAACATGCGGAAAATCTCGCTGCGCTGATGGTCACTTATCCGTCCACTCACGGCGTTTTTGAGGCGGGCATCCGGGAAGTTTGCCGGATCATCCATCAACACGGTGGGCAAGTTTACATGGACGGTGCCAACATGAATGCGCAGGTCGGGCTGACCAGTCCCGGACTCATCGGCGCGGATGTTTGCCACCTCAATTTGCACAAAACATTTGCGATTCCGCACGGCGGCGGCGGTCCGGGAATGGGTCCTATCGGCGTGGCGAAACATCTGGCGCCGCTGTTGCCCGGTCACGTCATCGGGAAAAATGGCGCACAAAATATGACAGCGGTTTCCGCCGCGCGATTCGGCAGTGCCAGCATCATGCTGATTTCTTACGGCTATATCAAAATGCTCGGGCATCGCGGCGTAACGGATTCGACTAAATACGCTATTTTGAACGCGAATTACATCAAATCGCAGTTGGCGAAACATTACTCCGTGCTTTACACCGGCGAAAATGATCGCTGCGCGCACGAAATGATTTTCGATTGCCGCCCGTTCAAGGAATACGGCATCGAGGTGGAAGACATCGCCAAACGGCTGATGGATTACGGTTTCCACGCCCCGACGGTTTCTTTCCCGGTTGCCGGAACGATTATGGTTGAACCCACCGAAAGTGAGGACAAAGGCGAACTGGATCGTTTCTGCGAAGCAATGATTGCGATCCGGAAAGAAATTCAGGAAGTGATGGATGGCAGCGCCGACTCGAAAGATAACGTGCTGAAAATGGCCCCGCACACCGTGGACGAAGTGCTCAGCAGCGACTGGAACCACAGCTATTCCCGCGAAAAAGCGGCTTTCCCGCTGCCGTTTGTCCGTGCGAGAAAGTTTTGGCCGACGGTTGCGCGTATCGACAATGCCTATGGCGACCGCAACCTGATCTGCAGTTGCCCGCCGCTGGAAGCTTACGCGGATGGTGAAAACAATTAACGCAGTCAAATAACTGGAAACAAAAAAAGGCGATCTGTTCGGATCGCCTTTTTTATTGAATTCATTATTATCTAACGGTCGTTATTACGCCTTTTCTGACGCATTTTTGTGATTGATGTAATACTCATCCGGCTCCACACCCTGATGGATGACAATGTGCCCGTCTTCATCCACAATCACATCGGTGCGGATGCCGTTGTTGCTCCAGAAGCAACGGCTGCGCACATCCCGCTGGAAAACGCCCCGCCCGAAATCGTAATCAATTTTCGACCAGTCAAAATGTTCGGATGCCAATCCCAAAAACTGTTTGAGATCATCGATCCGTTTTTCGTTGAAGGTTTCCCGCTTTTTGATTGAGCGATCGGCGTATGTTTGTCCCACGCTCATATCCGGGCTCCATTCTTTAATACTCAATCCGGCAACCCAACTGTTGAGCTGTTTTTTTCCGGTATCCGGCTGCTCTTTTTTGCCATGCTTGCCATTGGCGATAATAACATCTTTGCCGGCCAATTCGCGCATTTTCCGGGCACGCCATTCAATCGCCAGCCGTTTGGCTTCGGCTTCGGTGCGGTTTTTATCGCCGAAATAAAATGTTTTGTCTTTGCGTTTGCCGTTCTCATTCCAGGTTGCGACCCAATAGGTAACGCTTTTGCCACGGCTCACCGTTTCGCAGCGGTGAACACCAACTACGCCGGAAGTGTTGGTTGTGCCAGGTCTTTTGCGATATTTGGGTTGGTTTTGCCGGGGTGAATAATCTTTGTACTGTTCGCGAATTTCATCGGTAAGTGCGGAAAGATAATTTACTGCTTCATCATACGCCTGCTGTTTACTTTCGTAGCGATGGTCGCTAAAATATTTGGAAAACGTTTTCCCGCCACCATAAACGCGAACATACCAGCCGTGCATCTTTTTCACTTCAGAGTCAATTCGCGAAATGCCTTTAACCTTTTTCATACATACCCTCTTGCTTATCGATAGTTTCCGCTATCCGTTCCGCTTTAAATCCATATCTGCCCAGTTGCCCAATACCACTAACGCCGCAAGGTTCTGCCGTGCCCTGTTAAGTGAACAACACAAAACAATCTGCTGAAATTTACAGTTTTTAATACGGTAAAATGGGTTTACTAAATTTTGATAAATTGCAAATTCATAAAAACCAAACAAGTACATAAACTGATCAGTTCTTTAAATCACATTTTAAAACGTTGAGATCGGTGGATGTTGGCGTAGTCCGGAAGAAATAATCAAACACGCCATGCCAAAAAAGAAGCGCCCAATTTTAGAGATTCTGTTGAATAATTGCAAGCAATTTTTTGATTGAATTGCTACAAAACGATACACCGTCGTTTCTTGCAACATAATTAGCTGCGGAATCCTGAAAAAAAAATGACACGCTTAAAAAAACCCCTGTTGTTTCTGAAATAATTTACCAATTTTATTGTAGAAAGAGAAATTAGAAAATGTTATATTTGGCTTTGTTCCAATAATCACATGCCATTAATACCCATGGGGGCGAATAAAATGTTTAAAATATTGATCGCCGATTCGTTGCCGGCAAGCGTTTTGGAAGCATATAACCAACTCGAAGACGTGCAGGTGGACAACCGCTCCGGTATTTCCGCCGAAGAATTGGCAGAGGTGTTGGGCACATACGACGGACTGGTGGTCCGCAGTCGCACCAAAGTTACCGCAGATTTATTGGAAAAACCTGGCAAGTTGAAAATTATCGGGCGAGCCGGTGCCGGCGTGGATAATATTGACACAAAAGCAGCTACACATCGCGGCATAATTGTGATGAACACGCCGGGCGGTAACACCATCGCCGCAACGGAACATACCCTCGCGCTGCTGCTTTCCGCTTTGCGGAGCATCCCTCCGGCGCATGCATCCATCCAGGCCGGAAAGTGGGATCGCAAATCGTTTATGGGGCGGGAACTCTTCGAGAAAACCGTTGGTGTGGTCGGTTTGGGAAAAATCGGGCAAGGCGTTGCGACCCGCGTTCGCTCTTTCGGCACGAAAATTCTCGGATACGATCCGCTGATGACCCGCGAAATGGCTGACCGGCTGGGCGTAAAACTGGTTTCGCTGAATGAGTTGCTGGAACAATCGGATATCATTACGCTGCACGTTCCCAAAATTCCTGAAACACTCAACCTCATCAACGCCGAAAGCCTGAAGCGCTGCAAAGATGGCGTGGTTATTGTTAATTGCGCCCGTGGCGGCATCGTGAACGAGCAGGATTTGATCGCAGCGCTGGACAGCGGCAAAGTTTCCACCGCCGCGGTGGACGTTTTTGCGAGCGAACCGCCGGAAAATTACGATCTCGCCAAACACCCGAAAGTAGTGGCAACGCCACACTTGGGCGCATCCACAGAGGAAGCCCAAACCAAAGTAGCAGCGCAAATTCTGGATCAGATGATCGAATATTTTCGCAAAAATGTTGCCCTGCATGCGGTCAATTTTATCTCGGTTGATGAAAAAATCCAACCGATTGTCGCGCCGTATTTTGAGCTGGCTACCCGTTTGGGCGAGCTGTTCAGCCGCATCAAACCGGGACGGTTAAAAGAAGTGGCGATGCGCTTTTACGGCGATATCATCACCCTGCCGGATATGCCCATCGCCAGCCATTTGATGGCCGGCGCAATGGTTGCCGGCGATGAGGAAACCCACGATGTGGAATTGATCAACATGGTCAACTCGCTGACCATCGCCCGCGACAAAGGCATTCAGGTGGAAATCACCAAAAAAGATCAGCCGTTAACCAGCCACACCAATTTTATCGCCTGCGATTTTCAAACGGAAAAAGGCATGGTGCATCTCGGTGGAACTGTTTTTGCGAACGGAATTTTCCGGCTGGTAGAATTCAACCAATATTTACTGGAAGCGGAACTGGGCGGCAAAATGGTGATTGTGGAAAATAATGACGTGCCCGGAATTATCGGGCGGGTCGGAACGCTGCTCGCCGAACACAATATTAACATCGGGCAGGTTTCCTCCGGTCGCGACCGGAACACCAATACCGCACTGAACATTTTCAATGTCGAAGGCGATTTGCCGGCAAGTCTGCGCAATGAATTGCAGGCAGACGATAACATTAAAAACGTGATGCTGGTAGAACTTTAACCCCCCAAATTTTAGGGCGCGGCAGATGTCGCGCCCTTTTTAAAACCATAAATAACAACCACTTCCAACTTGAACCATAACCACTCTGAACATCCGGGCTTCACCCTTCGCGCAGTTGTCATCGCTGTTTTGCTGGCGTTGCTGCTGCTGGCAAGCTCAACATATATTGCCATCAAAATTGGTGCACAGCCCTGGCCGATTGTTTTTGCGGTGATTGTTTCCGGCAGTATTATCAAAATGTTGAGCCGTGGTAAATCGGTGAATATTCACGAAGTGAATGTCGCGCAGGCTGGTGCCAGCATCGGCGGATTGGTTGCGGCTGGCATTGCGTTTACCGCGCCGGGAATTTTATTTTTGAACCAGACCCAAAACGCGGATATTCCCTGGCCAAATCCCTGGTTGCTGGGCGTGCTGACGGCGTTGGCCGGTGTGCTGGGCGTGCTCCTTTCCGTGCCGCTGAAACAGACGTTCATCGACCGGGAGCAACTGCCGTATCCTGCCGGAACCGCCGGTGCGGAATTGTTGAAACTCGGCAAAACCGGCGGAAAAATGCTGGCGCTGATCGTTTTTTGGGGTGCCGCTGCGGGCGTTTTCGCGCTGCTGCGCGATCAATATTTTCCGGCGGGATTCACTGTCAGCCAATTGACACAGTATGGAATTTTTCTCACGTTGCTGCCGTTGCCGCTGGCTGTTGGCGGCGGTTTCATTTTGGGACCAAAAGCCAGTTTTTCCTGGCTTGGCGGGGCCATTGCCGGCTGGCTGCTGCTGATTCCGCTGTTGGTCGCGGGCGGTTGGGCATTTCCGGCGGCGCAGCAATTCACCCAAAATCTGGGAATGGGGCTGCTGCTCGGCTCCGGCATCGGCTTTTTTTTCAGCTATGTGCTGCCACGTTTGCGCGATATTTTTTTGCCGATGTTCACATCAATGAAAGGCTGGATCAAGTTTTACCCAATCGCTTCCGTTTTGGGGCTGTTCGGGATGATGGCGGCCGGTGTGCCGTTGCTCGCTGCAACTATCGCTGTGCTCGGCGTTTGGATAATGGTTACGGTTGCCGCACGAATGACCGGCGAAACCAATATCGATCCGCTGGAACAGTTCGGCATTTTTGTGGGGCTGATTACCGCAGTTGTTTACGACTGGCTGGCGCTGGATTTGAGCGCATTCGCCGCATTTATGATTGTCATTTTTGTGAGCGTAGCCTGCGCCATCGCCGGCGATGCAGGACACGATTTCAAATCTGCAGCGATTGTCGGCACAAAATTTACAGATATCGTAAAAGTGGATTTGATAACCGCAGTGGTCGCCGGAATTGCCGCACCGTTTGTTCTGGAAATTATCCGACAGGGATTTGCGGATGAGCTTTTTACGCTGGCGATGCCCGCACCGCAGGCACAACTGGTTGCCGGCAGCATTTCCGGGTTTGCCTATCCGGCGGCATTTTGGGGCGGATTTGCCGCAGCTCTGGCGCTGGAAATTGCAAATTCTTTTCTCCCCAAATCATTAAAAAACAAAGTGTTGATTATGCCTTTTGGCATCGGGTTGTTTTTGGGGATGGGTTTTGCGCTGCCCATTGCGATCGGCGCTGCCATTCGCGCGTGGATCGATAACCATCGCCCGATGCTGTATTCCACCGGGTTGCTGATTGCCGCCGGATTGATGGGCGGCGAAGGCGTTACCGGTTTCGCAAATGCGGCGCTAAAAGCGTTTTCACTGCCAGACGGTGCATCGCTTTTGCTCTTAGTTGTGTTGATCCTGCTGATGCTTTTTGCAGAAATCTGGCGTCGCCGAATCCCCGAATAAGCCCCTCGCTTCTCCCATCCGATTTATCTTCCAACGCTCGAAAAAGGTGGCATTGATGCAACGCATGAAAACTGCCGGGGCGCGCTCTAAAAATCATACGCCTCTAAACGAATCCGCAATTTAACCGATAATCTCATTGCACACTGGAATGTGCATAAAAAAATTAGTAACAAGGAAGTGGAATGGCACAAAAAACCCCATGGTTGTACTCAATCAAAACCCGGCTGATCGTTTCGTTCAGTCTGGTAATCGGGGTAATTTCTGTGTTTATTTACATCTTTTTTCCATACAAACTGGAACAACAGGCCCTCCAGCTACTCAAAGCCCGAACTCACAGTATTGCAGAAATTACGACATCGTATATCGAAAAACCTTTCGCCAAAAAAGATTTTCAGACGGTAGAAAATTCTTTTGACGGCGTAAAGCAAAATCCGGATTTATTATACATTGTTATGCACAACGAACGCGATGATGTTGTGGCAACCTTTAATCTGGAGAAGGCCGAAAAAGCGCATTACAACACGATCATCGAACAGAAAAATATTTCGCTGGATGAGGGCGTTTACAAACTTCGGATGCCGGTGGTTTATCGCAACCAGAATGTGGGCACCATGTTTATGGGGTTTTCGCTGGTGGCGTTGCAGGCAAATACCAAAGCCACCAGTCAGTTGATTGCGTTTGTGGCGTTGGGAATTTTTGTGATCAGCATTTTATTTGTCGGAGGCTTGAGCACTATTTTCACGCAACCGTTGAGCAAAATGGTTCAGGTGGTCAATGCCATTTCCAAAGGCGATTTTAACCACCGCGTGAATATCACTTCGGACGATGAATTGGGGTATCTCGCCAAATCGTTTAACCGGATGGTGTATAACATCCAGCGCATCAACAGTACGATGGAAAGCGTAAACCAACGGCTGCAAACCCAAAACGAAGAAATTCTTGAGCAAAAAACCCGGTTGGAAGAAGTGAACCTGAAACAGGAAAAAACTTATGAAACCATGCGCCGGCAGGAAGCCCGGTTGATGGCAATTCTGGACAATTTTTCCGGTGAAATCTGGTCGATCGACCGGCAATACGAAATTTTGATCTGCAACAAACCCTTCCAGTGGTCAGCGGAAAAACGCGGCGCTTTTATCGGAATGGGCGATAATGCGCTGGATGACCGGCAGGGTCCGGCGTATCGCAAACAGTGGAAAAAATTATATGACCGGGCGCTGGCCAACGAACGATTTACCCAAATTATCACAAAAGAAGAAGCAGACGGAAAAACCCGGTTTATCGAATATTTGTTCAACCCGATTACTGCATACAACGAGGTAATGGGCGTTGCCGTTCTCGGACTGGACATCACCCGCCGCAAAGAGGACGAAGCCGAAAAAATACGTTTGAATCAGGAATTGAACGAAGCTGCCCGCCGTGCGGGAATGGCCGATGTTGCCGCAAGCGTGCTGCACAATGTGGGAAATGTGCTCACCAGCGTTACCACTTCCGTTTCGGTGATTGAGCAAACGATGAGTAACTCGCGGATGGCCGGGCTTTACAAAGCCAACGATATGCTGCGCGAAAACATGGAAAATTTGGCACATTTTATCGCGAACGATCCCAAAGGCAAAAAATTGATCCAATATTATATGATGCTGGAAGACCAGATCAAAAGCGAGCAGGATGTTATTTTCAGCAACTTGCACCGGCTGCAGGATAAAGTGAACATCATCAACGAAGTGATTGCCGCGCAACAGAGTTACGCAACCGGCAGCATGCTTTCGGAAAATCTGTATCTGCCGCAAGTAATCGACGATGCGCTGCGGTTGCAGGGCGACACCACCGATCGCCACCACATCGAACTGATCGAAGAATACGAAGATGATATTCCTGAAGTGCCGTTGCAACGCACCAAACTGATTCACATCATCGTAAACCTTTTCCGCAACGCGAAGGATGCGATGAAAGACACACCGATGGATGAAAAGCAAATTAAAATTCGCCTGAACCGCGAAAATGAACATTTGGTGCTGCGCTTCAGCGACAGCGGCTGCGGCATTGAGCCGGAAAATGTGGAACGCATTTTCAACCACGGATTCACCACCAAAGCCACCGGACACGGTTTTGGGCTGCACAGTTGCGCCAATTATATTACCGAAATGGGCGGCAGAATGTGGGTGGAAAGCGAAGGTTTGGGCAAAGGCTCCACCTTTGTTTTGCAATTTCCGCTAGCGGCCAAACAAGGGCAGGAAACACCGGAAATAATCGACGAAGAAGTATAAATTTAAAACTGGCAAGTTTTATAATAACAAGCAATTAAAAGAAATATCTACAAAACAACAGGATATATTGAGGCATCATGTCAAGCTCGTATCGCATACTGATAACTGATGATAACTCCGCGATTCACGAAGATATCGAGTCTATTTTAGGGCAGAACCAGATTGGCAATCAGGAGTTGGACGATCTGGATTCCGAGCTGTTTGGCAATAGCGAAAAGGATTCAAAAAATGACATGAGCCCGATTGTCAGCTATACCATTGAACACGCATACAGCGGCGAAGAAGCCATCAAAAAAGTAGCTGCAGCAAATGCCGAGAACAATCCCTATGCCCTGCTTTTTATGGATGTACGGATGCCGCCGGGAATGGACGGGATTGTGGCCGTCCAAAAAATTTGGGAAAAATACCCGAACACAGAAATTATCATTTGCTCCGCTTATTCGGATTACAGCTGGGATAGCATCATCAAAATTTACGGGAAAACCGATAAATTGATGTTCCTGCAAAAGCCGTTCAACCGCATCGCCATTCAGCAAATGGCGATTTCGATGACTACAAAATGGGAACTGCAAAACGAACTGCGCGACCTCATCCAAAACCTGGATGCCAAAGTTGAAAAACGCACCCGTGAACTGAAAATCGCTCTCGAAAAAACAAAGCAAGCCCAAAAAGAAACCGAAAAAGCCGCTGCTGCGGCTGCCGCCCAAAAGGTTCGTAGCGAATTTTTGAGCGTAATGGGTCACGAATTGCGCACGCCGCTCAACGCAATTTTAGGCTTTTCGGATTTGCTGAAGCCGCATTTTAACGATGGCAAACCGGCGGAATATGTCGCCGCTATCAAATCCAGCGGACAATCGCTGATCACATTGCTGAACGATATTCTGGACATCTCCAAAATGGAAAACGGGCAGCTGGAAATTGAATACGAAGCCGCATCGTTAAAACAAATCATGAACGGCATCGAAGAAATGTATCGTCCGGTTGCCAGCCAAAAACAGCTGGTTTTCAGTTTGGCTTTTGATGAAAAAACACCCGACAGCCTGATGCTGGACAGTCGCAGGTTGCGGCAAATTTTGGTGAATCTGGTGGGGAACGCCGTCAAATTTACCAAAACCGGTAGCATCAAATTGACAGCGCGCTGCACAATAGACGAAAAACGCCCGAAATCCGTTGCTATTTCCATTAGCGTAGAAGATACGGGATTGGGCATTCCCAAAAATCATCTCACCCGCATTTTCGAAGCGTTTACACAGCAAACCTACAGCGATGCGCGCAGCCACGAAGGTGTTGGTCTTGGCTTAACCATCGCTAAACGGTTGGTTACAGCGATGAAAGGGCAGATTAGCGTATCCAGCAAAGAGGGCGTTGGCTCGAAATTTACCATTACTTTACCGGATGTGCTCATTGCTAAAAATCAACCTTCATCACCGGTGGAACCCGAAACGCAGCCGGCGCAAAAACCGGCGGAAGCGACCAATTGGGGCGATCGCTTTTTCTCCGCGCAAATTCAACCCCACGACCGGAAACGTTTGCAGATGCTGCTGGACAAGTTGGAAAACCCCATCATGAAAAAATGGGAATCTACTTTCGAAACGATGATTACCACCGATATCCAACGGTTCGGCGAAGTTATCCAGAAAATCGGTACCGAGTTGCGCATCGAACCATTACAGATTTGGGGTGAACAGGTTGCCGGCTACGCCAGCAGCTTCCAGATCGAGGAAATGAACGAAACCATGGCGCGTTACCCGGAGCTGGTCCGCCGCTTTTCCGAAGCCATCCAATCAAATAATTAATAAAAACAATTGTTTAGAGCGACAAAAACGGGTGAATATTTTTGCCCGTTTTTTTGTGAAAAAAGAGACATCTTTTTGGGTATCCTTTCGTAAATTTTGACGATTGCGACAATTGATCGTCGTGCTCGTAACCAAAACTGCGCAATATCATCAATAGTATTGCAGCAATACTATTTCACTGCTATCTTTGATATCCGAAACGGGATAACAACCACCGAGTTTTCTGGAGTCGCTTTGACCATAAAATTGCCGCCAAAAATTACGACCATCGCCCGGGGCGTTTGGGATTTTTCCAAATTTTCTTCCAAAGTATTGTCCGGATTCCGATATATCTGGCGTCATCGCCAGGATACAATGGAGCAAATCCACATTATGGGCATTCAGGCGTTACCGCTGGTGTTGATTGCATCGATGAGCATCGGTATGGTGCTAACGCTGGAATGGGGCAAAAAACTGGAGTTGTTTGGCGCAAAACTAATGCTGGGGCGGATGGTTTCGATTACGGTGATCCGCGAAATCGGCCCAACCATCACCGGGCTGATGTTAGCTGGGCGCAGCGGCGCAAAGCTTGTTTCGGAACTCGGCAACATGCGGTTGTCCGAACAAATTGAAGCGCTGCGCGCCTTTGGTATCGATCCGATCCACCGGCTGGTTGTTCCACGCGTTTACGCTTCGCTGCTGCTCATGCTTCCCATCACCATCATTGCCGATGTTTGCGGCATTATCGCCGGCTGGTTTGCTGCAGTTATGTGGATGGGCATCGATTCAGAATTTTTCTGGATTTCCATCCAATCCGGATTACTGATAAAAGATTTGGTGATCGGCGCTATCAAACCGCCGTTTTACGGCTTATTTATCGGATTAGTCGGGTGTTATTTTGGGTATCATGTTTCCGGCGGAACGGTCGGGCTGGGCAAAGCCGCAACGCTAACGGTAATGCTTACCTCAATTTCTGTGCTGTTGCTGGATTTTATTCTTACCAAAACCATATTAAGTTTTTATTGATGACAAATGATTGAATTTAAAGACGTTACGCTATATTTAAGTGATCGAAAAGTGCTCGATCAACTCAGCTTTTTTGTAAAGGAAGGCGAGTTGCTGCTGCTCGTTGGCGGCAGCGGCAGCGGCAAAAGCACCATCCTCAAACTGGTAATGGGCTTGTTGCGTCCCGATCAGGGGCAGGTGCTGATCGACGGGCAGGATATCACCCACATGCGTGAAAAAGATTTGCTGCGCATACGCCGGCGATTCGGGATTGTGTTTCAGGATGGCGCGCTGTTCGACTCGCTGACCGTGGAAGAAAACGTCGGTTTTTATCTCCGCGAAGGCCTGAAAATGCCCGAGGATGAGGTCAAAAAAGAAGTCTGTAACGAATTGGGAAATTTGGGCTTACGCGATTTTTTGGATTATTATCCCGCACAGCTCAGCGGCGGCATGCGCAAACGGGTGTCCATTGCCCGTGCGGCAATCAAACATCCCAAATGCCTGCTGTATGACGAACCGACAGCGGGACTGGACCCGATTTCGTCGCAACGCGTGGTGGACACGATCACGGAGCTTCACAAAAACAACGTGACGTCCATCATCGTCACCCACGAAATTCATTATTTTCTGGACATCGTTCACCGGATGATGTTGCTGCGCGACGGTCAAATTGTTTACGATGGTGAACCCATCTCGGATATTCACAATTGGTACGGATACGATTTTGCACCGGATGTCAGCGGAAACTGCGATTAATCCGGCAACGAAATCCATCAACAGTTATTGGAAAAAATTATGGCTTTTGCAAAAAAAGATCGAAATATCTCCCTCGGCGTTTATTTGATGGTTGCGCTGGCGCTGTTTCTCACGGTGTTTGTGTTTTACATTGTTGCATCCAACCAAAAATTTTTCGACGCCAAATATAATATTTACATGCACTTGCCAAATGCGCAAGGACTTAATCGCGGTGCATTTATCACGCTGTCCGGATTAAAGGTTGGTGTTGTTGGTAACATGAAAATTATCAACGAACCCGGAAAACGCGGCGTCAATATCGAGCTGAAAATCGACCGGGATTATAAAGATGATATCACCAATTCTTCCATCGCCATGATCAAAACGCTGGGAATTTTGGGGGATAAATATGTGGATATCACCATCGGCAGACCCGGCGACCCCACTTTGGAGGAAGGCGAATACATCAACAGCGATGCCGGCGTTGACCCATACGAATTTTTTGATGAAGCCGCAGAAATTATCGTCGAGTTGCGAAATGTGCTCAGAAATACCGACTCGCTGACCACATACGCAATGGAGGGACGCGGCGCGCTCGGCAAATTGCTGGTTGACCGGGAAACCGGGCGGGATATCGGCAACATCATCCGGCGGATGGACCGCATCACTGCCAGCATCGATAACGGCAAAGGCACGCTCGGCAAATTGATGCAGGACACCACGCTGTATGCCAGCCTCAGCAACAGTTCCAAAAATCTGGAATCGCTGCTGGATAGCCTCAACAACGGCAAAGGCACTTTTGCGCAATTGAAAAATGATGCGGAATTTTACACAAAAATCAAATCGATGGCGGCAAATGCGGATTCACTAATGTATAAAATGCAGCACGGCGGAACCGTCGCGGCATTGCTGAACGACCCGAAATTATACGAAACGCTGGTCAGCCTCACCCGTTCGCTCGACTCACTGACGACGGATATGAAAAAACGTCCCGGTCGATACGTGAAATTCGAGCTGTTTTAGCGCAACGCCACCGGACCTTTCTGGAACAATGCATCTACTGCCGAAAACACATTTTCTTCCGAATGATCACTCTCCAAATATTGAAGTTGAATGCCGCGTTTTTTGAACGCGGTTTCATCCAGAAAACGGCGATCGCCCGGGCTGGCGAGATACACATCGCAGCCGCAAGCGATGGTCAGTTCCGCAATTCGCTCGCTCGCGCCGCCCGTTTCCGGAATAGCAATTGCCGACGCCCGCACTATTTCCGGAAGCAGTTGCAAACATTTGCACAGCGTTTCGATGCTCGCGATATTCACATCCAGCAACCGCTGCCTTCTGTAATCGAACATCGCCGAAAATTCGTCTGCAAAAAAATCGAAATACGCTGAAAATTGATAGCTGTGCCGCAAATTTCGCCAGTGTTTTTGCCGCCAGTTGCGCGTTTCGTCGATGATCACATCACCAATGTTTTGGCGACCGCGCTGTTTTTGCAACACCGGAACCGATAGCCACAACTCACCGTCTGCAGTCCGGATCCGGCACCGCTGCACCGGCGATTGCCGGGAAAACATCACGTCATCTGCAAGCAAAAACACATCCGCAATCTGCATTTTTTTAAAGAATGGCAACGTGGGTAAATATTCCGGCAGCGCTGCGGCTAATGTTTTGGGCATTTATTCTCCCGGCTTTTATAAATTGAATTTATCAAACACAGCGTATCTCATCTTCAGAAATTTTTGTTTGATTTCCTCCGCGCACTCTGTGACTCCGTGGCAAAAAACATCATTAAGCATATCCAGCAAAAATTACGCAATTCCAACCAACAAATCCTTGCATTTTCCCGATTTTTCGCACTATTTAGTCCACCAAACGAAATTTGCAATCAACACGGAAAAAGCTAATGAGCACACTACCGACTGCCAAACGTTCCAACCGGTTTCTGGAATTGTTCACCAACGAATACAACGTAATGTTGGTGATTTTACTGAACACACTGGTGCTGTTTTTCGACGAGTTTCCAACCATTCGGCAGCAAACCAGCGGCGTATTAGTGTGGATCGATTACGGTTGCATTGTTTATTTTTTGATCGAAGCAATTCTAAAAATTCGCATTTTGGGTCTAAAAGGCTATTTTTCATCCGGTTGGAATCGTTTCGACTTTGCGGTGCTGGTCGCCAGTTTCCCCTCGCTGCTCATGCCGTTTTTCCCGGCGCAGCATATGGACGCATTTCTGGCGGTTTCGATTTTGCGGTTGGGACGGTTGTTTCGCTTTTTCCGGCTGCTGCGTTTTATTCCGAACATCCAGCATTTGATTACCGGCGTAAAACGGGCACTCCGGGCGTCCGTCGGGATATTTTTTGCACTGATTATTCTTAACCTGGCGCTGTCCATCGGCGCGACAATGCTGTTCAGCGATCTCTCGCCGGAATATTTTGGCAATCCGCTGCGCTCCGCATATTCATTACTTAAAGTGTTCACTATCGAAGGCTGGTACGAAATTCCCGATTCGCTTACAGAAGGGAAAGCGCTTTCCTGGCAATTGGGATTGCTGCGCGGCTATTTTATCGTTTCGGTGATGATCGGCGGAATTTTGGGTGTATCGCTGGCAAACGCCGTTTTTGTGGACGAAATGACTGTTGACAACACCTACCGGCTGGAACGAATGGTCAGCAAAATGCATCAGGAAATGATAGACATGCACCAAAAATCGATGGCTGAGCAACAGGAAATGCTGGCGCAAATGCGCGAGGAGCTTCGCCAAACCCAACACATGATTCGTAAAAAATGATCTTTTAGGGCATCACAAACAAACGTGTTCCCTCCGTTTTCGTTTGTGAAATGTTCAACTTTTTTAATTTTCCTGGTAACGCCCAAAGGCGCCAATCATCAAATATGTACAGATGTTAATACATGATTTTCACAACATCTGTGAATTAAAAATAGCAAAAGGGGTCAATGGTTATCATGAAAAAAGTAAACGAAAACATCGATTTTGTTTTGCGCGAATACCGCACGATTGCCGTTGTGGGACTTTCACCAAACCCGGACAGAGCGAGCAACAGCGTCGCCAAAAAAATGCAGCGTAAAGGCTATAAAGTCATTCCTGTCAATCCCGGGCAGGACGAAATTTTGGGTGAAAAATGTTATCCGTCGCTATTGGATATTCCCGAAAAAGTAGACTTGGTAAACGTGTTTCGTCCGGCGGAAGTAACCGAACCGATTGCGGAACAAGCCGTGCAAATCGGCGCGAAAGGTTTGTGGCTGCAGTTGGGCATTATCAACGACAAAGCAGCACAGATTGCATTGGCCGGCGGGCTGGATGTGGTGATGGATCGCTGCTGGTCAATCGAATTCAATTTTCTGAAAGAGGAAGAACCAAAGCTTCAGTAGCACCCGTAAAAAAGCTGTGAATTTACAATAATTTCAATGCTTTACGTAGATAATTTTTGGAGAAAAAAAATGCCACTATTTGAATATCGCTGCACCGAATGCGATGAAAAATTCGAGAAACTGGTTTACTCTTCCCAAACTGAACCTGTGAAATGCGACAACTGCGGCAGCGAACAAACCGAAAAACTGTTCTCAACTTTTGCATCTGCCGGATTTAGCAGCACGAGTGCTTCCGGCAACGCCCCCGGTTGCGGCTGTGGCAGCAGCAGCGGCTTTACCTGAGCTTCTTAAATTGTTGGCAGTTTGCCAACCAAAATTGATTACAACTATTAAAATTGCGTTGTTTACGCCCCAGAAAAGCCCTCGCGCGGCAAGGTGCAAAAAGTGTTTGTGCTTTACCGCCGTTGACGTTGCTTTTCGTTTGAAAAATATGTAACTTCGTGCGCCAAATATTACCGAAAAGGTATGTGCGTATGAAGCAAAGCATGTTTTTTGCATTAATTTTACTGATTTTTGCGGCGTGTAAAAATGCCACCCCAACCCCGGAAAATGTGACCGACATTGCCGAACCGCCCGTGGTTTCACCGGCGGATCAGCAGTTCAAAGGCGCTTTTGCCATGTTGAATGGAACGTGGGAAGGTGTGTTTTATATTTACGAAGATTCCCTCGGGCAGCGTCCGGGAAAATCCCGCCCCGAAATTACAGATCTTGAATTTGCAGACCTCTCGCTAAAACTGATCAAAGAAATCGACGTCCGGCAGGAATACGTCTCCGAAAATCCCTATTTTCAACGCGTAACGATTCGCGACCGTTTTGTAAACGCCAATGGCGATACCGAAACGGTCGTCAGCGAAGGGGTAAACAAAGTGCAGGACGGCGCGCTGTGGTGTGTGGTGCAAAAGCCCGACGAAACCATCGTTCATCACGGATCGATGCAGGGTGCCGGCACGCTGATCTGGCAACGGGACGAAAGAGATCCGTTAAAAATAGAATATTTTCATGAATCCGTTGAAGGTGATTATTACAAAATCATCGGCTGGGGATATTACGGCGATGACAACCCGAAACTTTCACCGAAAACCTGGTTTGTCGGGGATTACAGCCGGATGGATTAACATGAAGCGCCTTTTCCAACAATTCCGCAACGATTGGCCATCCTATATTTTTGAAATTCTGGTGATTATTATTGGCATCACCATTTCTTTTTGGGTGAATGAATGGCGCATTGCCAATGAAGAACGGGATTCGGAAAAGCGACTGATTCATGAATTTCATGAAAATCTGGCGGCGGATTCGCTCAACCTGTTCACAGATATGAAAATGATCGAAACAGGCCTTCCCGCATACGATACCGTTATCAATACCACCGTCAATTGGCAGTCGTTTCCCAAAGACAGCATCGGGAAATTCCTGCAATTTACCAGCATCTATTTCTCCTTTTTATCCAACGATATGACATATGAGGAAATTAAACAAAGCGGTTTATCGCGCCTGATTTCCAACAAGCCATTGCTGGCGGATATTATCAATTTGTATCATGTGGATTATTTGCAAATCCGTGAAATCAACAAAATCGAAAGCACTTTTATTTTGAACCGGATGCTGCCGTTTCTGGATTCGCAACTGCCGGTGCATGTTACCGATCTTTTTTTGGAAAGCAGGGAGCAACAAGTCATCCACCTATCTAAGTTGTTAAAAAATCAACACTTTATCAATTTGTTGAAATCCAATTATGTTATCAAACTGACCATTATAAAAGCTTATGATGCGACCCTCCAAAAATTGCGAAATCTGATTCATCAACTAAAAACAGAAGAACAGAATCTTTAAACAGATACTTAAAAGCCCGGAAATCAGCTAATGACAAAAATGATCTCGTGGAATGTAAACGGCATTCGCGCCGCGATAAACAAAGGATTCACGGATTTTGTGGCGCAAACGCAGCCGGATGTGCTTTGCCTGCAGGAAACCAAAGCCATGCAGGGACAGGTGGAACTGGAGCTGCCCGGTTATCAGCAGATCTGGTGCAGTGCGGAACGCAAAGGCTATTCCGGGGTTGCCACCTTTACCAAAACTGCGCCGCTTTCCGTGCAGTGCGAAATGGAGCATCCGGATTTTAGCGGCGAAGGCCGCGTTTTGGCGCTGGAATTTGCGGATTATTTTTTGGTGAATGTGTACACGCCCAACGCTCAGCGCGAACTCACCCGGCTGGATTACCGGGTGCAATGGGACGCCGAATTTTTAACATATTTGAAAACATTGGAAACAAAGAAACCGGTGATTTTTTGCGGCGATCTGAATGTGGCGCATCAGGAAATTGATTTGGCGCGCCCAAAAGCCAATCGCGGAAACGCAGGTTTCACGGATGAGGAACGCGCCGGATTTGACCGGATTGTCGAAGCCGGATTTATCGATACATTCCGGGAATTTCAACCGGATGGCGGGCATTATTCGTGGTGGAGCTATCGCGCGGGTGCGCGGGAAAAGAACATCGGCTGGCGCATCGATTATTTCGGGATTTCTCCTTCGCTGCGGCCGCGGTTAAAAAATGCGTTCATTTTGCCGGAAGTTTTGGGCTCGGATCATTGCCCGGTGGGCATCGAAATAGCATAAAAAAAGGCGCAGCATTAGGCAATGCTGCGCCCCGGAGTAAAGTTACTTTCCGTTAATATTGTTAAGAAATTTGAAATATTCGCTGTCTGTGGAAAGAATGAGCACATCGCCTTTGTTGATCGACTGCTCATACGATTCCATGGTTTTCAAAAAGCGGTAAAAATCGCGGGTTTGTGCGTTACGGTCGTATGCGGCAGCGTAAATGGCAGCTGCTTTTGCATCCGCTTCACCACGAATTTGCTGTGCTTCTTTGGTTGCTTCGGATTCAATTTTTTTCAAATCGCGCTCTTTGTCACCCAAAATTTTGGATGCTTCACCCTGACCTTCGGAGCGGAATTTATCCGCGATGCGCTTCCGTTCGGCGATCATCCGGTCAAAAATAGTTTGCTGAACGGCTTCAACATATTTGATGCGTTTCAGGCGAATATCGAGCAATTCGATTCCGAGTGAATCCAGTTTTGGGGCGGCGGCCATCAACAGTTCTTTGTGGATACCATCGCGTCCGGTTTGAATTTTTACAAATGTTTCCGATTCTTCCCCGGCATCCAGTTCGTCACTCACCTGAAATTCGCGGTTGGTGGAACGGATCAGCTCCACCAGATCGTGGCGGGCGATGGCGTTACGGGTTTCGCCGTCCAAAATATCATCCAAACGGGATTGCGCCGTCGATTCGTTCTGCACCCGTTCCAAAAACAGCAGCGGATTGTTGATGCGCCAGCGGGCGTATGTATCCACCCAAATAAAGCGTTTGTCGCGGGTGGGCACTTCGTTGCGATCGCCGTCCCATTCCAAAAATCGTTTGTCAAATCTACGGGCATCTTGTAAAAACGGCACTTTAAAATGAATGCCCGGTTTTGTAATTGCACCACCTTGCGGCTCGCCAAATTGGGTGATAATCACCTGTTCGGCTTCGTTGACAATAAAGGTAGACTGTTGAATCAAAATAAAAAACAAAACAACCGGAATGGCTAATAAAAATATGCGGTTTGGGTTCATTTCTTGCCACCTCCATTATTCAGATCCAACAGCGGCAGCACGCCGGATGAGTTTTCATCGGTAAGTATTTTCTTATCTACTTTTTGCATTACGCGGTTCATGGTTTCGATGTAAATTCGCTGGCGGGTTACTTCCGGCGCTTTGCGATATTCCTCAAATAAGGAATTAAAACGGGAAGATTCACCCTGAGCAAGGTTGACCCGTTCCAGCGCATACCCACGGGCTTCCTCGATGGTGCGGCTGGCTTCGCCGCTGGCTTTGGGAATCACCCGGTTGTATTCCGCGCGCGCCTGGTTGATCAGTTTTTCGCGCTCTTGCTGGGCTTCGTTCACTTCGTTGAATGCGCCCTTCACCTGATCCGGCGGGTTAACATCCTGTAACACAACTTGTTCAACCCGGAGCCCCATTTCGTACTGATTGCACAATTCCTGAAGCTTTGCTTCCACAGTGCTGGAAATTTCCTGCCGCCCGATGGTCAGCACTTCATTAATCGTGCGGTCGCCGATAATTTCGCGCATAACCGCTTCGGTAATATCCCGAAAGGTTTGCTGCGCATTGCGCACCCGGAACAGGAATTTATACGGATCGCTGATGCGGTATTGCACAATCCACTCCACTTCTGCCGCGTTCAGATCGCCGGTGAGCATCAGCGATTCTTCCGAAAAATCGCGTTTGGAATATTCCGAGCGAACCCCGGAAGCTACCGTGCGAAAACCGAATTCTTCCTTTAACTGCCGGCGAACCGGGACAATATATTTTTCCTCGATTGGCGATGGCAATTTAAACTGTAATCCGGGATCAACTGTGCGGTTGTATTCTCCAAACCGCAGGATGACAGCTGCTTCTTCCGTATCCACCGTAAACACGGATGAAAACACAATGATAACCAGAAAAAACAACGGGATAACTAATGCGATTGACCGGCCCGGAAATCGCTTTGGCGCGAAATCGTTCAGGTCAAACGGTTGGCGTCCTTTCATTTAGGGCGTCCTCCTTTTTCAATAATGTTTGGATGCGGCGCAAAACCGGCATCTGTTTTGAGATTAATTCAAAATCTATTTTGGGGATTTCTACCATCAACATGATTTTATGATGCAACATCGATCCGTTAACGCATTTTACATTCACCCCCACAGAACGAAAATGTTGATTCATTGAATTCATCGCGATACGAATTGAAATATACTGACCTTTTGAATGGTATCCAAGTTACGTTCAGTAAACGCAATATCCGCGCAACTTTTGTTTGATGCGCAGCGTTTACGAATCTTAATTTCCAAAACGTAACCAAAATGCAGAGGAAACCATGCACGAATCCATAATTGCGGCTCACGGGCTGATCAAAGTTGCTGATTATTTATTTACCAAATCGCTGGACGGAATGACGGACGAACTGGCGCTTCGGCGGGTTTCGCCGGATGCAAATCCCTTTATCTGGATTGCCGGGCATATCACCAGCAGCCGTTACGCCTTTTCCCGTTATTTTGGCGATGAAGTTGCATTTTCGCATCGCGACTTGTTCAAACGCGGCAGCAGTTTCGACGAATCTGCAACCTATCCCACACTGGCGGACATCAAAAATGATTGGGATAACATCACCCAAATTCTGCTGTTACGCATCGAAAATTTGAATGCGGATGCATTTTCGCAGGCAATTCCGATTGAATTTCCGCATCAGGATAATACGCTGCGCGGGGCGCTTTATTTTATGTGTTATCACGAATCCCACCACATCGGACAACTGTCGTATATCCGCAAATTTTTCAATCTGGAAGGGTTGGTTCGCTAACCGGAAAACATTGTTTTTCTGCATTTTTACGTCGATTTTTGTTGCTATACCACAACTATTCGCCAGTGGTCATTTATAGACATCTTGCAATATGGTGTCGCTTTCACTATCTTTGGGCGCATTGAAAAATCCAATTAAAACCAAAGGTTTGAATATACAATGACCCGTAATAATCGTTTAGATCTCCCCAAAAAAGTTATTATTCTGGGTAGTGGCGCCCTCAAAATCGGCGAAGCCGGCGAGTTTGATTACTCCGGCAGCCAGGCTATCAAAGCGTTGAAAGAGGAGGGTATCGAAACCGTTCTCATCAACCCGAATATTGCCACCATCCAAACATCAGACCATTTGGCGGATCAGGTTTATTTTCTGCCGGTAACACCGCAATTTGTGGAAAAAGTGATCGCCAAAGAAAAACCGGACGGCATTTTGGTCAGCTTTGGCGGACAAACCGCGCTCAACTGCGGCATGAAACTGGACGAAGCCGGCGTTTTCGAAAAATACAATGTCCGGGTACTCGGTACGCCGATTCAGGCGGTAATCGATACAGAAGACCGGGCGCGATTTGTGGCACGATTGAATGAAGTAAGCGCTTTGAGCGCACGCAGCAAAGCGGTTTCCACCGTAAACGATGCCATCGAAACTGCTGCGGAACTGGGCTATCCGGTGATTATCCGCATCGCGTATGCATTGGGCGGGCTCGGCTCCGGTGTTTGCCGGAACGAAAAACAGGTGCGCGCGCTGGCCAGCAAATCGCTGGCGCATGCTTCACAAATTCTGGTCGAAGAATATCTCGAAGGCTGGAAGGAAATCGAATACGAAGTGATGCGCGACCGTTTCGACAATTGCATCACCGTTTGCAACATGGAAAATTTTGACCCGATGGGCATTCACACCGGCGAAAGCATTGTGGTTGCACCCAGCCAAACCCTCACCAATAAAGAATATCACATGCTCCGCGAAGTTGCCATCCGCGTGATTCGCCATTTGGGCATCGTTGGCGAATGCAACATCCAGTACGCGCTGGATTCCAAATCGGAGCAATACCGGATTATCGAAGTAAACGCGCGGCTGTCGCGCAGTTCGGCGCTGGCGTCCAAAGCTACGGGATATCCGCTGGCATTTGTCGCCGCAAAACTGGCGCTCGGCTACGGTTTGCACGAGTTGCCAAATGCCGTCACCAAAATTACGAAAGCATTTTTCGAGCCGTCGCTCGATTACGTTGTGGTAAAAGTCCCGCGCTGGGATTTGAAAAAATTCCGCCGCGTAAAACGCAAACTCGGCTCCGGCATGAAATCCGTCGGCGAAGTGATGGCCATCGGTCGCAAGTTTGAGGAAGCGCTGCAAAAAGCGCTGCGGATGCTGGAAACCGGCGCCAACGGACTGGTTGCCAACAGCGATCTGTTCGAGTTCGACAACCTCAAAAAAGAGTTGAAAGAACCGACCGAAGAACGCGTTTTCGCGATTGTGGAAGCGCTGAAATCCGGGATGACCGTTCAGCAAATCCACAAGTTATCGCATATCGACAAATGGTTTTTGCACAAAATAGAACGCGTGGTATCGCTGGAAAAACAGCTCACCGAAGGCAAGAAAAAGTCGCTCCAGCCGACACTGGTTTGGGAAGCCAAACAAGCCGGTTATTCCGATCAGCAGATCGGGCTGATCACCGGCAGAACAGCGCAGCAGGTTCGCCAGTTCCGCCACAAAAATGACATTCGCCCGTTCATCCGCCAGATCGACACACTCGGCGCGGAATATCCGGCGTTTACCAATTATCTGTATCTATCCTACAACGGCACCCACGACGAGTTGGAACCACCGGCGATGCCGGTAATTATCCTCGGTTCCGGTGCCTATCGCATCGGCAGCTCGGTGGAATTCGACTGGTGTTGCGTAAACGCGGGTATGACGCTGCGCAAACTCGGCTACAAAACCGTGATGCTCAATTACAATCCGGAAACCGTCAGCACGGATTACGATGAATTCGACATGCTGATTTTTGATGAAATTATTCAGGAAACCGTGGTCGAACTGAACCACAAACTTAATCCCGTTGGCGTGATTGTTTCGATGGGCGGGCAGATTCCCAACAACCTCGCGCTGAAATTGGGCAACGAAGGTGTCCGGATTTTGGGCACATCGCCGGAGAGCATCCACATGGCGGAAGACCGGCGCAATTTCTCCGGATTGCTGGACAAACTGGGCGTGGATCAGCCGGAATGGAAGATGCTCAGCACGCTGGAAGACGCCCGGAAATTTGCCGATGAAGTCGGTTTTCCGGTGCTCATTCGTCCGTCATACGTGCTCAGCGGTGCGGCGATGGCCGTTGCCTCCACCCACGATGAGCTGGACAGATATCTCAAAAAAGCCACCAAAATTTCGCCGGAACACCCGACGGTGATCAGCAAATTTCTGGAAAACGCCAAAGAAATTGAAATGGACGCAGTTGCCCGCGATGGCGAAGTGCTGGTTTACGCTATCTCCGAGCACGTGGAAAACGCCGGTGTTCACTCCGGCGACGCCACGCTGGTGCTGCCGCCGCAACGCACCTACATGGAAACTGTTCGTCAGATTCGCCAGATTTCCCAAAAAATTGCCGGTGCGCTGCGCATCAACGGGCCGTTCAACATGCAGTTTATTGCCAAAACAAACTCGGTGAAAGTAATCGAATGTAACCTGCGGGCATCGCGCAGTTTCCCGTTTGTTTCCAAAATTCTGGATGACAATTTTATCGATCTGGCAACCCGGGTGATCATGGGTCACCAGGTTACACCGCGCAAACACTCGCTGTTCGAGCTGAATTATGTGGGCGTAAAAGCGCCGCAGTTTTCATTCACCCGACTGGAAGGCGCAGACCCGACGCTGGGCGTGGAAATGGCGTCCACCGGCGAAGTGGGCTGCCTCGGCAATAATTTTGAAGAAGCGTTTTTGAAAGCGCTCATTTCCGTTGGCTATCGCTACCCGATTCGCAGCGTGCTGCTCTCCACCGGTTCTGTGGAATCGAAAGCGGATTTGCTGAAAAGCTGCCGCCTTATGTCCAATATGGGATTGAAATTATACGCCACCTGGGGCACGGAAAAATTCCTGCGCAGCAACGGCATCGAATCGGAATTGCTACACTGGCCGCTGAAAAAGAAAACACCGAATACCATCGAATATATTCAGGAAGGCAAAATTGATCTGGTGGTGAACATCCCCAAAAACTATCAGGAAGAAGAGCTGACCAACGACTACATGATTCGCCGCGCAGCGGTGGATTACAACGTGCCGTTGCTCACCAATCGCCAGTTGGTGATGCGCTTTGCCGAATCCATTTCCACCGTAAAACTGGAAGATCTGGAGTTGAAAAGCTGGCGGGAATATATTTCTACCAACAACCGCTAATCGCAGTATTTTCAATTGATTATGCATTTCTAACGCCCGCACACCGCGGGCGTTTTGCATTCCGGCGCATCTTCGCTTGCATGCTGCCGGATCTTTCTGTATACTGTCGCCGTTTTATTGGAAAATTGTTTTTAACCGCAGGGTGCGCAAAGATCGCCGAGAAAAACCGGAAAGCGAACAACCCTATTTATAATTTCTCTGCGGTTAATGCTTCGTTGAAATTTAGACAAAGGGAATACATGCAGATGCTTCGCAAAACCATCGCAATTTGGGTGATTTTTGGGGTGATGATCGGGCAATCGCTGGTTGCGGATGACAACACCGCCGACAATCCGGCGAAAAAAATTATCGAGGAAGCTGCCAAAAACGGCAACAAAAAGAAGTTCGATGACGCCGTTGCCGGTTTCGCCAAAGCGCAGGAAATCGATCCGGAAAATCCGCTGATTGAACTGGGATTTGCCATCGCCAAAGATGCGCAAAGCGAAACGCTGGACAATAACGCCGCGAAAGAAATTTTCAAAGCGATACAGGAATTTGAAAAAGGCAAGCCGGACAAAGCCGTAAAAGCCCTGGACAAAGGCATCAAAAAGCAGAAAGATTACAGCAACGGTTGGTATTTGCGGGCATTTTTCAACGAAACGCAATCCAAAACCGACGATGCGCTGGCGGATTACGCGAAAATTCTCGAACACAATCCGGCTGACCAAACGGCGCTGCTGCGCCGTGCGCAATTGCTGGAACGCAAAATGGAAAACGGCGCAGCTATCGATGCGTATTCAAAATTGCTGGCAATCGACCCGGAAAACGCCGAAGCGCTCGCCCGTCGCGGCGCGATTTACGAGCAACTGGGCGATCAGGAAAAAGCGTTTGCGGATTTCGAGGCATCACTCGCCCGCCGCGCGGATGCGGATTTGGCTTATCACATGGGCGAAATTTATTTGCGGGAGCAAAAATATAAACCGGCGATCACATATTTTACCCAACATGTGCAAATCGATACGGGTTCGGTGTTTGGCTATTTGAATCGCGGTGTTGCGTATTACGAAAGCGGAAAATACAATCTGGCAGTGGATGATTTTTTCGATGCGCTGGAACGCAATCCGCGGTTTACGGACGCATTTTATTATCGCGGAATGGCATATTCGGAGCTCAAACTATATCAGGAAGCCATCGCGGATTTCGACAAAGTGATTGAAATTGACGAGAATTACGCGAAAGCGGTTTACCAGCGCGGACGGGTGCAGCACCTTCGCGGGCGTCGCAAATCGGCGATCGCCGATTACGAAAAAACCCTCGCGATAGATGCAACATTTGCTAACGCCGCCTATTTTAAAGCGCTGGCTTACGATGAATTAAACCAGAATTCCGCCGCAAAACAGGCCTTCGAACATTATTTGGCGATGGTGAACAATAGCAATTCCGAGCAGGCGCAATATGCCAAAAAGCGCATCCGGGCGTTGAAATAAGCGGGATGCTTCTGTTGCAGCCAAGGCATAAAGAACGCAAAGTGTTAAAAACTAATTATTTGTATCACATTTTAACACTTTGTTCCTTTGCTGCAAATGTGGTATTTCTGATCAAGATCAATATTATTTTTGAATCACACTTTGGATTTCATCTCTGTTATTCTGATAGATTTCCCAAAATCTCTTGCTTATTTCCACTGTTTTTTCTAAAGTTAGGGCTAACGCAAACGGAGTCTGCACCACATGTTAAGATTTGTCAAATTACCCTTGTTGAGTATGATTTTGGTGTTGTATAACATGATGTATTTTTCTTTCGGCGGTGACATGTCGCTGATGATGAGCAACGAACTTGTGGGCGGCTTCCTGTTTTCCGGGATGTATTTCTCGCTGGTTTTGGAAGATGCGTTGGTAATGTTCGGCATTGTGTTGCTCTTTTTCGAAATTGCAAAATCGACCAGCACCAGCCGTTCGACAACCGTTGAGCACATTTTCTCGATGTTCATTTTCATCATATTCCTCCTCGAATTTATTTTGGTGCCGAGTTTTGGCACACCGGCTTTCCTCATTATCACGCTGCTGGCGTTGGTTGATGTGCTGGCGGGATTCACCATTTCCATTTCTTCCGCCAGAAAAGACATCAACGTAACTCGCTGATTTTTCAATAGTTACACCACCGTGTCCACAAAGAAAAAGGTGCGAAACCATGCGCTCATCCATTTGGAAAAACACCATATTTTTGCTGATTATTTTGCTGCTGCCGGTTGTCGGAAGCGCCCAAACCGAACCGCCAGTGGGCTTGTTGTTACCGGGTGATTTTCACGGTGATGATGTGCAAATACCCGAAACCACAGGCTGGTGGGCGCTTTGCGCCGATGGTTTGCTCCAAAAAACTACCCTTTCGCTAACTGCCGTTCACGACGAATGTGTGGATGGCGCAGATGAAAAAAGCGGGTTGCGGATCGCGCATTCCGGCTGCATCGATGCATTGGCGCTGCTCAGCGACGCACCGTTTTTCGCGGAGGACACGCTGCCGGTTTGCGATATCGATCTGCAAAACGGGCAGGCAACGCTATTGCTCGGCGAACGCCAATTTTCGCTCACCGAACAGCCGTTCGGCGAAAACGGATACCAGCTCGTATTTGGCGACGGTACCCGCAAACAGGTTATTTATCAAACCGAATGGAGCGAAGAAGGCGGCTGGCAATTGCTGTGGTCCGGCGATTTAAACGGCGACGGATTGCCCGATTTGCTGCTAAACGCAACCCACAAATACAGCGTTCAAACGGTTCGGTTATTTTTATCCGGTTCATCAACCGACGGTATTCTCCGCGAAGTTGCCACATTTCGCACGACTTCCTGCTAATTCACGCTGATTCCTGCTACCACAATTGATAAATATCAACATCGCTTAACTTAATTCGGCTATATTTACCCGAATCTCAATAATACAGGGAAAAGGTAAGGGATAAATCCATCAGGGATGATTGTCCGAATCTACTAAACCGGAGAAAAAATATGACCCGGCAATCCTCAAAATTGCTGTTGGTGGGGTGGTTATTGATATTGGGCGCATCATCCTTTGGGCAGGGTAATGCAGATGCAAATTTGTTTAACATCGAACGTTCGCAGGAAACCTACGTTCCCGGCGAAGTTTTGGTGAAATTCAAAAGTCAGCTTGGCATTCGATCCGTTGAAGGGTTGTTGAGCGACAAAGGCGTGAAAGCGCAAAAATCCTACGAATCGATTGGCGTGGTGAAATATACGATGGACGGACCATCGGCGCGGTCGGTAGATGGCGACAAAATGGCAGAGCTGCTCGACGAGTTGCGCAGCGATCCCAACGTAGAATACGCCGAACCGAATTATTATGTGTACGCGCTGGAAACAACGCCCAACGACAGCCGTTTTGGTGAACAATGGGCGCTAAAAAATACCGGGCAAAGTGGCGGCACCAATGATGCGGATATCGACGGAACCGATGCGTGGGACACCCAACGCGGCAGCCAAAGCGTGATTGTCGGCGTCATCGATACGGGTATCGATTACAATCACCCGGATTTACAAGCCAACATCTGGAAAAATCCCGGTGAAAGCGGCAACGGCAAAGAAACCAACGGCGTGGATGACGACGGCAACGGATTTGTGGACGACTGGCGCGGCTGGGATTTCGCCAACAACGACAACGATCCGTTTGATGATAACGCCCACGGCACACATTGCGCAGGCATCATCGGCGCGGTGGGCAACAACAATCGCGGCGTTTCCGGCATCAACTGGAACGTCAGCCTGGTCGGTTTGAAATTTTTGACCGGCAGCGGTTCCGGCAGCACATCCGACGCCATCGATGCGATTTTATATGCCGTTCAAATGAATATTCCCATTCTCAGCAACAGTTGGGGCGGCGGCGGATTTTCGCAGGCATTGGCAGATGCGGTCGAAGCTGCCAATCAGGCCGGCATTCTGTTTGTCGCAGCGGCTGGCAACGAAAATAACAACAACGATTCGAACCCGAATTATCCCTCCAATTACACATCGGAAAATGTGCTGGCTGTAGCATCTTCCGACCGGCGGGATATTCGCTCCAGCTTCTCGAATTACGGCAAAACCACAGTGGATCTGGCTGCGCCGGGATCGGATATTCTCAGCACCACGCCAAACAACAACTACCAATCGTTTAGCGGAACATCGATGGCAACGCCGTATGCGGCGGGAACGGCTGCGCTGGTGAAGGCGCAATATCCGAATATCAATCACATCGCGCTGAAATACCGGTTGATGGGCAGCGTCGATTTCGCGAGCGATTTTGTGGATCGCACCGTTACCGAAGGCCGGCTGAATGCAGCCAAAGCACTTTCCGGCAATCCGTTGATTACCACCGAACAACACGAGGATACCAACGACAACCAAACGCCATACACCATCACCGCATTTATTGTGGATGACGGCAGCATTACCAACGCAACGCTGAACTACTCACTCAGCGGTTCCGGCAGCGGAACCGGCGCAGTTCCAATGACGGCAAACGGCGTTAGTTACACCGCCAATATCCCGCCGCAGGCGATCGGCACAACTATCGAATATTCTGTAAAAGCGACGGATAACGCCAACAACAGCACCACCGGACGGATGCTGGCATTCGACATCACCGGAACACCACCGCCCGGAAACGGTGGCGGCGGATTGTGCGGCGCATCTGCAATGACGTTAAATTCCGGTCACCTTGGGCTGGACCTTTTCGCGACCGTGTTTTTTAACCTGATGATTTTTATCGGGTTACCTTACTTTTTATTCAAACGTCGCAAATAAATTTTCCATCGGTTCACGGATTTCAGAAACGCTGCCGTAACGCTTAGTCACGAACTTTTGCGATACGGCAGCGTTTAATTTATTCCGGTAATTTTTCGCCGGAAGTTCATTTCCGGTGAAAACCGGACGTATCAACAATCACGAAACGAGGAGAAGAGCGATGCGAAATTGGTCGAATAGAGGGGTATTGGTGCTGATTCTCGCGATGCTCACCGTTGCCTGTTCACGGCGCGAAGTTTCCAAAAATGAGGAATTGCCGAAACCTGAAGACAGCGCTTCAGACAGCAAAGCGGCACCGTCAAATATGATTATCAAAAAATTGCAGGTTATCGAAATCGATTCCGTTGGCGTCAGCAGCAACAGCGCCGCGTTTAAAGTTACCGTTCAAACACCGGATATGTGTTGGAAATTTTCCCATTTTGAAGTTGAGAAAACAGACACCGGACGACTGATCACCGTTTTCGGCAAACGCGATCCCGGTGATATGTGCGCACAAATGATCAGCAGTTTTGATGCAAATATTACCGTTGATGTGCCGGAAGGCGGCACATACGAATGCAAATTCTGGTGCGGCGATAGCGAAATGATGAGCAAATCTGTGGAAATCCCCGATTAAACCGGCACTAATTCTCCACAATTGAAACATTCATATAAAACGCGGATCACACATGGTCCGCGTTTTTTTTGTCCGAAAAACCCGGTTAACACAAGCCCCAAAATGTCAATTTTTCGAAACCACTTGGAATTTTTTTGGCGCATATTATCTTATATTTCCACAATAACTGCAATGCGGATTCGTTAAAATGCCTCGTTGCAGCTGAATGCGAGCCGGTAAATAGCGGCCGGACATTGTGGCTGCCGATGTCTTTATTTGCGGTTTGAAAATGAGACACCGGTTTTTTTATACCCAAGAAACTGGAACAAA
This sequence comes from Calditrichia bacterium, assembly GCA_020634975.1. Classification (NCBI taxonomy): domain Bacteria; kingdom Pseudomonadati; phylum Calditrichota; class Calditrichia; species Calditrichia bacterium. The sequence continues at coordinate 2,192,898 of JACKAQ010000001.1, read as the reverse complement.
GTTTATCAATACACCAAAACGAATGGAGCAATACATGGCAAAACTAATTCCGAACGAGAACTCGCCGCCGTCACCAATTGAGCGGATGCTCAGCCCGATTCAGGAATTTTTGAAGCTGGAAACTTCCGGCGGTATTTTGTTGATGCTGTTTACAGTCATCGCCCTGGTTTGGGCGAACTCACCATATAGTGAAGCTTACCAACATTTGTGGCAAACGCCGTTCACCATTGGGTTGGGTGATTTTGTGTTGAACAAAGCGCTCATTTTGTGGATCAACGACGGATTGATGGCTATTTTCTTTTTCGTTGTCGGGCTGGAAATTAAGCGCGAAGTATTGCTCGGCGAGCTGTCGTCGGTTCGCAAAGCGGCGCTGCCGATTGCCGCTGCCATCGGCGGGATGGTGGTTCCGGCACTATTTTACATCCTGCTAAACGCCGGCACGGAAGGCGCCGTCGGTTGGGGAATTCCCATGGCAACCGATATCGCATTTGCATTGGGCGTTGTTGCGCTGCTCGGCAGCCGCGTTCCGCTGACGCTAAAAATATTTTTGACAGCCGTTGCAATTGTGGATGACATCGGTGCGGTATTAGTGATCGCACTATTTTATACTGCCCAAATTTCGTGGGGAAGTCTGGCAATCGGATTTGCGTTGCTGGCCGTAATGTTTTTGATGAACCGGCTGGGTGTTCGGCACACGCTGGTTTATGTGCTGCTGGGCATCGCGATGTGGGTGGCATTTCTGAAATCCGGTGTACACGCCACCATCGCCGGTGTGCTGATGGCATTCACCATTCCCGCAACCACACGGCTGAACGCCAATCAATTTGTGGATGGCGTGAGCAATGCGCTGGCATATTTCCGCGATGCACACAATCCCGGCGATGATGTGATCATCAACAGCAAACAGCAACACGCGGTTCATTCGCTGGAAATTGCCTGCGAAAAAGTGGATACGCCCATGCACCGGTTGGAGCACGCGCTGCATCCGTATGTCAGCTTTTTTATTGTGCCGGTGTTTGCGCTGGCAAACGCGGGCGTGACGCTCAGCGGCGATCTCGGTGCGGCAATTTCGCATCCGGTGAGCCTCGGCATCATTCTCGGATTGATCCTCGGGAAGCAAATCGGGATTACGTTGTTTTCGTATCTATCTGTAAAATTTGGGTTTGCGGATTTGCCGGAAGGCGCAAGCTGGCAGCAGATTTATGGCATCAGTTGTCTGGCGGGCATCGGTTTTACGATGTCGCTGTTTATCGCGAATCTGGGCTTTGGCGAATCGTATTATCTGACGTATTCCAAAATCGGGATTCTCAGTGCATCGCTGATTGCCGGGCTGATCGGCTGGGTGATTTTATATCGCACCGGCAATGCTGCGAAATCGTAATGTTAACGGGCTTGCAGCAGCGCAACCAGCCGTTGCAAAACCGGTAACCGCGATTGATCGAGATTGCTGTTCCGGAACACTTTTCCGGCAATGCTGAAACCGAGTAAAATGAAAATGAACATGATCGTCCCGGTGATGTAATACTCCATCACCGGTGGCGGTGCTATCGGCGTGCGAATGACCATCAGCGCCGGCGAAAAAACCGGAATGTAGCTGAGGAAACGCACCAAAATCGACGCCGGCGAAAACAGCACATACACCACCAAAGCCAGCGGCAACAACACAACCGCATTCAACACAAACAGCAGCCGGTACATTTCCGATTTCCGGCGGCTCAGCGCACCAACGGTAATATACCAGGCGCCAAACAGCAAATATCCGAACGTGTAATACAGCGTAAACCATCCAACATATTCCCAATCGAGAAACGGCACCGCAATACTGGAAAGCATATTTAGCTGAATCAGCAATCCGGCAACCAGCGTTCCGGCTAAAATTTGCACGATGCCCAACAGCCAGATGCCCAGCGATTTTCCCGTAACAATCTGGAAGGTGGAAGCGCTGGCGATGATCAACTCCGCCATTCTGCGGCTTTTTTCCGTGTGGATGGAAATTGCCAAAAACATGGTGGTAGTGAGCAGCACCACCAGAAAGCACACCAGCAAAATAACCGGCGCAATATAAGTTTCTCGAACGCTAAATCGATATTTTGCAGAACCTTCGGCGAGCACTTCTTCGATAATTACCGGACGCATCATTTCCTGAATTTTATCCACCTGAAAATCGCTTTGGCGCATCCGTTCTTCCACCAGCAGCACTTGCAATGCATGTTCCAGCGGTTGCAGGCTGGCAACGTTGCGCGGCTGGCGGGAGTGAAATTCTACTTTTCCATCGAAAAATTTTGGCGGATTGATGACAATGTAACCGGAAATGCGTTTGGTATTCAATAGGCTGTCCGCTTTGCTGAGGGTTTCCTTTCGCATGAGCGTATCCACCCGGACGGAGAGGCGTTTGCCGGTTTCGCGGGAGAGATCGAGCTGTTCGCGCGTTGCGATCAACTCATCGTATGATTCGCGAAGCAGCCGGGTTTTGGTGGGCGAATCCGGGCGGCTGAACAAATATTGGCGGCGTTCCTGAACTTTGTCGTACGCGCTGTAAAGGCTGTCCAGCGCATGTTTTAACGCGTCGCGTTCGATGATGTCCATCCGCAACGCATCGCTGGTATCGGGCGGGATAGATTCAATCAGCAATTTGCCGAACCGGGTGTTCGTCTCCATTTCCGCGAGCAACCGATCGGAAAGCATCTCGCAGTAATGCGTGGTATCCAGCGATACGCACCCGATTACCTGGCTTTGGTTCGCCTGCGATGTTTGGTAATAATATGTCGGCATTAACAGCAATGCGGCGGCAACAACCGGCGCCAGAAAAGTAACCAGCCAAAATCGCCGGGTTTTCAGAAACTGTTTCCACTCCCAAAACGCAATGACAAAAATGCGCCTCATTATGTTCACTCCGATTACAAATTCGTCATTTGGTTGACAATTTCGCGCAGCCCCGGACGGCACACTTCGATCCGCGTGGCGTTCACCGTTTTTACGATAACGTCCAGAATTTTTTGCGGCGGCACTTTACTGTCCACAAACAACTGGGCGCTGCGATGGTTTAATACATACTGTTTTACGCCGTAAATGCTTTGCAGCGATTCCAGGTTTTCGTGCGCAAAAACTTCGATCATATTTTCTTTGGAACGATTGCGGATTTCGGCGAGGTTGCCCTGCAAAAGGGTTTGTCCGTCCTGCAACACCAGCACATCGTCACACAATATTTCGGCTTCGTCGAAATCGCGGCTGGCGAGAATGAGTGTTTTGCCTTCATCCCGGAAGCGCTGCACCAGTTTTCGCACCAATTTTATGAATCCGGGATGCTGCTCCAAAAACGGCTCGTCCAAAATCAGCAAATCCGGATTGTGGATAATTGCCAGCATCACCGCCACTTTCTGGCGCATTTCTTCGGTGAGCAAATGCACTTTGGTATCCATTTGATCGATGATTTGAAAGCGGTCCATCAGCCGGACAGCTTCGACACGGGCTTTTTTGCGGGGCAAATTTTTGAGCTGGGCAAAATAGATCAGCAACTCGTTTACAGTGTGATTTTTCAGCAAACCGCGCCGCTGCGGTAAATAACCGGTTGCGTCGCGCACTTTCGGGCTGATCATCCGTTCATCAAAACTGACGCTGCCGCTATCCGGCGGAACCAGCTCCATTAACATACGCAATATAGTGGTTTTGCCCGCATTTTCGGCGCCAAGAATACCGAGCACACGTCCGGGCTGCACCTCAAAAGATACGTTTTCGACCGCTGTGCGCTCGTTAATTTCCTTGCATAAATTTTCTGCTTTAACGTGTATCATACCGTTCCGGGATTTGAAATTTCCACAAGTTCAATCTGTCCGTTTCCGGCGCTCAACACTTCATCTGCAAAGCTTTGCGCCGTTTCTTCGGGCACACGAATGATTGACCGAACCACTTCTGTAAATTGCGAATCTACCCATTCGCCGTTGAATTTTGATACAAGATAATGAATATTTCGTGAAAAATGATACGCATATTGCAAAGAATATATTTGATAGCGGACAAGTTTTTCGCGGGGGGAAATTTGTATGGTTTCCTCCGCGCATTGGGAATACGCGCGAATTAATCCGCCGGTGCCCAGTTTTATTCCGCCAAAATGGCGCGTAACCACCAGCACACACTGCACCAACTGGTATTTTTCCAGCATCGCCAAAATGGGTTTTCCGGCAGTGCCGGATGGCTCGCCATCGTCCGAATAGCGCCATTCGTCCGCATCGATCCGGTAGGCAAAGCAGTTATGGGTGGCATCGTGATATTTGCTGCGCAGCGTTGCAATTACTTCTTCGGCAATGTCGCGGGTTTCTGCCGGCAGCAGCGATCCCAAAAATACCGAGCGTTTGATGCGCAATTCGTGAAATACCGGCTGCGTGATAATAAAATTTTCAATTTCCATGAGCAAAATGTTGCATTTTAGCAAAAATATACGCCCGGGGAATTCATGTTGTCAAGCGGTTCGGCATTTGCCAATCGCCCGCAACGGCGTAAGTCGTTTTTTAGAATAGACTTTAAGCTGGTAATCAGCTATATTTATCAGACCGGATGTATTGAGAACAGACGCCAAAAACCACATTTTTAACCGCCGAAAGGTAAAATATGCGAAAATGGATTGTTGCCGCCATTGTTATCCTGGCTGTTGTATTGCAATCTTGCGAAAAAATGGATTTACGAAACAGCGAACAACAATTAACGCATATGCGAAACTCCCGCGTTATCAACAAAAGCCAGATGACCCACTGGTTAAAACATTCAAACCCAAATATTCGGCTAAAGGCGGTGGAAACGTTAGGCATTGTCCAGGATGCTGAGTCTGCGGCGCTGCTGGAGTACTGTTTATTTGATCCCGATACCAGTATTCAGGCTGCAACTATTTTTGCACTGGGACAGATGTTTGATCCGGCTTCGGAAGAGCTGTTGCTGAGGGCGTTGTTTCATCAACAGCGCCGGGATAATTATTTTCGCGTGTACGAGGCGCTCGGAAAATCGGGCAGCGAAGTGGCAGCCACAAAAGTGGGCGAATTCCTGAAATTCCGTGATATCGGCATTCGCAAAGCAGCCACAAAAGCACTGGCGGATATGGCGCTGCGGAATATTTTTCCGGAGGAATATCCCTATCTGCTGCATCAAATATTACGGGAAGACGACCCGGAAACCAGCTGGCGGGCAGCGTACGCGCTGTATCGCATGGGTGCGCTGCGCTCGTTTGCAGATTACGATTTTGCGATCACCGCCAAATTTCCCCTCACCCGTTATTATGGCTTAAAAGGCATTCAGCGAATCATTCAGCTTTCGCGCTCGCCGCGTTTTCAGGAGTTGAAAAATGAACCGGATTACGCGCCATTTTACAAACGCATTGCATCGCGCCAGTTCCGGGATACCGTTGCAAATTTGCTGAACGACCCGGAACGCTACAACCGTATCGCCGCGCTGCAAGTGTTCGAATTGTTGAAAGATGACAATTATCTGAACCGGTTGACGCCGCTGATCGAAAATGAACATCCGCAAATCCGGCTGGCGGCGCTGCACAGTGTTCGCAGCATCAAAAATCGCACAACCGAACGGCTGTTTGAAAAAATGGCGACATCGCACGAGGACTGGCGCATCAAAGGCGAATCGCTGATTGCGCTGGCCACAATCGCGCCGGCCAAAGCCATGAAAATGATTCGCAACGAAGCGATACAATTTCCGTGGCCGCAATCGTATTACACCATTGTCGCGCTGGACAGCATGAAATCCGCCAATCCCGCAAAACCGATTCCCGAAGAAACAGAAGCCACGCAACTGCTGGTTCAGTTGGCAGAGGGCGAACCCATCGGGCAAAGCACCGTTGCGCTGGAAGCGCTGATCGGTCGGAACACGCCACCGTCCATCGATTATTTTATGAAGAAAATGCAGCAAGGCGATCTTGCCCAAACCACGATTATCGCCAACTATATCGCATTGATGGACGATCCGCGCCCCGCGCAAACCGTTCAACCGTTGATGGAAATGTTCGCTAAATTTGAAGCGCCACAGGATTTGGAAGCGATGGTTGCCATTATTGTTGCGCTGGACAGCATGCACACCAAAGAAGCCGAATCTTTTTTTGAAGAACGCTTGAAATCGCCGCACGCACCCATTCGTTCGACTGCGTTAAAAGCATTGTTCACTCTCACCGGGAATGAAAATCGCAAATTACCGCCGGTGGATGCGGTTTCCGGATTGCGCACCGATTTCAAACCGCTATCGCCGGACACGCTGTATCGCGTTCGCATTCAAACGGACGCCGGAGAATTTACCATCGAGCTGGATCAATACAATGCGCCGGTCACCACCACCAATTTTGTTCATTTGATCAACAGCGGTTATTACGATGGCATTTTATTTCACCGGGTAGTACCGGCATTTGTTACGCAGGTCGGCGATCAGCGCGGCGATGGCTGGGGTGGTCCCGGCTACGCAATTCCCTGCGAATACAACGAAATTCCGTACGAACGCGGCACCGTTGGCATGGCGCTGGCCGGAAAAGATACCGGCGGCAGCCAATGGTTTATCAGCCACATGCAACAGCCGCATCTCAACGGAAAATACACCGTTTTTGGCAAAATTATCGACGGAATGGACGCTGTAGAGCGCATCCAGAAATTTGATGCCATCAACACTATTCGCATTATCAAACAACCCAATACAACCCAAATTCAACCCTGATTCGCAATCAGAAAGCGGAGGCGTTATGAAACAAGCACTTTTCACATGTTTTACCGTTTTGGCAATCGGATTCTTTTGTTCGGTCGCCGCGCAGGAAATGGTGGAAGAAGGATCGACCGGAAAAATGTTCCCGGCAAGTGTGCAATTTAGTTACGACGGCGCAGATTATGCACTGAACCTGACCGGCACAACTGTTCGCAAAAAGTTTGTTTTCAAAGTGTATGGCGTGGCGCATTATATGGATGTTTCCGGAAAAATGAGCGAAAAAGAAGCATTGGCCAAAGCGCTGGAAGATGGCGTTGCCAAACAAATTGTGATGGATTTTTCCCGCGATGTCGGCGCAGATAAAATTCAGGGCGCCTATCGCGAAACGTTCGAAAACAACACAACCAAAGCGGAATACGCAGCCATTGAATCGCTCGTAAATCAATTTATCGGGTATTTTAACGAGGAAATCAAAGAAGATCAGCAGTATGTATTGCGCTGGTTGCCGGGCGGCGTGTTGCTCACCACCATCAACGGTGTGGAAAAACCAGCCATCACCAACGCGGTGCTTGCCCGCGCGCTGTGGTCCGCATGGTTGGGCGAAGATGCCATTGTTGATCGCGAAAATCTGGTCAGCCGGATTGCAAATTAGCACGGCCGCAAAACGATTGTTTTACAGGTGATCTCGCCCGTTAGGAATGGACTTTCGATTATTTGCGCCTCATCAACGAAGCTGGCAGGAATATTGCTACTTTTTGAGATTGATACGGGAGAACGGTTGGAACGACCGTCCTCCCGTCTGTTTTGCGAATATTCGACTAATGACTGAGGCAAAATGCGCGTTCTATTTCTTTCTTTGACAATTATTCTGATGGCGGCAAATGCCGCAATCGCCCAAAAAGCGATCGATGCCCGTGCGGCGGGCATGGCTTTCAGCAACGCAGCGGATACCCGTGGCGTTGAATCTGCCGGATCGAACCCGGCGACGTTGGGACTAAAAAACGATTTCCGGTTGGAATTTAACCTGTTTTCCGCGGTTGCGTCCATCAGCAACAACAGTTTCAGCAAAAGCCAGTACGATCGCTATTTCACCACCGGCGATCTGCTCAGCGATGGCGATATCGATGATATTTTGAACGCCATCCCGGCATCCGGGCTGCGGGCGGACGGACAAGCGCGGCTGAACTCCCTCTCCATTTATCTCCCGAACTTCAGTTTTTCCGTTTTTGGCGTCGGCGATGCCAAATTGAATATCCCCAAAAGCGCGCTGGAACTACCCCTGCAAGGCAACAACGAACTCGGCAGGGTGTACAGTTTTGACGAAGCCGATGGCGCCGATTGGGCAGGAATGGGCATTTCGGTCAGTGGTGCGCAATCCATTCGCTGGAAACGGCTACCATTCGATGATATTATTCTTGGCGCAACCCTTACCTATTATCGCGGTTTTGTTTTCGATGAAATCGAAAGCGCCGACGGGCAACTCCGCAATTTTGACCTGAACAGCAATCCGTATATTTCGCTCGATGGCGAATTATCGCTGCTCTCCGCCAATGGCGGCAGCGGCGTCAGTCTGAATTTTGGGGGATTGGCCGTCGTCAATGAAAAGATTACGGTTGGGCTGGCGTTTTTCAACTCCATCAGCCAGATGAACTGGAACACAGACGCCGAGCGGCGGGTGCTCGCCATTCACGCGGACAGCATCAGCCTCCCGTTCAATTTGGAAGATGACCGGATTGTGGATACGGAAAACGTCTTTCCGCTCAACTCATTTTCCACCCGGTTGCCCGCAGTTATGGACTGGTCTGTGGCATATTCGCCACAACCGGATGTTACGCTCACCGCAGAATGGGAACAGGGGTTAACCGCCCAAATGAGCGGCACACGCCGCGCCCGCGTTGCGATTGGCGGGGAATATCGCGGTATTCCGGTGTTGCCGCTGCGTGCCGGATTTACCGTTGGCGGAAAAATGGGATTATCGCTGGCCATTGGCGGCGGCATCGATCTCGGCAACTGGTATCTGGATATTGCCTATCTCAACCACCGAAAACTCATTCCGGGGGATTTTAAAGGGATGGGACTGGCGCTTACTTCGCGCCTGCGTTTTTAGGCATCACTGTTCATGCGACGCTTGCGGCAATTTTCCCGGATCGGAATTTGCACCACCGACAGCCGCAACGATTTCACCAGCCGGAATTCGGCCAGATTGCAGATTTGCGCTGCATCGCCTTTGGCGATAAAATGATTCCCGGTGATCGTCAAAAAAGTGACGCCGGAATCACCCAGCACCTGACACAACCGGTTGTTTAACGGCAGCTCGCACTCACCCACAACCCGGATTGCATTTTTATTGATTAATTGGTTTTGGCTATCTAATGCCAGCGACAAACGGACTTTTAACGGTGCATCACATTTCGTTTGATACGTCGACCGGTCAACAACCGCAAGCGGCAAGCAAAAGAGTATCCACAGGAAGAACCACTCCACCATATCCGTACCCTCATTGATGATGCGCATTTGATCCCACACAAACGCCAATCACCTGTCTCTGAACCCTCCGTTAATATAGCAGAAATTATCAAAATATCCAGTCTGCGGGCGAAATTAGCGAAAAAAAATACATCACGATAAATAAACGGACATACCTTTTGCATTTGCTTTTGCAGCGCACAACCGTATATTGCTGCTCTGTTTTTGAATGATAACTATCAGTGAAAGACTGGATTTATGCCCGAAATTACCCCGGAAATAAACGCGCTGTTCGATACGCTTTTGGGCGCGGATAAACAGCTCGTTTTCGAACAAATCGGCAACAAACTGCCGCACCACATTCGTTTTAACCCGCTGAAAGGCGATGTTGAATTACAAAAAAAGCTCTTCGCCGAACAGGGATTCGAATTCGAGCAAACCACCGAACACCCGGATATTTACCGGATGAAATACCAGCCGTATCCGATCGGCAAAAGTTTGTCGCATTTTCTGGGGCATTTTTACGTGCAGGATATTGCATCGATGGTACCGGCGCTGGTGCTCGATCCCCAACCCGGCGAATGGGTGCTGGATATGTCCGCCGCGCCCGGCTCCAAAACCACCCTCATGGGTTCGCTAATGCAAAACAGCGGCGTCATTTTGGCAAACGACATCGTGCCGAAACGGCTGCGGGCGCTCGGCAAAAATCTGGAGCGAATGAGCATCGTCAACACAAAGGTTTACAAATGGCGCGGCGAGCAGTTTGGCAACGTGTTTTTTGAGCAATTCGACAAAGTGCTGCTCGATCCGGCTTGCTCCGGTTTGGGCACGCTCCACAAAAATCCCGAGGTGCTCGGCTGGTGGAGCGAATCGCATTGCGACCGGCTGGCGGGCATCCAGCGCAGCCTGCTGGTCAGCGCCGTAAAATCGCTGAAACCGGGCGGACGGCTGGTCTATTCCACCTGCACCGTCGCGCCGCAGGAAAATGAGGCAAATGTCGATTTCCTGCTCAACGAATTCCCGATGGAGCTGGAAGACATCCACCTCGAGGGTATGCGCACCTGGCCGGGACTGACCGAATACCGGGGCGAAAAATTTCATCCGGACATGCACAAAACCGTGCGGTTTTATCCGGTGGATCGCGTGACGGAAGGTTTTTACGTAGCATGTTTGCGCAAAACCGGCGGCACTCGTTCGCCGAAATCATACAAAGTGAAACCGCCGCGCCACGTGTCATTTCTCGATCACAAAACATCGCCGGTGAAAAAATACATCGATTTTTTGATGATGCATTTTGAAATCCCCGAAAAAATTTTCAAACAATTTGTCTATTTGATGAAAGGTGAGATCATTTTTGCCAGCAAGGAAATGCAGGATTTTCCGGTGTTTGGCGGACCGATGCAAACCGGCATGCTGATGGCACGGCCAATGGATCGCGGCTGCAAGCTGAATTCCAACGGCGTGCAATTGCTCGGGCAATACGCCAACCGCATGATCGTAGACATCGATGATCTGGCAACGCTCGATAAATACGTGAACCGCGAGCCGCTGGATATTTCGGTGGATTTGCCCGGACAATACATTGTGAAATACAACGGCAGCGTGATCGGCTACGGCGTGGCGGACAAAGGGCAACTGAAAAGCCAGTTCCCCAAAGCGGATTGGCCGTTTTCGCTAGCGGAACCGCAAATCAGCGAAAACCCGGATTCCGACGACGGGTTGGATATCGATTAACGCTAAAATCACTATATGTACATTTAACTCGTTGTTTTTATTATCTATAAAGTGTATAATTTTGTATGAAATGTCCAGAATTAAAATTTAGCGGTCACGCGCTACAACGTATGTTTGAACGACGGATTACCGAAAATGATGTTTTCAGTGCAATCAAAAACGGTGAGGTGATAGGAGAATATCCCGATGACAAACCTTGCCCAAGCTTTCTGCTTCTTTCAATTGTTGAACAAAGACCAATACATATATTAATTGCTTTGTGCGCAGAGAAAAAAGTATGTATTATTGTTACAGTGTATGAACCGGATTCAAATATCTGGCATATCGATTTTAAAACCAGGAGAAAACAATGACTTGCATCATTTGCAAACACGGACATACCAAACCCGGATTTGCGACAGTAACACTTCAGCGAGATAAAACAATTGTGATTTTTAAAGAAGTCCCGGCAGAGATTTGTGATAATTGCGGCGAATATTATCTCACCGAAGAAATTTCCGGAAAAATTTTAAAATATGCTGAAGAAGCTGCACAAAAAGGCGCCGAAGTGGAAATTTTGAAATTTGCTGCCTGAAAACGCATCTCGGCATCCACTTCAAATATTTTAGCCAAATTAATTTCCAAAACCACCAATACTACTTTTCAGATACCACCCGAACAGAAAAAATCCAACCATCGCGGACAGGAATACAATTGGAATAAGGGGACTCGGTTTTGTTTTGGTAACTGTCTGTATTTCCTGAACATGGATCTTCTTCGCCAGCGAATCTGATTGATACCCGTAAAGCGTATCGTTGCTCACACGGTAGCGATTGAATTGCAATGTCTCACCGGCGATTGTGGTTACGGTGAGACGTAAGTGCAATTCATGAATTGCATTCTCACGAAGATTTTCCGGCGGGATTTTCTTCACCGTGTGACATGCGGAAACCAGCATCACAACTATCACGAAAGAAAACCGGCGGAGAAAGCGGCAATGCAGCATCATTCGGCGCTCCAAAAATGTGTTGATCAATTTGTTGTGGGGCTCATCAACAGCCGGAGTTTCCGGCTGAAATTGCAATTGTTTTCACAATCACAGTTTGATTTTATCACACGTAATTCAAAATATCAATAGAATTTATTATTACTGATGTTATGTATTCAGTAGAGGCAATTCATGAATTTCCTCTACTAATGAATTGCATCTACACAGCGAATCAGAAAATTTGCATCTCCGCAACGCAATGGATATATTCCCGTTCGCTAAAATACCCGCTAAACAGGTCGCAAAAATGAAACAATCACCCGAAAAAAGTACGCCCCAACTGCTGTTCGACAAAGGCACGCTGCTGCTGCGCCACCTCGATGCGGCGATGGCGGAAAACCTGCCGGAAGTCCGGTGGGATGGGCGGGTGCGCAGCTTCCGTGCGCCGGCGTTTCGCTACCGGGAAATTGTGCTGGCGCTGCGCAACAACAAACTGGACTATCGCGATGACGCCCGGAATTTCGCGCCGGTTGCGCTGCCGCTGCGGGAAAAAATCGTGCCGCGTCCGCACCAAACCGAAGCGTTTGCGGCGTGGGTAAATGCCGGATCGAACGGCGTAGTAACCCTGCCCACGGGTGCGGGCAAAACCATTCTGGCAGTAATGCTCATCGAACGAACGGCACGTCCGGCGCTCATTCATGTGCCCACCATCGATCTGATGCACCAGTGGTACGCCGTGCTCAAACGCTATTTTGATACGGATATCGGGCTGCTCGGCGGCGGCTACAACGAGCCGGGAACCCTGACCGTCGCAACGTATGATTCGGCATTGCTGCATGTGGAAAGCAAGGGCAACCGCTTCGGGTTGCTGATTTTCGATGAATGCCATCACCTGCCCGGCGAGCAATACCAGTATTGCGCGATCAGCTCGCTGGCGCCGTTCCGGTTGGGACTGACCGCCACGCCGGAACGCACCGACGGGCGGGAATCGCGGCTGTTCCAGATTTGCGGCGACATTTGCTATCGCGCCAATATTCGCGATCTGGAAGGCGAAACCCTTGCGCCTTACGATGTGGAAACGCTGGAACTCGACCTCACGCCGGAAGAGCAGGAAGCCTACCAATCCGCCCGCCAGCAATACCTCGATTTCCTGAAACAGGAAAACATCAACATGGGATCGGCACGCGGCTGGAACTATTTTTTGTGGCGAACCAGCCTTTCGCCGGCGGGACGTGCAGCGTTCAAAGCGTATCTCGCCCAAAAGCAGCTCAGTCTGGCGGCGTCCGCAAAACTGGCGGCGATCTGGGATTTGCTGCAACGGCATCGCGGTGACCGGATCATCATTTTTACCCAGGACAACGAAATGGCCTACAATATCGGCAAGCGGTTTCTGCTGCCGGTGCTTACCCATCACACCAAATTGAAAGAACGCGAAGCGTTTTTGAACGCGTTTCGTAACGGCGAATATCCGGTGTTGGTCACCTCCAAAGTGCTGAACGAGGGCGTGGATGTGCCGGAGGCAAACGTCGGCATCGTGGTTTCCGGCAGCGGCAGCGTTCGCGAACACGTTCAACGGCTCGGCAGATTGCTCCGCGCCCAACCCGGCAAACGCGCGATGCTTTACGAGTTGATTGCCAAAGGCACCGGCGAGCACTTCACGAACAAACGACGGCGGCAGCACCACGCCTATCGCAAACCGAAGTGAAACCCAGATGTTTTAATAATCGCCGCAAAGGCGCAATGGTCGCGAAGATGTATTCTTTGTTACAATGTTTTTAACATATTGTTTTGAAACACTTTATGTGGACGAAACAGCGAACAGCACAACATGTATTTTTTGATCATTTCTTTGCGTTCTTAGCGTTTTTGCGGCAAAATGCGAAACATCTGTTTATAAAAATATTAAGAAAATCAAATATGGAACCCAGAATAGAAACGCTCACCGAAAAAAAACTCGTCGGGATGCACACAACCATGTCGATGGCTGACAACCAAACGCGGCAACTCTGGCAGCGGTTCATGCCCCGGCGAAACGAAATCGCCAATCGTATCGGCAGTGAATTTTATTCGATGCAACTGTTTGATTTTTCATCATTTGCGAATTTTACTCCGAACACGCACTTCGAAAAATGGGCGGCGGTGGAAGTTGCGAATTTCGAAAACATTCCCGCAGAAATGGCATCGTTTACGCTGCCGGGCGGATTGTACGCCGTATTTTTCCACAAAGGTGCAGCCGCGACCGCGCCGCAAACGTTTCAATATATTTTCGGGGTATGGCTGCCGAATTCAAAATATTCGCTGGATGACCGCCCGCATTTTGAGGTGTTGGGCGAAAAATACCAAAACGATCACCCGGATTCCGAGGAGGAAATCTGGATTCCGGTAAAATAGGCTTTGAGAAAATTTTGGGAGATTCCTGCCTGCGCAGGAATGACAATTTTCCTTTTCCTTTATCCTTTATCATTATCCTTTATCCTTTTTCCCTTTATCAATAGGTGACCTGCAGTTGCAGCCGCAATATGCGTTTGCGATTGCCTAAAATTTCATCCAATCCGCTGCTCAGCGTTTCCAGATCCGGGTAAACCATTTCCTGATATTTTACGGAAAAGCGCCAACTGCCCCACACCTCGTAACCCGCCAGCACAAACCATTTGTAGCCGCGATCGTTCAGTAAAATATTGCGAAACGAGCCGGGCAAATCCGTTTCAAATTCATACAGGCGATACTCAAAATCCGGCACGTCGAACACCGTCCAGCGTGTCTGAATCGTAAAATATTTGGTGGGACGATAGCTGACATCCGAATACAGCGCGAAACCGTAATCGCGGGCAGCGCCGAAAACCGTTGCGCCTTTGCTGATTTCCGTGCGCTGGGTGAGCTGCACCTTCGGCGATATTTTGCTGCGCAACTGAACCCGCCAGGTATGCGACCGGATCGCGATCGGGATGCGAATGCCGGACGAATTTTCGCCGCTTCGTTCGCCGGAGCGCCGGGTGTAACGCAACAGCAATTCCGATTTCGCAATTCTTTGGGTGAACAGAATTTGCTGCACCTGTTTCAACTGCGGGAACTCCTCAACATCGCGGGCATCACGATTAAGCCACGCATACGCCGCCAGCCGCGATTGCTCCGCCAGTTTCAGCGAGGCGTTCATGGAAATGCCCACGCCGTTTTCCGGCGATTCGCTGATTTTTCCCAATGCCCGCCCGTGATTCGCCCAATATTCCGGGTGAAAATAGTAGACCGCCGCGCCGTAACTCCATCGCGAATCCGGCAAATGCAGCAAAACCGATTGTTGGATCGCCGGAAATTTGCCGTTGAGCAAGGCGATCTCGCCGCCGGATTGCAGCAGATCGCCGCCCGCCTGCCAAAATCCGCTGAGATAATTGAACCCATCGCGCGGACGCGTAAACGGTCGTTCAACCGCTATCGAATAATCGAAGCGGCTCGCCTGAACTCCCGCAATCCATTGTTTAAATTGAACTTGCACCACACCGCCGAGCACTTTTTCGCCGAGTAAATCGCGTTTTGCCAGCTCGGTTTCCGTGCGGTGCAATCCGCTGTTGTAAATCGAGCGCACGGTTTCGCCGTCGATGTTCGCATCGAGGTTGTGGTTGGAATAAAACAGCAGCAAGTTTAGCGTTTCGGTGGGTGCGTATGCCCACATCGCGCCGCGCAGAAAGGCGTTTTCATCGACCGCGCTTTTGGGGCGAAAACGGAACATCGCGTTGCGATAGGGCAGAAAACTGTTGGCGATCAACGGCGTGCCGTACGCGCCGCTGAACACCAGCCGCTGCCCGGTTTCGATGTTGTAATCGCCAAAAATGAGATACGAGCGCGCTTTCCGCCAATCGTAACCGAGCGAAAACGCGCCGAAATCTGACCAATTGGCTTCACCCGCATCCTTTTCCCAGATCGCCGTGGCCAGCACATCCGGCGTCGGGCGCCAGCGCAATCGCTGATAGAGCTGCCAACGTCCGGTGTATTGCCCTTCAACATCGCCGCGCCGTTCGTGCAAAAATCCGCCGGTTTGGGTGCGGTAATCCACAACGGGCAGTTGCCGTTCGTTGCGAAAGCGGATATATGGCACAATCGCGGCGAGTAACTCATCCGTTACGCCGCTGACAGCCAGCAGCGCGGCGGCATCCGCAAATTTTCCGTTTTCGCGGCGATATCGCACCATTTCGCGGGCTACGGTTTCGGAAATAAAGGGAATTCGCAGCAATTCCTGCGCGGTCGCGGTATTCACATTCAGCGGATGATCCTGCAAATCCTGTAAAATTTGCCAAAAATCCGTCTGCCCGATCGATTCGCTTTCCAGCCCTTCCAGCAGATCGGAAATATCCACCTCATTTTGCGCCAATATTGGCAAATTCATCCCCAAAAGGATGAGCAGGAGCAGACCCGTCAGCCCCATAAATTTCTCCGGTAATGTTTTGGTAAGGTGGAAAAGAATACGAATTTTTGTGCAAACATCCAAATTTCCGGAATATTTTTTTGGCAACGAAATGCCGGAAGCACCGTGTTATATTCGAACCTCAAATTCGGGCGATGATGCCCGTTACGGAATTGGAAATCGAATGATTGATGTAATAAAACAACGCTGGCATGCCGAAAGCGGCTACGCAGCTGTGCTGAAATTATCGCTGCCGCTGATTTTGAGCACCAGCTCGTGGAGTTTACAGCAATTTGTGGATCGCATATTTCTCACCTGGTATTCGCCGGAGGCGATTGCCGCATCCATGCCTGCGGGCATGGCTAACTGGACGCTGATGAGCCTGTTTTTTGGCATCGCGGTGTATGTGAGCACATTTGTGGCGCAATATTTTGGCGCGAAACAAACCGAGCGAATCGGGCCGGCGGTGTGGCAGGGCGTTTATTTGGCGATCGTAACGGCGATTGCAATTGCGCCATTTTATTTTATCGCGCCGGAGCTGTTCGCGCTGTTCGGGCATTCAGCGGAGGTTGCACGGCTGGAAGCCATCTATTTTCAGGTGTTGCTGTTCGGTGGGCCGTTTGCGGTGATCGCCAACGCCGCATCCGGATTTTTTTCCGGTTTGGGCAAAACCTGGCTGGTGATGTGGGTGAATTTCGCCGGGACTTTTGTGAATCTGGTGCTGGATTATTTCATGATTTTTGGCATTGGCGGATTCCCGGAAATGGGCATCGCCGGTGCCGGGTGGGCAACGGTTATCGGTACAATTTTCACCGCGGGGCTGTTCCTCGCGCTGATGCTCCGGCGGCGATACGATCAGGAATATGCCACGCTTCGCGGCTGGCGATTCGATCCCACGCTATTCCGGCGGCTGATGCGTTACGGCATTCCCAACGGGATGCAGTTTGTGCTGGAAGTGTTCGCATTTACGATTTTTATCTTTTTTGTGGGGAATCTGGGATTGGTGCCGTTGGCGGCCAGCAACATCGCGTTCAACATCAGCATGCTGGCGTTTTTACCGATGTTCGGGCTGTCGATGGGCGTTTCCATTCTCGTCGGGCAGCACCTCGGCGATAATCGCCCGGATCTGGCTGAAAAAGCAACCTGGTCCGCATTCCATCTTGGATTTACGTTTTTTACGGTGCTGGGCATCGGCTATTTTCTGGTGCCAAAGCTGTTTTTGTGGCCGTTTGCGGCACAGGCAGATCCGGCAGAATTCAACGAAATTGCCGCGCTCACAGAAATTCTGCTGCGATTTGTGGCGTTTTACTGCCTGTTCGATGCCGGAAATATGGTGTTTTCCGGTGCCATCAAAGGCGCAGGCGATACCCGTTTTGTGGCGATCGCCAGTTTTGGGCTGTCGTGGATTGTGCTGTTGCTGCCGTCGTATTTGGGAATTTATGTGTTTGATGGCGGCATTTTTGCGCTCTGGACCAGCGTTACCGCATATGTCTGCAGCCTGTGTTTTGCATTTCTGTGGCGATTCAAACAGGGCAAATGGCGCGATATGCGCGTGATCGAGCAGAATTAATTTCATAAAAAAAGGCGACAGAATAATCTGCCGCCTTTTTAATATCACTCTCCAAACAATTGATTATCTTTCAGTTACGACCAGTTCCACCCGGCGATTCTGGTATTGTCCGCCCTGTGTTTCATTGCTGGCAACCGGCTGGCTTTCGCCAAATCCGCGGGTAGTGAATCGCGATGAGTTGATGCCTTTTCCACGGAAATAATTGCCCACCATCTTCGCGCGGCGGTCGGATAAATCCAGATTGTATGCTTCTGTTGCACGGTTATCCGTGTGCCCGTCGATCCGGAATTTTACGGATGGATACGCTTCCAGCACTTTGGTAACTTTGTCCAAAATAGCTTTTGCGGCCGGTTCGAGCTGATCCAGATCGGTTTCGAAATTCAGGTTTGCCAACCGGAACGTTTTCGGGAACGTGCTGGCCGGATCGCTGAGATAATTTGCCAACATGCCTTCCGGAGAATCTGCCGCAAATCCCAATGACGCAGCGGTCGGTCCGAGCAGTGCCGGTTTTGCCGGTTCGGGTGTTTCTGCTGCGGGTGCGGTTCTTTCCTGTGCTGCCGGTTGTTCGGCGGGCGGTGCAACTTTGGTGGCGGGCGGCGGCGTGGCGACCGGTTTTTCCGATTCGCAGCCGCGGAACAGGAAGAACAACGCAGCCAGCAACAACACCAATAATAGCGGAATTAAACAACCCCACGGAATACCACCGCTTTTTTCCGCGGCTGGCGGCGGAACCGGCGCAGCGACCGGTGCGGCAACGGGTACCGATTTGGCAATTTTGGCAACCGGTTGCGACGGCGCAGGTGTTGCCGCTGCAACAGCGGTGGGCGCAGGTGTGGGTGCAGGTGCGGCAGCAACAGCGGCGGCAGCGCCCAACAAACCGAGTGCACCGCTCAGCCAGCCAAATGCAGCCAGCATCGCGCCTTTGGATTCGTAATAGCAACTGCGGGCAATTTCCTGATTGTTCCCGGCACGCAGCGCAAAATAATGGTATTTGCCGTCCATCGCGGTTTCTTTCAACCAGCGCTTTTCGATCGGCGCGTTTTTCTTCACCGATTCGATGCCGTTATCGCGGGCGGCGGCTGTGGTGTAGCCTTCGCTGCGGAGCACAACTTCGTCATCATCATTAATATAGCTGAAGTAATATTCTTTGCGGTCTTCGCGATAAAATTTGTGAAATCCCCTTTCACCCGCGTATTCATCGCAGGGCAAATAATCATCAATTACTTTTTTGGATGCCGGTGCTTCCACTTCCGGCTCATCGCGATCCACCGTCAGCGTAAACGACTCGGTTTGGGTGGTGGCAATTTCGGCGGCGGCAACGCCATAAATCGCGGCGTATCCGGGTAATTTGCCAACCAGATAATCGATGAAAGATTCCGCCTCGGCAACGGTTGCAAAATTTCGACTGCGGGCAATTTCCTGCCGGTTTCCAGCACGGAGGATAAAATAGTGTTTGCCGCCTTCTTCGCGCAATTCGTAACGGGTGCGGTCGCCGCCGTTTTTGATAACGGAGCGAATACCGTTATCGCGGCTTTTTGCGGAGGCATATCCCTGGCTGAACAACAGCGCCGCCGCTTTTTGATCATTCAAATGAAAATAATGTTGTTTGTCATCCGCATTGCGAAAATCTTCGAATCCTTCGTTGCCGGATGTCGATTTGCGATCCAGATTATACTGATTCACCGCTTTTTTCTGGCTTTTGCGCTTCGGCTTGATGTACAGCGAAGCGTATTCTCCGGCGTTGCCCATCAGATATGCGATGGCTGCTTCCCGTTCCGCTTCGCTGGCGAACATGGGGCTGCGGGCGATTTCCTGCCCGTTGCTGCCGTTGAGGATGAAAGAATATTGGCCACCGCTGTCGCGGCGATCGTATTTGTCCTCGCGCTGGGCGTTTTTGATCACCTGCCCGATGCGCTTTTTCCGGCGCGATGCATCCTTAAATCCACGGCTGTATAAAATGGATTTTCCGGCAGCATCGTTAAAGAAAAAGTAAAACTCCTGATCTTTGTCGCTCTGGAACAGTTCAAATCCCGGTTGATTTGAGGCAGAACTGAGAGTGAAATCGTAAAGTTCTTCGAAATTGGTAAACGCGCTGCCTAAAAAGGACGGCAATGCTGCGCTCGTAAGGGTTGTCGTGGTTAGGGTAACTTCGTAATCTTCCTGCTCTTCAGCTTCGGTCGCGATAACACCGATTCGCGAAGCAGCAGCGGCTGCGCTGGCCAGTCCTTCACTAATGGCTAAACGGGCG
The DNA here is from genome assembly GCA_020634975.1 of Calditrichia bacterium. NCBI lineage: Bacteria > Pseudomonadati > Calditrichota > Calditrichia > Calditrichia bacterium. The sequence continues at coordinate 2,172,836 of JACKAQ010000001.1, read as the reverse complement.
CCGTTTTCATCCGAGAGCACCGCGAAAAACTGCCCGTCTTCCGCACGATTTTCGAAATTGCCTTCATCTGCAATGCGCTCAATTGCCGTACGGATTGCCGCCGTGCACCCATCGCGATCTGCAAATGTGCTGCTGGTCAGCCATACGTCACCCGCATTCGAAAGCAACCGGAACTGAAACCCGTCGCCACCCGGCACTTGCTCAATCTGAAATTTCATATCTACCTCTGATGTTAAGTATTAAATCTATCTTCTATTATTTGTTTGTTTTATCAGAAAAGTTGAAATACAGCGCAGAAAAAGGAAATTTCCGATTATCAGCAAAGTTGGATTTTTTAGCGAACCATCTTTTCTTGCGATGTTCGGATAAGATGTAAAATGTCTATCATCAGATTCAATGTGAGCAAAAAGCTGCGAGGTCAACGGCCGTTTCCCGATTGGATTTTATACAAACGATAATGTTTTTAGCGGCTGAAGATAAGGAAATAAAATAATATAAACAAATTTTGCGATTAAAATTCCAGTTGGGCGTCTTCCGATTTTCCCGGACACGGCGCGTTGCAATTCAACTTACTAAATGAGGTTTTGGCGAAAGATATAACTGCTTTTCGCTCACGTTTGCGAAACGGTTTGCCGATTACTAAAAAATTATTTCAGGATTGTGATTTTTGTGGACGTCCGGCAGGTGAATTTTGAAAACATTTGGCGCTTTGAACCATCATTTTACATATTTGGGCGGAAATAATATTCGGATTTGTATTGCTGCAGATTGTCTTCTTCGGGTAAACCGCCTTTATTTTGATAATCAGGTCCAACGCAAAACGCCGTTTTTGGCTGAATCCGCAGACAAATTTCAACATATATCAGGCAGGTATCGATAGATATGAGCACTATTCCATTTGAAAAGGAATTTCGATTTTTGATGAACGCATCCGCGGAAAAGCGGGTGAAATCGCAGCAAAATGCTGTGGAACTGCTGTTCGAAAATTATCGAGATGCATTACAATCAACCGCAGCACTGAAGCAGGATGCCGCGTATCAAACCCTGCGCAAACGGCTAAGCGACGCGACAGTAATTTTTTCGCTAACGGATTTGCAAAAACAAATTTATCACAACGACACCGGCACCAGTATGATTCCGCAGGCGCTAAAGCGCAATTTGCTGAATATCAAATGCCGCTTTGTGGTGCGCCCCGGAAAACTGGAAGATGTGCAAAAATTCATCGAATTTGCCCGTTCGGAAAAGGTGAAATTCACCATTCGCGGAGCGGGAACCTGGCCGTTTGGCGGCGCTGTGCCGCTAAATAACGAAGTTGTGCTGGATTTATCCTACCTCGATTTTCATGCGATCGACCCGGAAAAGGCACGGCTCACGGTTGGCCCAGGCGTCATTTTTGCGGATATGCGCCGCTACCTGCGCGACAACGGCTTTGCGCTGCGCCAGCAAATTACCAATCCCAACAGCGGCACGATTTGTGGTTGGGTCGTCACCGGCGGGCTGGGCATCGGCGCGTATAAATACGGGCATGTGCGCAATTCCGTTGAAGCCATTTTTATGCTGAAACCGGACGGTCAGTGGGCAACGCTCACCCCAGAAGATCCGCTGTTCGAGCAAGTGTTCGATAGCGAGGGACAAATCGGCGTGGTTGTCGGCGTTTCGCTGAAGGTGAAGCCGCAAACCTATAAATCGAAACCTTACGCGTTTTCATTCACAAACCCCAACCATGTCCGCGACTTTCTGAAATTAGTTCGCGAATGGGAATTGCAACCCACGTCCATTCTTTATTTTGACCAGAATTACATCAAAACCACGCATGAAATCGCCAAAAAGAAAGCCCAAAAATCGCTGGAAAAAGCGGTTGCCAAAGATGACGATCTGAAAATCAGCAAAGCCCGCCGCTCGCTGGATGTCGCCGACCAGCTCCGCGATTTGCAGCACGTGGTGGTCATGGAATTCGATCAGCAGGAAGATTACGAAAAAGCCCTAAAATTTTACCCGTTCAACTCCCGCAGCGAGCAAAGCCGTTATCATGAATTGCCGTTTTGGCGATTGGGCGTAAGCGTGGCGCACAAATTCTGGGAGCACCGTTTCGCACCGGTGGAAATGAAACAGCGCGGACCCTCAATGCTGGTCAGCGAGGCGATTATTCCCGAAGAAAAATTGCCGGAATACATGAATTTTATCCAGTCCGCCGTGACCAACTGGACAGGCAATCCGGTGAAAAATGAAGCGCATGTGTTGCAAAATAACGAAGTCATGATCCAATCCATTCTGCTGGCGGACACGGAAACGAGCCGCCACAAAGTGTATTTCGGGCTGGTGCCGTTTATGATGCAAACTGCCATTGCTTTTGGCGGGCGACCGTATGGCACGGGCATCTGGAACCTGCCATTTTTGAAATCGCTGCGCAACAGCAATCCCGAAAAAGTCGATCGCCTGCAGGAACTGAAGCGGGAAATGGATCCGGACCGGTTGATCAATCAGGCCAAATATGTGAACCACAGCGGCCGCAAAATGGCGTTGAAAGCGTTCAAAAATTTGTCGCCGCTGCCGATGCAATGGGCAGTAGGAACCCTCAAAAGAGGCTGGGAACGGAATGGCAAATTGTCACCCGGCAAGCTGTTGTGGCGCGCCAATAAAGTGATTTTCCCGACGGTTGTGCCGCCGCAGTTGCAGGCTTCCCGCAACGATATTTTAACGGTTAACAGCGCCTGCGCCGAGTGCGACAGTTGCGAAAAAGTGTGCCCCACCAGCGATGTGTTCGGCATGTGGGGCGTGGGCACGCCCATCACCCGACGGAAAACCGCCAACCGTATCGCGCAGGGCGTGGAAATTGATCAGGCCGAAGCGCTCGGATTTCTGGTGTGCACCCGCTGCGACAACTGCACCCGCGTTTGCCCGACAGACATCGAGCTCACCGATATGTTCGATCTCGTCGAGGAAAACCCGCTGTTCAAAAAAGTGCTCGGACTGACCGACGCCGGCAAGACCGAATTTGTCGATCGCTTCTGGGATATTATGAAAGAAAGCCCGCTGTATGTGGAACACACCAAAGCGGTGCAAAAAGAGGAACGCAGCCACCTGCAGCACGGGCTGAACATCAAATATCCGCGCGGCTACGCCTATTCGAAGCTATATATTGATGAAGACACCTGCATTTCCTGCGGTATGTGCGCTCACGAAAACGCCTGTATTTACGGCGCGCGGCAGGGCAATCCCCGCGAAATTCCCGAATTGATCGATGAAAATTGTGCGTTGTGTAACGCTTGTATCAATTTCTGTCCGCAGAACAAAGCCATTCAGGTAGAGCGCAATTTTGTGGATGATTTGATCGAAAACGCGGTGGACAAAGACGAAAAGCAGCATTGGGAAAAAGAAAAACGCTTTTTGACCGACACGACCACCATCCAACGGTCGCCGGAACTGTCGGAAATGGCAGATATTTATCTCACCGCCGAAAATTTGATTGAAATTGACAAAGAGGCGTCCACCGGACAAATCCCGGTTTCAGGAATGGGACAGGGCGACCGCCACATGGGCATCGGTTTCGATGCGGAACGGTTTTCGCATTTCCACATCGTTGGACCGGCACAAAACCGTTTGCACGAAGGCGATCCCGATGAGGAATTGTCGGTGCAGCTCGGGCAGCGACATCGCTATTGCAAATTTGATGCATCGGAAAATCTGGACAATCCGCCCTTCCCGAAAATCAAATTGAAAACGCCGATGCTCTACAACCACATCCGCCTGCAAAGCAACGGACGGGTGGAGTTGGCGCTCATCAAGGTTGCCGAAAAACAGAATTCGCTGGTGACCATCAAGCTCAACCGCATTCTGGAATATTACGATTTCTGGATAAAGGAAGGCAAATACGAACGCCTGCCGGAAGTGGTTGTGCCGCGCGTCGATCTGGAAATGATCGACCACATCCGCGTGAATCCGCACGTCCGGCGGCGCATGCTTATCGATTTGTGGAGCATGCCCATGTTCGAGATCACGCCGCACAAAGAGATGGAGCGCACCATCGATTTTATCCGCGAATCCGCGAAGTCGCTGCACGGCAGCCGTCCGCTGATCTGCGGATACCTGGAAGTGAGCGAATACGATATCGTCGCCGGGGAAATTTTGCCCGAACTGAAAGCGCAGATCGAGGAATTCATGTTCCTCGAAGTGGATGTGTTGCACATTCACGGGTTGCGGAATAAAGATCAGTATTTTGTAACTTCCGGCGCTGTTCGCGACATTCACCACTATTTGCTGAACACCGGACGCCGCCATCAGGTGAGCATCATCGCCTCCGGCGGGATACGCCTGGCATCGGACAGTCAGAAAACTATCCAGCGCGGCGCGGAAGCCACACTGCTCGATTTCGCGGCGCTGCTCGCGCTCGATCCGTATGCCTATCGCGCGATTCTGGAAGCGCAAACCACCACCGAAAAATTGATCAATCTGGACATCGAATGGGCGATCAAACGCCTCAACAATCAGATGGAATCGCGGAAAATCCAGATTCTGGAAGTGCTCGGCGCCGCCGGATTCAAGGATATTAAAAAGACGGTCGGTGAAGAAGGCCGGCTGATCGATTTTTACGAACTGGAAGAACGTCTGCAGAAAAACGTGCTCGAAAAAGAATCGAAGCTGCAGGAATTTGAGCAACTCAACAAAGAAAATATTGCAGCGGAAAAATTGCCCGCGGGCGTTTCGCCGACATACAGCGAGCTGAAATCGCGGGTGGAAAACCTGCGCTCGCCGCACTATTTTTACGAACTCGGCGACACCAACCAGACCGTTTATCACCGCGATCACGTGTGGCCGGGCGCGCTCATCAAATCGCTCGGGCGCATGGCAGCGGGCGATCCGGAGCTTTACAAATTGAAAAATGTGAAGGGCACGGGTCTGCTCGGCGACGGTTTCGACGTGATGAAAATTCTCTATCAGCGCGATCCGGACATCATCCCAGATGAAGAACTGGACGACATTTCCACCGCGTTGCCGCTGGACAAAAACCTCATTTTGCAGGCGCCGTGGATGCTCGGCGGCAAATCGGTCGGCTCTATCGGCCTGGATACCTGGCGGGCGCACGTCATCGCGACCCGGGCGTTGGGCATCCAATTCGACACCGGCGAAGGCGGCTACCCGACCAGCTTTTTCCTCAACCGGAAGGGCGAACCACTGTTTGTTACCGAGCCGGAAATGTCGCTGATCAAAGGATTTTTTGAACACGACAATTATTACACCGTTGCCAAAATCAAACGCATTTTGAACGAAAACGGCGTCACTGCAGAAACGCATCCCGGCATTTACCAAACGCTGGCACAATACCCGGAACTGCAACCGTTCATCTTTTACGATGTGATCGGCGAACAGGACGAACCTTATGTTTCTACTGAGCTTAAAACCGGTCTTTTTGGCGTCACCAAAGAAACGATGAAAAAAGCGCGGCGGGTGGTAATCGCTTACAGCCAGGGTGCGAAAATGGGTATCGGCGGGCATATTCTCGCCGGAAAAGTGAACAAACTCGTGTCGTATTTGCGCGGGATTCAGGGGTTGGAAAAGCTCAACATCGACAAGCTGGAATCGCTGATCAACCGCATCGAAAAAATCGAGAAAAACGCGGCGCACCCGTTGAACGAGGTTGCCAAAACCGCCAAAACCGATCTGTTCCGTTCGCACGCCGACGAGGAAATTTATCCCGAACTGAAGCGGCAAATCTGGCTGATTCAGCAAAAGGCGTACGAAGCGCACGAAGCAGGAACGATGGATCCGCTGGATTTTGAGCATATTTTGCGCGACAGCGAATCGATCATCAGCCTGGCGTATACCAGCGTGATTTCGCCGTTCCCGTTCCACAACTGCTATTCGATTGAGGATGTGAAATCGTTCATCGACATGGTGCGGATGATCAACCCGAAAGCGGTGGTTTCCGTGAAAGTTTCGCCATCGGTGGACATCGAATTTATCGCCGCGGGACTCGCGCGTATCGCCAAAGACAACACCGAAGAAGCGCTGAAAGACCGCATCGATGTGGTGCGGCAAAACACGCTGAAACTCAGCGGCGATCTGGCGGAATACGCCAAAACATACGGCATGAAAATCGAGGTGTGGCTGGACGGACCGCGCGGCGGCACCGGCGCATCGCCGAACATTATCAAAGGGCAGATGGGTATGCACCTCGAATACGCCATTCCGCTGATTCACGACCGGTTGGTGCGCGACGGGCTGCGCAATCACGTTAAATTTATCGCTTCCGGCGGGATTCGCACGTATGAAGACGTCATCAAAGCGGTGGCGCTCGGCGCGGACGGCGTGATTTGGGGAACGATGCCGCTGGTCGCCATCGGCTGCGACCGCAACCGCAACTGCCACGACGGCTGCTCGCGGGGCATCGCCACCAGCAATTTGATCATGCAAAACCTCCGCGATGTGGACATCAACTCCCGCCAGATGATCAACGCACTGCTGATTATGCAGATGCAGGTCATCCGCGCACTCGCCGGACTCGGGCTGAAGGACATCCGCGAATTGCGCGGTCGTTTCGACAAAATCCAGTGGATCGGGCTGAAAGAACGGGTTGAATTCCGCATCCGCCAGCGCCGCGAACACAGCAAACGCAAAGATCAGGTCATCGCCAAAAACGAGCGCGAACAGCATCAGGTCGGACAAACCAACTGCGGTGTTGCAGCGGTGATCGGCACGCATCCGGTGCCCAGCTTTGTGCTGGATGAAGCGCTGCACGCCATGAAAAATCGCGGGATGGACGGTGTCGGCGTCGGGAAAACGCTTTGCTTCACCGATTTTCCGCATCACTACGCCTATCGCGTGATGGTCAAAGGCCGCCTGCAACTGGAAATGGAAGAAGACCTGCGTCGCCGAAACGGCAAAACCTGGACACCGGAAGAATTCCGCAAAGAAGCGCGCACGATGTTGCTGAAATTCCGCCACAAACTGGCAGAAAAAATCAAGACCGTATTTCTCGATCCGTATTTCGATTACGCCGGCGAAACCGACGTGCGCAAGGTGCGCGAAAATTACAAGCTCGATGCCAATCGCAAAGAGCGCGACTACCGCGAATTCGGCAACGAAAACACCGATCCGGGCGATATTTTCCGATTTTTCGTTCGGGTGAAGCCGCAAATTCTCGCAGCGTTCGTCGAAACCGATTTGCTCGTTGCGGAACGATACAACTACATCCGCGAATATTTCCCGGATGTTACCGCCAAAAATTATCGCGATAACGACAAATTCATGCAAAAAGCGGAAGACCTGTTCGTATTCAACCATTCCGTGCAGCTCACCCAAACGCTGTATCAGTGGGATGCGCTCGGCGATGACTGGAACGCATTTTTAAAGGACAACGAGGATTTCCGCGACATTTTCGGCGTGCTGACGGACGACGATCCGTTCAGCAAAAAGAATCTCGACAAATACGGCGAAACGTATCTCGAAGCGCTGCTGGCGTTCGTGAAGCGCTACCCGCCGATGCTCCACAAAGAGAAATTCATGCCGCGCATCCGCAAAATCGCCACGGTGATGAGCTGCGGCAAAAATTTCGGCGTGTGGAAAACCGCCGGACGGGAAATTCCCTGGGAAACACCCGCCGCGCCGAACAACATCATTCACGTGCGATTGGCAACCGGCTCGGTTGTGGAGCAGATGAACGCCCACCCGTTCGCCAAATTGCACACGGCGCTCACCCACAACGGCGAAACCACCAACTACGAAACCCTGAAACAACGGGTGGAGCAGTTCGGATTGCCGCCGCTGGCTACCACCGATACGGAAGTGGCTGCGCTGAAATTCCACCTCGTCGCGGATGAGCTGGAATATCCGGATTGGGCGCTGTTCGAAGCGTTTTCGCCGACCACCGGCGACGATCTCGCGCTGATCGACCCGTCGATGCGCGGACAGCTCGAAGAAGTGCAGCGCGTCGAATTCACCAGCTCGCCGGACGGACCGTATCAGTATCTCTGTTTGCGGCATTTCCCGGAACGCAACGTCACCGAACGGGTGGATCTGAAAGATCCGGCGGATTTGCGCCCCGGCACTTCTGCGTTCTGGTATGATGAAAAGAACGGCGAAAAACGCGCGTTTTCGGTGATCGCATCCGAGGAGCAGGCTTGCCAGAAAGTGCTGGCGCTGCTCGATCGCGAAGGCGTCATCGACGGCACAACCTCCGATTACGTGATGGTCAGCAAAGGGATGATCAACCGCTTCCACTACGACGATTCCGGCAAAGTGATCGACTACGAATTTTTGGATCGTTACGGCAAAAAAATTGAGCTGGAAGCTGCCGGCGAGCACTATTCCATTCACCGCGAAGCGGCGAAAACGCCCCAAAACGCAGCGGAACTGGACAGCGAAATGCGCAACAACGCCGGTCGCCTGCGGTTCTGGATTCGGGAAAATCTGGCGGAATGGAATTTTAGCACGTTCCGGTGGATAATGGAAAGGATAACGAATAAAGGATCAAAGGTTACGGAAAGCACAAACGGCAAACCAAAACCTGATGCACCGAAATTGCTATCCAGCACCGAAGTCATCGATACGCTGACCTATTTCATCGATTACGCCCGGACGATGAACACCGGCAGCAAAGCGAAAAGCGCGATCATCGATATCGCGAAAACGCTGCTGCACGAATTTATCGACGAACTGCCGCAGCGCGAACCGCAACAATGGGCGCTGGCGACCATCAAAAATACCGATGTCGCCGAGCCGAAATCCGGGCAAACGCTGATCGTGGACGCCACCGGTTTCGAGCCGGAAGGCATCGATCCGAAAAAAGCATTTGCGGCGTTTCTCTCGCTGGCGTATGATCGCGGCTGGCGAAAATTCCTGCTGTATCGCGTGAACGGGCAGCGGCTCATTTCCACCGCGGTGATGGGCAAAGTGGATTCCGATGACGTGGAAATCGACGTGTACGGCACGCCCGGCGAATACTTCGGCGCGTTTATGCAGGGCGGCACGATTCGCTGTCACGGCAACGCCCAGAATTTCACGGCGATGGGCATGCACCACGGCAATCTGTACATTCACGGCAACGCCGGGAAAGTGAACGGCTACGCCTCGAAAGGTGGTAAAGTGGTTATTTTGGGCGACATCGTCGATCGCGCCTGGACCAATTCCGTGAACGATCCGCGCTGCCAGAACCTGCAGATTCACGTGCTCGGCTCCGCCAGCAAATATTGCGGCGAATCGCTGATGGGCGGCGATTTCTTCTTCGGCGGGATGTTTTTCGATCAGGATGGCAAATTGCGGATGCAGGAACGTCCCTATCGCGGCACCAAATTGATGGGCGGCGCCTCGCGGGGTAACTTCCTGTTCTTCGATCCGCACGACAGGCTCGATCCGCACCAGTATTCGCACGCCAAATTTGAGGAAATTACCCCGGAATTGTGGGAATACTGGCAGGAGCGCGTGATGGAAACCCTGCAGCTCGCGGGCGTGGAATTGAGCACGAAAAACGGCAAAACCTTCTCCTTCGAAGTGGACGAACAGCCGTATGCGTTGTCACCCGAAAATTTCCGTCTGCTGATTCCCAAAGGCGGGCAAAAAGGGTACGAATCGCATTAAAATTTGAGCAGACAATGTTTTATAATTGTAGGGGCACGGCGGTGACGTGCCCCTTTTTTGTTATATTATTTCTGGGTTCAGTTGCGCCGTTTTCTACTGTTTTTCGAATACGATTTTCCCGCCCACCACGGTCATATCAACAGCAACATTGCGTATTTCTTCCGGCGGAATGCTGCGGATATCTTTTTCCAGCAGCACAAAATCCGCCAGTTTTCCCGGTTCCAGCGTGCCTTTTATTTGCTCATCAAACGATGCGTAGGCAGCGTCTGCGGTGTAGGCTTTCAGCGTTTCCTCGACGGTAATTTTTTGCTCCGGCACCCAACCATCGGGATTGGCATCGTCCAGCGTGCGGCGGGTGACGGCGGCGTAAATGCCTTCCAGCGGTGTCGGCGGCGCCACAAACCAGTCGCTGCCGAAAGCCAAACGCGCATTTGCATCCAGCAGTGAGCGAAATGCGTAAGTGGTTTTGATGCGCTCCGCGCCGATCACTGTTTCCGCCCAACGCCCGTCGTCGATGGCGTGATACGGCTGCATGCTGGCGATCACGCCCAATTCGGCGAATCGCGGAATATCCGCCGGGGCAATGTGCTGGGCATGCTCGATCCGAAACCGCCGGTCTCGCGGACCGTTTTCTTTTTCCACCCGCTCAAAAATATTCAGCAACAGGTGAATCGCGCGATCGCCGATGGCGTGAATCATCAGTTGCAAACCGGCGCTGTCCGCTGTGTGAATCCAGCGATACATATCAGTTTCGTCATTCACCAAAAATCCGGATTCGTCCGGCGTATCGCTGAACGGTTCAAAAAATGCCGCCGTGTGCGATCCGAGTGAGCCATCCATAAAACCTTTCAAACCGCCAATTTTCAACCACTTATCGCCCCTGCCATCGGCAGCTATTTTTTCTGGCAATTTCTGCCATCGGGCAATGGGCATCGCCTGATAAATTCTGGTGATCAGCCCATTTTCCGCGCGGACGCGTTCGAAAATAGCCATTTCACCGAGCCCGTCGCCCATATTTTGCACGGAAGTAACGCCGTTGGACGCCACATAATTCATCGCTGCGTTCAGCGCACGCAGCTTTTGTTCGTCGGACGGATTGGGCATTTTCGCGAAAACGAGGTCCATCGCGTTGTCCTTTAAAACGCCGGTGAGTCGCCCGGTTTTGTCGCGGATAATTTCGCCGCCGTCCACATCCGCAACCGATTGTTCGATGCCCGCGGCGTTGAGCGCGGCGGTATTTGCCAACGCCATGTGCCCGTCCAGCCGGGAGATGAACACGGGATTTTCCGGCGTGACCGCGTCGATCCAGTTGCGATCCGGCAGTTCACCACCCCAGTTGGTGTGATCCCAATCGCCGCCGTCGATCCACTCGCCGGGACGCAGGGTTTTGGCATATGCCGCAATGCGCTGGACAAACTGCTCGCGATCCGCATCGCGAAGCTGGACGGACGACAGCCGGAATCCGCCGGTGAGAAAGTGCACATGCGAATCGATAAATCCGGGTGTGAGCATCCGGCCCTGCGCTTCGATGAGCCGGGTTTCGTCGCCGAGATGGCGCAGAATATCTTCGTTGCTGCCCACCGCGATAATCGTATCGCCGGAAACCGCCAGCGCTTCGGCGGTCGGCTGCGCATCGTTGCCCGTCCAGATGATCGCGTTGGTCACGATCAAATCCGCACCTTTTGTCCGGCCGCAACCGGTAATTGCGGCAGCCAGAAGTATCAATCCGAAAAAAAGAATGTGCTGAGTCATGGCGTTTTCCTCAAAATTTTGTTCGATTTTAGATGGGTTCAATATATGATGTTGGCGGGAATTTCGCAAAAAATGCGTTGGGATACGACGCAGAGATTCATTCATTTGCACGAATAGCAGAACAAAAAAAAGGGCAGGTTCGAAACCTGCCCCAAAATTTTGAATGCATTGAATGGTGCGAAAAAACGTTACATCACGGGCATTTCGATGCCGTCGTATAATTTTTCGCGGCGTTGCTGGGTTTGCTCGGATTGCAAATATTCGTCGAAAGTGGTCATCCGGTCGATGATGCCGTTGGGCGTCACTTCGATGATGCGGTTGGCAACGGTTTGCATCAACTGATGGTCGTGCGAGGTGAAAATCATGCAGCCGGGAAATTCATCCATCGCTTTGTTCAACGCGGTCACCGATTCCAGATCGAGGTGGTTGGTCGGTTCATCCATCAACAAAAAGTTCGGCTGGTTGAGCATAATTTTGGACAACATGCAGCGCACTTTCTCGCCACCGGAAAGCACACTCACTTTTTTATACACTTCGTCGCCGGAGAAAAACATCCGCCCCAAAAATCCGCGAATAAATTGCTCATCTTTTTCGATCGAATATTGGCGCAGCCAGTCGATCAAATCCAGATCGTTATCTTCGGAAAAATATTCGTCGTTATCGTTCGGCAAATAATCGTAAGTAATTGTTTGTCCAAAGTTTACCGTTCCGGAATCCGGTTTGGTTTTACCGGCCAAAACATTGAACAGCGCGTTCAGTGTTGCGGTATCATTGGCGAGTAACCCGATCCTGTCGCCGTGATTCATCGTAAACGATACATCCTTGAACAGCAGTTCGCCGTTTTCGTTGCGTTTGCTGACGCCGTCTACCATCAAAATTTTATCACCGGGTTCGCGGCGCATATCAAATTTGATAAACGGATATTTCCGGCTGGAAATCTGGATTTCTTCGAGATCGAGCTTTTCCAGGGTTTTTTTCCGGCTGGTTGCCTGGCGCGATTTGGAAGCGTTGGCGCTGAATCGCTGGATAAATTGCAGCAATTCGGCACGCTTTTGCTCGAGCTTTTTGTTTTTGTCTTCGCGCTGCTTTTTCATCAACTGGCTGGACTCATACCAGAAGGTGTAATTTCCGGTAAACAGGCGGATTTTGCTGTAATCGATATCCACCATATGGGTACAAACCATGTCCAGAAAATAGCGGTCGTGCGATACAACGATGACGGTATTTTTGAAATCCGCCAAAAAATCGGAGAGCCATGCGGCAGATTTCGCGTCGAGGTCGTTGGTCGGTTCGTCGAGCAACAAAATTTCCGGGTTGCCGAACAACGCCTGCGCGAGCAGCACCTTCACTTTTTCCGGTCCGCTCAATTCTTTCACCAATTTGGTGTGCAAATCTTCGGTAATGCCAAGATTGCTGAGCAGTTCCGCAGCGTCGCTTTCGGCAGACCAGCCGCCCATTTCGCCAAAATCGTGCTCCAGATCCGCCGCCCGCAGGTGATCTTCTTCGGTGGCGTCCGGATTCATGTAGATGGCGTCTTTTTCCATCATTACATTATACATATCTTTATGGCCCATGATGACGGCATTGAGCACCTGCTCATTTTCATATTCAAAGTGGTTCTGTTTCAAAACAGCCATCCGGTTGCCCGGATCGATGGAAATATTGCCGCGGGTGGACTCGATTTCGCCGGAGAGAATCTTCAAAAATGTGGATTTCCCCGCGCCGTTCGCGCCGATCACGCCGTAGCAATTGCCGCGAGTGAATTTCAAATTGACATCATCAAACAATACGCGCTTGCCAAATTGCAAGCTTAAATCTGATACGGTAATCATAAAACGTCACATCTCTTTTTTGGGTAAACATTTTAAAAACAGGCACAATCCCTGTATTCATTTTAACGGTCGCAAAGATAATACAAATTGCCCTGCGAAGATAGTATTTTTTCGATTGGTTTGTGGCCGATGCTCCACAGACTTTCTCAACGGTTGATTCCGCGATGCGTTGGGTGTAAATTTGTTAGCTACAGAAAAACCGAACCAGAAACCAAAACCAACAGCGAGGGAAACCATGCTCACAGGCAAACACATCATCGGATTTCAACAGAAAAGCACAACATCAGATACATTTCAGGCGACCGATCCGCAAACCGGCAAATTGCTGCCGACCCATTTTGCCGAAGGCAGCGCCGCAGATGTGCACGCCGCTGTTGAGCTGGCCCGCAACTGTTTCGACAAATACCGGAACGCGCCGCATTCCAAACGCGCCGCATTTCTGGAAGCGATTGCCGATGAAATTCTGGCCCTCGGCGATGCGCTGATTCAACGGGCGATGCAGGAAACCGGCTTGCCGGAAGCCCGCATCACCGGCGAACGCGGCAGAACAATGGGACAGTTGAAGCTGTTTGCACAGGTGGTTCGCGATGGCTCGTGGCTCGGTGCGCGCATCGAAACCGCACAGCCGGATCGCCAGCCACTGCCAAAACCGGATATCCGCATGCTGAACCAGCCGATCGGACCGGTTGCTGTATTTGGCGCGAGCAACTTTCCGCTGGCATTTTCCGTTGCCGGCGGCGATACCGCATCCGCACTTGCGGCGGGTTGCCCGGTGGTGGTGAAAGGGCATCCGGCGCATCCCGGCACTTCTGAACTGGTTGGGCTGGCTGTGCAAAAAGCCGCCCAAAAAACGGGCATGCCGGAAGGCGTTTTTTCGATGGTACAGGGCAGCAATTTCACCGTTGGCGAGGCGCTGGTGAAACATCCAGCCATCAAAGCAGTCGGGTTTACCGGCTCGTTCCGTGGCGGCAAAGCGCTGTTCGATATGGCAGCGGCACGTCCCGAACCGATCCCGGTTTATGCGGAAATGGGCAGCACCAATCCGGTGTTCATTTTACCGGAAGCAATGGCGGAACGCACCACAGCAATCGCCACGGGTCTGGCGGATTCCGTAACGCTCGGCGTCGGGCAATTTTGCACAAATCCCGGACTAGTGTTGGGTTTGCAGGACTCCCAATTCGATGTTTTTTCTGAACTTGCCGCAACCGCGATTTCCGGGAAACCGGCGGGAACGATGTTGCATCGCGGCATCAAATCCGCGTACGAATCGGGCATCAAAGCAATCAGCTCGATCGAAGATGTGCGCCTGCTGGCCAACGGCGGCAGTGGCGATAACGATTGTCACGGCATGCCGCGATTGCTCCGCGCGAGCGGAAAAACGTTTATCAACCATCCGCGATTGGAAGAGGAAGTGTTCGGTCCGTCGTCCGTTTTGATCAGCTGCGATTCCCGCGAGGAATTGCTGGCGATTGCCGAAAATCTCGGCGGACACCTCACCGCAACCATTCACGGCACGGAAAACGAGCTCGGCAAATGGCATGATCTGATCACGATTCTGGAGCGCAAAGTTGGGCGGCTGATTTTCAACGGATTCCCGACCGGCGTGGAAGTATGCCACTCGATGGTGCACGGCGGCCCGTTCCCCGCAACCACAGACAGCCGTTCGACCTCTGTCGGCACCGCCGCGATTTACCGTTTCCTGCGCCCGGTGAGCTACCAGAATTTCCCGAAACACCAGCTTCCGGCGGCGTTGCACAACGAAAATCCGCTGGGCATCTGGCGCATGCTAAACGGCAAATGGACGAAGGATAGTTTTTAATATTTGTCGCGAATTTTATAGTTTCGCCCCGATTTGTCATTCCCGCAGTATTTAAGCGGGAATCCACAATTCGACAAAAGATGTCCGATAGAAACTTTCGGGCATAACCAAAAACAAAGATATCCAGAATTTTTTTGCGTCCATCAGCGATAAAAACAATTGAAAACAACGGAATAAAATGAACCAACGTCAACTCGGAAAAAACGGCCCGATGCTCTCGGAAATCGGGTTGGGCGCGTGGGCAATCGGCGGGCAGTGGGCGTATGGTTGGGGCGAGCAGGATGACATGCTATCTGTCCGAACCATCCGCACGGCGCTGGACAGCGGCATCAACTGGATCGACACGGCGGCGGTGTACGGACTCGGGCACAGTGAAAAACTGATCGGCGAAACCGTAAAATCTTTCCGCGACGAGGTGTTCATCGCCACAAAATGCGGACTGGTTTGGGACAATCACGGACGTGTTGCCCGGAACAATCGCCCGGAAAGCATCCGCCGGGAATGCGACGCCAGCCTGAAACGCCTGCAAACGGACGTGATCGATTTGTATCAAATTCACTGGCCGGACAATGCTGTTCCGGTGGAGGACAGTTGGGGCGAAATGACCCGGCTGGCGGAAGCGGGAAAAGTGCGCTACATCGGCGTGAGCAATTTCGGCACGGAGCTGCTGATGCGCTGCCAGAAAATTGCGCCGGTGCAATCGCTGCAGCCGCCGTACAGCATGATCAATCGCGATATCGAATCGAGCATTTTAGGTTGGTGCGCCAATAACAAAGTGGGCATCGTCGCGTACAGCCCGCTGCAAAGCGGATTGCTCACCGGTAAATTTTCAGCGAATTTTCTGGAAACGCTCGCCGAAGACGATTGGCGGCGCAGCCAAAACAATCCGTTTTTCAAAGAACCGAAATTTGGGCAAACGCTGACATTTGTCGACGCTATCCGACCGATTGCGGAAGGTTACGGGAAATCGCTTGCAGAATTGGCAATCGCGTGGGTGCTCCGTCACAAAACGGTGACTGCGGCTATCGCCGGCGCGCGAAAACCGGAGCAGATCGCTAAAAATATCGGCGGCGGCGGCTGGCAAATCTCTGCATCTGATTTGGAAAATATTGACGGGTTGTTTGCGGAAATTTTTGGGGAGAAGTAACATTTTCGGTCATTCCTGCACAGGCAGGATTTTTTTCGTAGCGACAGGCTGCACTATTCCTCGTCATCATCTACCACCGGATCGACGGTGATGCGGGGAATTTCCGGATTAATCCGGGCAATCACTTCGTAATGAATGGTGTTGCTCCACTCGGCAAGTTGCTCCGCGGTAATTTGCTCCTCGCCCTGTTTGCCGATCAGCACTACTTCATCTTCCAACGCCACACCGGGAATATCGGTCACATCCACCATCATCAAATTCATGCAAATTCTGCCGCGGATGGCGGCGCGTTTTCCGTGAATCAACACGTATCCCTGGTTGGAAATTTGCCGGTCATAGCCATCGGAATAGCCGACAGGCAGCACGGCAATTGTCGTATCGCGGGTGGTTTTGAACGTTCGGCCGTAGCCAATAGTGTTATCGCGCGGCACCGTTTTGACCTGCGAAACACGGGTTTTCCAGGTGAGCACCGGTTTCGGGGTATCTTCCGGTTGCAATTTGTATTTTTCGCGAAACGATATCAGCGTTTCCCGCGATGGCCAAAACCCATATTGCCCGATGCCCAGCCGCACCATATCAAAATGAGTATCGCCAAACAGCAGCGCGGCGGCAGTGCAGGCAGCGTGTTTTTTGAGAATCGGGAATCCGTCGCTGCGAATGAGCTGCACAATTTTGTTGAAACAATACTGCTGATATTCGGCATAATCGTGGCTGGTGGTATCTTCGATGTTGGCAAAATGGGTGTACACCGCTTCCAGCATCACGCGCGGCGTGTGTTTCAATTTTTCAAAAAACCACGGTAAATCTTCCTGCATGACGCCCTGGCGAAAGGTGCCGGTTTCCAGCTTCAAATGAATCCGGGTAAGCATGTGAATATGATTCGTGATATCGTGCAACTGTTCCACGGTTTCTTTGTTGTAAACAACCAGCCGCAAATTGTGGCGCACCGCTTCTTCCAGACAATTCAGCGGCACATGTCCCATCACCAGAATATTTTGGGTGAACCCGGCGTGGCGCAATTTCAACGCCTCGTTCAGTGAGTGCACACAAAAGGAATCAACCTGATGTTTGATTGCCAAACGGGCAATGGTTTGCCATCCGTGACCGTAGGCATTGGCCTTGATCACCACCGAAAGCTCCGGGCGCGAACCGATAATTTTGCGAAAAAATTGCAAATTATGGGCATATGCGGCTTCCGAAATCTCGATCCATGTGTTGTCTAAAAACCTGCGTTCAACCATGAACGACGTCCTTTTTCAACCAAAATAATGATGGAATGTGCGGGATCGGGCAGATGTAATTTCAGATAGAAATCACATAATAACAGCAGCTTACCCCTTGTCCTTTTCCCCTTTTATCCGTGCTTAATTGAACAACAGCCAATCGATGCCCAGCCGGAAAATGATCAACTGTTCCAGCGTTCCGTTGATGATAAAATAATCCGTGGACAACAAATTTTCCCAAATAAAAAACAGCGTCGCATCGCGAAACTGGGCTTGAATCCGGGCATCGCTGATCGCGTGCGGACCGACCGCCGCCGGCATCGGCGAAAACGCATACAGCTGCGGCTGAAAATCCAGCGGATAATATTCGCCGAGCACCCGCCAATCCAAAATGCCGTCCAGCCGCAGTGCATTATTGAACAGCGAAACGCTGGTTTTCAGCGTGGTGACATTTTTTATTTGCGGCGCAAATGATTCTTTGTAATTGGCGTTCCATGTAAAATCGTTGTTGACCCAGAATCGCCAGATTTTTGTGCCGGCGTTTGCCCGAAACCCATAATTTTCAATAGTTTGGATTTGCCAGCGATTGCCATCGAGAAACACCGGATAATTATCCGTGCGCATAAAAAACGGCTCGATCCGCACATCCAGATTGCTGCCCAAAGCAAATTCGGCAATGCCGGAAACACCGGTTTTCCGGATGGGATTTTCTCCGGAAAATCGCGGCAGCGAATCTGCGCCAACCGTTCGCCAGATTAACGGCACCGGCTGCCCGCCGGAAAAAACGCGCAACCCGATTTGCCGCCCGCCCGCCCATTTTTTGGCAAAAACCGCCTGCGCTTCCGGCAAAGCGCCACTGGCGGAAGCGTAAAAACCTCCGGCTTCCAACCGGATTTCTTTGCTGCTATCCGCAGATTCCCAAAATGCGTTGCCACGGAACGTGCTTTCCGTGCGTTTGGCGGGATGCACAAAATGTTCGTTTCGGTAGATTTGCGGCAGCGCGGAAAAACCAAAATTTCCGCCGCTATAATTTCTTGTAAATGTTGCGCTTAGCTGCCCGATTTTATAACGAATATTACGCCTGTCAAATGTTGCGCTAATCGGCGTCAGCCGGTCTTCCACGGCAATATATGAGGGCACAATTTCCAGCGAATCGCGCTCGCTCATCCGCCATTGTCCGCGCAACCACATCACATGCCCGATAGATTTTAATTTTGCAGTAACGCTCTCACCCTGAACCGACGAAACCAAAGAAAAAACGTTGGATAACTGGCGCATTTGCCAGTAATACGCATCCCATTTCCAGCGGGTATATTCCCAATGCACCCGGGCGCGATAGGTGTTCACCTGATATTTTTTACCGATATCCGATTCTTCGCCCAAAAAATTGTTGCCGGAAAGCTGGACAAAGTTTGTCGGGCTCCAGTATCTGGCAAAATTAATGTCCACAAACGATATGCCGGTCAGGTAATCCTGCGAATAAATGATTCGCGTTTCCGGCTTGCGGCTGAGCGGCTCAACCTGTTGTAAATATTCAACATCGCTGCCAAATTTCCGGCGGCGTTCACCGATCTGGTAATGGGGCAGCCACTGCTCGTTCCAGAATCCGGTAACGGGATTTTGCAGCCGGTTTCCCGCATAATTGAAATTGGAAAATCCGGCGGGCATTCCGCGCCAGGCGCTGCTGCCAATCCGCCCGCGATTGGCAAAATTGATCAGCCAGAGATCCGATTGATAGGCGCGGATTTCCGGCTCGTTGAGCACGCCTTTGTGTTCAATGGGTTGGTAAATTTCAATTCGTGCCGTATCGGGAGGTGCCGGAGCTGCTGCTGTTTGCGTTTGTCCGTATATCGAAAAAAGCGATGCAGTCAGCAAAAAAAGCAGGCTTAAATTCAATTTTTTCAGTTGATTAGAAATGGGAACAAAAACGGTCATTTGCGCCAGGCGTTAAGGTAAATTTACCAATCGTGAATTCGGTGATAGCGGCAATACCTTGTTAATCCACGGATCACTTTCAATCATTTGCCGGAATCCAGTGCGATTCCGGCCGAGCGGTGCTTCTCTCTGCGAATTACAACTCGCCATCCAGCAAATGGATAACCAGTCCGGTGCGCAACTTTGGTTCAAACCAGGTCGATTTGGGCGGCATAATCTGGTTGGCATCGGCAATGGCCATTAATTCTTCAATTGATGTTGGGTGCATGGCAAACGCAACCGACCAATTTCCGCTATTTACACGTTTCTCCAAACCTGCCAACCCGCGTATTCCACCGATAAAATCGATGCGTTTATCCTTCCGGGGATCTTTGATGCCCAATAACGGCGTCAGCAAATTTTCCTGCAAAATGCTCACATCCAGCCGCTGAACCGGATCGCTTTCGTCAAATGTGCCGGGTTTGGCTTCAAGCTTGTACCATTTTTTTTCGAAATACATGCCGAAGGTGTGGGCATGTTCCGGTTTGTATCGCACGCCTTCGGGCATCGGCGTCAACTCAAATAAATGGGTAACTTTTTCGATAAATTCGCTGCTGCTGCGCCCGTTCAAATCTTTCACCACCCGGTTGTAATCCAGAATCTGCATTTGTTTGTGCGGAAAAATAACCGTCAGAAAAAAATTATACGGCTCGTTGCCTGTGTGGTTAGGATTGGCAGCCTGACGCATTTGTTTAATGCGCATTGCCGCAGCAGAGCGGTGGTGTCCGTCTGCAACATACAGCGCGGGAACCGTGGCAAATGCAGCCTGCAATTCCGCCACGCGATTGGTATCGCTAACCACCCACAATGTGTGCTGGATGCCGTCATCCGCTGTAAAATCGTAGGTTGGCTTTCCGGAAACCACTTCAGCCACAAATTTGTCAATTGCCGGATTTGCCGGATACGTCAGGAAAACCGGTCCGACCTGGGCATTTTGGGTATCGATATGCCGCACCCGGTCATCTTCTTTATCGGGACGCGTAAGCTCGTGTTTTTTAATAAGATCGCGTTCGTATTCCGCAACCGATGCGCGGGCAACAACGCCAATTTGTTTGTGCGAATCCATTATTTGCTGATACACATAAAAGCAGGGCTGCGCATCCTGCACGATGGTGCCTTCGGCGATAAAGCGGCGCAAATTTTCCGCACCTTTTTGATAAACGCGATCGTCGTAAATATCCACATTTTCCGGCAAATCGATTTCCGGTTTGTTAATGTGCAAAAAAGTATAGGGATTGTTTTCTGCGAGTGCGCGGGCTTCTTCGCTATCCAGCACATCGTAAGGTGGCGCGGCTACTTTTTCCGCCAGTTCGGGAACGGGGCGCACCCCGCGAAACGGTCTCACGTCAGCCATTGGTAACTCCTTTAGCAGCTTGTTCGGGAGAGAAATCTACAAAAAAAGCGCCCTTAAAAAAAGGCGCTTTTTTCGTTTTGCAAATCGATATCGTGATGCTGTTTTATCCGCGGAAGAAACGGAAACGGTTATCTACCACGGTGGCTTCTTCTTTCAATTGCTGATACCATTGGTCAAAAACCGAGCGGGCTTTTTGCTGCAGCAAACGATTTTTCAGCGCGGATTTTTGATTGGCATACGCGGTCTCGTCGAACGCGGTGTGATCTTTTACGCGCACATAATAATAACCGCGATCGGTTTCGATCAAACCGGAGGTTTGCCCGATTTCCAGACTAAACGCAGCGGCGATAATGCCCGGCGCACGCCCGATTTTCGGAACAAAAATATTTTTGGTGAAATAATCGGTCGTATCTGCGGTCACTTTTTCGTCGCCTGCGGCGATGTCCGTAAAGCTGGCACCACTCTGCACTTTTGCAGAAAGTTGTTCGGCATGCGCTTTAGCCAACGCCATGCGTTTTTCGTTTTCGACCCGGCGTTTGACGGCGGTTTTCACTTCGTCCAACGGACGGAAACCTGCCGGAATAATGTCTTCTATTTTGAATACGTAGTTGCCGTTATCGGTGAAAAACACTTCCGAAACGCTGCCTTTTTCGCTCGAAAATGCCCAGTTCATTGCCGCGGTTTGGCGACCGACGCCGGGAATTTGTCCGTTGCGGTTGTGGGAAAATGCGGCGGTTTCCTGCGGGGTCAGGTTGCGGTTTTTGGCGACGGCTTCAAAGCCATCGTTTTCGACAGCGCTGACAAATCCGTTGGCGTTATTGTTCGCTTCGTCGATCGTTCCGATTCCGGCTTCAAATGTTTTGAGGATGTGCGCGGCGTGAACTTTTTCCACACCATCTTCCATTTTTTTCTCGATAACGTGAATGAGGTGCAAGCCAAAACGGGTTTGCACCGGGCCAACAAATGTGCCGGGTTCGGCGGAAAATGCGGCATCTGCAAATTCTTTTACCATCGCGTTACGATCAAAAAAACCGAGATCGCCGCTGTTGGTTTGCGCAGAAGGATCTTCCGATTCGGTTAACGCCAGCGTTGCGAAATCCTTGCCGGATTCTGCTTCCGCTTTCAACTGGTTGATGGCATCAACAACACGTGCGGAATCTTCTGCTGTAGGCGTTTTGGAGAAGAACACATATTTCAGTTTGCGGGTTTCTTCTACTTTGAAATCGTCTTTATTTTTGTCGTAATACGCTTTCAGGTCCGCATCGCTGATGTTTAGCGAATCGTTGCGGAATGCCGTTGTGGCAACGCCGACAAAATCAATTTTCGCTTTTTGGTTGGTCTGTGCAAATTCATCGCGCAGTTCCTGTTCGGTTACAATTACCGAAGCGTTGATCAGGTCCACCAGTTTGGCATAAGGCAAATCTTCTTTTGCCTGATATTCCATGCTGATCAGCAAATTTGCGTTTTCGGGCTGTGTGAGCACCTGATTCAGTTTGTCGCGATCAAACCGTCCGTTGGTCTGGAAGTTCGGATCGTTACTGTATTGTTGGGTAAGCGAATTAAGGATGTAGTTGGTTACATCGTCATCGGTTACGGAAATATCCATTTTTTCAAGCTGTGTTTTCAACACTACGCGCTGAACCAGTTCTTCCCAAACACGGTCGCGCAAATCTGCGACTGCGGCTTCATCCAGCGTGTTGCCGGTGCGCCGTTCTTCCATTGCACGGGCGTTGCTGACTGCCATTGTGTATTGCTGTAACGAAACTTCTTCGCCGTTAATTTCGCCGACGACGGATTGCTGTTGCTGCATAAGCCCGGAATAATCCGCGCCCCATTCAATCACCATTAAACCGACAAAGGCCAGAATCAGGATATACAGAATCCATTTCGTCATGTCACGCATTTTTCCCATCATAAGGGGGATCTCCTTCAATAATACCTAAGATGTTTACAAATAATAACGTACAGATTCTTAATTTACGCCGTCGCAATATAGAAATCAAATAAAATTAATCAAGTTTTTTGGAAGACCAACCGGAATTTGCGATTTGATTTTCGGTAGATCGGGCGTATTTTTTGGCAAAAAGAGGAACGCGTTGAGCAACGATCGCAAATATTATATTGAGTACCTGCTGTTTCGGGGCATCGAAAAACTGATTCATATTTTGCCGGGATTTGCCATTGAAGCGCTGGCAAGTTTTTTGGCATTTTTGGGATTCAGTGTGCTGAAATACCGGCGCAAGGTGGCGCTGGAAAACCTGGCGCGGGCATTTCCGGAAAAACCGGTCGCGGAACGAATGCGCATCGCCCGCGAATCCTATCGTCATTTTGCCATGCTGATGCTGGAATTTATGAAAATATCGAGTTGGGATTTGCCCAAGCTGGAATCGATGATGCAATTTGACCAGCCCGATACGATGCAACGACTGGTAAAATCCTATGGCGGAAAAGGATTTGTGCTGGTCACCGGACATTTTGGCAATTGGGAAACGATTGCAGCATATTTGGCAGCCAAATATTTTCCCGGCGGGATGGGCATCATCAAAAAACAGCGCAATCATTATATTGATAAACATGTGATCGATATGCGCAAACGCTGGCAACTGGAAATGACCTACACTCGCGGCGCCATCGAAAACTGTTTGGTCAACATCAAAAAAAAGCGGTTTTCCGGGCTGCTGTGCGATCAGGATGCCGGCAAAAAAGGGGTTTTCGTGCAGTTTTTGAATCAGCAGGCATCGACGCCGGTGGGTGCGGCATTGCTGCATTTGCGGAGCGGCGCACCGCTGGTTTTCGGGTATTGTGTTCGGGATGGGCTGTTCAATTATCGCTGCCGGTTCAAAGAAATCAACGTTCCGACAAACGGGGAAATTTCAACGGAAAACCTGACCGCCGTTACCGCGGCGTTTACCGCGGAGCTGGAAAAAGCTGTCCGGCAATTTCCGGAGCAGTATTTGTGGCTGCACCGTCGCTGGAAAACCAAGCCGGAGTAATTGTTTTTATTTGCTGCAAACGTCTATTTTCAACCTTCAATAAATCAATGGCTGTGTTCGTTTTCCTTGCTGAACTTGTTGATCGCCACGCCCAAATTGGCGATCAGGTCGCTGGCGAGAATGGTGTAGGTGGTTTCTTTTTCCAAAATGACATCGGCGGTGTAGCCGTGCAGGAAATTGGCGGTGTATGCGGCTTCGTCCGGATCGAAGCCCTGCGCGAGCAATCCGGCAACAAATCCGGTGAGCACGTCGCCGGTGCCGCCGCTGGCCAATCCGGCATTGCCGGTGGGGTTGAGGTAAACTTGTCCATCCGGCAACGCAACCATCGCAGGTGCGCCTTTTAGCAGCAACGTAACGCCGTAGGTTTTGGCAAAATCCTGAGCCCGTTCGATGCGATAATTATACAGCGAGCGCTTATCTTCATCCGGGAAAAATCGCAAAAATTCACCGAGATGCGGCGTGAGCACCCAATTTTTGTTGCCGTATTCCGTCAAAATTTCGGGGTGATTGGCAACCGCAAACAGCGCGTCCGCGTCGATAACCACGGGTTTGTCGCACATTTTCAGCACTTCGATTACGGCGTCCTGCACATGTTGGCTGCGCCCGAGCCCGGGACCGATAGCCAGTACATCGCACCAATTCACCAATTCGCGAATCTCTGAAATGCTTTCCGTTCCGATGGTTTGATGGGGCGTTTCCGGCAACGGACGGGTGATAATTTCGGTGAGTTTTTGCTCCATGACTGCGTTGATGCTTTCCGGCACTGCCAGCGCAACCATTCCCGCACCGATTTTCATGGCTGCATGCGCAGCCAACGCTGCGGCGCCGGTGTAACCTTTGGAGCCAGCCAGTACGCCCACTTTGCCGCATTCGTATTTGTGGGAATCCGGGAAACGGAAGGGCAGCACAATATCTTTCGCTTCCAGCATTTCCACTTTTACATCGCCCATATTCAGCACAAACGGCGGAATACCAATATCTGCGATATACAATTGCCCGACATAATTTTTGGCGCGATACAATACATGGCAGCGTTTGGGAAGCGCCATTGTAACGGTCAAATCCGCGCGAACAGCGCTGCCGGCAACTTCGGCAGAATTGGCATCCAGTCCGGAGGGAATATCCACCGCAACCACCCGGGTTTCGATATTATGATTAATAAAATCAATCACTTCCGAAACAAATCCTTCGGCGGCTCCGCGAACGCCGGTGCCCAGCAAAGCATCCACCAAAATATCCGGCGGTTCATGCTCCAGCTCGCGCAATTCGGTTACATTCCCAATGTGCTCGATGGGCATTTTCATATTTTTGAGGATGGTGTAATTAATTTTTGCATCGCCGGTGAGCTGTTCTGCCGGGGCAATACAAAACACACGCACATAAACGCCTTCGTTCCAGAGGTGGCGCGCGATTACAAAACCATCGCCGCCGTTATTTCCTTTTCCGCAAATCACATGCACCAGCGGGTCTGCCACGCCGTTCAACTCCCGCATTATTACCCTGGCAACCGCTGC
This sequence comes from Calditrichia bacterium, assembly GCA_020634975.1. Classification (NCBI taxonomy): domain Bacteria; kingdom Pseudomonadati; phylum Calditrichota; class Calditrichia; species Calditrichia bacterium. The sequence continues at coordinate 2,147,655 of JACKAQ010000001.1, read as the reverse complement.
GCCGGCATTTTCCATTAACACAACGCCCGGTACACCAATTTTTTCGATGGTAAAGCGGTCTTTTTCCCGCATTTCTTCGGCTGTTACAACTTTAATCATGGCAATTTGCTCCTGTTCGCAATGCTGTTTGCGGTTCCGGTTCCCTGGCTATTCTTGCGGATTTTCGATCCATTGGGTCAACGCTTCAACAATTTTCTGCGCCTGCGCAGCGTTGGAAATATTGAATTTGGATTGCTGGCGATACACGCCCTGGCTTTTCCGGTAGCGACGGATCGTGTACATATCTGCGCTGTACTGCTCTTTTGCATCGTCCCATTGCTGATAACGGAATAAAATGGTAGACCACGCGCCTTTGGTGAGCACCACTTTGTCCAATTCTTTCACTTTAAGAATATTGTCTTCTTCCCAATCAATGGTAATTTCGTCAATTGTTTCTGCCATTGCCAACTCCTTTCGAGATGTAATTAAAAAATCATATCGTGCGCAAAACCGCACTGTTGTGTCATTTTTCTGTTTGAAATATTATGAATTACGCCCGCGCAAACAAGCGGAAAGTATCGCTGCTACTCCGCCTCCGTTGGCCAATGGTGTAATTTCAGCGATTGTTCATCGAAAACAGCGTAGGTGAAATGGCGCATCCAATCGCCCAAATTCATGTAAACGCCGCCGTCCAATTCCGCCAAAATGGGCTGGTGCAAGTGTCCGAAAATGGCGTAATCGCAGCCTTCCCGAAATTTTTCCTGTGCCAGTTCCCGATAATCGCGGTCGTCCACTTCCCGGTCTTTTTGATGATTCCGGCTGAGGTTCGCGACCCATTTTGCCAGCGGAATACCGATATCCGGATGCAGAAGGCTATACAAAAAGATGTTCGGCGGATAGCGGAACACCCGTTTCATCAGCCGGTAGCCTTTGTCAAATTTCGCCACGCCATCGCCGTGGTGCAAAAAAAAGCGCTTCCCGGCGATCTCGTATTCGATGGGATCGAAATGCATGTTGAATCCCATTTCCTCGGTTAAAAAATCGCGCACCCAAAAATCGTGGTTGCCGGCAACGTAGTGCAAATCGATACCATTCTCTTTCAGTTGGCTCAGTGCGCCGAGCACGGCCATGTATCCGCGCGGAATAACCGTCCGGTATTCGAACCAGAAATCGAACAGGTCGCCCATGATAAACAATCGCTCGCCATTTTCCGAAACGTGTTTCAGAAAAGCGAGCAATTGCCGCTGTTTGTGCGCTTCTGCCGCTGCATCGTTGGTGCCCAAATGGACATCCGAAAAGAAAAATGTTTTGCCCATACGCTTTTGTTCGCTGATTTTTTACCGTGCCCAATTTAGAAAAACAGCAGCGAAATAAAAACAAACGTTTCCTTTTTTTACGGGCATCGTTTAAATTAATCATTTGAATTGAATCGGTAATGATTGAGGGAAAAATGCCTGTTCGTAAAGTACCGCCGCCAACGCAGGAAATGCCGTTTCTGGAACATCTGGAAGAACTTCGCTGGGTGGTTTTCCGGTCGCTGATCGGCTTGATCGCCGGGATGATTGTCTGTTTCATTTTTGCGCAGGACATCTTGCAGATTCTGACATATCCTGCCAGCCAGCTGGATCCGCCGCTCATTTTCCAATTCCTGAAAGTTCAGGGGATGCTGATTGTTTATCTGGAAATCGGTTTTTTTGGCGGGCTGGCGCTGGCGCTGCCGCTTATTTTTCAACAGTTGTGGAGTTTTATTTCCCCGGGATTGCACCAACGGGAAAAGCGTTATTTTCTGCCGCTGATGATTTCGGTGACAACGTTGTTTATGGTCGGGCTTTCGTTTGCCTATTTTGTCATCGTTCCCTTTGCGCTGAATTTTTTTGTGGGACTGGCACCTGCGGATATCAGCGCCAATATTGCTATCGATTTTTACATCGGTTTTGCCATCCGGCTGATGTTCCTGTTCGGCATCGTTTTCGAAATGCCGGTGATCAGCTATTTTTTGGCGAAAATCGGGCTGATCACCAAAGAAGGCATGCGCAATTATCGCCGCCACGCGATTGTGGGCATTTTTGTTGCAGCCGCATTGCTGACACCGCCAGATCCGGTCACCCAGATTTTTTTGGGTATTCCACTGGTGTTGCTGTATGAATTTTCCATTTTTATCGCCGGGCGTGTCGAAAAAAATGCCAAACACCGCGCCGGAGTAGAGGAACAACAATATCTGGCAGAATTGAAAAAACGCGAAGCAGGCGAGGATCTGCCATCCCAAGAACAGTAGCAGCGATTTCCCGTGCTGATAAGACAGGTACGACGGTTTGAAAAAAGGTTTAAAAGATATTTTTCGGGAGTTTTCCGGGGATTTTGAAAAATTTGATGCGCACTTTGCCGAAATTATGCGCTCCGACATAAAACTGGTTGACGAAGTTGCCAAATATGTGGTCAAACACAAAGGCAAGCAATTTCGTCCCGCGCTGGTGCTGGTTTCTGCACGGGCGGTTGCACCGGCAACAGAATCAACTTATGCAACTGCGGCGGTTGTGGAGCTGTTGCACACGGCATCGCTGGTGCACGACGATGTGCTGGACGAAGCGGAACTGCGGCGCGGCATCGCCACCATCCATAAAATATGGAAAAATAAAGTCGCCATTTTGATGGGCGATTACCTGCTCAGCAAATCGCTCATCGCCGCAACGGACACCGGCAGTTTGGAAATCATGAACACCGTTGCCACCGTCGCGAAACGGCTGATTCAGGGCGCAATTTTCGAGCTCCAAAAATCCCGCAGCGGCGATACTACCGAAGACGATTATTTCCGGCTGATCAGCGACAAAACGGCATCGCTGATTTCCGCATGCTGCGAACTCGGCGCGCTGACCGTTGGCGCTACTCCGGAACAGCGTTTCGCCCTCCGCGATTACGGCGAGCAGCTCGGGCTGGCATTTCAGATCAAAGATGATTTGCTCGATTACGAAGCCAGCAGCGGCATTTTGGGCAAACCGGCGCTGGCGGATTTGCAGGATAAAAAAATCACGTTGCCGGTACTCTGCGCATTCCGTTCCGCGGATGACAAAGAGAAGAAAAAAATTACCAAAATGATCAAAAACGGCGCGGCGAAAAAAGATTTGGGATACATTCTCGATTTTGTGAATCGCTACAACGGATTGGAAAACGCCCGCGATAAGTCGTTTGAAATCAAAGACAAAGCGGTTGCTGCGCTGGCGCCGTTATCCGAAACACCCGCAAAACAATCGCTGATCGATCTGGCGGATTTTGTGGTCAATCGCTCCAAATAAGCGACAATCTTTCTTCTGACTGAAACTATCGTTTTTGCGCTTCACTTTTTCTCAATTTGAAGAATCCTGTTCATCCTGTCATAAAACCTTCACAATCGCCGTCCAAACAAATGATGAAAATCGTTATTTTACAGATATTTACAGCGTTCACAATATTCCTCACCGGTTGCGCCGCGACGGTTCCGCAGCAAAACGCACCGGTCGAGCCGGAAGCGGTTCGCTACAATATTTTGCTCGATTTTGACACGGCAAACGACCGTTTTTCCGTGACGATGCAGTTCGACAGCCTGACATACATTAATAATACGCTGCAATTTTTCCCCGGCGGATCGTGGCGCGGCATCGATTTCGGGCAGATGATCCGCAACCTCTCTGCGTTTGATGCCAACGGGCAAATTTCCCCGGTTCAGCGAATTGGTGCGACGCAGTGGCGGCTGCTCAATCCTGCCGAAGTGACGACCATCCGTTATCAAATTGACGACACCCGGGATTTGCCGGAAAACCTGCGTCCGCCGGAAATGCTCGGCACCGCACTCAACGAAAATTACGCTTTCATCAACGGTGGCGGCGTGTTCGGCATGCTCAGCGGGATGGAAAAATCGCCGCTTCAGCTACAAATAAATTTGCCGGACGGCTGGCAAACCGGCACCGCGCTGCAACCGGATGGATCGGGAAATTTTCTCGCAACCTCGTTTGGCAACCTGCTCACATCGCCGATTCTGGCGGGTTATCTCACCGAAGTTCACGACCGCGTGATGGGCAGCGACGTGCACATGTTCTGCTATTCGAAGACCGACAAAATTGTGGCGGATCACCTGTTTCCGCACGTTCGCGACGTGATCACCGCAACCTATCATTTTTTGAACGATCGCCTGCCGCTGGAGGAATACACGATGCTGTTCGTGTTCGAGGATTTGTTCGCCGGCGGCGTGGAATACCAGCAGAGCGGCGCATTTATTTTTGAGGAAGATGATCTCGAAACGATTCGCGTGGATGTGCAGGACGTGATCGCGCACGAATATTTTCACCTGATTATTCCCTTTTCCATCCGCAGCGACGCGCTCAGCATCGATGATTTTTTGCGATCGCGCCCGACGCAGCACCTCTGGTTTTTCGAGGGTGTGACCGAATGGGCGTCGGATATTATTCAGCTTCGCGCCGGACTGAAGGATTTGCGTCATTATATTGTAGAAGATTTTCGCCAGAAAATTTTTCGCGAAACATTGTTCGGCTCGGAAACCAGCCTCAGCGATATGAGTCTGCAATCGCGCGGCAATCCCCGCGATTACGCCAACGTTTACAGTCGCGGCGCGCTGGTGGCGGCGCTGCTGGATATTCATTTGATCGATCTCACCGACGGGCGGCGCGGGCTGCAGGATGTCATCAACGATCTGATCCTCGATTACGGCAAATCGCGACCGTTGCCGGAGGATCAGTTTTTCGAAATTTTGATCGATTATTGCGGACCGGAATTTGAGTCGTTTATCCGAAAATACATCATCGGAAACGCGCCGCTGCCATATGCGGAAATGCTCGAAAAAGTGGGGATAAACTACATAGAATCAAAGCTTTCCGAACCGGCGGAAAACGATTTCGGTTTTTTCACCGGAGCGGATGAGCGCGGTGTTCGCATCCTGTGGATCGATGACGAACTGGCGAAATTTGATGTGCAAAAAGATGACCTGCTGCTGGCTATCGCCAATCGGCGTGTGACACCGGAAAATTACCAGCGCCTGCTATACGATGAGCTGCTGCCGCGAATGGACATCGGCGAACGTTATCCGCTGCAACTGGTTCGCAACGGTAAACGCATTCAGCGAACCGCGGAAATAGTGCAACGAAAGGATCGCCATTTGTTCAGCGTGCCGGGCATGATTTCACCGGCGCAACAGCGCGTCCGCGAAGCGTGGCTGCGACAATTGCAATAAAAACATACCCTTAGACAAACTCACGGTGCAATTGGATAAAAAATGAATCATATAAATAAATTTGGATTTGCGTTGTTTTTGCTGCTGCCGGTGCTGCTGTTTGGGCAGTTTACACTGACGCTGATCGAGAAAAAAATCGAGCACGACCACCCGATTCCCAATATTTCGGCGGATTCGCTGCTGCAACAATTGCAGTCATCCGGCGCAGATTTTCTGCTGCTGGACACCCGAAAACCCGACGAATTCAACCAAAGCCATCTGCAAAACGCCGTTCGCGTCGATCCCGACATCTCCGAAAAAAAATTTTGGGCGCAGTTCGGCGAACTCGCCAGAAACAAAGAGCTCGTTTTTTACTGCTCGGTTGGCAAACGCAGCTCGATTATCGCGGAAAAACTGCTGCACAGCGAATTCGCGGATAGCGTTTCACAAATTTACAACCTGCGCGGCGGGATTTTCCGCTGGTTCAACAGCGGTTTCACCGTAGTAAACGATAGCGGCGCCACCGATTCCGTCCATCCGTTCGACCGATATTGGGGTCAACTCCTCGAAAAACGCGATTGATTCGCGCCAAAATTTCCGTTGTTTTTTCGGATATTTGCGCATTAATTATTTTTGCCGCAGATTCGTAGAGGCAATTGATGAATTGCCTCTCAACACACAGTCATTTTCCAAATTTTAATTGAAAACCATGATGTGGAGGCAATATGAAAATATCTGTTATTATTGGATTTGCGATGTTGTGTACCGCATTCTTCGCCGGTTGCGAACACGCTGAAAAAGCCCACGATCACAGCCACGCAACGATACAAACCGTGAATAATCCGGCACCCAAACTTACCGATTTGCTCCGCACAGAACTGGAAAGCTGGGACGGCGGCGAGGTGATCGTTTCGACAGTGGAAGCGCCGCCAAACACCAATTTGCCGATTCACTACCACAACGGCGAAGAATTTATTTACGTGCTGGAAGGCTCGGCAGTCGTTTGGCAAAAGGACAAGCCGGAAGTGATTCTCAACGCCGGCGATGTGTTCAAAATTCCCTACAAACAGGTGCACACCGCCATCACGCGGGAAAGCAGCGTGAAAGCCATCGTGTTCCGGGTACACGAAAAAGGCAAACCGGTACGCGTTCCGGTGGATTAATGGTGCAGTGGATATGGTTTGCCTGTTGATCATCTGTTGGTTATATTAGAAAAGCTGTAAAAACAGCAACTTACGCAAATTTTCTTAATGAATATCAGAATGCAGATTGATTCCCAAAAAACTGAAAGCTTGTTCGAATTAGCCGTTGCGCTCGGTCAGCAAAGCGATTTTTCAGAGATTTTGCGGGTGGTTTCCACCACCGCAACGGGAGTGTTTAACGCAAATCTCGCATCGATCGTGATGCTCAATCCGGGCACACAAAACACGGTGAAAACCATCATCAAAGATGGCGGCGATGAAAAATCGCGGGGATACAAGCTGCTGCAAACCAACCTGATCGGCTGGTCGCTGAAGCACAAACAGGCCATGCTCAGCGCGGATATCGCGACGGACAACCGCTTCGCACCGGAAATTTCCCAAAAATTTGGCGCGAAAACCGCGATGTGTGCACCGCTGCAAATCAGCGGAAATGCCATCGGCTGCCTGCTGCTGATCGACAAAACCGACGGCGGCGCATTCGCCGAAAACGATCTCGCGTTGCTCGAAAAGATGGCCGCCATTGCCGCGCCGTTTTTGGACAATGTGCAAAAAATCCAGTCCTATTTTGACAAACAAATTCCCGACTCTGCGCTGGTCGGCAAATACGAAGCGCTCGGAATGCTCGGCAAAAGCAAACCGTATGTGGAGTTGCTCAAAGCCATCGAAGCGGCAGCGCGTTGTGATGTCCGGGTGCAGTTGCAGGGCAAAAGCGGCACGGGAAAAGAGAAAATCGCCAAAGCGATCCACCAATTCAGCAGCCGTCACAACCGCCCGTTTGTGGCAATCGATTGCGGCGCGATCCCGGAAAATCTCATCGAAAGCGAGCTGTTCGGGCATGCGAAGGGCGCGTTCACCGGTGCGAATTACGACCGAAAAGGGTTGATCGAGGAAGCCAACGGCGGCACATTTTTTATGGATGAAATCGCCAATTTGCCGTTCGATATGCAATCGAAATTGTTGCGGGTACTGCAGGAAGGAGAAATCCGGGTGATCGGCAGCAACAAACCGCGCAAGGTGGATGTGCGCATCATTTCCGCATCCAGCAGCGATTTGCGGCAGATGGTCGATGCCGGGAAATTCCGCGAAGACCTGTTTTACCGGCTGCACGTCTATCCCATCGACGTGCCCACGCTCAACCAGCGCCGCGATGACATTCCGTTGCTGGCCAATCATTTCCTGAAAAAATTTGCTGATCAGCAGAAAAAACAGGCGGAATCCTTTCACGAATGGCTGCTGGATTACATGCAATTGCGGGTTTGGTCGGGTAATATTCGCGAATTGGAAAATTTTGTGGAGCGACTGGTGACGCTGGCAGCGCCGGAAATGGTGGTGCTGGACGAGTCCATTTTGCCGAAAGAATTCCGGAAAGAATACAAAGATTTGACATTTACGCAGGATGCCCACGATATCCGCAAAAGCCTGCAGGAAACGCTGGAAGAAACCGAGGTTTCGCTGATCCGGCAGGCGCTCGTCGCCAACGACTGGAACCAGTCGAAAGCAGCGCGGGCCTTGCAAATTTCCGAGCGGGCGATTCGATACAAAATGGAGAAATTGGGCATCGAAAAGCCGTCGTGATTTCCGCGCGTTCAGCAAAAAAAGGGCACGTTACGCCGTGCCCTGCATTTCAGAATTATTTTTCCAACCAGCTTAACGGATAATCCGGGTCATCCACCAGCAGCGAATCCTGCGCGGGAATCAGCGGACGAAAGGTATCGAGCATTACCGCGTATTCATCGGTTTCCTTTTTGCCGATGGAGCCTTCGTATTTGCCCGGTTGCGGACCGTGCGCCAGCCCGTACGGGTGAATGGTGATCGACCCGAGTTCCACACCGGTGCGGCTCATAAAATCGCCTTCCACATAATAGAGCACTTCATCGCTATCAATATTATGATGATTATACGGCGCGGGAATCGACTGCTCGTGGTAATCAAACAGTCGCGGACAGAACGAGCAAATCACATATCCGGGCGCCTGAAAAGTTTGGTGAATCGGCGGCGGCATGTGGATTTTCCCGGTGATGGGCATAAAATCGCGGATGTTGAAAATCCACGGGTAGTAAAATCCGTCCCAGCCAACCACATCAAACGGGTGCTGTGCAAACTGGTATTCCTGAAAGCCGTCCATCGTGCGCAACAAAAACGGGAATTTGCCTTCGCGATTTTGCGGTTCGACAAATTCCGGCACGCGGAAATCGCGTTCGCAAAACGGCGCATGCTCCAACAACTGACCGTATTCGTTGCGATAACGCTTCGGCGGCTCCACCGGTCCGGCGGATTCGATGATCAGAAATCTGCTGTCGTCCGTGTGGATATCGAACGAATAGAGCACGCCGCGCGGCACAACAATGTAATCGCCGGGACCGAACGCCAGCTTGCCAAAATAACTGTGCATTTCGCCGGTGCCCTGATGCACGAAAATCACCTCATCGCTCATCCCGTTGCGGTAGAAAAATTCGGCCGATTCCGCCGGACGCACGGTGAACATTGCCACATCGTTGTTATAACAAATCGCGCGGCGACCGCTCACCCAATTGCCTTTCGGCTCAAAATTGAAGGTTCGCAAATGGCGGTGACGGTGCACCCGGTCCTCCGCCGGTTTCAGCGAAAACGGGCTAAATTTACCCACTTCCGCAATGCGCGTCGGCGGGCGCAGGTGATACAAATTGCTGTAAATATCGGAAAAGCCTTCCCGGCTGGCGTGTTCTTCGTGCAGCAAATCGCCCGTTTTGGTGCGGTGCTGAATGTGCCGTTTGGATGGAATTTCGCCGCGATGCACATAAAATGGCATGATTTATCCTCCTGTGTTAACTATAATCCGTAATTGCATTTAGCAATCCGGAAAGCATAAAATATTTTCAATTCGTCGCGTAATACAAAGATCGGTAATGATTGCTGGATTTGCAAGCGGAACTCGCTAAAGCAGTGTTAACTTTCTGCAAACATTTGCCGATCATTTCCAGCATTAGCTCAGCAACAGGGACGTTAAATGGAAAGGGAATTCCATGAAAGAGCGACTGGAAAAACTGTTATTTGCCGGCAGAAAAGTTGAAATCGAAGTGCCGGAAATTAATTACGAAACGCCCACCGGCGTGTTGATCGAATGGAATCGCCAAAGCGCGTGGCTCCCCAAAGACCGCATCCAGATAACCAGCGATAACGGAACCATCAAAATTAAAGTGCCGAAATGGCTGTTCGAACGCAAATTTAGTTGACGCTGCACCGCTGAATCTTGCCGGGTTTATGGCAATTTTCAGCGCGGATTCTGTTGATTATCAGAATTTTGGTGGGTTAGGCTTTTTGCCTCAGAAAAATCAATATGCGTTGTGGCGGCTGCAAATACCTTCGATAATTTGCGCCAGCTCTTTCAAGTTCAACGGCTTTTTGAGAAACGCTTCCACGTTGAGGCTGAGCACTTCCATCGCCAGATAAATATGCGAATAGCCGGTAACGGCAATCACCGGAAAATCGGTGTCTTCCTCCCGAACTGCCCGGATCATTTCTAAACCGTTCATTACGGGCATTTCCATATCGACAATCGCTAGATCAAAGAAATTATTGCGATACAGTTGCAATCCCTGCGCACCGTTTTCCGCAGCAATAACCGTATGACCAAACACCATCAACGCGTCGATCAACAATTCTTGTCCGGTTATATCATCTTCTACAACTAATATTTGCGCCATAATTTACTCTGCACATCCTTGTATCAAAAAATTTCAGACCGCACCCGCTTTACAACACAATTGCAGAACAGTTGTTTGGGGATATTTGCGGCTGTCCATTATTATCGAACCATTCTACAAAAAATAAAGCCTTTCGTTTATGGCGGAATCACAGATTTTTAAAACTTTTGTTTTAACTTTTGCAGTGCTGTTTCGTAATATTCAGGACATGCAGAACAATTTGCATTTGGAGAAACAGGCTTTTTTTAATAAATTTTCGTTGCTGTCGCGTTAACGCGATGACCGGTTACGCATTACGGATAGTTACAGACGCCGGAAAACTGGCAACAAAGGAGTTCCGAAGGTTGAAAAAATTTCAGTTTACGCAAAAGAATTTTGATGAAATATGCAAAGTGCTCGGTGCAAAATATGTGGATCGCGCCGACAAACACCGTTTCGTCATCGAAAATGAAAAAGAAAAGCGCAAGCTGTCGCTGGAAATTTTTGCGGATATTCCCATCGGCGATGATACCGGAAATCTGATATCGGTTTACACGATGAACTCGCACATCCAGCTGCATTTTTGCACCGGATTTGTCATCAGCGATTCGCTGGGCGAAGTGGTGTTCATCAGCGAATACCAGGGTCGCCTCTCCGGGCTGATCGTGGAACGCGGCGCCGGCTGCTCCATCTATGCCAATCTGGACAACAAAATTCTATCCGGCGATTTTACGACACTTGCACCGGAAGTAATGATGTCCGGCATTGCGCTTTCCGTTGCCGAACACCTCATTCCCGATGGTGAATAAAATGCAGATCCACACGCTTTCGCTGGGCATGTTTGGCGTGAACAACTACCTCGTTCATGCCGATGGCTCAACCAAAGCCATATTAATAGATGCCTGCGAAGATACCGAATCCATCCTTCGAAAAATTGACCAACTGAAACTCGAATTAGTATATTTGATCAACACGCACGGACACGGCGATCACATCGCCGGTAACGAAGCGATTGTGAAAGCAACCGGTGCGAAGCTGATCATTGGCGAAAAAGAAGTGCCGTATCTGAGCGATCCAAGCCTGAATTTATCGATGTTCATGGGCGTTCATTTAACATCGCCGCCGCCCGATCGCACACTCCGCGAAGGCGACACCGTTTCGCTGGACAACCTGAATTTTGAGGTGCTGTTCACGCCGGGACATTCATCCGGGCATATTACATTGGTGGAGCGGGCGCAAAATATTGCGTTTGTCGGTGATGTCATTTTCCGGCAAGGCATCGGGCGGACAGATTTTCCCGGCGGCTCGTATCAAACCCTGGAAACCACCATCCGTGAAAAAATTTACACCCTCCCGGACAGCATGACGTTATACAACGGTCACGGTCCGTCAACCACCGTCGGCTACGAAAAACAGCACAACCCGTTTGTTCAGGGTTAATTTTTTTATCCTTCATCCTTCACCCTTTATCCTTTAAAAAATGACCTGGGAATCCTATTTAGAGAGCTTTCTGAACCACATCGCGCTGGAAAAAGGGCTGGCGGATAATACCACGCTATCGTACGAAGTGGATTTGAAACGCTATCTCGGATTTCTGGACAGCCGCAAGATTGCATCCGTGGAAGCGATTGATTTGCACGTAATCCAGGATTACACGGAATTACTCAGCAATCTGGGGCTTTCCGCGAGCAGCGTTGCCCGCAATTATTCATCGATCCGCACCTTTCACAAATTTTTGATTCTGGAAAACATCACCGGCAAAAACCCGACGGAACTGCTGGAAACACCCCGTTTGGCCCGCAAACTACCGGAAGTGCTGACCGTGGACGAAGTAATCGAAATTTTGGAATCGCCGGATATCGAAACATCCGACGGCGTTCGCGATCGCGCCATGCTGGAAGTGCTGTACGGCGCCGGACTGCGCGTTTCCGAACTGATCGGGTTGAAAATTGAGCACGTTTTTTTCGACGAAGAATTGCTGCGCGTACTCGGCAAAGGCAGTAAAGAGCGCATCGTTCCGGTTGGCGCGGAAGCGCTGGTGTGGACAAAACGCTACATCGCCATTACCCGCCCGATGGTGGCAAAAGGGCTGGAATCCAAAAGCCAGCTATTTTTGAACCGCTTCGGCAAGCCGTTTTCGCGGATGGGCATTTACAACATCGTGCGAAAATATGTGGATTTATCCGGCATCAGCAAACGGGTGTATCCGCATATTTTCCGGCACTCTTTCGCCACGCACCTGCTGGAAAACGGGGCAGATTTGCGCGCCGTTCAGGAAATGCTCGGACATTCAGATATCTCAACCACCCAAATTTACACCCACGTTAACCGGCAATATCTGCGGGAAGAATACAAGACCTTCCACCCGCGCGGATAAGCGTTTGACACCTTTCTCTTAATTTCTTAAATTGAATTGTTGTGGCACAGCTAACGTTGCATTTCGCGGATTTGCGATAAACTGAGGCGGTGCATAAATTTTTATTTTTCCGTATATCTGGAGTAGAACGATGTTTATCAAACCCAGAAAAAATCGACAGTATTCGTACACGCCGCAGTTTTACAATCCGGAAAAGGAAACCGAGGAAACCGGTCGCCGCCCCATTCGTTTCCGGCGCGGGCACAGTTCCGGCGGCTCCAAAACCGGACGCTCAATCATCAGGGTTGTCCTTTTGTTTGGCATAATTCTGTATCTTTTGCACCTGTTATCGCAACTTGGTCAATAAGCTCCCGGAGACGCGAATGTTCCAGATTACCGAAGTGTTAAAAAAAGTGCCGTTTTTCCAGGCGTTGGATCAGGAAGCCATTCATTATGTGGTGGACAAGCTGAAATACAAAGCATACCAAAAAGAAGAAGTGATTTGCCACGCCGGTGATCCGGGCGACAAAATGTTTATCATCATCAACGGGCAGGTGAAAGTTGCGGTGTATTCTCCGGATAACGAAGAAAATGTGATCGCGCATCTCGGCAGCGGCGATCATTTTGGCGAAATGGCGCTGCTCACCGGCGAACCGCGTTCAGCCTCGGTCATCACCACACAAGCTGCGGAAATGTTTATCCTCGATAAAACCAATTTTGATGAAGTGATCGATCGCTATCCGTCCATCACGTTGAGTATGGGAAAAGTGATGAGCCGGCGACTCCGCAGAATTTTGCAGAAAACCTCCGGCACCAAAGCGCGGGTAACCGCCGTCACCGGATCGCTGACAGACCGATCGCTGGCAGACATTCTTAAATTCTGTGAAATCAATTATTTAAATGGCACACTAAAATTATCGCAGAACGGCAGCACGGGCATTTTTGAATACGAACGCGGCGAACTGCGGCAGGTTCAGCTTGGCGAATTGCCGGAAGATCAGGCGCTGGACGAAATGCTCGGCTGGCAAAACGGCATGTTTTCCATCGAACCGTATGCGCTGGAAATGGACGGATTGAACGGCTCGGTTCCCACGTTTGAAGTTGAAACCGAAACAGCGCCGGAACCGCAACCCGATGCACCGGCGGAAACACCGGATCTGGATAATATTTTAGTTGTGAACAACAGTGTGGTTGTCCAAAAAATGCTGGAACGGGCGCTCACCCAAAACCGGTGGGACGTGCACATCGTTAACACTTCGGAAAAAGCGCATCACCTGGCGCAGCTTCGCAAACCCGGATTGATTATTTCCGGCACCAAATTACCGGACGGCTCCGGCGTGGATTTGCTCAAGGAATTGCGTCGCCACAGCAACGCGCCGTTCCTTTTTCTCACGGAAGATCGCAACAAAGCGCTGATCCAAAGCCAGGTCAAAAATTACGGCAACGTATTTTTCACAGATTCGCAGGCGATTCCCGACATTCTCCGCACCGTTCAGGAAATCCGCGAGCAGTTCGGGCAATAATATCTGTTGAAAAATCGTTGATTTCCCCCCCGCGATTGGCTATAATCACACCACCAAATCAAATAAAAGGGTGACGGATAACGGATAAATTTGTCCGAACACCCGCGTTTCAAATTTGCCAAAAAACCAGCAACAGGCGAGAGGGAGCGAATGTTAGACCTCAAATTTATTCGCGAAAATGCAGAAGCAGTCGTCGCGGGCATCCGCAGTAAAGGCGACACAATTAATATCGATGAAATTCTAAATCTCGACGGGCGCCGCCGCGAACTGCTGCAAAATGTGGAAAAGCTGAAAGCGGATCGCAACCAGTTTTCCCAACAGGTCAGCCAGCTCAAAAAAGAGAAAAAAGACGCCACGGCGATCATCGAACGCACCCGGGAAATCGGGCAGGAAATCAAACAATTTGATGATGAACTGCGCGACATCGAAACCTCGCTGGAAGATCATCTGCTGCGCATCCCCAACTTGCCGCACAGCAGCGTGCCAAAAGGAAAGGACGCCAGCGAGAATGTGGAAGTCAAAAAATGGGGCGAGATACCGGAATTCAGCTTCAAGATTTCCGATCACCTGGAAATTTGCGAACGACTGGACATCGTCGATTTCCCGCGCGGCAGCAAAATTTCCGGTCGCGGATTTCCCGTTTACAAAGGCAAAGGCGCACGGCTGGAACGCGCGCTCATCAATTTTATGCTGGATTTGCACAGCAGCCAGCACGGCTACAAAGAAATTTTTCCGCCGTTTGTGGTGAACCGCGAGAGCATGCGCGGCACCGGGCAAATCCCCAAATTTCCGGAAGACATGTATTACGCGGAAAAAGACGACCTCTTTTTGATTCCCACTGCCGAAGTGCCGGTCACCAATTTGCACCGCGACGAAATTTTGACCATCGAAGAATTGCCGGTTCACTACTGCGCATACACCGCCTGTTTCCGTCGCGAAGCCGGTTCGTGGGGAAAAGATACGCGCGGATTTTTGCGGCTGCACCAATTCAACAAAGTGGAGCTGGTGAAAATTGTGGAGCCGGAACACAGCTACGCTGAGCTGGAAGCGCTGCTCCGAAACGCCACTAAAGTATTGGAATTATTGAACGTGCCGTATCGCGTAATTGAGTTGTGTACCGGCGATTTGAGCTTTGGCGCGGCAAAATGTTACGACATCGAAGTGTGGTCTCCGGCTGAGAATCGCTGGCTGGAAGCATCCAGTTGCAGTAATTTTGAAGATTTTCAGGCGCGGCGGATGAACACACGCTATCGTCCCGCCGGCGGCGCAAAACCGGAATTTGTGCACACACTCAACGGCTCCGGCGTGGCAACTTCCCGCCTGATTGTGGCATTGCTGGAACTCAACCAAAACGAGGACGGCTCCATCACCGTGCCGGAAGCGCTGCGCGATTACACCGGTTTCAGCGTCATCAAACGCGATTTACCGTAACCCATTTTTAATCCGATTCTACAATTCTCCGGGCGGATCACAGATCCGCCTTTTTTTTGCCAGAATCAGCTTTCCCCCGAAATGTTCTCGCTCATTCTCTTGCGAAATTGCCTGCAGATTCATATCTTCGCTGATTGAAAAATATGAACTTGCGTATGACAAATAGAATGGGGATTCCATGAGTAACGCCAAACCGAAAAACGGTTCCGAAAGCAAATCGATCGCCAGATTTTTGAGCATTGTTGAACGCGTGGGCAACGCGCTGCCACATCCGGCAACGCTGTTCGGTATTTTTGCGCTGATGGTGGTGGTTATTTCCGGCATCGCTGCATCGCTGGATATTTCCGTTGTGCACCCCGGCACCGGCGAAACCATCGTCCCGGTCAGCCTGCTATCCGTGGACGGATTGCACCGGATGCTCACTCAAATGGTCACCAATTTTACCGGATTTGCGCCGTTGGGCGTGGTGCTGGTTGCCATGCTGGGCATCGGGATTGCCGAAAGCAGCGGATTGATCGGCACCGGATTGCGGCTGCTGGTTATCAAATCGCCGCGCCGGTTGCTCACATTTGTGATCGTTTTTGCGGGCGTGCTCTCCAACACTGCAAGCGAAGTGGGTTACGTGCTGCTCGTTCCGCTCGGTGCTGTTATTTTTCTGGCTGCCGGACGTCACCCGATTGCCGGTTTGGCGGCAGCATTTGCCGGTGTTTCCGGCGGATATAGCGCCAATTTGCTGCTCGGCACCATCGATCCGCTGTTGGCGGGATTATCGCAGGAAGCCGCACGAATTATCGATCCAACCTATCATGTAAATCCCGCCTGTAATTACTATTTTATGTTTGTATCCACCTTTTTTATTGCGGCAGCCGGAACGCTGGTTACCGAAAAATTCGTCATTCCCCGCCTCGGCGAATACACCGGCACCGAAAAACCGGAAGAAATCCGCGAATTGAACGCTAACGAAAAACGCGGACTGCGTTTCGCGCTGTGGACAATTTTTATCTCATTTGCGCTGATTGTGTGGGGACTGCTGCCGGAAAGCACCGTGCCGCTCAGCGGATTTCTGCTCGGCGAACAGCCGGACTGGTTTGATGCCTTCCTCAAATCGCCATTTTTGAAAGGGATTGTCGCGTTTATTTTTATTTTGGCTGCCATTTGGGGCATCGCGTACGGCATCGGCGCCGGCACCATCAAAAGCGATGGCGATGTAATGAAAGGCATGGGAAAATCCATGTCCACCCTCGGTATTTACATGGTGCTCTGCTTTTTCGCGGCGCAGTTTGTGGCATATTTTAAATGGACAAATCTGGGGCTGATTTTTGCGGTGGAAGGCGCAGAATTCCTGAAATCGCTGAACCTCGGTAAAATTCCGCTGATGATGGCGTTTATCTTTCTGGCAGCCAGTGCCAATATGTTTATGGGAAGCGCATCGGCAAAATGGGCAATTTTGGCGCCGATATTTATCCCGATGTTCATGTTGCTGGGCTTTTCGCCGGAACTGACGCAGGTCGGCTACCGCATCGGCGATAGCGTTACCAACATCATTTCTCCGATGATGTCCTACTTTGCACTGATTGTCGCGTTCATCGAGCGATATGACGAAAAAGCGGGCATCGGTACAGTGATTGCCAATATGCTACCGTATTCCGTCGTTTTCCTGATTGTCTGGGCTATTTTACTGGTGGTGTGGCTGATGCTCGGGCTACCGATCGGTCCCGGCAGCCCGCTGGAATTTGTAAATTAATGTTCGTTTTCTAAATATTTGCTTAGTTCAATCAAAAATTCAAGCGCACTTTGCGGGTGCATTTTTTCCGGCTGGAAATGGGCAACCGTGGCGTATTTCAAAATCAGCCCCTCTTTCAATTGATTGAGGTTGAAGTGCCCCATGTGCCAGTTGTGGAAATTTCTTTTGGTGATGTGCGAATAATCCAGTAAAACAAGGTCTGTATGCCGGGGATCCGCGCTTATGCGCTGGTAATGTTTATTCACGATTACCGCATCGCCCTCCAGCACTTGTAAAAAATATCCTTCGCCGAAACACAACATTCCGGATATTCCCAACGGCGGATTATGGTTGGCAGCAGCATCTTTAATTTGGGTTAAATCCCCCATGCCTATTTTTCCGCTAAATTTACTGGTATACAATAGTTGAACAAGTGCCATTTACAACTCTCCTGCTTTAATGTCTTTCTATATTTTCGATATCCTTTAAGTGAAACATTACATTAATCCCGTCTATTTCGTGTAAAAAAGCTTTGAATTCATGTAAAAATGAATATAATGTAAGAAGTTTTTCATGATCGTTTTCGTTGTTTGGAACAGCCGTAATTAGCGATTGAAAATATCCGGATTCCGGGTGCTTCAATTGAACAGGATTCAGAAAAAATGTTAGTTTACTGCCCGTTAATCATACGTAAACATCAGGATTTGATAATGAAGACATGGCTATTCTGTTTCGTTTTGGTGATGCTTGCCGCATGCGACAGCGAGGCACCTCAACTGCAATCCCAGGCAGATGCAGTTGCACACGCGATGGTTTTCCAACTGATATTGATTGGCGGACCCGGTGCGGGAAAAGGAACCCAGGCTAGCCGGTTGAAACAGAAGCTGGACATTCCGCATATTTCCACCGGAGAAATTTTGCGAAGCGAAGTAGCCAAAGGAACGCAGTTGGGGCAACAGGTTACCGGCATTATGAAAAGCGGCGGACTGGTTGCCGACAGCATTGTATTAGCCCTCATCGATAAACGGCTGAAAGAGCCGGACACCAAAAATGGCTTTATTCTGGACGGTTTTCCGCGAACCATTGCCCAGGCAAAAGGGCTGGAGTTGATTTTGGAACATCGCGGAAATACCGATATCATCGTGGTTTTTCTGGATACCAGCGACGACGAAATGTATCGTCGGCTGATGGGGCGCGGCCGCGCGGACGATTCCGTTGCTACCGTTCGCAGCCGTATCGATAAATATCACGCCGAAACGCGGGATGCGATCAACTATTATCGCGAAAAAGGTGTGCTGCTGCGCATCGACGGTAATCAGGATATGGATTCCGTAACAGTAGATATCCACAAAGCGCTCGGCATCGATACCCTTCCGGCGAATCCGGAATAATTCGTATCGCCGATACCAAAGCCGCCTTGCAAAAGGCTTGACACTGTTCTGCACACATCATATATTATTTTTTTGTAACAAATCTGGCGACAAATGAAGTTTCTAAACACTCGAAGTGCTGTATAAATTCACAAAATACCGGGACATGTGTTCATGTAACTTCATCCTTTTGTTTGGCGTGGGTTGCATGGCAACCACCCGCACCAAACAGCGAAACCATAACCGCGCTATCGAGCAAAACGTTCTGGAATTATGTTTTTTAAGGTTGAGTATTTACAATTTTTACCATAAAAACATCAATCTAAAACACTTATAACTTAGCAGGAGGGCCACGCCTTGAAAGTTTATACTGGCGAACATATTCGCAATGTCGGCGTCGGTGGCCACAGCGGCTCCGGAAAAACATCCCTGGTTGAGGCAATGCTGTTTAATATGGGCGAAGTAAATCGCATTGGCTCAATCGAGCAGGGTAATACGGTTTCCGATTATAATGAAGACGAAATTGAGAGGCAGATTTCCATTAACTCCTCTCTGTTGCACGGCGAGTGGAACAACAACAAAGTTAATCTGGTCGATACGCCAGGTTTCAGCGATTTTTACGGCGATGTTGTCAGCGGCATGCGCGCAGCAGACTCGGTGATGATTGTTGTTTCTGCAGCAAATGGGGTAGAAGTTGGTACCGAACGTGTTCGCCAACTGGCAGAATTGTATGATATGCCTCGCTTTTATGTGATCAACAAACTGGATCGCGAAAACGTTCAGTTCATGAAAGTTGCTGAAGAGCTGCGCGATCGCTTCGGCAAACAAGTGACCATTTTGCAACTACCGCTGGAATCCGGACCGGGATTTCATGTTGTGGTAGATATTCTCAAGAAAAAAGCCTACACCTACGAACAGGACGGCAGCGGCAAATTTACCGTTGGTGACATTCCCGCAAATGTAATGCCCCGCGTGGAAGAACTGCGGCTGGAGCTGGTTGAATCCGTTGCCGAAAGCGACGACGAACTGCTGGAAAAATATTTTGATGCCGGCGAATTAACCGAAGAACAATTAATGACCGGTTTTATTAACGCGGTAAAAAACCGCACCATCGTTCCGATGCTTTGCGCATCTTCGACAGCCAACATTGGCGTAGCCAACGTGATGGATTTTATTGTTGAATTTTTGCCCAGCGCAGATCGTATTGAAGTAAGTGACGTCAACGGCAAATCCCGCAGTATTTCGGATAACAATTCCCTCTCTACTTTTGTGTTCCAAACCGTTGCCGAAGCACATATGGGTGAACTATCGCTGGTTAAAGTAATTTCCGGCGTGCTGAAATCCGGCGATGAAGTGCTGAACACCGCCAACGACAAAACCGAACGCATTGGACAAATATATTTGCTCAACGGCAAGCAGAAAAAAAACGTGGATCAATTGCACGCCGGAGATATTGCCGCACTGGTAAAAATGAAATATACCCACACCGGTAATACGCTCAGCGTAAAAAACGACCCGTTTATTCTTCCCAAAATCGATTTTCCGGAGCCATTAATTAACATGGCTGTGGAGCCGAAAACCAAAGGCGACGAAGACAAACTCTCTACCGGTTTGCACACGCTGCACGAAGAAGATCCGACATTTATGGTGCATTACGATCCCGAATTGCGCCAAACCATCGTATCCGCCCAGGGCGAACTGCACCTGATGATCATTTTAAAACGATTGTCGCAGCGCTTTGGCGTGGAAGTGGAAATGAGCGAACCGCGTATCCCGTATCGCGAAACCATTCGCACCAAAGCCGAAGCACAGGGTAAATTTAAAAAGCAGAGCGGCGGTCGCGGTCAATATGGCGATTGTCACCTGCGCCTCGAACCCAAGCCTCGCGGAGAAGGATTTGAATTTGTGGACGCCATCGTCGGTGGTGTAATTCCCGGAAAATTTATTCCCGCCGTGGAAAAAGGCGCCTTCGAATCCTGCGAAAACGGCGTATTGGCCGGTTACCCGATTGTCGATATCAAAGTTACCGTATTTTACGGCTCCTACCACAACGTCGATTCATCGGAAATGGCATTTAAAGTAGCCGCTTCGATGGGCTTCAAAAAAGCATTTATGGATGCAAAACCGGTGCTGCTGGAACCCATTTACCAGCTCGAAATCAAGGTGCCGGAAGCATACATGGGCGATGTAATGGGCGATATTTCCAGCCGCCGCGGTAAAATTCAGGGTATGGATGCAGACGGCCGTTTTCAGGTTATCAAAGCGCTGGTGCCGCTGGCTGAGTTGCACAAATATTCCACCGTATTGCGTTCGATGACGCAAGGACAGGGGCTTTTCCACCGGAATTTATCGCATTACGAAGAAGTGCCCTCCGACGTGGCTCAAAAAATTATCGATGCCGCAGAAAAGGAAAAAGAAGAAGCTTGATCCCAAAACACCTGCTGGTTTACAAATCCCGGTATCTCCATTACCGGGATTTTTTTTTGCTTTTTTTTTTACGAATCTTACTTTTAACTCCAAATTGCAATTTCACTGCCGTTAATATTAATCCAGGTTAACATAATTTTCGAATACCTTTATTAGTAGAACGGATTGTATGTATGGGATTATTCAATCAGCCAAGCCAGAAAAATATTTTGACAGTCGATGATGAGCGAATTATCCAAAAAATGATGCACAAACTGCTCACCAAACACGGATACAACGTTATTACTGCTAATAATGGCAAAGAAGCGCTTAACCATCTGGTGGTGTATGAAATTGACCTGATCATTCTGGACATCATGATGCCGGTAATGGACGGCTACGAAACCCTCAAAATGCTCCGGCAAATGGACCGCACCAAAATGATTCCGGTAATCATTTTAACCGCAAACGCAAATGTGAAAACATTTACCCGGGTGATCAAAATGGGGGCGGATGATTTTATTGCAAAACCTTTTGATCAGGGTAATTTGCGGCGAAAACTGGAATACTTGCTGCAAGATGCCGAACGCAGAAAAGAAGAATTGCAGCTAATGCTGCAGGAAGAAAAAGCAAAACAGCTCAACCAAAAAGAGCTGCTGGATAAACAGCAGGAATTTATGGAAGGTTTCGAGAAAATCTTCCCGAAAATGGTGTATCTGGTTTCTTCCCAAAACCAAGATGAGTTGCGAAAAATGCTGGTTATTTTCGAAAAAAAATGCGAGGCGTTACAGTTGGAAAACGGATCGCGGCTGGCATTAAAAATTATTTTAACGATCGATCAGGATTGTAATTGGGATGTTATCATTAAATATCTCGAAGAATTGTATGGCTGTTTTATGGAATCGTGCACCAAAAAATGAAAGCACGGTAATCAAAAAACCGACTCTCGAAAAAGCACATCTGAAACAAATTGGAACACCCACCCACACCCGGATTATCAACAACTATTTAAAAAAAATCGAAAATGTGGAGCCTTTTCCCGGTTCAGATTGAATAGTAATATACCCGCCGTGGCGTTCGATTATTTTTTTACAAATCGATAACCCGATTCCGGTTCCTTTGTATTTACCCTGCGAATGTAATCGCCGGAACGGTTTAAAAACTTGTTCGGCGTGTTCCGCCGCAATGCCAATACCGTTATCTGAAATCTGAATAACCCAACTGTTATCGAGTGGTTCCGCAGAAATATTGATGTACGGCGGCTCGCTGCCATGAAATTTCAGGCTATTGCTGATCAAATTTTGGAAAACCTGGGCAAGTAACGTGCTATCGCCTTGCACTGTCGGCAATTGTTCAAAATTGATAACCGCACCGGTTTCCTGGGTCAGTGCCTTTAAATTATCAACAATCCCTTCGATACAGCGATTCAAATCGACCGGCTCAAGCTTCAGCTCCACCCGTCCGGCACGGGAATATTCCAGCAAATTTTCGATCAGGTTAATCATCCGTTTGGCAGCATCGGTGATAAACGCAATGTCCTCCTGTGCTTCTTTGGCAATCCGTTCACCGATATCATTTTCCAAAATATTGCAAAAACTGATGATGGTTCGCAGCGGTTCTCGCAAATCGTGACTGGCGATATAGCTGAATTCTTCCAATTCGCGATTTTTATTTTCCAGTTCAACCGTGTAATGCCGGAGTGCACGTTTATCTTTTTTGCTATCGATAGTAGCTCCAATGCACTCGGCCAGCAATCGCATTAAATCGACATCCAGATAATCGAAAGCAATAGGTCTGGGTTTGTAACTGGAAAAACTGATGGTGCCGTAAACCTTGTTTTGCACCCGGATGGGCACGCCGATATACGATTCCAGATGGAGCAATTTATAGCAGGGGTGCTCCGAATATTGAGATAACTTCAGATCTTCAAACGTTGTTACATCTTCATTTGCAAGTGTAATTTCGCAACAGGTATGCTTAAAAGAAAATGACTGGTTGGTTCGCAATTGGGTTTCCGGCGAATACAAGTTTTCGATAATATACAGATCCTCATCCGGATAAATGCGGCTTTGAATACCAATTTCCATTCCCAATAACCGGGTTACCAGTTTTAGCGCATTGGTGATGCGCCGGTCTTCATCGTGGCTGGATTTGGCAGTTACATCGTATAACAATCGGATGCGTTCGGCACTGCGTTTCACCATAATTTCAGCTTTCCGGCGCTGGGTAATATCAACAATTGTGGTTAACACCATGGTTTTCTGATCCAACTGGATTGGCGTTAGCGCAATTTCTACCGGGAATTTGCTGCCATCTTTACGCACTGCTTCCAGCGCTAGCCCGCTGCCCATCGGGCGGCTAAACGGGCTTTTGGTGTAAATTTTTCGATATTTCTCGTGCGAATGGCGCAAATTATCCGGTATCAGCGATTCAACGCTTTGACCAATCAGTTCCGGTGGCAAATAACCAAAATCAACTTTGGTTCGTTTGTTGGCCTGCCGGATGATGCCTTGTTCATCTACAATAATAATTGTGTATGGCGATGCCTCAACCAACATCCGGAAATGCGCTTCGCTGCTGACGAGCGTGCTCTGGGATTTTTTCCATTCGGTAATGTCTTCGGCAACGCCCAGTGTTTCAAGCGTGGCGTTATTTTCGTCGCGTTTTCGAACAACATCGCGGCTGCGCATCCAGCGCCAGGTTCCGTTTTTGTGT
The DNA here is from genome assembly GCA_020634975.1 of Calditrichia bacterium. Lineage (NCBI taxonomy): Bacteria > Pseudomonadati > Calditrichota > Calditrichia > Calditrichia bacterium. Next base: position 2,124,091 of record JACKAQ010000001.1, on the reverse strand, counting down.
TTTGCACGAAACTCAATCGAATGGTGTTCACCGGGACGGGATGCATTCAGCCGTTCGAGGTGTTGTTTAATTTCCTGATATTCATCCGGGTGGGTGATATTCGAAAAAAATCGCTCGCCCATTTCCTGAACTTCCGCAAATGTGTAGCCCAATATTTCCAACAAGCGATCGCTGCAGTAAATAACGCATTTTTGTGGGATACTGAATACATACACCAAATCCGGGCTGTTATCTGAAATCGTTTTGAAAAAAATGTTCTGTGATTCCAGTTGCCGGATTTTCGCGTTTAACCGTTCATTTTCATTTAATAATGATGCGTAGGCATCTTCGTTCGACTTCATAAAATTTTTCCCGGAAAATTCTGATATCCCTAAAACGGGATAATCTATACAAACCGCAATAAAAATGCGAATTGTAAAACAGTGAACAACATAAAAAATTTTGACCTTACATTATCGGTTGCGCCCGAATCAACTTGAGCAGGCTAATTTGCAGCGCAAAATCCCCGACAATTTACATCCGATAATTCCCATTAATATTAATATTTTCTGTTTATCTGTCAACAATTGGATTGGGATTATCTGGAACAGCCATTGTATCAACGCCGCAGTTTATCTATATTATCGCGCATCACAAGTGGTTGGAAGATGATAAAAAAACAACAGGTTGAATCGAAAACGAAACAGGTTTTGACACAACAATGATGAAAAAAGCGGTTAGGATTTTTGTAGAAATTTTTTATTTGGTTGGATGTTCACTATTTGCACAAGACTACGCATGGCCCACCGATGCCAGCAAATTGATGACCAGCAGTTTTTGCGAATTGCGTCCGCGACGCTATCACGCAGCGATTGATATCAAAACGTGGAACCGCACCGGATACAAAATTTTTGCCATCGACGATGGCTATGTGTACCGGCTGCGAAAAGGCGCAACGGGTTACGGCAACGCGATTTATCTCAAGTTGAAAGACGGTAACTACGCACTGTACGGGCATTTGGACGGTTTTATTCCCGAATATGAAGCGTATATGGATTCGCTGCGGCTGCAAAGCCAGCGCAATTCAATCGATAAACGCGGGCTTTCGCCGGCGCTGTTTCCCGTGAAAAAAGGGCAGCACATCGGTTACACCGGCGAAACCGGCATCGGCGTGCCGCATTTGCATTTCGAAATGCGCGACAGTTACAATCGCCCAATCAACCCGTTGCAATATTTCAAAAAAGAGATGGTCGATAACATCGCGCCGCGCCCGCGATCGCTGGCAATTATTCCTGCCAGCGCCCACACGTTGATCAATTTATTGCCGGACACACTCATCCAGTCGCTGCCGGCGGACAACAAAATGCGGCTCCGCCAGCCCATTTACCTCACCGGACGGGCGTATATCGCGCTGCGCATTTTTGATCAGGCGGACGGCGCCAGCAACGTGTTCGATTTTTACAAAGGTCGTTTGCTGGTAAACGATTCGTTGCTGTATTCCGTGCAATACGACCGCTTCAGTTACGATGAAAATCATCTGGTGGAGTTGGATAAAAACTTCTCGCTGCAACGTCGCGGGATGAAATCGTATCATAATTTTTATCGCCATCCGGCGAACAGTTTGCCGTTTTACGGCAACACACCGCGCGGTGGCGGCATGCTTTCCACCGAAAATCTTCGCGATGGCGAAAATACAGTGATCATCGAAGCGGAGGATTATTTCGGGAATGAAATGAAGCTGGAAATTCCCGTCATTTATCACCGCTATCGTCCGGTGGCGATTCAGGATGTGCAAGCCACCGCCGATTCGCTAAAATTCACCCTGCTCAGCGCGGATTCGCTCGGCTCGCTTACCTTCCGGCAACTTATTCCCGGCAATAGCGTGGCGACTGCGCTCCCCAATGTTTCTTTTGTGCAACGATTCGATCCGAAAATGAAACACCACAGCTACAAAATTACTGCGCCGAACAGCCTGGTCCCCGGCGCGGTGGTTCGGGTGGACGCCACCTACGGTGACGATTTGCCGCTGCAACCGTTGTTTGTCTGGACCGGAAGCAAATCCGTTTTGCCGCCGGTGGCATCGACGATTGAAACGGTGGTCCCTTTCGGGCAGGAATTGCTGATAAAAGGCAAAGGCTTTCCGCTGGTGCCCGGCGACTGGCAAACCGGCACCGGAAAAGCGCGATTGTATGACAACAACAAATTTTCCGTCCGCATTTCTGCCGAACGGGAAAACCCCAAAACGCCATTTGGCGATGCGTTTGATGAACAACTGGCGAAATGGCTGGCAACCGACTACCGGATTGTGCCCGGACAAACCCGTTCACTGCGTTCGGAAGACGGCAATTTTTCGCTCCGTTTTCCCAGCAATGCGCTGCACGATACCCTTTTTGTGGAGCTCGGCGAAGTGGAATCAACTGTTTTTCCACCGGCACCATATCGTGTATTATCAAAAACTTACCGCACCGCACCGTTCGACCAGCCGCTCAATTACGGCGCGTATGTCAGCTTAACCGTGCCGGATTCCATCGCCAAAATGAAAGGCGTGGGATTATATTACCTCACTTCGCGCGGCAGTTGGGGATTTTTGCCCTCCGATTTCGACCGGCAGACCAACACCTTCAGCGCGCGCGTCACCAGTCTGGAGCATTTTGCGGTGCTGCAAGATTCCATCCCGCCGCAAATTTCTGCGGTCCGGTTGACGGCATCTGCCAATCGCAACGCACGGTTTGGCATTCGCGACAGCTTTTCCGGCATGTTCAATGAAAACCAGATTCGCGTGACCGTCAACGGCAAATGGACAATGTTTATTTTTGATCCGGAGGAAGACTGGATTGAGGTGGAAACGAAGCATTTGCCGGCGGGCACATCCACTGTGGCAATTTCCACATCGGACAATGCGGGCAACCGCGTGACTAAAGAATTTACCGTTATGCGGCGGTAAAAATTTGGGGCGAACATCGTTCGCCCCGAAATAAAAAAGGTGCTCACATAAAATACATCGGTCATTCCTGCGAATGCAGGAATCTTCCCGGTGCACACGAAATTGTTGCTATTGTTGCGTAATCGCAATATTTAACAACCTGCCAATTCTTTCAAAAAAATTATTTCAATGGAATTTTTACGCGAATAGCACCGCGAAAATCGCCTTCGCTGTAGCCGCGCGCCATGTCGTTCGGGTAGTGCTGATCCAGCGTTGCCAGCAGGTTTTCATCCATCGTTGCGGGATCGCCGTGACAGGAGAGGCAAACCGCAGCCATTTGCATCGGTTTGTAGAAATACAAAAATTGCTCACCGTTTTCGCTCACTTTTTGCACGTAATTTTCCGGCAAACTACCAGATTCCTTCAGTTGCGTTTCGAAATATGCCAGCGCAGCTTTCTCCGTTTCATCCGGCGCATTTTCGGGATTGCGATATTTGTTGGTAGTGCGTTTGATGCTCACACCTTCACCTTCCGCCTGGCGGGTGAGCGGCATTGCCTGAACGTTGCACACATCCACTGCGCCGGCAACGCCTTTTTCGCGGATGGCGGTTTGCAGTGTGTCTTTCAGCCCGGACATCAACGCGGCGGCGTATTTGCTGCCGGTTTCCTGCGCCATTTTCAGTTCGGCGGCGGTAGGTTCGTTGCTGTTTTCTGTTTTGCCGCATCCGGCGATCAGCGCGCCCAACATCAATAAAAACAAAAGTTTTAGCTTCATTTCACTGCCTCGTCGTTAATTGTTGTTCGAAAGTGAAAATTTACAACAAATTACGCCTGTTTTCCAGCATAAATGAAACGCTCCAGCAGCGGAATATATTTGCTCCAATCCTGATCCGGCAGCACATCGTTTTCGCGGATACGCAAAATGGCGTTGGTGTGCGCATCCAGCAAAATGAGGTGCTGCAGCACCATCGCTTCCAGCGTCATCGGCTCCACCGGAGCGCCGTGCTGTTTGCCGTTGTGGCTGAGCACCAGATGCAGCAATTGCTGGCGCAACCCCGCAGGAAATTCCGGCAAATCGCGGATGTGCCCATCGATAATCCCGTAACCGATCGCGCCGTTGCCGAGCAGCCGCCCTTCCGTCGAAAAATCGATGTATCCGTTCAGCGAATATTCGCGAACCTTGCCCAAATCGTGGCAAATAATGGCCGTTTTCAACAAATCGATATCGATTTCCGGATAGTGGATATTCATCAGATCCGCAAAATTGAGCAGCTTTACCACATGCTCCAGCATTCCCGATAAATAATTGTGATGCCACAACTTACCGCCCGGCGAACGGAAATAGGCTTTGGCAAACACCTCATCGCGAAAAACAGCGGAGAGCAAATCGAGCAAATGGGTATTGGTAATCGATTGACGGTGCGCATCGAACATTTGGCGAAGCTGCGCCACATCCTGCGCGGTTTGCGGGAGCAACGCATCCGCGGAAATTTTATCTTCTGCCGATGCGGCGCGTAACCGTTGAATTTTCAACTCTTTGCGTCCGTTCACGGCTTCCGCGACAGCCTGAATTTTCACGATCCCACCAACTGGCGTTTCCGCAGAATTGCTGTCGATATCGTTCCACAACCGCGTTTTCAGCCGCCCGCTTTGGTCGCCCAATTCCAACACCAGATAGGGCTGGCCGTTCTGTTTGTATTTTACTTCTTTGCTGCGTACCACGCAAAATGTGACGAACGATTCACCGATCGGCGCTTTTTTGATTTGCGAATATTCGATTTTCTTCCCCATCGTTTTTCCCCGGTTTTGTTGAGAAATGTCATTAGATATTCTGTTTGAAATGCGCAAGTTTTGCGGAACGCAAATTTGCGAACCGTCTGAATAATATTTTCCACTCACCCATGAGCCGGAAATTTCAAAAATTGTCGTGTTTATGTATTGGTTTGCAAAAACGAAAAACATCCCTGAGCCAAAGAATAAGCAGTTTTGTTGAATTTCGCAATAGTGCGGCTGAATTTCGCGTGAAAAAGCTTGTGTTCTGCGGGTAATTAAACTATCATGGAGCAATATTTTAGAGAGGGAACAACTGCTGAAACGGAGCCGCGCATGTCCATCCCCGAATTTGCCACGCCGGATGCCACCCGGCAATTTGCTGATCAACATCAAAAAAAATATTCCAAAAACGCCTATCGCCAATTGGGGCGAACCGGGCTGACCGTATCGCGATTGGGCTTTGGCACTTATCGCTGCCACGCCGAGGTTGAGTTGCACAAAACCGCGCTGAAAATGACGCTGGAACATGGCTGTAACCTGATCGATACTTCCGCAAATTATACGGACGGGATGGCGGAAGTAATGATCGGCGATATCTTCAACGATTTTATCGTTTGGAACGGCAAACCGCGCGAGGCATACGTTGTTGTCAGCAAGGTTGGCTACATTCAGGGCGACAATATGGACATCGCAAAAGATCGCGAAAACAACAGCGATCCGTTTCCGGAAGTCGTTAAATATCACACAGATATGTGGCATTGCATTCACCCGGCTTATATTGAAGACCAGATCACCCGTTCGCTGGCGCGGATGCACCTGGATACGCTGGATGTGTATCTGCTGCACAACCCGGAATATTTTTTGATGCACGCCGAACAGCAAAATTTTGATTTGGCAGCCGCCGAAAAACAATTTTACAATCGCCTGCGCCGCGCGTTTGTGCAAATGGAAAAACTGGTAAACGACGGGCTGATTCGCTGGTATGGCATTTCCAGCAACAGCTTTCCGCTGCCGGCGGACGATCCGCATCACGTCAGTTTGGCGAAAGTGTGGACGGCGTATGGAGATGCCTGTTTGCAGCTCGGCATTGCGCCGGAAGACGGGCATTTTGCGGTCATCCAACTGCCGTTCAATATGCTGGAAAACGGCGCGGAAACCGAAAAAAACAATGCTTTTCAAAATGAGAACCTGACCGTTTTACAACTCGCCGAAAAATTAAATCTCGGGGTTTTGGCGAACCGTCCGTTGAACGCGATTGACGGCAACCGGCTGCTGCGATTGGCCAATTACGGCGCCGAACCGGACACCGATTATTCATCCAAATTTGAGATTGAATTGGAAAAAGCCCAGCAAATTGAAGATGAACTGGTCAGCTTTGTCGCCAGCGAGAATTTGCAGCTCGGCAGCGAGGGCAAGGCATTCCGCGAATTTTTGCAAAGCAGCGTGCATTTGCGCATGCTCACCCGCCAAAATATGGATGTTTCCACCTTCCGGATGTTGCTGGCGCAGCGGCTGAACCCGCTCACGGAATTCGGCAAACGCGTGCTGCTGGAAAAAAGCAATCCCGAATCGGGCATCGGCAAAACCATCGAACGCTATTTTGCGGCGCTGCAATCCGCTGCGGATGTTTGGCTGATGGAACTGGATCGCCGGAATTCCATCGCGCTGAAAGAAACCGTATCTGCGTTCGACAGCGCACATCCGCAATGGCAACAGCAATCGCTGTCCCAAAAAGCGCTGCTGCAAACGCTGCACAGCGGCGAAGTGCATGTTTCGCTGGTTGGCATGCGCTCACCGGAATATGTGAAGGATTCGCTGGAAGTGCTTAAACTGCTTTAATTTACAGTGACAACTTTTGTTATTTCACCGCGTTAATTTCGAAAAATTGCCGGCCCAAATCAAATTTGCATATCGATAAAAAAATCGTTATCATCTTTATGGGAGCCGGCAACTGTCTTCAAACCAACCGTTTGCCTTTCCCAACCCAAAATTTTCCGGCAGTTGCATTCTCCGAAATGCATTAAAATGTATTGCCGATAAACCCTTTAAAATAAACGGCTTTAATCGACTTTTCGGTATTTTATGAGTGATATATCACTGACATCTGCGGCAGATGAACACCGGTTATGGCTGATGCTGAAAGCGGGAAATCCGGCAGCGCTGGAACAGTTGTTTCGCAAATATTATCAGCATTTGTATGATTACGGCATGCGCTTTTACGCGCAGGATGATATCGTTAAAGATGCCACACAGGATGTATTTGCAACCATTTGGGAGCGAAAGGCATTTTTGGGCGATGTGCAATCTGTGCTGCCGTATTTGCTGGCGTCGCTGCGGCGCACATTGCTGAAACGGCTGACGCAGCAGCGCAAAACGGTATCGTTCAACGCAGAATTGCACGATGCCAACAATGATTTTGCGTTTTCACCGGAAGAATTTGTCCTGCATCGCGAAACGGATATCGCCCGCAAACGAATGGTTCAATCCATTTTGGGAAGCATACCGCCACGGATGCGCGAAGCGCTGTATCTGAAAGTTTTTAAAGAATTTACCTATCCGCAAATCGCCGAAGTTATGGGCGTTTCATACCAGGTTGCGCGTAATTACGTTTTCGAAGCGCTGCAACGGCTCCGCCAATTAAACCCGGACACCACTTTTCAAGCCTGATTTTCTTCTTCCTTTAAAAAAATTTCACTTTTTTTCTAAATGACCATTACAAAAGCGTTCCCTTTTGCTCTTTACTATTAAACAGCAAAAAATGCAGATCGGTTTTTTCCAAAAATTTGTCTGCGGAATGTAAAAAATGGTAAAGGGCTATCGCACTTATAATGAATCAGAAAGAGCAAATTATCGCCGAACTGCTGGAAAACGAGTCATTTTTGAAATGGCTTTCCGGAAAAGGGAACGCTACAGACAACCAATTCTGGCAAAACTGGATTTCTGAAAACACCTTGCATGAAGAAGCATTCCGCGAGATCTCGGAAACCTGGTCCGTTTTAACATTTAAGCCCATTTTTTCGGATGAAACCGATGCCGAATGGCAAAAATTGAGCAACCGTTTGAACCTCGGAAACGGCGCTTCGCCGGCACCGCAACAGCCGGAAACCTATCTTCAACGACGGATGAACCGCGAAATCCATTCGACCCGTTGGTGGCTGGGCGCAGGCAGCGCAGTTGCTGCACTATTTTGTCTGGTTGCACTGGTTTGGATAGGATTTTTCAGCGGAAATGGTTCCAATCCGATGAACCGGGAAGTGCGAACCGGCAATGGCGAGCAGGTGCGCATTCAACTGCCCGATCAATCTACCGTGTTGCTGAACGCCAATTCCGCGCTTCATTTTTCGGATGAATGGACAACCGGCAGCGCAGTAAATGTTGTGTTGACAGGCGAAGCATTTTTTGATATCAGCAAAAATCCCGCCGGAACTGCGCGCCGTTTTACCGTGCAAACTGCGGACGGTCAGGTGCGCGTTTTGGGGACGCGTTTTGTGGTGTACGAACGCGGCGATGGCACATCCGTTTCGCTGGAAAACGGTCGGGTTGAGGTTGCTGCACAAAATGATCACAACAATCCGGCGGCAACAGCAGAGCTGATTCCGGGACAATCCACATTTTTTCACCGCAACGACCGGCAACTGCACGCCAGCACAACCGACAGTAAAACCCGGATTGTCTGGTGGAACGACGAACCGTCTTTCGCGCTGAACCAAACGCCGCTATCGGTTGTTATCCGACGAATTGAGGAAACTTACGGCGTTAGCGTTGAGATAAACGACAGCACATTGCTGGATCGCGAACTTTCCGGCGCGATCGAAAACACCAGCATCGACGCAGTTATGGATGCGCTCGGCAAAGTGCTCCAAATTTCGGTAAAACGTCAAGATAACCGGGTCTATTTCAATTAATGCCGGTTCTGTTATTTTAATGTTAGTAAACGATAGGGATGAACGGGAATGCCGAAGGCTTTGCACATAGCGCTGTTCATTTGCCTTGCGACGTTTGCCAACGCGCAAACGGTCGTCAACGGCTATCAGCGCAGCCAATTTACCGAGTACTTCAGCAAAACCGTTGTGCCATTGGAAACCGCCGTCAAATTTTTAAGCGATGTATACCAGGTCAATTTTATCTACGAACACGAACTTGTTATCAATAAAAAAAGCCCGGTGTTAGCAAATGTCAGTGGTAATTTTTATGACGACCTCATTTACACACTTGCCAATCACCCGATCCAGTTTATCAAAGCGGGAAAAAAAACCATCGTGTTAATTGCCAAAGAAAAAGAAAGCACAGCCCGGCGAATTATTCGCGGCGTGGTAACCGATGAGGATGGCAACGGCATTTCCGATGCGGAAGTGTTTATAAAAGGCACTTCGTGGGGCGCGGTTACGTTGCGGGATGGCAGCTATTTTATCGATACCGTTCCGGAAGGCAAGTACACCCTCACCGCCCGCTGTGTGGGATTCCGCACCGAACGGCAGGAAGTGGAAATCCGCACAGCCGAAGCGCTGGAAATCGATTTCAAACTGGCAATTGACGTGCTGAATATGGACGAAGTGGTGACTACCGCATCGCGAAATCCGTTGACCAAAATAGAATCGAGTGTGGCGATTACCACCGCCAACAGCGCGCAAATTCGCGAACGCAAACCGCGCAGCACTGCCGACTTGCTGATGTACATCCCCGGATTTTATGTCGAAAGCTCCGGCGGCGAATCCGGCAACAACCTGTTTCCGCGCGGTATTCCGCAGGATGGCAGCTATCGCTACATCTCGATGTTTGAGGACGGATTACCCATTTTCGAGGCATCGGAGCTGGCATTTGCCAACATCGATATCATGATGCGGCTGGACGAAAACATTGCCCAAATGGAAGGCGTACGCGGCGGCACCGGTTCTATTTACGCCAGCAACGCACCCGGCGGTATCATCAATTTTGTGAACAAAACCGGCGGAGAGCATAACGCCGGTATTGTAAAATTCAGCATCGGCGATTACGGGCATTACCGGCTCGATTACAATATGGGCGGGCCGCTCGGCGATAATTGGCAGTACAACATCGGCGGATTTTTGCGCCAGGGCGATGGCATCCGCGATCCCGGATTTGCCGCAAACAAAGGCGGTCAGGTGAAAATGAACCTCACCCGTTTTTTTGGCAACGGCTACGCCCGGATTTACGGCAAATATCTGAACGACAGAAACATATTTTATTTGCCAATTCCGCTAAAAAATCCGAACAATCCCCAATCCATTCCCGGCGTAAACGCCAATTACGGCACATTAACCAGTGTTTTTATGAGCAACGTTACATTACCAAAACCGGATGGCACATTCATCAACCGCGATATCCGCGATGGCATCCACCCCGAAACCCGGTCGATAACCGGTGAGCTATTTTGGGATTTGGGGAATAACGTATCGATAAATTACAAATCGCGCTGGACCAAAGCAGATATTGGATTCAACGCTATTTTTTCGCTGGATACCCCCTTTTCCGCCGCAGAATTTGCAGATTCGGTTAAACATTTGTATCAATTACCCGGTTTTGCTTATTGGCAATATCGCTATTCAGATTCTGACCAGCCCATCGACAATATTTCGGCAATCAACAATAACGGGCTGATAGCCCACAGCGGATGGTGGAGCATTCAAAAGCCGCTGGACAATATGATTAATCAGCTCCAGTTTCAAAAAACGTTTCGCACGCATATTTTGGATATAACCGGTTATTACAGCACTTACAGCGCAGCGGATTTTTGGTATTTGCACAACGTACTAACAGAAGTTAGCCAAACACCCCGGATGCTCGATTTAACAGCGTTTGACGCAAACGGCAACGAAATAATCCGTGTTACAGAAAACGGTTTTGAGCAATTTGGAACCTATTATGTAAATGCCAACAGCAAAGCCGCAGTCATGGCACTTGCGGTGGTCGATGAATGGCAAACCAGCGAAAAGCTGCGTATCGATGGCGGTTTCCGGCTGGAGCACGCCCGTTTTAACGGCAAAGTAGAAAACACCCGCAGCGATGCCAGCATTCCCAATAGCACATCTCTTGCCGGACAAAATGTAACTTTTGGCGATGGCACATTTCGCCATTTTGACCACTCGTTTAATGAATGGGCTGTTTCGCTGGGTTTAAACTACAGCCTAAACAGTAACTTGGCGGTTTACGGTCGTTTGGGGCGCGGTTTCCGCACACCCGATTTTGAGCAATGGATTATTTCTGATCAACGGGGAAATTCGCAGTATGTTCAACAAGTTGAAGGCGGGCTTAAAATTGCTTCGGAGCAGTTCTCGCTGTTTGGTTCAACATTTTTTAGCCGGTTGGATAATATTCCGTTTATCGATGAAGTTTTCCAGAACAATCGCATTTTGAAAATCGGCAGATTTGCCAGCAGCACAACGCTGGGCGCAGAAATTGAAGCGGTGTGGCGTGTTTCGGGCACGTTAAATTTGCACATCAACGGAACGCTGCAAAATCCGGTTTTACGTGATTTGCGCATTCAATCTGTCGATGAAACCACATCGGCTTATACCGTTATCGATTTAAGCAATAAACAGGTACGGCGCATACCAAGAGTGTTGTTGAATATTCGACCGGCATGGTCTTTCAAACCGATTAAAGTTTTTGCAGATTGGCAATACATCAGCAAACGCTTTGCGGATGACGCCAATACAGCCGTTTTACCGGCGTATTCGATGATAAATGCAGGATTTGAGGTGCGGCTCCCAATCACCAATATGTCGATTTCCGGAAGCGTTGCCAACATAACCAACACCATCGGTTTAACCGAAGGCAACCCGAGAATGGAACAAGTTTTCGCTAATCGGAAAGATGGCGTTTTCATGGCACGCCCAATTTTGGGGCGGTCAATTATTCTATCTGCAATTTATGAATTTTAGTTATTGAGGATATTTCAATTAAAGGTAAACGCGCTGTCCCCGTGGCAAGGTTTACAGCGCGCTACCATTTTTTAACCCATAAAACCTTTCGGAGGTCTGTATGAGTCGTTGTTTAACAATTAAATCATTTACTCGCTTAATCGCAATTCTATTATTGCATCTCATTGCAGGATTTGGTTTTGCACAAACCGGAACCATTCGTGGCATGGTTACCGATGATACCGGCGCGCCATTAATTGGCGCAAATGTGGTTCTGGAAAGCACAACGATGGGCGGCGCAACAGATGTAGACGGCAGTTTTGTCATTCTGAATGTACCGGCCGGTGAATATAAAATTACCGCCAGTTACATCAGCTACAAAAGTGCCAGCGCAACCGTAACCGTAACCGCCGGTAGTGCAGCGGATGTCAGCTTTAGCCTGGAATCAGACTTACTGGATTTAACTGCGGTTGTTACCACCGGTGTGGTCAATAAACAATCGAAACTGGAATCCAGTGTTTCAATCTCGACACTGGATATTCAGGAAGCGGAAAAACTGGCGCCGCGCACAACGGCAGAAATTTTCCGCTCAATTCCCGGTATTCGCTCAGAGGCATCCGGCGGCGACGGTAACACGAACATTACCGTTCGCGGCGTTCCGATTTCTGCTGGCGGATCCAAATATTTGCAACTGCAGGAAGACGGTTTGCCGGTAATGCAATTTGGCGATATCGCCTTTGCAACCGCAGATATTTTTCTAAGGGCAGACAGAACCCTGGCCCGCATTGAAGCCATTCGTGGTGGCTCCGCCTCTACCTTGGCGAGCAATTCTCCTGCGGGAATCATCAATTTTGTGAGCAAAACCGGCGCTGTTGAAGGCGGGAGTGTCAGCACAACTTCGGGATTGGATTATAACAGTTTCCGTACCGATTACGAATATGGCGCACCGTTAACCAGCAGTGTCAGCTTTCATGTCGGTGGTTTTCTTCGCCAGGGCGAAGGACCGCGCACAGCCGGATACACCGCAAACCGTGGCGGGCAGCTTAAATTAAATGTTACCAAACTGTTCGATGGCGGTTACGGACGCATCTATTTTAAATATTTGAACGACCGCGCTGCGGCATACATGCCCATGCCGCTAAAAGTTGAAGGCACAAACGACTCACCCGATTGGGGTTCTATCGATGGCTACGAAGCAGCAACCGGCACAATGCACAGCCCCTTTTTGCTTCAGAATTTGGGATTTGGACCCGATGGCGAACTGCGCCGCAGCGATGTGGCAGACGGTATGCACCCTGTTTCCAGCGCAATCGGATTGGAATTTAGCCGTGAGTTGGGTGATGGCTGGAGCGTTGAAAACCGTGGCAGAATCGCATTTAACTCCGGTCGTTTTGTCACACCGTTCCCCGCAGAAGTTGCCGGTGCACAGGCAATGGCAGAATCGATTGGCGGCGCAGGCGCATATTTGCGCTATGCAGACGGCACCGCTTTCGGCAGCGGAAATGCCGGAAATGGCCTGGCGTTGAGAATCCACATGTTCGATGTCGAGTTGAATAATTTCAACAATTTGATGAATGATTTTCGCGTCACCAAAACACTGGGCAACGCCAATGTAACTGCAGGTTATTTCTTGTCCAACCAATCCATCTCCATGTCCTGGTTGTGGAATTCATTCGTTACAGAAGTGAATGGCGATGGCGCAAAAATGGTGGATGTTTACGCTGCAGATAACACCAAACTCAGCCAAAACGGGTTGTATGCTTATGGCGTTCCGTTCTGGGGCAACTGCTGCACCAGAAATTACGATACCGATTACCTCATCAACGCACCCTATTTTAATATTGATCTGCAAGCCAACGAAAACCTGAGCGTAGATGCCAGCGTCCGGTTGGACAAAGGCACCGTTACCGGACGTTTTGCCGGAGCCGTTCAAACCGAATTTGATGTCAACAACGACGGTGTAATTTCACCCAATGAACAAAGCGTTTCGGCAGTAGATAACGCCAATACAACGCCTGTTGATTACGAATATGATTATGTTTCATACTCTGCCGGCGCAAACTACAAACTGAGTGAAACAAAAGCTGTTTTTGCTCGCTACAGCCATGGCGGCTCTGCTAAAGCCGATCGCCTGTTGTTTGCCGGCCTGCCCTACACCGGCGGACAAACATTGAATGCCAAAGACCTGATTGACCAGGCTGAAGTGGGTTACAAACACCTGTTCAAAAACGGCGGTTTATTTGTTACGGCATTTATGGCAAACACCACAGAAGAAGGTGGCTTTGAAGCAACCACGCAGGAAGTCATCGAAAACGATTACAAAGCCTTTGGCGTTGAAATTGAAAGCGCGTTTAATTTTGGAGATGTAAATGTTCGAGGTGGACTTACCTACACCAAAGCAGAAATTACTTCCGGTGCAAATGATGGCAACACTCCCCGCCGCCAACCGGATGTAATGTTCTCGCTTGTCCCGACGTATAACATTGGCAAACATGCCATTGGCGCAAGCGTAATCGGCCAAACCAAAGCATACGCACAGGATAGTAACGAACTGGTTCTGCCGGCTTATGCTTACATTAACGCATTCCTGAGATATCAGATCACCAGTTTGCTTTACGCATCGGTAAATGGCAACAATTTGTTAAGCTCAATCGGCATTACCGAAAGCGAAGAAGGTAGCATCGTAGATAACCAGGTTAACTATGTCCGCGCAAGGCCGATTCCCGGTCGTTCCGTATCCTTCACAATTGGCTATAATTTCTAAACTATTTTTTTCTGCGCCCCGCATCAATCAGTGCGGGGCGTATGATTTTACATGCATCTCATAATCACCAGGGATAACATTATGCCGAATTTTACCCTACACACCATTGATTTAGTAATCATTGGACTGTATATCGTATTTGTGCTTTGGCTGGGCTTGCGATTAGGTTCAAAACATCATACAGCCGAAGATTATTTTTTAGCCGGAAGATCGATGATTTGGCCGTTTATCGGTCTGTCATTGTTTGCATCAAACATTTCCAGCACAACACTTATCGGCTTGGCCGGCGATGCTTACAGCACAGGGATTTCGGTGTTTAATTATGAATGGTTCGCCGTTATCATTCTGGTATTTTTTGTGATATTTTTCCTACCGTTCATTCTCCGCTCCAAAGTTTACACCATGCCCGAGTTTCTGGAATTACGGTATGATGGCAGAGCTCGCACATACTTTTCCATCCTGACACTATTTCTTAACATAGTTGTTGATACCGCCGGAAGCTTGTATGCTGGCGCATTGTTGCTAAAGCTGGTTTTCCCGGAAATCCCGATGTGGCAAACCATTTCCGTTTTAGCCGTTGTTGCCGGTGCATATACCATTGCCGGAGGCTTGGCAGCCGTTATTTATACCGATGCCATCCAAACAATTTTGTTGCTCATCGGCGCGGTCACCATTACCATTACAGCATTTTTTCAAATAGGCGGTTGGGATGCCATCATCAGCCAGGTTTCGCCGGAAAAATTAAGCTTGATTCGTCCGTTAGACGATCCCGGCGTGCCCTGGCTGGGATTGTTAACCGGACTTCCGATTCTCGGATTTTATTTCTGGTGCACCAACCAGTTTATGATGCAGCGCGTTTTGAGCGCAAAAGATATCTGGCATGGTCGTATTGGCAGCCTGTTTGCAGGATTGCTGAAATTACCCGTTCTGTTTGTTATGGTTTTACCGGGAACGATGGCAATCCTCCTTTACCCGGAACTACCCAAGGCAGACATGGTTTATCCAACGCTAATGTTCGATTTACTACCGGCCGGTTTGTTGGGGCTGGTGTTAGCCGGGTTTATTGCCGCACTCATGTCCCAAATAGATTCAACGCTAAATTCCGCTTCTACACTTATCACAATGGACTTTATCCAGAAACATCGCCCGGACCTCTCCAGCGAAGCGCTCATGAAAGTTGGTCGGTGGGTTACCTTCGGGTTTATGGTTTTGGCTGCACTGTGGGCACCCCAAATCGAAAACTTTGGGTCGCTTTTCAAATACCTCCAAAAAGTGCTCTCTTATACTGTGCCGCCGGTTGTTGCAATGTTTTTGGTTGGCATTTTCTGGAAACGGGCGAACGAAAAAGGTGCATTTTATTCACTCGTATTTGGACTGATGGCGGGTAGCGCTTTCTTTTACATGAACGAAGTTGCCGGTATCCTGTCGATACATTTTCTATATATCGCACCCATTTTGTTTGTGTTATGCACCATAATTTTGATTGTGGGCAGCTTGTTCACTACACCCGCAAATGCGAATCAGGCAACGGCGCTCGTTTGGACAAAAGCATTTTATAATGCCGAAACACATGAGCTTCGCAGCCTGCCCTGGTATAAAAATTACCGGGTGCTTTCGATTATCCTTTTAGTCACCACAACCATTTTGGTTATTTCGTTCAGATAAAAAAATGAAAAAAAACTGGCTCATTTTCATAGCGCTAACAATTTGTTTCTCAATCGTTTACCCTCAAACAAACCGTGCCGGCTCATCATCGCCGGCCGTTTGTTATAATTGGGAAAACATCGCAGCAGCAGAAGCCGCTCAACTGGATTCCACAGCTATGGCGTTGATTTCTGCAATCGTCGATATTCAGCCGGAAAAATTATGGCGCGATTGCGACCCCGTTTTTCAAACCGATATTTCACAAGATAAATTCACTGATTTTACGCTAACACTGGCTGAGAGAATCGTATCGCTGCAACATATCCGTCGAACCGATGGCAAGATTGTCGAAACACAAAGCAAGCTAACCGCACCAGTTTCAATTGCTTGCGGCTCAAATAAATCTGGCAGAGATGATTATTTTGAAATTCGGCTGTGGCCGGAAATTCAAAAAACAGCCGTGATATTTTATGAATTGAACAGCGAGCAAATCGTCAGAAATG
Source organism: Calditrichia bacterium (assembly GCA_020634975.1). Lineage (NCBI taxonomy): Bacteria > Pseudomonadati > Calditrichota > Calditrichia > Calditrichia bacterium. Next base: position 2,107,624 of record JACKAQ010000001.1, on the reverse strand, counting down.
TTGTACTGGTAATGGCAAAACGTAAAAACAGCCCCTACCGATTGCTCAGTTTATACGTTACACCGGCCACCTATTTTGGTAAAAACGCCGAGTATTTTGAAAATCTTGCGGAAACTGCCGTTGCTGCCGGCAATAAAACGAGTGGGTACTGGTTTTATCACTGTGCGTTATTGCTTTCGCAAACCGGGCCGGTTATTCGCAGCAACCAATCCATCCGGTTGCAGCAAGCCACCGCGGCGCTGCAGGAAAAACCCCGTTTTCAGGAATCGATCAGCCAGTTAAATTTGAATGGTGTGCGATATCCCATTTTCACGTTCTATTTTATCGAGCTGGAAAATCGGTTAGTTCCGCTGGTTGCTTACCTTTCCCGATACGACGGAACCGCAAAAGATACCGATACAACATCAAAAATTGAGGCTGAAGCAAAGCAAATTTGCCAATCGCTCCAAAAAAGCAACAGCGACTTTTTCGATGAATTTCCATCCGTCATGTTTCAGGCATATTTTGAGCCTCCGGCGGACCCGACAAAGCAATATCCCTATTATAAAATAATGGTTGATGCAAACGAGTTCAACTGATTAAGTTTCACAAAAACAGGTTGTTAAGCTGTGAAAAAACATCTCCCTTATCCCCCAAAAAGCCGCAGAAACAAAACTATCGACATCGTTGCCGTTGGCGAATTACTGGTGGATATCATCGGCCAAACCATCAGCGAAAACCTCGGCGATGTGCGCACTTTTGAGCGATTTCAGGGTGGTAGCCCGGCAAATTTTGCGGCAAATATGGCGCGACTCGGGAATGCATCGGCGCTGATCGCCTGTGTAGGTAACGAAAATTTGGGCAAATATCTGGTTCAATCCGTAAAAAAAACCGGCGTTATTTGTGATTACATCGCGGTTGAGCCGGTTGCACCGACCACCATTGTTTTGGTCAGCCGCACCACCGGAACGCCGGATTTTATCGCCTATCGCACTGCCGACCGCATGATTTTGCCATCACATATTCCCAATAATGTGTTGCAAAAAACCCAATTTTACCACACCACCTGTTTTGCGCTCAGCCAGGAACCCGCCCAAAGCAGCATTGTGGATGGTGCCCGACGCGCCGCACAACTCGACTGCAAATTAAGCATTGACGTCAATTACGCGCCATCCATCTGGGGTGATCGCGATGAAGCTCGCCGAGTGATCGCGGAATATTGTTCCCATGGCGCTTTTGTGAAAATGAGTCTGGACGACATCGTTCGATTGTTTGACGATCCAGCGCTCGATGAACAAACGGCTATCGCCACCTTCCACGATTGGGGCGCGGAACTGATTTGCCTCACCAAAGGCGCGGCAGGCAGCCTGGTTTCGTGGGAATTCGGGCAAAAAATGCAGCATCAATCCGCCCGGAAAATCAGCGAATGCGCAGACGCCACCGGCGCGGGCGACGCATTTTGGTCGGGGTTTTTGACGGCATGGCTGGATGGCTACGAACCGCCGGAATGCGCAGTCGCCGGCAGCAACATCGCCGCAATGAAACTGGCGGTCGTCGGACCGCTGCCCGAAGCCGTTTCGCGAGAAAAAATCTACGAAATATTTGATTAATTACTGTTTGCCGCAAAGGCGCAAAGCGCAAAAAGGTTAGTTACAATCCCGTTCAAAACGCCTGTTTTTTCGTTGGCTTTCAACAAGGGTTAATTTTAAAATGGGAAAAAGACGTTCCGGGCAGAAAGCAGTAACGAGGTGTCTGTTACGGGCTTGGCGACTTGCGGCTAAATAATTACGAAAAAATCCCAATGAAAACACCTGCTGAATTTATCGCACATCAACAAAACTGGGCGCAAAACGGTGACGCGCACATCGCCCAATTTTGCCGGAGAGCATGCGATTTTATCCCGCATTTGCTGCCGGAAACGGCGGTCGCGTTCCCCGTTGAAACCACGTTGGATATTCTTCGCCGACGCTACGGCAACTCACTCGATTTGGCAATCAGCGAGCGCGCAACCCACCCCGAAACGCCCATCGAATCGCTGCCGGAATTTTTGCACAGTCCCGTAAAATCTGTACCGGACGGCCGCTGGCTGAAGCGTGTAAAAATGGTTGGCATCAACGTGCGAACCATCGCTAATTTTTGGAATATTGTGGCTTACACGTTTACACTACCGCCGCAACAATCATCCATTCATCTGCTGCCGATTTGGGAGCCGGGCGTTGTGGGCAGCCTGTACGGGATGAGCAGTTGGCAAATTAACCGGGAATTTTTCTGCGAAAAATTGGCCGAACAACTGCCGCATCTAAACACGGTTGAGCGTCAATTGCGCGCCGTAATCAACATTTTGCACCTCACCGGGCGAACCGTGGGCATGGACGTCATTCCCCACACCGATCGTTTTTCGGAAATGGGGCTGGCATTCCCGGAGCATTTCGAATGGCTGCGCCGGAAAGGGCTGCACATCGTCGATCATCGCGCCAATTTGCACGAAATGGTGCAGCAGCAAATTTTCTATTTTCTCCAAAAAAACGGTGCAGCAGGTGCCGATTTGCAATTACCGGGAAGTGCTGCGCACTTTTTTTCGGCAACGCACCCGGAATCATCGCGATTAAAATTGCTGTTCGGGCAACCGGACGAGCCGGAGCAGCGCAAACAACGCCGGATCGCGCTGATCAAACATCTGCATACTGCCGGATACGAACCGGTGCCAGCCACAATGGGGCCGCCCTATCGCGGACTGCTGGTGGACGAATCCCCGGCGGCTCGTAAAATTGATGAAAACGGGCTGGAATGGCGCGATTTCCGCATCGCCAAACCGGAGGACTTTTCGCGCGTTTTTGGTCCGCTGGCACGATACAAATTGTTCGAAAGCATCGACGATAACCGCGATTGGCAGATCGATTTTTCGCATCCGCGACCGGCCGTCTGGCAATACGTTTGCGAACACTACGCCGATGTTCAGCGGCGATTCGGTTTTGATTTTATGCGCGGCGATATGGCCCACGTGCAAATGCGCCCGGAAGGTGTTCCTGTGCAAATTCCGCAATATTATGACTTACTAAAATCTGTCAAACAATTTATCCGCACAGAAAATCGCGTGCCGTATTTCGGCTATTTTGCGGAATCCTTTTTGGCACCACCAAACGTCATCGGCTACGGCGATGAAATCGAGCATCTCGAAGCCAGCGATGCGGACAGCACACTCGGCGATCTGCAATCGATGGTGGTCGGCTCGGCGGAGTTCCGGCGCAACTTCCGGCTGTATTCAGACATCGCCAAAACCCGCGCCGTCACCCCAAATTTCACGATGATGACTGCCGACAAAGACGACCCGCGTTTTGACAAATTTTATGTGAACGGCAACGAGTTGCGCCACTTTATCGGACAATGTTTGCCTATGCTGCCCGCATACATGGCGCTCGGTTTCGAAATGCGCGATCCACACCAGAAACCGGCACCGAACGAGCACTACAGCAAACTGTTTGTATTTCAGGAAAAATTGGGGGAGAAGGCCACTAACGGCTCATTTGTCTGGGGAAAAAACGTTCGGCTGTTCGAAAATTTTACGCGGTTAAACTTATTGTTATCAGATATTTGGCAGGAAATTTCAGAAAGCGAATCCCGTTGGATTTTGCCACCGGATATGGCGGATTATTATCCTGCAATCGCCTGGACAGCCGCAATTCCGGCGCCGCAATGGTTGTTTGTCGCCAATCTCGACACGGAAAAAGCAGCCGCAGCCGTTGTGATTCCGGCGCGATATTTGGCGAACGCGCGGCAGATCGAGCGCATTTTTTCGACTGCAGATCAACCACTGCCGGCGAAACCGGTTTCCATCAGCGGCAGCAATTTCAGGATCGCGGAAATGTTGCCCGGCGAAGGGCAAATTTACCAGCTATCCCGCTGATACCACTGGCGAACCACATCTTCCGCCGGTTTGTTGTTTGGTGTAAAATCGTTATCGCGATTGCCGCCGTATTCCAGATAGCTTGGCCACTTCCACCAATAAATGCCGCGCAGCCAATCCGCGTGTTGCATCGTTTCGAAAACGGCGCGATAGCTGCGTGCCTGCGCATCCAGATCGACCGGTTTGCGGCGGGCAGATTCGTGCGGCTGCTGCCACGGTGAGGGCGTGCTGGTGAAACCGATTTCCGTAATCAGCACCGGTTTGCCGTATTTTTTTTGGATAGTCGCCACTCGCGCAGCAATGTTGGAAACGCCCGCCCGCAGCTCCGCATCCGATGGCGCGGTTTTGTCGCTGAGCGGATAGTAGCAGTTCAGCCCGATAAAATCGAGGTCATCCCAAAACGACAGCTTCTCAAAATCATCGCCCCAATTGGCGGCGTAAGTCATTTGCCCGCTATAGAGTTGGCGCAATTTGCCAATCATCTCGCGCCAGCGGTCGCCCTGCGTTGCGGTGGTTTTTACCAGCTCCACACCAACGCACAGCACATCGATTTGATACATTTCCGCCATCAGCGCGTAATGGCGCATCCAGCGATGGTAATTGTTGAAAAATTGCTGCCAATCGGCGTCGGATTGCATGTGGATATCGCCGGGCCAGCTGCCGCCGCCGAGCCAGATGTGCGGTTTCAGCATCACGCTCATGCCCAGCGATTTGGCGGTGAGCGCCGAGTGAATCACGCTTTCGTCATTTTCCGAACCGGAACCGCTGGAAAATCGCAAAAACGCGGGTTTTCCGGGATCGCGCATGAAGCTGAACGGCGTAATCGACACGGCATTTCCGCCCATTTCGGCGAGTTTTGCCAGCGCCGCATCCGATTTTCGGGAGAGATAGCCGTTGTAAATCTGGTAGCCTTCGTGTGCGAAACAAAAGCCTTTGCGGAAATCCCCGAATTTCGGAAAACTGGCGCGATCCGCCGCCATTTGCCCGCGAAATTCGTTCGCCAACTGCGCCAGGTGCCAGTGCCAACCGGCTTCCAGTTTGGCGATTTCCGCTGCCGTTGGCTGCCACGTTTTGTATCTGTCGAGAAATTGTTGTTTGCCCCACACATCCAGCAAATATGCCACAAAACTGCCGGCCAGCGGCGGCATCACCAATGGCGAATCCTGCGCGATTTGCTCGTTATCCAGCAATTCCGCCAGCGGTGCGGCATTGCCGGAATCCCACAATCGCGCTGCCCAATAGCGATATCCTTTTTCGTGCCAATTTTCTGAAAAATAGATACTTAGCCCGATTTCCAAAACTGTTTTCCCGGCTTCGCCGAAATGGTTGCGGAGCAGCAAACGGGCATCGCTGCAAAAATCGTCGCCGCGAATGCCGTCGCGAATAACGCTGTAAATCGCGTTTTTTTCGGCGTCGATATGCGTTAAATCGGTGTTGCCGGTGACCAGCCCTTTGTCTTCGAACGAGCCGAAAATGTGGTAATCGATGCTGTCCTGCGCAGATTTGAGGCCCAAAAATTCGCTGATTTGCCGAAATTTCGCTTCGTGATGTTGGCGAATCCGGGTCATTTCCGCATCGGAAAACTGCACGCCGTGCAGATAAAACCGGTAGTGATCGCCTCCGGCAATCTGCATATCCGCCTGATAATCGCGGTGATTTTCCGGATCAAATGCCCACATTTTTTCGGGGTTCTGCGAAAAAAATCCCATCACCAGCGTTTGGCCGTTGCGCTGCACGCGATAATCCCCGGCGCTATTGAACAGTTGCCGCGATGACCGTTGCAATTCGCGGAGTAAATGGGCATCGGAATTTCCGGTAATCAAATAAACTGCGTGGGTAGAATCGCGCATATTCGGGTAATAAAAAGTGAGCAGATCTGTGGAATCGGCGTAAGTGTTTTCAAACAATTTAAAACTGTTTTGGCGAATTTGTAGCGGCAGTTGTTCAGCAACCGACGCAATCCAGCGATTGGACGCCACAGTGCCGAGCAGATAAACCGTAGTGCCGCGCAAATCGCTGTCGCGAACATCGCTATCCGCCCGGATGTTAAATTTCAGCCAGCGGCCGCGCTGCTGCATTTCCGTCGCAAATTGTTGATATTGTTCACGATAGCGTGCGTCTGTTGCAGCGTAAACCAGCAGCGCCTCACGGGTTTCGAACAATCGCTCGTGCAGCGTTTCGCGGTTGGGCAATTGTTTTCCGGCAGATTTTTCAGGCGTATTTTCCCCGGCATTCGTGAAATCCAAGTGCGCCCCAAAAAACAGGATCATCAGCGCCGCAATCACCGCCAGCACGTATCTCAATTTCATAACGGCTTCATCCCTTTTATTGCATTTCAGCTTTTGCTAACTTAACTTAATTCAGAACTGAACCATTTACAAGGGGCGCATTTTGAAACGAGCGATTATTTTTTTGCTATTGATTTTGGGGTTTATTTCCGGTTGCGATAGTGAAAAATTTCTGAAATACAATTACGACGCGGAAACTCTCGCGAAACAGGTCGTGATTACCGGGAACATCAGCAATCAGTTTACCCTGCGAGGTGTTGAAAACGCCAAGATTTCTTTTGAAGATCAATTTGTGATAACAGATTATTTCGGGAATTACGAACTGCGCTACCAGTTCAGCGCAGATGCGGACCAGGGGCGCGCAATTCCCGTTCGCATCGAAGCGGAGAATTTTTTTGTGCTGGATACCACTCAGGTTGTTTTTCCGGAGCCGATGACATTTAACGTGAAACTGGAATACGCAGCGCCGATTATCGAAGATCTGGCCATCGTTGTGCCCGAAAATGTGTGTCAGGCACTGATCCTCGATTATCAGGGTGTGGAAAATCTATCATCCGTTATTGTCCGGCTGAATTACCGGGACCAGCAGTCCGGAACAGTTTACACAACTCGTGATGTGGCAATGAGTTACGTCGGCAATCACAGCACTTATACCTACCGTTTCCAATGCGACATTCCGGCGGATTATCCGGTAACGGACAAAGGGGATTTGATTCTGCTGACCGCGCAGGACGCAGATGGATTCAGCGATGAGGAACTTCACAACAGCAACCCGCGCACCCCGGATATGCTGCTTTTTCCGAAATAAAATGGCTAATGCGTTTCGCCGAGTTGACGGAACATCACCGGAATATGCTTTTCCAGCGGCGCACCGATCTGGTACAATTGCCAGCCGGCATCGTAATTGGCAATTTTATCCTGCAGCAAATGAACCAGCGCCGCGCTGCTGGCATCGCCATCCCAGTCGAACAGCTCCACCCGGTAGTGATACATTTTTTTCTCACCGTTGATCTTCACTTCCACTTCAATTGTTTGATGCTCATCCAACCGTGGAACATTGATGCAAATATCTGCCATAGTTTTCTCCTTTTTTGTTGAAGTGCGTTCGAATACGATACAGCCACTGTGCGCATTTGGACAAATTCCTGACCGGTCGATCAACAAAATCCTGTTTGAATCGCCCAAATTCCTGTTTATTATTGGCTAATCCGAAACAGACGACTGCGCAAAGCGGCAAAACAGAGCATGAAAGAACACCAAAACCTGCAAATTTCCGGCGCAAACAAACGCCCGGTTTTGATCGACATCCGGTATAACGCAAATCGTACGCCAAAACCGCTGGTCATTTTTGTCCACGGATTTAAAGGATTTAAAGATTGGGGCCATTTTAACCCGATCGCCGATGCGTTCGCGGAACAGCAATTCGTTTTCCTCAAGTTTAATTTTTCGCACAACGGCACCACGCCGGAACACCCGCAGGAATTTGTGGATCTGGAAGCGTTCGGGCAAAATAATTTCAGCTTCGAGCTGGAAGATTTGGGAAACGTGATCGATTTTGCCTGCTCGCGCAAATTTCCCGTTCCCAAAAAAGAATTCGACGCTAACCATATTTATTTATTAGGACATAGTCGCGGTGGCGGGATTGCCATTTTGAAAGCAGTTGAGGATTCCCGGGTGAAAAAAATTGCCACCTGGGCATCGGTGAGCGAATACGGCAAATTTTGGAATGAAGCGATGTTACCGATGTGGCAGGAAAACGGCGTGGTGTATGTGCCGAACGTCCGCACCGGTCAGCAAATGCCGCTTTTTTGGCAACTCTACGAAGATTTTCGCGACAACCGCAACCGGCTGTTGATTCCCGATGCCGTAAAAAAATTGCGCATTCCATTTTTGGTCGTCCACGGCACCGCAGACCTTACCGTGCCATATCAATCCGCACTGGATTTGGTCGATTGGCATCCCGCAGCAACGCTGGTGACGATACTCGGCGGCGATCACACGTTTGGCGGAAAACACCCATTTTCTGACCCGGATTTACCGGAAAGCGCCCAAAAAGCAGTGATGGAAACGGTGGGATTTTTTAAATCCCAATAACGTGCGGGGAACGGTTGCGACCGTTCCGCATACGCAAAAAACTTACCGGCACATAAAATAACGGCGGACAACGAATGATGTGCGGCTACAATTCCGACAGCAGCTTTTTCGCGTGAGCTTTGTGCCCCGCATCATCCGAATCGCTGACAGGCAGTTCCAGCACTTTTTCGAATGCGATCCGCGCTTCATCCTTCATCTTCAATTTTTCGTAAGAAATGCCCAGTTCCAGCCAGTGAACCAGCGTATTCGGTGCAAGTTCGATGGCTTTTTTGAAACACTCCACCGATCGCTCCACCGATGCATCTTTCGGCACCCCGCCCAGAAAAATATTGGCGAAATTGCGCTCCACCCAGCTGAGCGTGGCAATTTTGCGGTTCCAGCGACCGAGCACATGCCATGCGATATCCTCATTCGGATCGAGTTCCAGCGAGCGATCCACCGCTGCGCGAATGTCTTTCGAAAACTGAACGCGCTCTTTCGCACCCGCATCCAGCGCCACGCGACCCAACGCGATGCTCAAAAAGAGATAGCCTTTGGCGCTGTCCGGTGCAATGGCAATGGCGTAATCCGCATATTTCCGGGCGTTTTCGTAGGATACTCGGCGATCATCTTTCTCCGGCAAATTTTCGCCGTAATCCACAAATGCACGACTCAGTTTCCATGCGGCTTCGTAATTCAGCGAATCTGTTTCCAGCGCATGTTGAAAAAAATCCCGCGCTGCGGCATGATTAAACGCGAGGTATGCGGAATCGCCTTTCTGGATAAAATACGCGACATCGTTCGCAAAAACGGCTATCGAGAAAAGCATGCAACTGCAGAAAAAACAGAAGGTTTTGAGCATTGGAGTTTTCCTTTTTGTGTGATTTTTTTTAACCGCAGAGAGCGCAGAGTTTTCCGAAAACAAACCACAAGACAGGCAATGGGATTCCGGCACTCGCCCGGAAAAAACACCTGGCAAAACCGGAATAACAACTTCGAAGTTGATAAAGCTACAGCAACCGCTCGTAAATAGCCAACGTTTGCGCGGCAACTGCCTGCCAGGAATATTTTTTGTGCACACGCTGCAATCCTTTTTCGCGAAACGCGCGGCGTTGTTCCGGGTTTTCCAGCAATTGGCGGATTTTTTTTCGCAAATCCGCCGCATCGGCTTCGGTGAATACCAATCCGGCATCGCCGATGACGTTGGGAATTTCCCCGGATGACGAGCCGATCACCGGCGTGCCGCTGGCCATCGCTTCGATGATCACCCGCCCGAATTTTTCCACCCAATTGGGTCGTGTGAGCGAGGGCAGCACAAACATATCCATCGCGCTCATATATCGGGCAACGGCGTCGTGTTTCGCCGGCGGCAGAAAAACGGCGTTCACGTTCAGCGCCGCAGCCTGTTCCTGCAATCGCGATTTTTCCTCACCGCCGCCGATGAGCAGCAGCGTTGCGGGCAAATCGGCCATCGCTTCCACAAGATATTTCAGCCCTTTGTGTTCCGCCATCGCCCCGACAAACCCGACAATCGGTTTGCCGTCCGGCGAAATTTCCCGGCGCAATTCCGGCAACTCGCGCGGTTGAAACGCGGCGGTGTCCACGCCGTGGGTGACAATTTCCAGCGTGCCGGAATAGCTTTTTTTGCACAACACATCCACCGCATCCTGATTGCGACAGAGCACCGCATCCGCATGGTTGAGGGCATATTTTTCCGTCCAGCGAAACGGCGGTGGGTAATTTTTGAACTGGTGTTGCGAGGCGTGCAGCACTAGTTTTGCGTCCGGCGCATAGCGATTGCGGAAAAACGCCATCTGGAACGAACCGAGGTTGAACGGCTCATCTTCCAGATCGATCACATCCGGCTGGAATGATTTGAGCAGTGACGCCAGCGTATTTCGAAACATCGCAAAATGCAGGTTTCCTGCACCAACGATGTCGCCGATTTGCGTGGCAAACAGCGCATCATCGCGGGTTTCGAGATGCACTTTTTGCCCGCTCCACAGCTCTTTCCAGAATGGCGGCACCAGCATTTTCACGGTTGCGCCGCTTTGCCGGGCGATCTCCTGCGGCAGTGTCTGGTAAAATTTTTGCATAAAAGAGGTGTAGGAAACCATCAATATTTTTGGAGACAACACAGCACTGTTTTTCATTTCGGTCATACGTACCGGCTATTTTTGTCGCTTTGACATATTTTTAAGGAAGTCAAGTTCTTTTTTATCAACAATTTGTAAAAAATATATTAGCAATACATACCCGGCAATTGACAAAATGCCGGCCACGACAACCGGCACATTTTGCAAATAATAAACAATCACCCAAAGCAATGCGCCTGCCAGTAAAATTTTGGCATTGGTGACACTAAAAATATCGAGTTGGAAATGCTTTTTTAACATGATTAGCGCACCGACAACCGTAACACTTTCCGCGGCGATGGTTGCCACACATGCACCAATGATGACGAATTGCGGAATCAGCAGATAATTGAGCATCACATTGAGCAGCATTGCCAGACCGATTAGCGCGGAAACCAGTCGCTGGTGCCCGGTCGCGTTCAGCGAAACCACCAATACCTGTTTCAAAAACAGCAGCGAAAGCCAGATCGCCAGCCATTGCAGCGCAACGGCGGAACCGGCAAATTCATCCGCAAACAAAAATACGACAATTTCATCCGCCAGCATAAACAACACTACGCCGATGGGCACGGCAATCGCCAGCATATATTGAAACGCTCGCTGCATGTTTTGCTGAAACAGGTTGCGGTTTTGCACAAACAGCGCAGAAAACGCCGGAAACAGCGCCACCACAAATGTCTCCGGCAAAAAGGTGAGGCTTTCGATCAACCGTCGTCCGGCAGCGTAAATACCAACAATATCGGCGGTGTGGAAAATTTTCAGCATCACGGAATCGATATTCACCATAATTGCGCCAAACGCGGTGATCATCGCAAACGGCCACGATTCTTTCAGGATGAATCGCGCCAGTTCGCGATCCCATTTCAGCCGGATGCGAAAAAATGTTCGGTGGATAAATCCCAGCGCCAGCAACGCTTTCAGGCATTCAACGGCGGCAAAAACGGCGATCAGCGGCAGCAGCGAAGCGCCGGTTTGCCAGAGAATCAGCGCGGCGATCAGCATCAGGAATCGTTCGGAAATGTAGGTGAGCGCCTCAAATTCCATCCGCTCAAACGAACGAAAAATGGCATAGCTGAATCGGCTGATGCCATCGAAAAACAGAAAAAAGCTGAACAGGAAAATGATGCTGCGTTCAAAATCTGTCCAGTTGGTGAGCCCTGCGATCCCGTTGACCAGCAACAGCGTAATTACTGAAAAAACAATCACTAACGGAAAGGTTGTGCCAAACACTTTTTCTGCGGTTGATTTGTTTTGCGAGATGTGCCGGACGAGATAAGTGCTCATACCAAACTGGGTGAAAATCATAAACAACATCACAAACGAGAAGCCAAAATTGTAAAAACCGTAGCCGTCGTCGCCCAACATTTGGGTCATAATCAAAATCAGCGCGAGGTTGATTAATTTGGCGATGACGTGTCCGGCGTTCAACACCAGCGTATTTCTGGCAATGGTTTTATTTGCGCTCATTGGCTATTTCTATTTTATCGGTGGGAAAAATACGCGGGAAAAGCGGGCAGGCAAAGCGGAAAAATGCAGATCACGAATCAGTATCGGCTTCCTGCAAATCGCCGAGGGCATCGAACAGCGACTGGCGGAGCGTGGTCATCTGATCTTTTCCGAGGGTTTGCCCGTAACCGGCAACCAGCCACGCAGTAAATCCGATCGCTGCGCACAGCGGCGACAGCCAAATGATATCCGAATCCATCCCTAAGCTCAATTGCACCGATCCCCAAATGAGCGAAACCATCGCACAAAACGAAACCGCCGCATAAATGGCGATAAACAGTGTCCAGACCGTTGGCGCCGGACCGAACAAGCAGCGCAACATCGTGCCGTTTTCGTGTTCGTCCACCTGAACGGTTAATCGCGGCGACCAATAGTGGGTTACCGCATCCGGCATCCGCAGCATCGCGTGATGGTTCGATACCATTCCGGTACATTTGGCGTCCGGCGATGTGAGATGGGATTTGATTTTGCCGAGCACCTCGTCGGGCGGCATCTGCGCCAGCAGGCGAAAACGGGGGCGAATTTGCAAACTACCGGTCATTTGTTGCCGAAATCCTTGTTTGGTTGATCGATTTAAACAGCACGAATTTGGGAGGATAAATATAATATTTCGCGGTGAATTCGCAAAATGGAGATTACGGATTTATCTATTTGCCGCAAAGCCGCGAAGCGCGCAAAGGTCTTTGTTTTCCTTTATCCTTTTTCCTTTATCCTTTTTCCTTTATCCTTTTTTTCGCTCCCACAACGCGATCACGATGCCAACAAAAATCAGCAGTGCACCGGCGTAAAACCACGTCTGCGGGATTTCGTTGAATAAGAAAAATGCCAAAATCGACGCCAGCAGCGGTTCACCCAGACCAGCCAGATTCACTTTATACACCTCGATGCGCCGTGCTGCCCAATTGAACATCGAATGCCCGACACCGGTGGGAACGATTGCCAGCATCAGCATAAAAAAATGGGCTTCCGCCGGATGATCAAATAAGGGATATCCCGCTGAAACACTGAACACCAGCAACACAAACGCCGCGCTGCCATACACCCGCAGCAGATACGGCACCAACGGAATATCGTTGCGCATTTTGCGCCCGGTTAAAAAATAGAGCGTTACAAAAACAGCGCTGGACAGCGCGAGCATATCGCCAAAAAATTGCCCGTAAATGCCCGTATTGCTGCCGCTGTTCCAATCTTGCAACGCGATCACCAACACACCGGCAGTTGCCAGTGCAACCGCGAAAACCGCCCGGGAATCGCTGTGCTCTTTCAGCAGAAACGGTGCGAAAATCAGCGCGAAAACCGGTCCGGTGGAGCCGATGATCAGCGCATGCGCAACAGTGGTAAATTTCAGCGAGCCAATCCAGGTGACAAAGTGCAGCGCCAGCATCAGCCCCGCGAAAAAAATTTGCCATCGTGAGCGGGCGGGCAGCGGTTTCACCGGATTTTTCTGTCGCCACTGGAGCAGCGCAAAAATGCCGGTTGCCCAAAACATCCGGTAAAACGCGATGATCATCGACGGCGTATCGCCGCACCAACGCACAAAAATCGCAGCGAACGCCACCGCCAGCACCGCCAGCAACAGCCCGAGATATGTGTTGATTTTCTGCCCGTCGCTATCGTTTTGCACCTTGCTTAACCTCTCGCGAATTGCTATAATTCGATATTCAAAATGAGAGAAAGATAACGCAAAACCGCGAACATAAACAAACCAAATAAAGGGAGACGGATATGTCCGGCAAAACATTTGACGATACCGCACTGGAATTCATGAAAATTTATTTCACCTGCAACCCGGAAAAGCTGCCCAAAGAGGCCGACAAAGCTTTTATAGAAATGCAGAAAATTTTCAGCAGCTACAAAGAAAAGCTGATTGAAAAAGGCATCAAAAAGAACACGGATTTTTTCAGCGATAAATTTTGATCCGATTTTCGTAAGGGCGAACAGCCGTTCGCCTTTACCTCTCAACAGCCGAACCCTCTAAAAACAACATTCAGGAGGTTTATGTCCACGGAAGCGGACAAATCGCCACAAAAACCCGCCCGCCCGCAACTCACCGAAAATCAGCAACTGGCGTTGGCGACGGACAAAAATATCTCCGTCACCGCCGGCGCGGGATCGGGAAAAACCACCATTTTGGTGGAGCGCTATCTGCGCCTCATTCTGGACGAAAAACAGGATGTGCGCAAAGTGCTGGCGATTACCTTCACGGAAAAAGCGGCCGCAGAAATGAAAGAGCGCGTCGCCCGAATGATCCGCGAACGGCTCGATAGCGAAACAGACAGCCAGAAACGCGAACGGCTGCTGGAACTCCGCGAACGTCTCAGCTCCGCGCAAATTTCCACGATTCACGCATTTTGTTCCCGGCTGCTGCGCGAATACGCCGTGGCTTCCGGCGTTGACCCGGATTTTTCCGTTCCGGGCGATTTGCAGCAAAATTTGCTGGTGCAGGACGCCATCAACGATGTGTTCGAAGCGTTGGACAAACGCACCCTCGACAGCGACGTTTCGCCGGAAGAATGGCACGAACTGCTCCGCCAACTGCCGCCCAACGAGCTGCGGCGGACGCTGGCAATGCTGCTCAGCCAACCCTACCAATCCCAACAATTGCAAAAAAAACTGGCTGCCGAAAGCGACGAACAGATGTTCGAATGGCTGGAATCGCAGTTTTTCATACTGCTGGAGCGGCATGTCGGAACGGCAGCGCTGCTGCACGATCTGCTGCCGATCATCCGCGAAATTCTTTCGGCGAAAGTGGAGCGATCCCGGCTGAAAGACGGTGGCAAAACCGCATTTCAGTTATTTGACGAAGTGCTGGTGAACGACGCCAGCACCGCCAGCCGTTTGCTGCTCTGGCAGCAATTGCTCACGCTTTCCGTGCTGATGACCACCAACGACGCAACTGCCTACAAACGCGATTTGCGCCCCATCGGTGTAAAAGCCGATCTCGGCGAGGCGTTCGAACCGCTCAAAAACCTCAGCCAGACCATTGTGCCGTTGGCGGAATTTGCCAAACGATTCGGCGAAAACGCGCCCGGCGATCTCGACAAACTTGGTTTGCACAACCAGCGTATGGTGTTGAAATTATACGCATTGGCGAACCAGATTTACCGCGATCGCAAAGAGGAGCGCGGCTTTCTCGATTTTGACGATCTGCAAATTTACGCCCTGCAAATGCTGGAAAATCACGCTGCCGTTCGCAACGATTTGCGGCATCGTTACAGCTACATCATGGTGGACGAATTTCAGGACACCAACGATTTGCAGTGGGACATCATCAGCAAAATGGGCATTCACGACGGGCAACTGGACGAGAAAAAATTCTTCGTGGTGGGCGATCCGAAACAATCGATTTACGGCTTCCGCAACGCGGATGTTCGGGTGTTCAAATCCGTGAAAACCCAGTTTGCGGCGCGCAACGGCAGCCAAAATCCTGCCGATTACACCGGAAACGTGGTGCTACAGGACAGCTTCCGTTTTCTGCCGGGCATCAACAATTTCACCAATTTTCTGTTCCGGCAGCTCATCGGCACGGATTTGCACAACCCATTCGACGTGGCGTACGAGCCGCTGGCAACCCAGCGCAGCGCGCCGGACACCGCGCACATCGAGCTGGCTGCACTGAACAAAAAAGATCTGGCAGCGCGCAAACTGTCGCAGGAAGATTACATCGCGCAGCGCATTTGCACGTTGCTGAACATCCCTGTGCAGCCGGAAAACGGCGAAACCCTGCCTGCACCGCCACCGCTGCACATTTCCAAACGCGTTGCCGGTGCCGAACAACCCGCGCCCATTCTCCCCGGCGATATCGCCATTCTCATTCCCCGGCGCACCCATTTGCCGGAACTGGAAACCACGCTGCGACGATACGGCGTTCCGTTCAAAACCATCGGCGGGGTGGGATTTTACCGGCGGCAGGAAATTTTCGACGTGTATCATTTGCTGCGATTTCTGGATAATCCCGCGGACGACCTTTCGCTGGTGGCGTTGCTGCGCTCCCCGTTTGCGGGCATCTCCGATGCGGCGCTGTTTTGGCTGGCGCAGGAAAAGGGAAAAACCTGGTTTGGTAAACTGTTGAATATCAACGATTTCGGGATTTACCCGGAGATGGATCGCCAACCGCTGAAGCGCATCCAGCAGCAAATTTTGCGCTGGCAAAAACGCCGCGATCGCCTCTCGCTATCGCGATTGGTCAGCGAAATTTTTGAAGAAAGCCTGTATCGCGCGACGCTGGCGGCGGAGTGGAACGGCGAGCAAATGCTGGCGAATCTCGATAAATTGATCGAGCAAATCCGCGATTTCGAGCAAAGCGGATTTATGGCGCTCTCCGATTTCATCGATTCGCTGCGGGAAACGCTCAATCTCGATCCCCGCGAAGGCGAGGCGCAAATCGCGCTGGAAGACGAGAGCACCGTGAAAATCATGACCATCCACCAATCGAAGGGGCTGGAATTTCCCATCGTTTTGCTGCCGTATCTCAGTCAGCAGGGCAAAAGCAACACCGCGCCGTATCGATTTGACGCCGAGTGGGGACTCTCCGCAAAATGGCGCAATCCCCTCCGCAATTACGAAGCGGGGCCGCCGTTTTTGTTCAACCTGATTCACGAGCGCGACAAACAGAAGGAATTTGCCGAAGCGAAGCGCCTGTTTTACGTGGCGGCAACCCGCGCGAAAGACCAGTTGTATCTCACCGGGACGTATGAAAATTCGGATTTTGCCGGGGAAACCGCGTTCGACTGGCTGGCGCGATTGTTCAATCTGGACGCAACCGCAGGCTTCGCCGAACAAATCCCGGAATTCCGGATTCAGCCAAAAGAGGACGTTTCGCTGAACGTGCTCACCCGGATTCCCAACGTGCAGGTTGCCGAAGTTCAGCGCAGGGAAATTTTGCCCGCGCTCGATGCGCACAGCCAGACGCTGGACGATGTTGCCAACGGGAAATTGCCGCAATCCGAATTGCCGGTGCACCTCCGTAAAATTGACGATTCGCCGAAAGGCGTCACATTTTCCGCGACGCAGTTGCTCACCTTCAACAGCGATCCCGACGCGTATTTTTTGCGCTACCATCGCGGATTTTTTGAGAGCGATTACGAATTTCTCACCCGTTTCGCCGAAGCGGATGCGCTCAGTTTGCTGAAAGGGAAAATTGTCCACAAAATGCTGGAGGATGGCTTGCCCGCGGACGAGGGAGAATTGCTCGCCCGGCTGGACGATGCGTTTTTCCAATACGAAATTTTTGACGAAGAGGAGCGCACGGATTTCCGGCGGGAAATTCCCGCGCTGATGCTGCCGTTTATCGCCAGCGACACAGCGCAGGAAATTTTCGGCGCAACCGCGTTTCACAACGAACTGAGCCTGACCATGCGCATCGCCGATGATTTTTTCACCGGAACGCTGGATCGCGTGTATCAAAACGGCAGCGGCGAATGGGAAGTGATCGATTACAAAACCAACAATATCAAAGCTGCTGAAGTGCAAAAAACCGGTGAAAAATACGGCATGCAAATGAAGGGCTACGCCCTGCTGCTGGCGCAGGTTTTTCCGGAGCAAACGGCCTATCGGGTGCGGCTGTATTTTCTCAAACCGCAGCGGATGTTCGAGCAGGTGTTCTCACCCGCGGATGTTGATGCGATCAAAAACGAGTTTGCCGGAATTATCGCGCAAATCAAACAATTTCAACCCTTTGGCGACAAATTACCCGCCGACCGGGATGAAAATGAACACCGGGCTTAAACCCGGTGCTCATTCAAAAAACGTCACTCTGCTTTCCCGACAACCGTAAAATTTCCGCCGACAAACAAATTGCCGCCGCTCGCTGCCAGCGCGTACACAAACGCGGGAAATTCTTCCTGCATTTCATTGTAAGCCCCGCCACTCAATTCCTGAAACACATTGTTATTCACCACCGCAACATTGTTCAGCGCCACTTCACCAATCACCGGGAAGTGCCCGCCGGTAGCAATCATGCTGTTGTAGCTCCGCACCGTGTGCCCGATATTTTGGTAAAATCCGCCGCCGTGCGGATAAGATTCACCCAAATAAAGCCAGCTTTCCCCATTCCATTTGGCAAACAGATAAAATCCTTCTTCCAGAAAAAACTGTCCGGCAACGTAAATTTCAGTACCGATTTTGGCAATTTTGTTGACTACCCCTCTCGGGCCATTGCCCAGCGAAACCCATGTTTCGCCATTCCACATGGCGATATTGTATGCCGCCGGATTGCTGCCAACATTGGAAAAATCCCCGCCGATGTACACCATCCCGCCGTCAACCAGAATATCGCGCACGCTGCCCTCGCCGTTCACGCCACCACCGAGGCTTTCCCACACACGGCTGAAACTGTTCCATCTGGCGATCCCGCGGGTACCGGCGACTTCGTCCGTTGCGGTGAATTCGCCACCAACATATACTGAATTATTGTCGATGCGAATTGCCCGAACCGTGCCGTTTGTGCCGTTTCCGAGCGTATCCCATAGCGATGTCGCCAGGCTAAAATAGGCAATATTTTCTGCGTAAAGCGGTTCGTAATCCAGCCCATTTCCAACGGGATTGTGCACCGTATTAAAAACGCCGCCGACATATACGCCGCTGCCATCTGCATCCATCCCGTAAACATCGCCCGGTGTTAAAAAAATATCTTTGGTAACACCCGGTGCGGCTGCCGCGCCGAATCCGCGCCACTGTTCACCATCCCAAAATGCGATGCTGTTGAACTCTTTCGCATCTGCGAAATCGAATGTGCCGCCGACATACAATCGTCCGTTGTCATAATCCAGCGCGTTTACGCTGGCAAAACCGTTTTCAACCGAACTGACGCCGTTCCCGAGGCTTTTCCACTTCGAGCCGTCCCATTGGGCAATGTGGTTTACAGCAAACGCATCAGACCCGGAACCAGGTCCCGGCTGGGTGGGTGCAGATTTGCAGGAAAACGGATCGCAACCGCTGAGCATCCAGATGGTGCCGAGCACAAAATAAATTTTCATTCGCCAACGGCGATACAATTTGACAAATGTCATAACTAACTCCTTTAATTTATCGGATATTTTCTGATGATTTGCGCGGCGGGAAGTATTGCGGGAAAATGAGATCAGCATTCGTGCGCATTATTTTGATGAAACAGTTACACAAATTCACGCTTTCAATTACACCAGAATTTGCCAACTTTCGTGTGATTTTACCACTACATCTTTGTGGGGGGAATGCGGGTACCGCGCACAAAAACCGATAAAAATCAATAGTTTACAAAGGATATTTTTTTTAAAATCAGTTACTTCGAGATTTTTGCGTTTGCAGAAATGACCATTTTTTATGCACATATTTCGGTAGTGCCTCAAATTGAGCATTGAAAAGGAAAAAGCACATGAGCTTTAAAATATTGTCGTGGAATGTGGAAGCGTTTAAAGGCAGCAGCGAACGGTTGCCGCGCGTGGTGGATCACATCAAAACGGACGAGCCGGACGTGATCGGGTTGTTCGAAGTGGAAAATATGGACATTATCGATTTGGTGGACAATTATTTCCCCGGCTACAATTTCCATTTGACGCAGGGCAGCCAAAACAAAGAGATTCTGGTCGGTTATCGGAAGGATAAATTCGAAACGGTCATTTTCACCCAAAAACGCGAATTTAAGGTGTACAATCCGTTTCTGCGCCCCGGCGCATTGCTGACAGTAAAATATTTGGGAAAGCTGTATAACATCCTGTTTTTACACACAGATAGCGGCACAGAAGCAGCGGATTTCGGGAACCGGCAGGAGATGTTTGATAAAATCTGGCGGCTGAAAAAAACGCTCAATCGAGTTGGAAAATCAGAGAATGCGCCGTTCATCGTTCTCGGCGATTTGAACACGATGGGATTGAATTTTCCGACGCGCCGGAAATCGGATCAACGCGTTTCGGCAATCGATGAAATTGTTACGCTGGACAGCGTCGGCAGCAAAACCGGAATGACGGTGTTGCCCAAAAACGAGCCGGAAACGTTCAATAATTTGCGGCTGCAATCCAATCTGGATCACGTGGTGGCATCGACGAGTATTGCGTTTGCAGAGATTGGCAAAGATGTGGCGAATAATCCGCAGTTCGTATCGGTGCGCGGGTGGAACCAGCTTTCCGGCAACGAACGGAAGGATTTTATCGATCATATTTCCGATCACAGCTCGCTGACAGTGACGGTGTTGGAGTGACATTTCGGGTGGTTTCGACTCCGCTCAACCACCGGGAAATACAGCAATGCTCAACCACCGGGAAATACGGCAATGCTCAACTGCCGGGAAAACTACATCATCCGGATCACAATCATGGTCATATCATCCGACTGCGGCGTGCCGTTGGCGTGTGTGTTCACGGCAGAAAAAACGGTTTCGATAGTTTGCTGCGAGCCCAGTGCGTAATTTTTTGCCAGCAAATCCACCAGTTGATCCTCGCCGAATTCCTCCTCTTTGGCGTTCATCGCCTCGGTAATGCCGTCGGTGGTAATCACCAGTTTATCGCCAAAGGTCAGCTCAATCGCCTCCTGCTGAAACACGAAATTTCCTAAAAATCCCAACACAATACCGCCGGTTTGCAATTGCACAACCGTGCCGTCCGCGCGTTGCAAAAATGGCGCATCATGACCGGCGTTGCAGTAGGTAAGCGTTTTTTGACGTTTGTCGAGCACGCCCAAAAACATCGTCACAAATTTGCCGGAATCGGTGCTGGCGTGCACCAACCGGTTTGCCAGCCGGATGCACTCCGCCGGTTCGGGAAATCCCAGCGCCAGGCTGCGAATGGTCGCCTGGGTATTTGCCATCAGCATGGCTGCGGGCAAACCTTTTCCGGTGATGTCGC
This sequence comes from Calditrichia bacterium, assembly GCA_020634975.1. Taxonomy (NCBI): domain Bacteria; kingdom Pseudomonadati; phylum Calditrichota; class Calditrichia; species Calditrichia bacterium. The sequence goes on along the minus strand of JACKAQ010000001.1, from coordinate 2,086,920 downwards.
CAATCGAGAACAGCAGCCGGTCGTTATCCAGCGGGATAAAATCGAAACAATCGCCGCCGACTTCTTTTGCGGGAATGGCTTTTCCGGCGATATCGAAACCGGGAAACGCCGGCGCGGATTGCGGCAACAGCTTGATCTGGATGTCTCGCGCCAGCCGCATTTCTTCGCGAACGCGAATGAGCGCCTGCTGTTCTTCCAGCAGTCGTGCGTTGTCGATCACCTGCGTCGATTGCGCCGCGATAATCGACAGCAACCGTTGGTCTTCCGCGGTAAAATCGCCGGATTTTTTGTTGAACACCGAAATCACTCCGCGAATTTCCCCGCGAGACATCAACGGCACAGAAAGCAGCGAGCGAAACTGCTGCGCATCCGCCGATGCCAGCCGGCCAAACCGTTCATCATTTGCCAAATTGTTCACCAACAGCGGTTTGCTGTTTTTGAGCACCCAACCGGTCAATTGCGCATCCAGCCGGTAAGGGAGCACCGGGTTGGAGGTATCTGCCTGCCGGACCATTGTTTGCAGCGGGGTGGAGTTTTCGTCATTTCCCGCATCCAGCAGCGAAACAGCCGCCTGTTCCACATTTAAATGTTTTACACATTTTTTGACCATCAATCCAATGATGCTGTCCAGATTCATGGTTGAGTTTATGGTGGTAGCAATTTCATTCAGCACGGTCAACTCATCTACCGCGCGACGCAATCGCAGGTTTTCCTGCTGCAGTTTTCCGGCATCTTGTGGTGCCAAATATTCATTGCTCATCGGTGCATCCCCGCTAATTTTGTGATTCCAAAGTTTAGCGATTTTGCCGCAGGATGACAAATAATATTTGCCCACCGGACATGCCGGTCAGATTTTCGCGACAGTGATATTTTGTTCATATTTTCCGGGCGAAAACCAGGTTTTTCGCGATCGATACACCAACAGACAACCGACCGCACAAATACTATACAAAAATTCACTAAAACTTGTTGAAATTGGTAAATAAATTCCTTATTTTAGATGGCGTTCTGCAATCGTTTGCGTATATTTTGTTTGGAAAAAGACCAAAAATTATGTATTTTGGAAAGTTTTTCACAAGCAAAAATCCTGCGGAGTACGATCATGAAATTCAGCATTCAAAGAGATGAAATTTACGAGGCTATTCAAAAGGTTGCCAACGTAATCCCCCAGCGTTCGACGATCGCGATTACGCAAAATATTTTGTTCATCGCAGAAGACGGTCAACTGCAATTGATCGCTACGGATCTCGAAATTACCATTGCATCCAACGTTCGTGCGGAAATAGAAGAAGAAGGTCGTATCGCCCTTCCGGGACGATTGATTCACGACATCGTCCGGGAATTGCCCAATGTGGAACTAACATTTGAATCCGGCGCCAACAACCGGTTGAAATTGCGCTCCAGTTTTGGCGAATACAAAGTGGGCGGCGAAAATCCCGATGAATTTCCCAAACGCCCGCAACTGGAAGCGATTAAAGAAATTGTGCTCCCCAACGATGTGCTGAAGCGATTGGTGGAAAAAACCATTTTCGCCTGCTCGTCAGACGAACTGCGCCCGGCGCTCACCGGCGTTTTCTTCGAAATCGGCGATAAGCAGATCCGCACCGTGGCAACGGACGGTCACCGCTTGGGTATGCTCACATACGAAGACACGGCGCTGCCGGAAGATGCCATCAACGCGATCATTTCCACCCGCGCGCTCAATTTTGTGCTGCGCAGTCTGGAAGGTCAGGGGCTTACCGCCCTCACGCTTGGCGGTCGCCATGCCCGTTTTCACATGGAAAATACCCAGCTGTATGCCCGGCTCATCGAAGAAAATTATGTGGATTACAATCGGGTTATCCCGAGCGAAAGCAATTTTTCATTGACACTTAACGCAGCGGATTTTTTGGCATCGGTAAAACGGGTGTCGCTGTTTTCCAATCCCATCACCGCGAAAGTGGTGCTGAACATTAATCCCGATCATATTCAGGTGCAGGCGGAAGATATGGATTGCGGCGGCGAAGCTACCGAAGAAATCCCCTGCGAATTTACCGGCGAGAGTTTTTCAATCGGCTTTAACAGCCGCTATTTGCAAAATGTGCTGCGCCACGTGGATGCAGAAGAAGTTGTGCTGCGGCTCCTCCGCCCCGATTACGCGGTGTTGCTGGCACCCGGCACTTCCCCGGAAAATGAAACGCAGCTCATGCTCCTCATGCCGATTCGGTTGGACTAACAAAAGGAACGTAACGGATGCGTCCGTCATCCTTGTTTTTACAGAATGCAATTAAAGCGTTTAGCTCTATTGAATTTTAGAAATTACACAGACGCAGAAATCGAGTTTGCCGATGGCGTGAATGTCATCTACGGCGAAAACGGTGCGGGAAAAACCAGTATTCTGGAAGCGATCCACTACCTCGCGCTCACCAAAAGTTTTCGCGCCGGCACCGATAAACATTTGGTCTCGAATAAAGCGGATATGTGTCGCGTTCAGGGCGAGTTTGCCGGTGCCAACGGCAACACCACCCGCACCACCATTGCTTACGCGCTGGATTCCGGCAAACACCTCACCGTCAATGGACAAAAGATGCAGATATTTTCCGAATATATCGGCGATGTGCCGGTTGTGCTGCTGCATCCGGCGGATCTCAATTTGTCTCAGGGCGGTCCGCAACTGCGGCGGCGATTTCTGGATGTGCTGCTCTCGCAATCCAGCAAGGTGTATCTGCACAGTTTGATGCAATACAACCGCTCGCTGCGGCAACGCAACCTGCTGCTCCAACAACCCAACTGCGATGTGGAATTGCTAAAATCGTGGGAAGAAAATTTGATCAGTCACGGCGTTGCTGTAATCCAAAAACGACAGCAGGCCGCAACGGAATTGAGCGAACTGGTAAAACAATATTACAAAGCGCTCAGCCAGAAAGACCATAACGGCAAAATTGTTTATCAGTGTAATGTGTCTGCTGAAAACGGACAGGATCTGGAAACCGTTTATCGCCATTTATTCGCCAAAAAACGCGCCGGCGAAATCGAGCAGGGCACCACAATTGTCGGTCCGCATCGCGACGATTTGCTGTTTTTGCTGAACGGCAAAGCGATGAAAACCTACGCCAGCCAGGGCGAGCACAAAACCTGGGTAATTTCGCTGAAACTGGCGGAATTTCATCATTTGGAGGCGCAGCAACATCAGGCGCCGATTTTATTGTTCGACGATATTTTCGGCGAGCTGGATGCCAACCGCATCCGGCAAATGCTGGAACAGCTCAGCACCATCGGGCAGGTATTTGTCACCACCACCTCCCGTAATTTTTTTGATAAAATTCAGCGGTTCGATACGCCGACACATTATTATCATGTGCAAAACGGCAGCGTGGCGCTGGCTTAATTTTTTAAGGATAAAGGATAAGCGATAAAGGATAAATAAATTTAGGAATATCAACAGCTTATTAGCTTTATTTATCCTTTATCCTTCACCCTTTATCTTTTGCGAAGGTAAATATGCGCAGTGCAAAACGAAAAAATGTTCCGGTTGGCGATGCCATCCTCGCGTTTTTCAAAAGCATCGGCGCGGGAGATCGATTTCAGGATAACCTGGCCATCGCTTTTTGGGATGTCAGCGTTGGCGAACAAATTGCTGCACACACAGAGCCGGTGGAAGTGCGCAAAGGCGTGATGTTGGTACGGGTAGACGACGCCACCTGGCGGCAGGAACTGATGTTTCACAAATTTGAAATCATTGAGAAAATAAACCAGAAGATCGGCAAGAACGCGATTAAAGAGATTAAATTTTACTAAAAGGGATTCGTATTATGGCTGAAAACAAACCCCAGCATAATAATTATTCTGCTGACAATATCCAGATTTTGAAAGGATTGGAAGCAGTGCGTAAGCGCCCCGCCATGTATATTGGCGATGTGACGCTGCGCGGTCTGCATCACCTCGTTTACGAAATCGTCGATAACAGCATCGACGAGGCAATGGCCGGCTATTGCGATACGATCAATGTCACCATTTCCGAAGGCGAAGTGATTACTGTGCAGGACAACGGTCGCGGTATCCCGGTGGATAAACACAAAGAAACCAAACAATCCGCGCTGGAAGTAATTATGACCGTTCTGCACGCCGGCGGCAAGTTCGATAAAGATACCTATAAAGTTTCCGGCGGTTTGCACGGCGTTGGTGCATCGGTAGTGAATGCACTTTCGGAATGGTGTACGGTGGAAGTTAGCCGCGACGGACAAGTGTATGTCCAGAATTACGATCGCGGCGTACCTCGCGGATCGGTTGCGGTAACCGGAAAAACCAAAAAATCCGGCACCAAAACATCGTTTAAAGCGGATGAAGAAATTTTCCGCAAAATAAAATACAATTTCGAAACGTTGGCAAACCGGCTACGCGATCTTGCTTTTCTCAACAAAGGCCTGAAAATTATTTTATCCGATGAGCGCGAAGAAGAAAAAATTGACGGCGCGATAAAAGTGGAAGAATTCCACTACAAAGGCGGTTTGGTCGAGTTTGTGAAATATCTGGATCAAAACCGGATTTCGCTGCACAAACCGGTGTATTTTGAAGATGAACGCGAAGGCGTAAACGTAGAAATTTCATTTGGTTATAACGATTCGTACAACGAAAATATTTTCACTTACTGTAACAATGTGAACACGGTTGAGGGCGGAACGCACCTCAGCGGTTTCAAATCTGCACTCACCCGGACGCTCAATTATTACGGCACCAAAAACAATCTCCTGAAAAAAGTGAACATCCAGGGATCGGACACGTTGGAAGGCATCACCGCCATCGTGAGCGTAAAGGTTGCGGAGCCGCAATTTGAAGGGCAAACCAAAACCAAATTGGGCAACGGTGAGGTGAAGGGGATTGTCGAATCCATCACCAACGAAAAGCTCGGTGAATTTTTGGAAGAAAACCCGCCCATCGCCAAAAGAATCATCGAAAAATGTATTGCCTCTGCCCACTCCCGCGAAGCTGCCCGCAAAGCCCGCGATCTCACCCGCCGCAAAAGTGCGCTGGAAAGCAGCACGTTGCCGGGCAAATTGGCAGATTGCTCCATCAACGATCCGGCACAATGCGAAATTTATCTGGTTGAGGGCGACTCGGCAGGTGGTTCCGCAAAACAGGGTCGTGATCGCCGGTTTCAGGCGATTTTACCGCTGAAAGGTAAAATCCTGAACGTGGAAAAAGCGCGATTGCACAAAATTCTATCCAATGACGAAATAAAAACCATCATCACCGCGCTGGGAACGGGCATCGGCGAAGGCGATTTTGATATCGCAAAACTGCGCTACGGCAAAGTGATTATCATGACTGACGCCGACGTGGACGGATCGCACATCCGCACGCTGTTGCTCACCTTTTTCTTCCGCTACATGCGCGAACTGATCGAACTGGGCAATGTTTACATCGCCCAACCGCCGCTTTACAAAATCAAAAACGGCAAACAGGAATCCTACGCATACGATGATGATGAAAAAGATGACCTGCTTAAACGTTTCTCCAAAAATGGCGATGGCGTTGGCAACAATAATATTCAACGATACAAAGGTTTGGGCGAAATGAACCCGGAACAGCTGTGGGAAACCACTATGAATCCGGAAAAACGAACCTTGCTGCAAGTAACCCTGGAAAACGCTGCAGAAGCGGATCACATTTTCAGCACGCTGATGGGCGACCAGGTTGAGCCGCGCCGGGCATTTATCGAGCGCAACGCCCGCTATGTGCGGAACCTGGATATCTAATTGAAAAACCTGAATTTAATCGACGTAAACAAATAGGGAAATACTTATGGATCTTCAACGTCAACGCATTGTCCCGATGGATATTCAGGAGGAAATGCGAAATTCATATCTCGACTATTCCATGTCCGTAATTGTTGCACGGGCGCTGCCCGATGTGCGTGACGGACTAAAACCCGTGCATCGCCGGGTGCTGTTTGGAATGTCGGAACTGGGCATGTCTTACAATCGCCCGTATAAAAAAAGCGCCCGTATCGTCGGGGAAGTACTCGGTAAATATCACCCGCACGGCGACTCCGCAGTTTACGATACAATGGTTCGTATGGTGCAGGATTTTTCGCTGCGGTATCCACTGGTGGATGGACAGGGTAACTTTGGCTCCATCGACGGTGACTCTGCAGCAGCAATGCGTTACACAGAAGTGCGCATGTCCCGGATCGCCGGCGAAATTTTACGCGATCTGGATAAAGAAACCGTCGATTTTCGCCCGAATTTTGACGAAACATTGCAAGAACCGGTCGTCATGCCTACTGTTTTCCCGAACCTGCTCTGCAACGGATCTTCCGGGATTGCAGTGGGGATGGCAACCAATATTCCACCGCACAACCTGGTGGAAGTGACCAATGCGCTAACGTTGCTCATCGATAACCCCGAATCGACAGTTCCGGAATTGATGCAGCACATTGTCGGACCGGATTTTCCGACCGGCGGCATTATTTTTGGCACAGAAGGCATTCGGGAAGCTTACACAACCGGTCGCGGAAAAGTAATTGTTCGCGCAAAAGTGAATGTCGAGCACGCTCGTGGCAACAAAGATCGCATCATCGTTAGCGAATTGCCCTATCAGGTAAACAAGGCATCGCTGATCGAAAAAATTGCCGATCTTGTTCGCGATAAAAAGCTCGAAGGCATTTCCGACATCAACGATGAATCCGATCGCGATGGTATGCGAATGGTGATCGAACTGAAACGCGATGCGCAGCCGGAAGTGGTGATCAACCAGCTTTACAAATACACCCAAATGCAAAACACTTTTGGTATCATCAACCTGGCGTTGGTGGACGGTCAGCCAAAAGTGATGGCGTTAAAAGAAATGTTGCAGCACTTTATCGATCACCGCCAGGTGGTTATTGTGCGCCGCTCCAAATATTTGCTCGCCAAAGCGGAACATCGCGCCCACATTTTGGAAGGTTTGAAAATTGCGCTGGATAATATTGATGCAATCATCGAAACCATCAAAAAATCGCGCAACCCGGAAACAGCCAAACAGAATTTGATGAAAGGCTTCAAGCTTTCCGAAATTCAGGCGCAAGCAATTTTGGATATGCGCCTGCAACGCCTCACCGGTCTGGAACGCAAAAAAATTGAAGATGAATACACCGAAATTCTCAAAACCATCAAACGCCTGAAAGCCATTTTAGCCAGCGAACAATTGCAACGCCAGTTGATCAAAGAAGAGCTGGAAGAACTGAAAAACACCTACGGCGATAAACGACGCACCGAAATCATCAAAGATTTCACGGAATTTTCGATTGAAGATATGATTGCGGAAGAAGATATGGTTATCACCATCACGCGTGACGGCTACATCAAACGCTTCCCGGTCAGCGGATATCGCCGCCAAAACCGCAACACCCGCGGCAGCACCGGCGCAAAAACCGCCGACACCGATTTTGTGGAACACCTGTTCATCGCTTCCACCCACAATTACATCCTGTTCTTTACAGATAAAGGCAAGGTGTACTGGCTGAAAGTGCACGAAGTGCCGCAAGTCGGGAAAGCCGGAAAAGGGCGCGCCATCGTCAATATGATCCAAAAAGAAAAAGACGAAAAAGTGGTGGCGTATCTGAACGTGAAAGAATTTTCCGACCAGTTTTTCCTGACGATGGCAACACGGTTGGGAATGGTTAAGAAAACCAATCTTTCCGCTTTCGGCAATCCGCGTCGCGATGGCATTTACGCCATCAAAATCAACGACGGCGATGATTTAATTGAAGTGAAACTTACCGACGGTGCCAACGATATATTTATGGCAACAGCTAACGGTATGGCAATTCGCTTTACCGAAACCGAAGTCCGGGAAATGGGACGTGTGGCTGCCGGTGTTCGGGGCATTGCTTTAGGCAAAGGCGATTACGTGATCGGCATGGTTGCCGTTAAACGGGAAGGCTCGCTAATGTCCATTTCCGAACTGGGATTTGGCAAACGCACCGATATTCGCGAATACCGCACAACCCATCGCGCCGGAAAAGGAATTAAAACCTTTAAAGTGAGCACAAAAACCGGTAAATTGGTTGCAATTAAGGAAGTTATCGACGATGACGACCTGATGCTGATTACCAACAACGCCATTATTCTGCGCATCCAGATCGGCAACATTAACTCCACCGGCCGCGATACAATGGGCGTTCGCCTCATCAAGCTGGATAGCGGCGCAAAAATCAGCGACGTTGCCAGAGTTGTAAAAAGCGAAGATGACGAAAACGACGCAGACGAAGGCGAAGATACTCAGGAATAACCGGGCAAAAACACTGACACAAACCAACGCCTGTTATCGGGCGTTGGTTATCGATAAATGACAGGCTTAACTGATACTGCTTCAGGAAATAGCGTTTAAACAACAGGAATGGGTATGAAAAAAATATCTGACTCAACCATTCGCCGTCTTTCCCGGTATTACCGGTCGCTCGAAAACCTGATCGCGCGAAACATGGAAACCGTTTCTTCCGACCAACTGGCAGAAATGGATGGCATAACCTCTGCCCAGGTACGAAAAGATCTCTCCTTTTTCGGAACATTTGGCAAACGGGGGCTCGGCTACAACACCAAACGGCTGCAACAGCAAATCGGTGAGATTCTGGGATTGGACAAAAGCTGGAATGTTGCGGTTGTCGGTGCCGGAAACATCGGGCGTGCGTTAGTGAAATACGAAGAGTTTATCAAACAGGGATTTAACATTTGTTTGATAATGGACGCAGATCCGGAAAAAATCGGCACAAAGGTAGGCAATCTGGTTGTTGGGGACAGCAAAAAGCTGCCGGCATTGATCAAACAGAACAAAATTGATATTGGCATTATCGCTGTTTCTGCCAGCGCCGCGCAAGCCGTTGCCGATTCGCTGATAGACGCCGGCATTCGCGCAATCCTCAATTTTGCTCCGATCAGCATCAAAGCACCGGATAATGTTCAGGTAAAAAGCGAAAACACCGCCATCGAAATCGAATCGCTGTCCTACTTCCTGAATCAAGGTAAATGATCTCAAAACAATAGGTTATAAAAAAAGGCTGGCGCAAAACGCACCAGCCTTTTCGTGTTTCACAATAATCACAAAACTTAGTTGTTTTTCAGTTCCTGCGACTTTTTGAACGCCTCGTTAGCCTCTTTGCCCATACCTTTGTTGCCATACATAATTGCCAGGTATTCCCAATAAGTGGCATTTTCCGGATACATCTGGGTTGCTTTTTGCATAAAAGCAATACCTTCGTCCACTTTGGTTTGGGTGCGTACATAGCAATTTGCTAAAATATTAAAGGTGATTTCATTATCCGGCTCAGATTCCAGGCTCTTCACAAAATAGGGAATCGCTTCGTCAGTTTTTTGCTGGTTATACAAACTCACGCCAATATTATAGGCAAGGTCCGCATTGTCCGGGTCCATTTCAATCGCTTTGGTGTAATATTCGTTTGCTTTGTCCCAGTTTTTGCGAGTGGATTCCATCATGCCTAGTTTCTGATAGGCATCGCTGTTATTCGGGTTAATCTGAAGCGCTTTTTTGAACATCTCTTCGGATTTTTCGAAATTACCGGTCATGCTATACACTTCTGCTGAAGCGATAACCATCATTTCGTCATTCGGCATTTTTGCCAAGCCTTGCTCCAGCGCAGCTTCTGCTTTTGTGGTATCGCCGAGGAAAATATTGGCCATCGCCAACGGGCGATACGGCTCAGTGCGGGAAGGATCAATTTCGGAAGCAACTTGCAGTTTATCGCGTGCCTGGGCAAACTTCTCTTTTTTCTGCGTGTCGTCCGTCAACGCTTGGGCATCCTGAATCATTTTGATGCCGCTATTATAGTTTTCGGCAAATTTTCCGGTGCGAATCTGGGTGATCGCATCTTTAGCAGCCACGGTGCCGCCGCTTAAATTTACCCGTTGCGCCGGATTCAACGAAAGCACTTTGTCGAAGGCTTCGTTCATTTTGGCGTAATCTTTGGTGTGCTCGGCGCTCAAAAAACCCAGATAATACCATGCTTCAGCATTTTCCGGATATGCTTTCACCGCGTCGTTTGCATGTTTCAATGCATCATCATATGACTGGCTGTTCACCGCCATAACGGTCGATTCGAGCTCCTTTGGCCGGCAGGCACTGAACACAATCAGCGCAACCACGAGCATCAGGATAAACTTACTTGTGGATGATTTCATAATTTCTCCTCCAAATGGAATCTGTTTAATGAATTAGTTAATTTTTACCCAATCGTAATTTTTTGCTTAAAATACTGTTTCAAATTGACTTGCGATGTTTTTTCCGAACGGCGGACGAATCACCCCTTTTTCGGTGATAATCGCGGTGACCAATTCCGGTGGCGTGGTGTCGAATGCCGGATTCCAGCAGGGCACATCGGGAACGGTAATTAACGTTTGGTTAAATACGCGCCGGATTTCCTCCGGATTGCGCTCCTCGATGGGAATTTCCGCACCGGATTTAATGGCCATATCAAACGTGGAAAGCGGCGCCGCCACATAAAAAGGCACACCGTGATGTTTCGCCAAAACCGCCAGATTGTATGTACCGATTTTGTTGGCAACCGAACCGTCCGCGGCAATCCGGTCGGCGCCCAAGATAACGGCGTCCACCTTTTTTTGCTGCATGAGAAACGCGCCCATGCTGTCGCAAATCAGCGTTACGGGAATGTTGGCGTTGTGCAATTCCCAAACCGTGAGCCGCGCCCCCTGCAAAACGGGACGGGTTTCGTCCGCAAAAACCTGAATGTTTTTGCCCTGCTGATGTGCCCGGTATATGACACCCAGCGCCGTGCCGATGCCACCGGTTGCCAGCGCACCGGTGTTGCAGTGGGTCAAAATTTTCGCATTTTGGGAAATCAGCGTTGCGCCGAAATCGGCCATTTTGTCGCAGCGGTTGCGATCATCGTCGTGCAGCGCTTTCGCCAAACTCAGCAGGTTGCTGTTCAGCTGCTCGATGGTCGGATCGGGCAATTCGCGAAGTTCATTTCGCAAGCGATCCAACGCCCAAAACAGGTTCACGGCCGTGGGCCGCGCATCGGAAAGATAAGCAACGTGCTGATCAATTTTCTCAAAAAAATCCGCCGGTGTTCCGGCATTCGATTGCTGCATTCCCAAATATAATCCATACGCTGCGGTAATGCCGATCGCCGGAGCGCCGCGCACTTTCAGCGTGCGGATGGCATCAAACGCCGCTTCGATGGTGCCAATTTGGATAAATTCGCAATGTTCGGGTAATTTGGTCTGGTCAACCAGCGTTAGACCGGTATCATTCCAGCTTACCGCTTCAATCATGCAACGTGCCTCATCTAAAATTCGATTAAATCCGAAGAATTTATGATACATCCATAAATATATCAAGCTATTTATGAGAACAACAATGCTATTGGATCGATTGCCCGCCATCAACTTTGATGATTTCGCCATTGATAAAATCGCCGCCCTCAATGAGAAAAGCGATGGTTTTGGCGATATCTTCCGCCGAGCCAAATCGTTGCAGCGGAATTTTTTTGCGCAAATTTTCCGCCTGACCGGCATCGAAATCTTTTGGCAGCATCACAGCGCCGGGCGCAACCGCGTTCACGGAAACATGCGGCGCCAGCGCTTTGGCCAGCCCTTTGGTTAGGGCAACCACGCCCGCTTTCGATACGCAATACGGAATGTAACTCGGCCAAACCCGTTCCGGTGCAATATCCGCGAGGTTGATAATTTTACCGCGCTGCTGGCGAACCATCACTTCGCCCATTATCCGGCAACCGAAATACGTGCTTTTGAGATTCACATCCATAAAATGATCCCACTCTTTTTCGGTCGATTGCAGGAAGGGCGTTTTGTAAAATATGGCCGCGTTGTTCACCAGCACATCAATTTTGCCAAAGCGTTCCAGAATGCGGTCGCGAAGCGCAATCCAGCTTTTTTCGCGGGATAAATCGCCCTGCACCAACAGCGGCGGTTCGCCAATTGCGGCAATCTCTTTTTCTGTTTCGCGCGCTTTTGCGGCGCTGGAATTGTAGTGGATCACCAGCCGCCCGCCTTTTTTTGCCAGCATCAGCGCTGTGGCTTTGCCAACCCTGTTGGCGCTGCCGGTAACCAAAATAACCGCTTCCCGGATGTTCATTTCTGCTCCATTGTTGTATATTGCAATTTAATAAACGGGATGAGCTAAGCAAGTGTTTTCTCAGGAGCTTAAGCGACCATTTTTTTCTTAAAAAACAGTTCGCGCCCGTAAAATTTTCAGGTTATAATAAATAAATAAACCAGAAATACGACGGGATAAAAAATGTTGGCAGATCACGCAATTGAGATTTTTGAAACCGCAATCCGGGCTGTGCACCCCAAAAAACTGATGTCCGGCAGAATCGCCTTCCGAGACGGGCAGTTGTTGCTCGACGAAGAAAAAATTGCCGCGACGGCTGGCGGTAAAATTGTCGTTTTCGGTTTCGGAAAAGCGTCCGCCGCGATGGCTGTGCAGCTCGAAGCAATCACCGGTGACGCCATTTCCGGCGGATTGGTGATCACCAAATACGGTCACGGTACCGATTGCCGGCACATCACCGTTCGCGAAGCCGGGCATCCGGTGTTGGATGAAAACGGCATTTCTGCAACCAAAGAGCTGGTCGAAATGGCGGAAAATCTGGGTGAAAACGATCTGGCGATCTGCCTGATTTCCGGCGGCGGTTCCGCCTTATTGGAGCAATTGCCGGATGGCATTTCGCTGGTAGATTTGCAGCAAACCACCGAATTGCTGCTCGGTTGCGGCGCATCAATCAACGAAATGAACGCAGTTCGCAAACACATTTCGCGGGTAAAGGGTGGGCAACTGGCGCGGGCAATTTTCCCGGCGCGCTGCATCAGTTTGATGATTTCGGACGTCATCGGCGATCCGCCGGATGTGATCGCCTCCGGCCCCACTTCGCCGGACAACACAAGCTTTTCCGATGCACTGCAAGTTATTGATAAATATGAACTAATCAAAAAAATTCCCGACAGTGTCCGGCAGCATTTGCTCACCGGATTCGCCGGAAAAATTGCCGAAAACCCGCAATCGAACGATCCGGTTTTTAACCGAATCAACCACCGCATTTTGGGCAGCAACACACTTGCACTGCAGGCTGCGGCATCAGCGGCGAAGCATTTGGGATACAACGTTACCATTGTAACCAGCGAATTGCAGGGCGAAGCGCGGGAAGCCGCACAAAAAATTGCCGCAATCGCGAACGATGTGCAACAGTTAAATCAACCGATCCCGAAACCGGCGTGCGTGCTGTTCGGCGGCGAAACAACCGTGACGTTGCGCGGCAACGGAAAAGGCGGGCGAAATCAGGAATTTGCGCTCGCTGCATTGCTGGAAATGGGTGAATCCGATTTTGATTATCTCATTTTTTCCGGCGGCACCGACGGAACGGATGGCCCGACGGATGCGGCCGGTGCGTTCGCATCGCCAACAATATGGCAAATCGCGCGGGAAAAAGGCATCGATCCGCAGGATTTTCTCAATCGCAACGATGCCTACCATTTTTTTGAGCAAACCGGCGGGCTGGTAAAAACCGGTCCCACCGGCACAAATGTGATGGATGTCGGGATGATTTTGGTTCGGTGAGTTATCGATTTTTGCAACCAAAACAGGCGGTTTGCATTTGGTTGAATCAGATCGCAGCAGGGGGATTCCTGCCTTCGCAGGAATGACACGAAATTTTTCTTTGCCACTATAATAAATTAAAAAAATCAGATACGAGCAAACTGCTCGTCAGTTGGCTCCGCTCAGCAATACCACGGCTCGTTGAGATAGGGAATTTCGGCGCGACCGGGAATTTCCGCCAGCTCCGGCAGTGGCTCGTCTGTTCCGGCGATGGCGTTTACCGCATCCCAAATGTGTGCGAAAATTTCGGTTCGGGACAAATTGCGTTTGCTGCCGCGATCGACCAGTTGCATCACGCCGCGCTGCAATTCATCCATTCGGGGATCGGGATGCGCCCATTCGTAAGTGAGCAATTCGCGATTGAATTCACCGAGAATCTGTTGCGTTTCCGGCAATTCCAGCAGCCGCGATCCGTTGGGAATTAGCAACCGGATTGCCAGTTGGATCGGCGAAACCTGCGTTACTAAATTCAATTCCGCCAATAATTTAAGCAAGTCAAAATAGCCTCCCAACGAGATCCACGGATTGAATGTGACAAACGTGGGATTGAGCGCCAATCCAATTTCCGAGAATTCTTTTGCCGTCGCCACAAAATCCGCCCGCGTGTGCCCTTTGTCGAAAATTTGCAAAATTTGGTCGTCCACCGCTTCCACCGCGCTGGTGACGAACGCGCAGTTGGTATCACGGAGCACGGTCAGGTGTTCGCGATGCTTCAGCAAATGCTCGATTTTGATGGTCACATCGTAGGTGAGTTGCGGAAATTCATCGTGCAGCACCCGAACGATTTTTACGGCGTGCGTCGGTCCGTTGAAAAAATCGGGATCGCCAAAAGTGATGTGCTGTGCACCCATTTCCACCTGCTGGCGAATATCTGCCAGCACAATTTCCGGCTGAATCACCCGGAATCGCCCGCCGTAAACCGGCACAATCGGGCAGTGGCGACACAAATGTTTGCAGCCGCGCGTGGTTTCGGTGTAGCCGGTAATTTTCGGCGATGCATTTTTGCAGCAAAGTTGAGCGTATTTTCGCAATTCCGGCAGATCGCTGCGATCCGGCAGCACGAATTGCTGCCGTTCAAACGAAATTGTCACCGAATGTGGCGATTCGATATCTTCAATTGATGATTTCGAGTTATCGATTTCCCGCGCCAGTTTTCGCAAATCCGTTTCAAATTCCCCACCGATGATGGTTTTTACGCCGAGTTGCAGCAAAAAATCATCGTTCATCGGCGCGTACAGCCCGTAACAGCAAATATGCGTCTGGGGATTAAGCGACCAAACGCGCGGAATCATGCCCGCTGCCAGACGAGTGGCAGTGTGCATTGGCAAATAAAACGCAACCAAATCCGCTTCGCGCGCGAGTTGTTCCGGGAACGGTTGAATTGCGCAATCGACGGTATTGACGGAAAAGCCATCGCGCCGCAACCACGCCGCCGGCGATGCCAATCCAAAGGGCTGGCGCCCGATTTCATAAGTTGAAATGAGTAAAATTTTTGTTTGGCGGGGAACTTTAATCATAAAAATTACTGACGTGTGCTATAAAAGCGACTGGATCAGTTTGATATTGTTTCTCAACCAATCATTCACAACTTGATTGGTATCAATGTTTTTTTGTCGGGCATATTCTTGAATAAACTCGGCAACGTCTTTTTCCAAATAAACCGGCAATTCCAGTTTTGCATTTGGACGGTAAAACTTACCTCGTTCCCCGACCGTAAAATCATATTCTTTTTTGATATCAGCCATTTTGATACGCCTTAACTTCTCTTTTGGTTGCTTTTCTGGCAGAAATAATCCGGATTCGAATATCGGCTTCTTCTAATTCCTCGAAAGTATGAACAACGACGATCAATTTTCCCGAATAATCCTGCCCGAGAGTTATCCATCTTTCTTCAATATCGCTGTGTGTTTTGTCAAACAATGAAATAGAAAGTGGATCTTTAAAAATTTCTGCTGCATTTTCAAATCGAATATCGTGCTTTTGCAGGTTTTTTTCTGCTTTAACAAAATCCCATTCAAATTTGTAATGAAACGGTTTTTCTCTCATTTAGAAAAATCTGTTGGTTATTTGCTCGGCTGATAATACGGGTTTCGTCCGCTGGCGTGATCGGTGCTGTCCAGAATTTCGGTGATTTCCGGAACGCTTTGTTTGATCATCACTTCGATGCCCTGTTTCAGCGTCACATCCACCATACCGCAGCCACGGCAACCGCCGCCAAGCTCGATGTATGCGGTGGTTCCCTGAACATCTACCAGTTTCACAAAACCGCCGTGCAGCGCCAGTGCCGGATTAATTTGCTGGTCGATCACCGTTTGCAATTTTTCGGCAATCGGTCCGTCAACTTGTGCGGCTTTCACCACTTTATCGATGCGAAATCCGCCGCCCATGCCTTGCTGGATGAAATCCAGCTTCACTTCATTAATATATTCCAGACTGTCCGCGTCGATAAAAATTTTGAAATCATCGAAATCGAGCACAGTGTCGTCGTCAAAATCCTCACCTTCCTGAACGAACGCGAGGCTGTATTCCGGATTCACCGGCGATGTGGCTTCCGCCAAAATCCGCACGCCCAACACCGGCGATTGCGCTCCCTGAATCAACTGATTGAGTTTTATCCGGGCATTATCCGTGACCACAACACGCTCGTTTTGTTCGGTTGCGCTGCTGTCATCGGCTTGCGGGGTATTTTCAGGGGCTTCATCATTATTTTTTTTGTTTTTAAACCAGGCCATTATTTCTCCTAAAATCTGTCAATAATCATACATTAATATAGGATGTTAATATACTCATTTTCGTTACGCGATTCATCGACTAAATAATATCCCGCATTTCACCCCGTTTTTGAACGGATTTGACAACTGTTTATACGAACGGCAACTTCATCTTCTCCAATAAAACGGCCGGTTTTCCGGATAAGTTTCGTGTTACGGCAACAGCACGCTGTTCAATCGATCCGCTGCAATTTTCAGACGATCCGGCGATTCGCCCGCAAAGCAGATGCGGATGTAGCTGTGAAAATCGTTCCCGAAATCTTTTCCCGGCGCGATCGACACGCCAGCTTCCAGACAATCATCAATCAGTTGCCAATAATCCCGTCCGAACAAATTTGGGCTCATATCGAAAAACAGATAGTAACCACCTTCCGGCACGATGTGCGGAATTTCCAATCCGCCGGAAATAATATCGCGCAGCTCGTGGCAATGTTCGACAAATGCAGATGACCAGGTTTTGCGCTGTTTCACCGGTTCAACCATCATTTGTTGCGCCAGCGTGGACGGGCTGTAAAGGATGTGCACCAACGCTTTATTCATCTGTTTGAGCAATTCGTGCGGCGCAGCGATGTATCCCAACCGCAATCCCGCAAACATGAACACTTTGGAAAAAGTGAAAATCGACAGCGTTTGCTCAAACATACCCGGAAAGCTGCCAACAGAAATGTGCTCGTTTCCGTCGAACGTCATTCCGTCGTAAGCTTCGTCCGAGAGCAGCCACAGGCTGTGTTTTTTGGCGAATGCGGCCACCGATGCCAACTGCGTCCGGTTGAGCACTTTGCCGCTGGGATTGTTAGGCGAGTTGAGATAAATCGCCACGGTTTTATCGGAAAGTTGCGCTGCCAGCAGTTCCTCAATCGATAATTCCGGCTCGGCATACAGCCGCGAATATAGCGACACTTCCCGTACAACGCCGCCGGCCAGCTTCACCATTCCGGGGAAAAATGGCCAGCATGGGGTGAGCACCAGCACTTCTTCACCGGGATTAACAATGCTCATCATGCTGACAGTCAGCGCGTTGGATGCGCCGGCAGTGAGCATGATGTCATCCGCCGTTGCCTTCAGCCCGTTGTCTGTGTTCACCTTTTCAGCGAGCGCTTCGCGGAGTTCCGGAACGCCCATCGTGTTGCAATAGCGGTTGAAATGCGGATGCGCCGCCAAAAATTGCGGATCAACCGGCAATTCATACGGTGGCGGCAAATAGGAATCACCGATGTGCAGTTTCACCAAATCCGCACCTTTTTCGCGCATTTTGGGTAAAAATTTTTCGAAAACAGAGCCGCTCAATTGCAAAAGCCGGTCGGAAAATTTTGGAAATCTGGGCATCGGGTGGTTCCTCTTTGATTCAGTTGTCCCATTTTGGGGATTGATTGCAACAAAACATTACTCCGCCTATCGCGGTTTTTGATGCGAAAAAATGACGTGCGGCGAACGCGCCGGTTTGTCTGTCCGGGTATTTTATCGGAAAAAATTGTTTTACAAAACAGGATTTTTTAGCAACAGTTGCAGATGAAATTATGCCGGATAAATTGACCCAAATCCATAAAAAATAATCACAAAAAACCCCTTTTTCCAGTAAAAATATTGCCGAAAAACAGCCGTTACTTTGTGAAAAACGCTCTCATGTTTCGGGGTTTTCTTTCGATGATACAGTTTTTACATCGCCAAATTGACACCACCGGAATCAGGGATTGGATTCCCAGAAATCATCTTAAAATTGGTTTTTTTGAATTTGCGGCATTGCTCACACCAATAAATGGGTTGTTTTGTGAACTTTTGTTCACGAAAATTAACCCTCGCATGGATGCCATCAACAAAAATGGACGAATCGCGAGTCAAGGGATGGAAGCAAAAAAAGGTTGTGTTGAATAAAAATTTCTCTTGATTCTAAAGGTGATCGAACATTACTTTGACGCCGAACTTCGAAGTACGAGCTACCGCAAATTAAAAAATTGGACGAGCTTCGCTTGCCCTACGCTGTGCCCGGAATTAATCTTTTTTCCTATAAAATAATTGCGTTTTTTTAGCGCAAACATACATTACCACATCCCATAACATCATGGAGGAGCGTCACATGCCGTCAAAACAAGCGCCAAACTTGCCAGAGAAATCGAAGAACGGCGCTGCAAAAAATGGCAGCTCTGTGGCTGTAGTTACCCAGCCGAGAATCACGGTGGAAGTAAAACCGCCGGAGTTCATTCGCAAACGCGATGGGCGGGTAATG
Source organism: Calditrichia bacterium (assembly GCA_020634975.1). Lineage (NCBI taxonomy): Bacteria > Pseudomonadati > Calditrichota > Calditrichia > Calditrichia bacterium. Next base: position 2,068,314 of record JACKAQ010000001.1, on the reverse strand, counting down.
CCATTCGAAATTGAACGAATTGAGAATGCCATTAATTTATGTTTCCGCAGCATCAACCGGGAACCCAGTACCCCGGTATCCGAACTGGCCCAGCAGGTTGTGAACATCATTTCCGCGAAATACGAAGAACCCAGCGTAGAAGAGGTTCAGGACGTGGTTGAAATGGTGCTGCAAGCTGCCGGCGAATACGAAGCAGCCAAAAGCTACATCCTCTATCGCGCAGAACACGCCAAACAGCGCCAGGAACGCCCGATTCCCGAGGATGTTCGTAATGCATTTGCGGTATCGGACAAATTTTTTCCGACCCAGCTTCAGAAATTTCAGTTCTATGATAAATATTCCCGTTTCAATTATGAATTGGGACGCCGCGAAACATGGGTAGAAACCATCGATCGCGCGGTTAACTATTTAAAAGAGCTTTCGGAATATCGATTGCCCGCAGCGCTGTATACGCGCATTCGCGAATACATGCTGGAAATGAAAGCGATGACCTCCATGCGCCTGTTGGCGATGGCCGGTGCCGCCGCCCGCCGGAACAACATTTGTATTTACAACTGTTCCTACATGCCGGTGGACAGCATCGATTCATTTGTGGAAGCGCTGATTATTTCCATGTGCGGTTGCGGTGTCGGGTTTTCCGTGGAAAGCCAGTATATCGAAAAATTCCCGCGCATCAAACGCCAGCGCAATGCAAAACCGGTTCGCTACACCATCGAAGATTCAGCCGAAGGCTGGGCAGATGCGTTGCGTATCGGTCTGCAAACCTGGTTCGATGGCGGCGATATTATTTATGATTATTCGCAAATCCGCGAGGCCGGCGCACCGCTGCGTATCAAAGGTGGTCGCGCTTCCGGTCCGCAGCCGTTGCGCAAAATGCTCGATTTTTCACGCCAGCGGATTTTGGCTCGCCAGGGCAGCTTGCTTCGCCCGATAGATGCGCACGATATGATGTGTGCCGTTGGTAACGCAGCCGTTTCCGGCGGTGTTCGCCGCACGGCGATGATCTCGTTATTCGATTTCGACGATCAGGAAATGATTCAGGCAAAAAGCGGCGATTTCGAACGCCACAACAGCCAACGCTGGAACGCCAATAATTCCACTGTTTGGCCGGACCGTCCGTTAACTCAAATGGAATTAACCCGTTACATGCTGGATATGGTAGAATCGGGACGCGGCGAACCGGGTATTTTTGCCCGCCACGCGATCACCAATTCCATTCCGGAACGACGTAAACAGGACGTATTCGGCACCAATCCCTGCGGCGAAATTGTGTTGCGCCCGTACGAATTCTGCAACCTTTCTATCGCCATCGCCCGCGCGGATGACACTTACGAAACACTGCGCGATAAGGTGGAAGTCGCCACGATCATCGGCACCATTCAGTCGATGGCAACGCACTTCCCGGGATTGCGTCCGCAGTGGAAACACAATTGCGAAGAAGAGCGCCTGTTGGGTGTGGACATCAACGGACAGCTGGACAGCAAAATTGCCCAGGATCCGGAAGTGATGAAAATGCTCAAACAAGTTGCGGTTGAAACCAACCGTCAGGTTGCCCAAATGTTGAGCATCAATCCTTCTGCATCGGTCACCTGCGTGAAGCCTTCGGGTAATTCGTCGCAATTGTTCGACTGCTCGCCGGGCATTCATGCACGCTGGTCGCCGTATTACATCCGCAATGTTCGCGTTGGTACGCACACGCCCATCTACAAAGTATTGAAAGATGCCGGCGTACCGATGGATCCGGAAAACGGTCAAATGCCGGAAACGGCGGAAACGTGGGTCATCCACTTCCCGGTGAAAGCACCGGAAGGCGCCATCACCCGCAACGACCGCACCGCCATCGAGCAGCTCAATTACTGGCTGCAGTGCAAGCTGAACTGGACGGAACACAATCCCAGCGTGACCATCACCTATCGCCCGGACGAAGTAATTGACATCATCAAATGGGTGTGGAAAAACCAGGACAGAATCGGCGGCATCACCTTCCTGCCGGCATTCGACGCGCAGTACGATCAAATGCCCTACGAAGAAATCAGCGAAGATGAGTATGAACGCTTGGCTGCGGCATTCCCGAAAATCGACTTCTCCAAGCTTTTCCGTCACGAAGAAGAAGATTACACCACCGCTGCACAGGAACTCGCCTGCTTTGCCGGTTCCTGCGATCTGGATTTTGTGGATTTCCGTAACAAAAAAGATAACTGATATTTTTTTACACATCTTTGATCAAAAGGCAGGTTCTGCAAAGAGCCTGCCTTTTTTATTGCCCAACTATCTCAATCGACTATTGATCTTGCGATTTTCGCGATGTAATTTTGGCACCGCGACGATACGCTGCCCGGATTTCGCAGGTGGAAGGTCATGTAAACCAGCTAATTAATCACACCCCGCAACCGGCGCATGGCTTACAGATGTTCACAGGAGGATCGGAACATGGATGCGATTCGGCTACAACAATCCCACGTTTTAACACCTGCAAAATTGCTGGATTTATACCGGCAATTGCAACTCCCACGGATGATCGAAGAACGCATGCTTTCGCTGCTGCGGCAGGGACGTTTATCCAAATGGTTTTCCGGCATCGGGCAGGAAGCCATTTGCGTTGGGGCAACGTTCGCGTTGAATCACAACGATGTAATTTTACCGATGCACCGCAATCTCGGCGTGTTCACCACTCGCGGTATGGATTTGAAACGCCTGTTTCGCCAATTGATGGGCAAAAGCGGCGGTTTCACCCACGGACGGGATCGCTCATTCCACTTCGGATCGCCGGAACATCACATCATCGGAATGATTTCGCACCTCGGTGCGATGCTGCCGGTTGCCGACGGCTATGGTGCTGCTTTCCAGATGAAGGGACAAAAACGCGTCGCGCTGGCGTTTTCCGGTGACGGTGCAACCAGCGAAGGCGATTTTCACGAAGCGCTGAACCTTGCCGCCGTGTGGAAATTGCCGGTTATTTTTATGATCGAAAACAACGGTTACGGATTGTCCACTCCGGTGAATGAACAATACGCCTGCAAACATCTGGCGGATCGCGGCATCGGATACGGCATCGAAGGCTTGCGCATCGACGGAAACGATGTGCGGCAGGTTTACGAAACTGTCATCTACGCTGCTGAAAAAGCCCGCCACGGGCAGGGACCGACACTCATCGAAGCGATGACCTTCCGCATGCGCGGTCACGAAGAAGCATCTGGCACCAAATATGTACCGCAACATCTCTTCGATGAATGGAAACAGCGTGACCCGGTTGAGCGCTACGAATCATTTTTGGTGAAAGAAGGCGTTCTCTCCAATGAAGATAAAACCGCCATCCGCGAAGAATTGGCCGCAAAAATAGAAGAAGCGCTGGAAGAAGCGCTCGCCGCACCGCTACCGGAAAGCACTACCGAAAAAGAAATGAGCAGCGTTTACGCACCGGCGCTCGTCAATATTCGCACGCCGTCGTATCCGCCGAAAACCCGGGAAATGCGGTACGTTGACGCCGTCAGCGATGCGCTTCGTGAAAAAATGGCATCCGATGCATCGGTGCTGCTCATCGGGCAGGACATCGCCGAATATGGCGGCGTGTTCAAAGTTACCGAAGGATTTTTGGAGCGATTCGGGAAAATGCGGGTTCGCAACACGCCAATTATCGAATCCGGCGCAATTGGCGCAGCCATGGGTTTGGCGCTGGAAGGCTACAAACCGGTGGTGGAAATGCAGTTCGCGGATTTCGCAACCTGCGGATTTAATCAGATTGTGAACAATTTGGCAAAAACCTACTACCGTTGGGGATCGCCGATCAACGTGACCATTCGCATGCCGTATGGCGGCGGCGTTGGCGCGGGACCGTTTCACTCGCAATCGCCGGAAGCCTGGTTTTTCCACATTCCCGGGCTGAAATTACTGGCGCCTGCAACTCCAGAAGATGCCAAAGGCTTGCTGATTGCCGCGCTGAACGACCCGAATCCGGTGCTGTTTTTTGAGCACAAAGGGCTGTATCGCAGCATAAAAGGCGAGGTTCCGGAGGGCGTGTATCAAACTGAAATCGGTAAAGCCGATATCAAGCGCAGCGGCACGGACGCCACGATCATCACTTACGGCATCGGCGTTCACTGGGCGCTGGAAATCGCGGAAATTATTGAAAAAGAAGACGGCGCATCGGTGGAAGTGCTCGATTTGCGCTCGCTGCTGCCCTGGGATCGCGACGCTGTTTTGGAGAGCGTGCAAAAAACCAGCCGCGCGCTGGTGTTGCACGAAGCGACACTCACCGGCGGCGTGGGGGCGGAAATCGCCGCAACCATCACCGAAAACATTTTTCAATCGCTGGATGCACCGGTGATGCGGGTTGCCTCGCTGGACATGCCCGTACCGTTCAACCCGAAATTGGAACAGAAAATTTTCTGGGCGAAAGATCGCCTGCCGGAAAAATTGCGGCAGTTGTTGAATTATTAATTCACTTTTGAAAAACAAAAACCCCTGCAAATTTCCAACATCTGCAGGGGTTTTTGTTTTCTATCGAATCAAATTCATTCGCCGGGTTTTGGCGGCACCGTCCACCGAAAGCCGGTACAGATAAATTCCTGATGCAACTTGCCGCCGCGCGCATCGCGCCGTCCCACAACAACTGATATTCTCCCGGCGATTGCGAGCCTTCCGGCAGCAACGTCCGGATGTTTTGTCCCAACGCGTTAAAAATTTCCAGCGATACCACCGCATTTTTTGAAAGCGTCCACGAAATTGTGGTTTCCGGATTGAACGGATTTGGAAAATTCTGCGCCAGTGCAAAGCCATCCGGCAGTATTCCCGGTTCGGCAATCCCGACTGCCGGGGAAACCAGCGTTCGCTGATACGCGCCATTGCCATGCGTTGCCACGCGCAACTTGTTATTTTGCAACGAGATAGCCAGGCTCATCGCGATCACCGCATCCGGCAAATCTTCGCTGAAATCTTCCCAGCTTGCGCCGCCATCCGGCGAAAAAAACACACCCAAATCATTCGCAACATACACATGCGCCGGATAATTCGGATCGATTTCGATGGCGTTGTGCGGCACATCCGGCAGCCCCGCGTCAATCGGCGTCCAGTTTGTGCCGTAATCTTCTGTTTTGAACACATGCGACGCGCCAAAACCGGAAAACGTAACATATGCGATCGATTCATCCAGCGGATCAATCGCGATATCCGTCGGAAATCGATTGGGCAAATTACCGGTCACATTCGCCCAAACTGCCCCGCCATTCAGCGATCGAAAAACGCCCGGAACCGTTTGAAACGGCGCGGTTGCAGCATAAACCAAATTGTTGTTTTGCGGCGCAACAGCCATCGCCAAAGCCGGATTGCCATCCAGCGGATTGCCGTTGTTGGTTGCCGTCCAGCTTTGCCCGCCATTGGTGGAGCGATACACAATATCGCGCCCGGCGTAAATGACATCGGGATTATCCTGTGCAATCACAAACGGTGCAATAAAGGTGGTTATTCTTCCGGCTCCGGGAATGCCCAACGTAAACCAGTTTGCGCCGCCATTGGTCGATTTCAGCACATTCAATCCCTGCCACGAGCCATACATCACGTTGGCATCCAACGGATCCATCGCGCTCCACGAGCCGTCGCCACCGATGACAAATTTTGCCCACGCCGTACCACCGACATAAATAGTGGTGCCGTTATCCTGCAACCCGCCCATCGCCAAATTGGAATCGAGGGGAGAGCTGGAAAATCCGTTATAAAATTGGGTGGTTTGGTAGCCGCCGTTGCAACCGGCAAACGTGCTGCCGCCATCAATGGAGCGAAAAACACCACCGTCTGTTGCGAAATAAATGATCTCCGGATTTGTGGGATGATATTTTACATCGTGAACATCCGAATGCACATAAGTGGGCGTGCCCTCCGGCGATCCCGGCGGAATAACACCGCCAAAAGCGTTGCCGCCGGATTTTTGCTGCAGGGTCGATCCGCCATTTGTGGATTGATACACCTCGATGCCAACTGCGGTTATCTCATTGAAATCACTCGGGTTAAAGGCTGCATCATGCGAGTACCAGCCCTGCCATTGGGAATAGTCCTGTGTCGACATGATTTGCCAGGTTTGACCGTTGTCGGACGATTTGCAGAGCCAACTCGCATTCCCGCTAGTGGTGGAAAAACCGTTGCCGATGCTGGCCAAAAACTGCGTTCCGAACGGTGATGGATACACGTCCAACTGCACTTTTCCGGCAAAGGCTGACGGGACGCCGGAAGTAATTTTTGTCCAGTTTATGCCGCCGTTGGTGGTGCGATAAATGCCGTGTCCGGTGCTGCCGAAGTTACCGCAACCAACCAAAACGTTATCGGAATTTAGCGGATCGATGGCCAAATCCATCGCCAAAATAACGCTGTGAACCTGCGTCCAGTTTGCGCCGGCGTCGATGGATTTGAACACGCCTTCGGTGGTGGCTGCCCAAATGACAGCTTCGTTATTCGGGTCGATCTTTATCGCCCAAACGCCGCGCTGCTGGTTCGATGACCAATCCAGGCTTTTCTCCCAACTTTGCCCGCCATCCGTGCTTTTCAAAATGCCGATGCCGTAGGTCCCACGGGTGGAGCGATACGCCGCACCGGTTCCGGCAGCCTGATAATTGTAAACTTCGCCGGTGCCGATATACATTATATTGGAATCGGACGGTGCAATTGCAATGCTGCTCACCGCCAAAACCGGGAAACCGGTGGGCAGGTAATCCCAGGCATCCGCGCCGATGCCGCCGGTGGTGCTTCGCCAAAGCCCGCCGCTGGCGGAACCGGCAAAAATGGTATTGGGATTTTGCGGATTGAAAACCACCGCCAATGTGCGCCCGCCATAATTGTGTGGACCCATCGTTTGCCAGCCATCCGCAGTTTGCGAAGCGTTTTTACGGAGGGTTTGCCGGTTGTGTTCAAATGCGGCAAAATGCCCCACTTCCGGCATGGCTGTGTTCGGATATGCGCGCTGCATGCTCCACAAATTCAACGCCCGATAAGCGCCTGAAATTTTTTCCGGCTGCTCAGATTTGCTGCGTTCGCGAATAAAAAATATGGCAAAACCACAAATCAGCAGCAAAAATCCTAACCTTGGAACGTACCCGATTTTCATAAAATTTCCTCCACCTGTTGGTTGTTGCAATTTAACGCTGTTACGAACGGCATACCATTCCACAAACGAGTGATATTTCTCACCATTCGGTATCCATATTTTTGCGTTTTTTAACCCGTTAATTCATTCAGGCGGCTGTTCGAGTGGATTGTTACGTCACAAAATCCAAAATGTTACGGGCATTCGGGCAACCCGAAATAGCAGGCATCACCTCCCGTAATTTTGATGTTTCGGAAAATTAGCTTAGATTACGAATGAAGCTAAAAATCTTTTCAATTTATTGAGAAAAGATACGCTATTTCATCATCTTAATGAATAAACACGCAACCACCAAAAGGGGTTTAAAGATGGAAACCAGCACTGTTTTGTTATTGGCTTTAATTTTTTCAGTTGCCGCAAATGTTATTTTTATTTATAAACGATTTTTCAGGAAGCGCAAAAGCCTGAAAGCATAGCGATGATAACACGTTTCAACATAAATACACGATAGTGTGTAAGGAGATAATTATGGATGTGGAAACATTATTACTGGTTTCGGCTGGTGTTAATTTAGTTTTTGCGCTGATCGAACCGCCGCCGGAAGAAGAAACGCCACCACCGGAAAAATCCGGCACCGATCCAAACGAAAAAGATCCTTCCGAAGAGGAAAAGGATCCGCAAAATTAAGCATAACGCTGTCGGGAGTAGTTATTCCAGGTTATTGTTTCGGATTTTTTTTCTACCGATTATCATGTTTGATTTATTCACCGGCGATGTTAATTTAATATTTTAATATAACTTATCATCGCCGGTTTTTTATTATGATTGCTATCGTTTTGAATCGTTACCAAAATAGATTTTTCGAACTTCTGCCAATTTTTTTCGTGGTGTTGCTGTTTTCCGGTAACAGTTTACCGGCGCAACATCTCATCGAAAATCCTTTCCAATGGCTGGAAGCCATTCAATCCCGCTCGCTGAAAATTCAGGCGGATTCTCTCGAACAAACCATCTCGCGCAATATTGCACCGCCTTTTTTTTACGATCTGCTGCTGCAACGTTATCTGATGCTGGACAGCCTCGATCACGCAGAGCAATTTTTTCAGCGGCGCATCCGGCAACAACCTGATGACAATTTTGCTGCTCAAACGCTGGCAAATTTGTATCAGCACGGGCATGATCCCCAAATTACGGCGCAGGCTTTCCGGCGGGCGTTGGATGCCGGGCAGCCATCGTGGGGGCTGATCGATGATATATTCGCATTCAACCAGCGCTTTCCGGAACATGCTATTTCGCAGCATATTTTCGCACCCTATTTTTCTTCGAAAACCGATCTACTGTTTGTCCGCTCGCTCGCCGCTTATCACGAAGGAAATTACAAAACGGTGATTTCCAATCTCGCAAATGTATATAAAAACAATACTTTACCGTTAGAATTATTCAAACGATACGGGCATTCTTTTGAGATGGCAAGACAGCGAAACCGCGCGGATTCGCTGTGGCAGGAGCTTCTCCATTCATTAACGAACCAGAAAAATGAATATCAGATTGCAGCAGTTTTGGAAAAACGCGCCACCAATTATTTATCACAGAATCGCATGGAAGAAGCAGTCGTGCTGTATGATTCGGCGCTGGTGATCGCCAAAAAACTCGGCGATTTCGGGTTACAGCAACGCATTCTTGGCAATAAAGGCCACGCCCTGCGATTTATGAACGATCTGAAATCTGCCGCCGCATTTTATACGCAGGCGCTGGACATCGCCGAAAAATTGAAAGAACCGCTGTATTGCTATTTCTGGTATCAGCGATTGGGCGAAATCCGGCTGGACGAATCGCGATTTGATGAGACACTGCGCATGCTGGACAAAGCCCAACATGCGGCGCAGGATGCCCATTATTTTCGCGGAATGGTCAGCATTTTGTTGGAATTTGGGGATACGTACAGCTATTTGCAATTGCACGAACTGGCGAAAAAAGCCTACGAGGCATCCCGTGAAAATGCCAACGCCTTTGGCATTGATAGCTATTTGCCCAGAATTAACGGCGGTTTGGGCACGCTCGCGGAAGCCCGGGGCGATTACGAATCTGCTATTTCCGCATACCAATCCGTGCTGGATGCAACAACCAGCGAGCGCCATCGCGCATATTGGCATTATTTAATCGCGAATATTTACAAACGTCAACATCAGGAAGATTTGGCGGAGGAACACTATCGGAGTGCGTTGAAACTGGCGGAATCGAGCAAATACAATTCATACATCGGTTGGAGCGCCTGCGGTTTGGGCGAAACCGCGCTGAAAAAAAATGCCCTCGATTCGGCATATCACTATTTTGAATATGCCAATCGCATCGCAGATTCATCGCATTATTCGCTGAGAATTTCGGCGCTTTGCGGCATCGGCGATGCACTGCGTGCGCAAAACGATCTGTCCGCCGCCATTCGCGAATATCGCCGGGCTGTGCAAATTGCGGAAAAGGTGAATCGCAGAATCAAAGTGGAAGAATTGCGCATCGGGCATTTCGATATTGTGTCCGAGGCGTACACCCGTTTGGTCGATAGCTATTATTTGCAATATTTGCAAACCGGTACGGAAAGCGATTTGGACAGCCTCTATTTTTACAAAGAATTTTCGCTCGGGCGATCGCTGAAATATTGGGATGTGCGAAAAACGTTTGCCAATCGCGATGCAGCACCGCCGGACAGCCTGCACCGCATTTACCGCGAAATGTGTGCGCAGCTTCAGCAAAAGCAGCGCCGCCTCCGCGAAAAGGCCATGCAGCCGGAACATCGCGAAGGCTGGGACGATCTGCTCGCCGAAACCGAAATTGCCCGCTATTCGCTGCTCGGGCAGCAACTCAATTTGATGGATTTGGTAGATAATTCCCCACAATTGGCGCAGAACAGCGTGTCTATCCGCAATATTACCAAACTTCAGGATCGTTTGCGGGAGTTGAACGGCGCGATGTTGCTGTATCACATCTCGGATAAAACGGCGTTTGCGATGCTGCTTTCTGGCAGTACGCATCAGGTTGTGCCGCTCAATGCCACAAAAAATGACATCGAATCCGCGATTAGCGATCTGCTCAATCCCTTTCACGGGGTGGAAACCGGCTCCATTCAGTCCACACCGTTCCGTGCGGCGGTCGCGTTCCGGTTGTATCAGATGCTCATCGAGCCCATAGAAGCGCAGATAAAGTTGCCGGAAAAATTAGTGATTGTGCCGGATTTGGCTATCGCCAACCTGCCGTTTGGATTGCTGCTCAACCAAAAACCGCCTCAGCACACATACACGCCGGTAGATTTTCCGGAATACGCCGCAAATTTTTTGCAGCATCGCTACAGCTTTACTTACATTCCGTCGCCGGGATTTTTGAACCGGCAGGTATTTACGCCGCCGGCGAAACCGGCAGTGCTGGCATTCGCCGATCCGTTCAATTACAAAATCCTTTCCGCGCAAAACGAAAGCCGTCTTCGCCAAAATGAAAACTGGTATTTTCCGCCGCTGCCGTATTCGCAACAGGAGGTGGAGCGCATCAAAAATATTTATCCGAAAACCGAAATTTTTACGCTCGATGCGGCAACCAAACAACAATTTATCACCAGCGCACCGGATTATTCCGTTTTGCATGTTGCCTCGCACGGGTTTGTGAATCCCACTTTCGAGGCATTTTCCGGGCTGGTTTTTGCATTCTCGGAAAGCGATACCGTTGATGATGGATTGCTTTTAGGCTACGAAATATCTGAGCTTAAGTTAAAATCAGATTTGGTAACGCTCAGCGCCTGCGAAACCGGCGAGGGCAAACGGGTTGCCGGAGAAGGCGTTTTGGGGATGCCCCGATTGTTTTTGAACGCCGGCGCCAACTCCGTTTTGATGACGCTCTGGAAAGTGGATGATTATTTTTCCGCACAGCTGATGCCGGATTTTTACGCCAATTTTCTCAATAAAAAACGCACCAAAACCGACGCGCTAACCCTCGCCCAGCGCGATATTCTCAATCAACCGACAATGGAAAACGGGGTGTATTACCAGCATCCGCTGTATTGGGCGGCGTTTGCGTTGTATGGCGATCCGGGCGCGGCAGCCGGCAGCGGCTTTCCGGTGTGGGTGGCAATTGTTGCGGGATTGGTTTTGATCGTCGCAGGATGGCATTTGTTCAGAAGAAAAATCCAATAATTTTTAGAACAGTCGCGATTGCTCCGCTGTTTTATTGTTTCGGAAACCACGGAATAAACGCATTTGTCCGGCGAACGTATTCGGCGAAGCCGGGTTTAGTTTCGCGCAAATTGCTTTCCAGCATCGCCACACCGGAGATTTTTACAATCAGCCAGGTCATCAGCACGGGGCTGAAAACGCTCCACCAGCCGCCCGCAGCCAACGCAAATCCGAAAAATCCCCACCACTGTGCCGTATCGCCAAAATAATTTGGGTGACGGGTGTATCGCCAAACGCCGGATGTCATCAGTTTACCGCGATTTTCCGGCTGCGATTTGAATTTCGCCAGTTGCCAGTCGCCCACCGTTTCGAAAAAAAATCCGGTCAGCCAAATAATCGCTGCGAGAACATCCAGCCAGATCAATTGTGCCGGTGTTGCGCTGATTTGCGCTGCCAGCAACGGCGCGGAAATCAGCCACATCAAAAATCCCTGCAGCAAAAACACTTTGAAAAAACTGCGCCACCACCAATTGTTGCCGTTTTCTTCACGCCATTTGGCGTAGCGGTAATCTTCCGGTTTGCCGGCGTTTCGCGAAAAAATGTAGATCGACAGCCGCAATCCCCAAATGGTCACCAGCGCACAGATGAGCCATTTGCGCAGCGGCGCGCCGTCCGGCGTTTGCAGAAAATAAAACCAGCAGCACATCACAAATCCGCTGCCCCAAAACACATCTGCGATGGACGCGTTTTTCAGCCGCAAACTGAGCAACCACAGCGCGGTTACTGCGACAGCAATCAGCGCGGCGGCTTGCAGGTATATTTGGAGGAAGTCGTTCATTTTGCCGTAAAACTCAGAAATTAATGCAGGGGTGACAGCTTTTTTTTGTCATTCCTGCGAATGCAGGAATCTCCCCGCCAAATTTTCGAACATCAATTTATTAACGATTCAAAATCGCCGGGATTACGGCGAAACGGTTTCGGAAACGGCGCTGCCCTGTTTGCGGATTTCCGCGACAGCTTCGCTGAGCACCTGCCGGCTGGTGGTGGTGTGCACCGTCGCACCCAGTTTCATCAGCAGCGAATACAACCCGACCACCACTTTGTTGAGAAAAATATAGTGTCGCGAACCGCGAACGTCGCTCATTGTGGTGGCTTCTTTAAAAAATTTGTTGAGCGCAGCTTTGTATTCGGGATCGCCGAAATCGAATGTTTCCGCGCGAAACGGATGCAAAATCAACCCGCCGAGATTGTAGAAAAAATCGAATGTACGCTGCTCTTTGGCGGTGCCTTTGTTGGCGGGATCGAGAATTTCGGTTTCGTAATACAATTGTTTTATTGCCGGAATATCTTCGCGGAGATTGGCGTCGAACATCAGCAGCAATTTTTCCAGAAAATCGCGCGGGAACGATTTTACACAGCCGAAATCGATGACGCCCAACGTGCCGTCGTCGCGGAAAAGGAAGTTGCCGGGATGGATATCCGCATATAACACGGCGCTGCGGTGCAAAATTTGCTCGTTGAAAAATTCCCAAAAAATCTGCCCGAAGTGATCGCGGGTTTCGTCATCCGGCCGGCGTTTCAAAAATTCATCGAGATGCACGCCATCGAGAAAGGTCATCGCCAGCACGCGGCGGGTGGTCATTTCCGGAATGAGTCGCGGCGTGACAATCTGCGGATGCAGCGACAGTTGCGCAAACTGCTCGATCTGCAATCCTTCGTTGAGGTAATCGGTTTCCTCCAGCAATTTGCCGTAAATTTCTTCGAAATAGGCATCGGTCATTTCGCTGCGGACGATGCGTTTGAACAGCGCTTTGGCAATCGTCAAATCGGATTTTATGGTTTCGCGAACATTGGGATACTGGATTTTGACGGCAACCGCACGCCCGTCTTTCAGCTCCGCGCGATGCACCTGACCGATGGACGCCGCAGCAATTGCTTCCGCACCAAATTTACTGAACAGCATTTCGGGATATTTGCCCAATTCCTGTTTGATAATTGCCCGAACCAGCGCCCGGTTGATCGGCGGCACGCGATATTGGGCGTTGCTCATCACGTCGATAAATTCATCTGGTAAAATGCCGGTGTCCATGCTCATGGATTGCGCCAGTTTTAGCGCGGTGCCGCGCAATTTGGTAAATTCCTTGAACACATCCTGCGCATTATTTTGATTGAGCTGTTGTTTTCGGGCGGCGTCTTCGCCGGAAATGGCTTTGCGAACAAAATATTTGGCGTAATTAGAGCCGACTTTCAGCCCGGTTTTGGCAAAAATTTTGCCGCGCTCCAGTTTGCCGGAGGGAAATTCATCCATCAAAATGCTTTCGTTTATTTAACATATTTCGGAACGGTCGCGACCGTTCCCTACAAATTTTTGGTTTTCAGCAGACTGTACAGACAACCGATTTTCTTTTTCTAACTACATTATTCATAATGGTTTAATTCTGGCAAAGATTCTTCCAGCTTGGGTAATTTTACCCGCGCATCAACCATTCGCTGATCGTAATCGAAATCATCGGTTGCGGTAATTTTCCACAAATTGCCATGGCGCTCGTTCAGTGCGCTGGCAATCTGAAAATAATTCCAGCGGTAATTTGAGTTGATCAAATACAATCCATTTGTTTCGGTGGTGATTTCGCCGAGTGCGATTGCCGTATCGCTTAAAAACGAGCAAGATGGCAGCCATTTTTTGCTGGCGCGAACTTCACCGTGTAATTTCATTTGCTTTGTGAAATAATCGATCATGTTGTTGCTGCCCGGTGCATCGCCAATTTGCCAGCCGAGCCGCACCACAAAGGCATCCGGATTTTGGTGGAACACCCGTTTTTCCGCAATACGTTTGTCGTAACCGTAACCGCTGGGCGCATCCGGCATGGAATCGACCGTAAACGGACCGTTGTGATCATTGGAAAACACCATCACCGTGCTGACATACACAAATTTGATGCTGAGAATCCGGGTAATCCAGGCGATTTCGCTGCTCCAATGATAGTTGACCAGCCACGCCTCGTTTTCGATGCCGCTGCTTTTCGATGGCACAGCAAGGTGATACACGACATCCGGCGATACTTCGCTCAAAAATGTTTCCATTATAGAATAATCTTCTATAGACGTTTGGTTCCGATCCCACGCAATAACCTGTACGTTTTTTGATGTGAGATAAGCTACCAATGCACGACCAACAGTTCCGCTTGCACCCGTGACAACTGCTTTCATTTAACACCTCGCACTAAGATTCACATGGAAATATATGGTGATTTCTGTTCGAAAACAGAAAAATCAAAAAACTGCTATTTTTATCGTTGTAAGCCAATTAAATGGAAGGTGTTTTGGGAATTATCCCATTTCAAAAATACGGTTACAGGCTGCGGCCAATTCTTTTCGCCGCGTGTCAATTCGATGATAATTGCCCATTGCGAATCGGGAAAATTTGCGGCAGTTTCCCGCAAATCCGCCAGCGAAAAGGCTGTCCGGTTGCCGATATCTTTTGCAGCGGCAACAATTTCGGCATCGCGTTCGACGGTGATTTGGTAACGGGTATTTGTCGCATCTGCCAACCGGGTATCGATCGCCAAATCATCGAAATGCAGCATTTGTGCACCGTCGCTGTTTTGCTGCAGGGCAAACCGGTCGAGCGGTGCCATTCGATCAAACCAGTATTTCCCGACGATATCGCGCCGTTCGATGATGATTTTGGCGAGGTATTCCGCCGCTTCGGGATTCGAATATTGCCCCTGTGCAACAGCGCTGCGGATCTGCTCATCGGTAAAGGACATCACAATTTTTGCGCCCCAATAGCTATCGCGGTTGGTGGCGTTGCCAAACGCCGGGTTCGGCATAATATATTTGTATTTTTCGGGTCGAAAATCTGCCGAAACAAAGTATCCGATCGACGGATATTTGATCTCAATATCACGTTCCCACGGTCGTTTGTAAATGCCCAAAGTGCCGATAACTTTGGCAACTTGCGGTGGATCGACAATGCCTTCCCGCCCGATTTCCGGCGGCATCGGTTCGTTGCCCTGGCTGCCGAGAGTGGAGCCAAAATCGATCAAATAGTGTTTGACATAACCTGCCGGATCGTACATATCCAGCGAGTTATTTGCTTTGGTATCGAAATGGTTCAGCCATCCGGCAATCCAGCGCAGCCCGCGCAGTTCCCGGCGGTGCTGGTGGGGAATAACGTCGTTCAAATCATCTTTGCGAATGCCGGTGTAAAAAAATGCGCCCATCGGTTTGCCGGGCAAATATTTGCTGGCAACTGCGCGAATGCGTCCGTTGGGCAATTTCTGGATTTTGGCGAGAATTTTGGCGAGGTCATCCTCGTTCATAAACCGTTTTTGACCCTGTTTATCGGTGAATTTCACTTCATTGCCGATGCGCAAAATTGCCGGATCGAATTTGACGAGATAATTTTCCGGCACGTTAAAACCGGCGGCGTGGAATAATTTTGTGGAAACAACCTCTGCGCCGGTGGCCAGCTCCGGGTATCCGGCCGGATCAAATTTGATGACGTATTGCTGATCCCGGGAATCGCGAATGTTGAATCCCGGGGTTACGCCCTGCGTTTTTGCGGCGACGATGGTCCACACATTTCCGGTATCCGGACCGCTGCTTTGATCCGGGCCGCGGGAAAAATCGGCAATGTTCATTTGCGCCAATCCGTTGCGATTGGTAAACCAGCTGGAATTATACACTTCGTCGAACGCATCCACGTTCATTGCTTCTTTGGGTTTGTTAAAAATGGCGCGACCGTGGCGGGAAATATCGAACAGGTTTTTAATTTGCATCGTACCGATTTTACTGACGTTATCGGCTGCCAGATTTATTTCGCGGGAGTGCGGAACGGGCACCACTTTTTGATCATCCGGTGGCGGTTCCGGCACCACAAAACGGCTGCTGCCGGCGCATCCGGCAAAAATTGCAGCAGCAATCCACAGCACCAGCCAATGGTTCATCATTTTATTTCGATTTATGCGCATTCTATTGGGTTCGCTCGTTTAATACAGTTCAAAATAAACACGGAAAGTTTCTTTACTAATGCCAATTTGTCCGACAGCAACCAAATCTTTTTCGGAGAACAGCCGTACGCCGCCGCCAAATCCAAATTGCATTTTTTTGGTATTCAGATCGCTAAAAATATCGTTGTCCACTTGCCCGGCATCTGCGAAAGCGAAGATGTCCATTCTTCGCCAGATCGGCACGCGATATTCCAGCGAGGCGAGAAACGAATCGAAATCACGAAATCGTCCGCGCTCAAATCCGCGGATGCTTTCCTGCTCGCCCAGCTCGCTGAGATTGTAAAACGGTGCGCGATCTGAACCGGATTCAGGTTCGGTCATTTCGCCGGCGAGGCGCAGCCGGATAACGCGGTTGGCACCCAAATGAATGTATTGGGAAACATCCGCCCGATATTTTCGGAAATTGAACGGTCCGTTATCCACATCGCGGAAAATAGCTGCGGAAAACAGCGCTTCCTGCCCGCTGGAGGGATTGCCGAGTCTATTCCGTGAATCCCAGTTCAGTTCAGCCTGATATTGCATTGTTCGCACTTTTGTTTGCAATCCCGGCAGCGAATTGCGGTCGTACAAATCCGTGATCAGCACTTCGTCGCCATCCTGATCTTCGGGATACACATTGCTGTGATCAAACCGTCCCAAAAATCCCACAGAAAGCCGTTCATTCATTAAATATTGAATACCACCTTCAACAGCCGTGTATTCGAAATCAAATTCCAGTTCGTCGGAATAGCGGGTGTGCGGACCAATGCCGTAAAAATCTTCTTCCGGCAAATTGCGGTACTGCGCCCGGAAGTTGAGCAATAGCGGCGCGTTTCCCGGTTGGATGCGCTTCCACTCAATGCGATAGCGCTGGCGCTTGCTGAAATCGCCGGAAGCCGTAAGCGATAGCTGATCGTTTTCCGAAAGAATACCGGATTGATATATTTTGGCGCCGGCACCGCTGCGATTGGAGTATTTTGGGGTAATTCCCCGGCGACCATCTGCGGATGTAAAAAATTCGATAGTTCGGGGGATCAGCTTTTCTTCGTAAATAAATCCGGCAACTGTTTCGGTGGTTTTGGCAACAATCACCAACGGCAGGCTGACAATCGTTCCCGGCAGTGAAACCAGGTGTTCCCAGGTTTTTTTATCGCGATATTCCTTGCGCAACTGTCGGGCAGAATCTGCCAATGCGGCAACTTCTTCCGGCGTCAGTTTTTCCTGCGCGATCACCGATGCACCAAAGCCGCAGCAACAACAGATGATCGCCAGCGCGATGCAAAAAATTTGATAAATCGAAGAATGTTTCATTTGCGGATCGTTTTGCGATTCAATACTGCGGTGATGTTTGGTCATACGCCGGCTATTTCCAATTGTTGATTAACTGGAAAATAATAAAATCACGCGATTTATCAAAAGCCGAATTAAAACGTACTAAAAATGAAATATTTTGGTGAGATTTAATTGTAGCGGTTTAGTTGGAGCTGGTTGAAGTGGCAATCGATTCGTTCAAAGAATCCAGCGCATGGTCGATATTTGCCAATTCCTTATGATTTTCCGGCAAATGTTTTCGCAAAATTTCCCGGGCACGCAAATAGCACAGTTGTGCCGCCTCTGTTTCGCCGCGAATCGCATACACTTGCCCGATGTTGCTGTGGATAAACCCGATCAGCGGATCGTTATCGCCCACCCGTTTATGGCGAATATTGAGCGCCCATTGGAAATATTTCAACGCCAGATCAAGATTTTCGCCGTGCATATGGGTTACGCCAATATTATTGAACAGCCGGCCCAAATACGGATGCTCCGCACCCAGCGAGCGTTCCATCGCTTCCAGCGTGCGATACACATAGCGGCGGGCCAAATCGTAATTTTTCTGGAAATAATAGACCATGCCGATATGCTGCAAAATGACAGACATATACGGATGATCGATACTCAAGCGCAATTCCACAATTTTTAGCCCGCGACGGTATTGATCCAGCGAATCTTCGAAATCGCCGCGATCCCGCAATGCCCGCGCATAGTTGATCAGCAGCGGAATCAGCCCTTCGTGGCGCATACCTATTTTACTTTCGCCCATCCGCAGCGCGTGGCGGGTTTGCATAAAGGCTTCTTTTATATCATTAATATCGCTGCACAGCGCGCCGTAATTGCTAGTGAGCATTATTTTTCCGGGATGATGGGCGCCGCGCAAGCTTTTTTCTGCGGCTTTCATCGCCAGTTGAAACCGTTCCAGCGCATCGTTAAATCTGCCCATATTGTGAAAAACCACAGCGATGTTATTCAACAATTCCGGCAGCAATTTTTCGTCGCGCATTTCTTTCAGCAGATTGTGCTGCTCGTTCAGCACCTGCAGCGACCGGGCGTAATTGCCGGTTTGAAAATGCAGCCCGGCAATTTTGCCAAGCATGGAAAACTGCAAATAGCGGAAGGTTTCATCCATCGCGAATTGCGCCTGCAACATTTTGTAAAATTGCAGAATGTATTTTTTGTCGTCGATA
This sequence comes from Calditrichia bacterium, assembly GCA_020634975.1. Classification (NCBI taxonomy): domain Bacteria; kingdom Pseudomonadati; phylum Calditrichota; class Calditrichia; species Calditrichia bacterium. Next base: position 2,049,596 of record JACKAQ010000001.1, on the reverse strand, counting down.
TCGCGGTATTCCGAGGTTTCCCAAAAATGATCGGTCAGGAAGAAGCCCATTCGGAACCGGTCGATATCCCGCGCTTCCACCCAAAACAGGTTTCGCCGCATGTGCCACAATTCCCCGGCAAATTGACAAAATTGCTTCAGAAAAGATATCGGGATGATCAGCCACAGCGGATGCGCACGGCTATGGCGACTCAACTGTGTGCTGAGCTGCGGCAACAATTCTTCCGCCGGCACTTTGGGATTTTCGCCACCCGAAAGATGCAGATGTGACAACATTGTGGCGTGTTCGGCCACATTTTCCCGCAATTTATTAAAAAAAGGTTCCGGTTTTTTGGCAGGCTTGTATTTGAGGTGTTCCGGCGATGTATCGCTATTTGACGGTATTTCTTTTAACAATTTCCGGAATGTTTGTTCGTTGTCATAAACAACAAAATGGATTTCACCCGGCTTAGCTGACTGAAACGAATCTGTCAGTCGGTGCAAATCATTGGTCATCCATTTACTGTTTCGTTTGGCTGTGCTGTTTTTCATTAATCCACAACCCCGAATATCCGGTTAATTTCCAAATTCATGTTTAAAAGAGCAACCTTTGGTAATAGCTATTAATTTACGTGATTTCTGCATTGCTCAAAAGCAATCATTTTGTTAATCGACACAAATATGGTGATCTGTATCTGTGTGTTTCAACACACTCAATTTCTGCAAATAATAGCGAAGATTACTTATTTCAAACGTGATATATGCCATAGATCGGTGCTTTTGCACGATGATTACATTCTATATGATATTAAATAAAAAGAATGTATATATAAAAACTACTACTACTACTATTACCATGTGTAAACTGTGGAAACCTGATTAAGTGTTTGTTTTTAATGATTTGAAGGTTGTTGAAATTGTGGAAAACTTTGTAACAGCGTGTCGAAAAGTTGTCTAAAACCGAAAAATAGGTTTAAAAGCAGGTTAGTTTTCCACAATTTGTCAACAATTTCCACAGGTTTTTCCACATACCTTTTTGGTGTTTTCCACCGGTTTTCCGCAAAAAATGGCGTGATTTTTGGAAAAAAGTGCTCCAAAATATTACTATCCGGTGTATGATGGGTCATTTTTCCTGCCACTTTTGAAATTCGGCTGCCAGATATTCCGGGTCCGCATCCTTCCGGGGATATAATCCGCTGTTGATTCGCTGGCGGCAGGCTTCGTAAAGGGTAACCGCAGTAGCAACACTAACGTTGAGGCTTTTGATCATGCCCATCATCGGAATGTAAACGTTGTGATCCGCGATGGCCAGCACTTCTTCGGAAACGCCAAAATGTTCGTTTCCCAAAATGATTGCCGATGGTTTAGTCCAATCCACTTCGTAAATGGAAAGCGGGTTTGGCGTTTGCAGATGCGTGGCGTAAATGGTAAACCCTTTGGCTTTCAGCGAATCGCGCATTTCTGCTGCGTCGCTAAAATTTTCGATATTTATCCATTTTGTTGCGGAACCGGATGACTTTTTGCCGAGTATCGGGAATTCCTGATACGAATAAAACAGCCGGACGGTATCGATTCCCACGGCATCGCAGGAGCGCAAAATAGCGCTGACGTTATGCGGATCATGGATATTTTCGCACACAACTGTCAAATCCGGTTGACGGTATTGTAAAATGGTGCGCATTCTTTCCAATCGTTGTTCTGTCGGCATGGAAAGTCCTCTGTTTATGGTTCCGGTTATGGCTTTATTGGTGTCGAAAAAAAATATTTTACTATTTTAAAATAAATAGTTGAAAAAACAACAGAACAAATCATAAATTTAAAGTCTTTTTTAATGGGCAAAATAAACCTTGGAGGCCGGGCAAATGGCAAGAAAAAAGAAAAATCCCGCAGAAGATGAAGATTTTGAATGGGAAGATGAAATGGATGACGACATCGACGACGACGATGATGATATGGACGATGACGATGATTTAGATGATGACGACGATGAGAAGGATGACGACGACGACGACGATGAGGACGATGATTCCGGTGAGGAAGAAGATGTAGATGAGATGAAGGAAATTGAGACGAAGCTGCAAAAAGGCGAAGATATTGCAACCATGCCGGACAGCGAAACGTCTCTGCTCCCCAAATCGCGTGTGATTTATTCTTGTCCGTTATCCAAAAAAATATTTTACAAAAATAAATGGATCAGAGACACTGTCACGGATTTATACACCGTTCGGACAGAATTGGCGATTTGCGATACATTGCTAAAACGCGCCAAAGATATCGGCTATTTTATCGGCAGCATCGAAATTTACGATAAAGATCTTGAAGAATCGAAAGATGAAATCACCAGTTTAGCCAAAACCGTTGAGGCGGAGCTGGAGAACAAAATGCCGTTCGATGTCATCATCGATATCCGGGAAACGAACGAGATCCTTTATATTTTTACAAACACCACACGCCTGACCACAGAAATTGCCCGCCGGCTGCGTCAGGAATTGGGTGGCGCCATTCAGTACGAATGGTTCGAGCGCAACCAGTTTGTTCGGGCCAAATGGTTTTCGCAGGTGCAAAACCGGGAGTATTTCCGCAGTCGCATTCGTGCAGCAAAGGAAAAACGCATCGGTATGTTCAACTTCGAAGAAGAATAAAAACAGCCTGTTATAAAAAATGAAAAGCGGTTATCCGGGTTCGGGTAACCGCTTTTTTGTTGACAGATTGTTGCAAAAAAATTATTTGCTGCCGGAAAGTTCCCGGGCACGTTTTTGGGCGGCGAAAATGCCGTTCATCAGCGTTTCGCCCATTTTCCCGGACATAAATTCCCCGAACGCCGCTTCCGTTGTGCCGCCTTTGGATTTTACTGCCGCAATCAATTCGTCCAGTTTTTTTGGCGATTGGTTCATCAAATGGAACGAGCCGAGCATGGTTTGCTTCACCAGCATCGCTGCGACAGATTCTTCCATTCCCAACTGCATCCCGGCATCGATCATGCATTTCACGAGGTAGAAAAAATAGGCAGGACCGCTGCCGCTGAGCGCGGTAACGGCATCGAGCAACGATTCATCATCCAGAAAAATGGTGCGTCCGGTGGTGCTCAACAAATTATCAATGATGCTGATTTGGTGAATATTCACGCCTTCGCTGGCGTTAAAAGCGGTTACGCCCATGCCCAACTGTGCCGGAGTGTTGGGCATCGCGCGAACGATAATTTTATGATCCAACGCTTCGGACATGCGTTGGATGGTAATTCCCGCCATCACCGAAAGCACCACATGATTGGGCTGCAGCGATTTTCGCAACGGCTCCGCAATGCTCTGAAAATCCTGCGGTTTAACGGATAAAATAATCACACCGGAATCTGTCAGCGAGTGATCAATTCCGGCGTGGACATGTCCTAAATCCAGTTTTTCCAACGCAGCTTTGTGTGCTTCATCCCGGGCAACCAGCTTCAGGTTGTCCGGCGTTACCAAATTAAATTGTAAAAATGAGCGGGCATAGGTTAACCCCATATTTCCGCAACCGATGATGGCAATTCTGAACATCGTAATAGCTCCGTTTGTTTTTCGGACGACTTATTTGTAAAGCGATAAAATTGTGATATTCCGGTTGTGAATCCAACTGCTTTTTTTTCAGAATCTGCTTTGCAATGTGCGCCACGTCATGTGATGTTAAATTGTTGAACGCGTTATTTGGTGCATCGGTCACATCGCAACTTTATAAGCGATAAATCAAGTTTATTTACTTGATTTCTGGATGTTCAAGTTTTAAATTTAAAATTGACATTCAAAAAGGATTTTTATGAGCACGATACGCGGGCTTGTTTTCCACTCCCGGTTCCACTATGTAAAACAGCATCTGGATTATACAACGCGAAGAAATATCAACGAACACCTTTCGGAGCAAGTGCGTAATGTGGTTTCCGAACAGGTGTTTCCGGTTAATTTTTACCGTTTCGAGATGCTGCAGGAATTGGACAATGCGATTGTAACCGTCACAACAGCAGCGGAACAACCGCTCTTTCAATCCATCGGGCGGGAGTTTGCCCATGCAATAGTAGACCGTTATTTTTTTAATTATACAGAAGCACAAAAACCGCAGCGGTTTTTAGCCCAGTTCCAGCGCCTTTATGCACGGTTGTGGGGATTCGGGCAAATCGATATTCGTCCGGAATCTACCCGCAAATCCACAATCATTCTGGAATACCCCGTTTCTGTTCATCCGGCATACCACATTTTTATGACATCCTTTTTAACGAACGCGATTGCATTGTGTGGCGGCAAATCGGTTCAGTTAAATCCGGTTGAAAGTGAAGATGACCCGCAAGAATGCCGAAAATATGTAACTACCTGGCAATAGTTGCTGTTGCCGCAAAAATGTTCCTTTTCATTAAAATACACGATCGGAAGGTGTCCGGATGGAACCAGATAATCGCAATTATGCCGTAATCATCGCGGATGTTAGCGGCTCAAAACAACTGAGCGGGAGGAGCCGGTACCAAACTCAACTGTTTTTGAAATCTGCTATTGTTCAGATAAATGAGGAATTTCGCGACCACATCGAAGCACCGTTTACCATTACCAAAGGCGATGAATTTCAGGGATTACTGACCGATTTGCGCAGCGCATTTGAAATGGTGCTGGCGCTGGAAAAACTGATTTTTCCGGTGAAATTGCGTTTTGGATTGGGAACCGGCAATATTTACCGGATGGGCGGAAAACTGCCCATTGAGATGGACGGTCCGGCGTTTCATCGTGCGAATGCTGCGTTGAACATGGCCAAAAAGAAGAAAATTTGCTACTGCCTAAATACCGATGACGAATCTTTGGATTTGCTCACCAACACCATTTTCCAACTGATGAACGCCATCAAAAAGCGCTGGAACGAACGGCTTTATCGCCTGTTTTGGCGATACAAGGATCTTGGCACTTATCGCGAAGTTTCCGCCATCGAAAACATCACGCCGCAGGCGGTTTGCGATGCGCTGAAAACCAATCGCGCCATTGATGTGAAAAATGCCGAGGAAAATTTATTGCGTTATTTCGAACGCTATCCGGTGTGTCAGGATCTGCCGGAACCGTTGTCGCTGGACAGCGAAGCCGTGGCGCTGCGGTAAAATTTGTCTATCGATGTAATGCCGTAATATAACCCGCCAATCGCCAGAATCAGCCAAAATGGCGAAACATGACCGTTCCATTCGTAAATGGGAAACGGTTCGTTATCCCTGCTAAAATTAATATACAAAATAGCGATAGCATTGTTCAGCCCGTGTGCAATCAGCGTGGGAATAATGCTGTTGGTTCGCCATGCCAGCCATCCCAGAAAAAAGCCAAACAGGAAAATCTGCAACATCATATAATGATTACCGTGCACCAGCGCCCAGGCAATGCTGGAATAAATCACACCTTTGGTAACATCCACATGTTTTTCCACCGACTGCTGCAGCATTCCCCGGAAAATAGCTTCTTCCGCAACCGCCGCCAAAATTACCGCGCTGAACGTAACCAGAATAAAATCCAGTCCGTTGTCGATGAGCATGGTTTTGCCGATTTCCGATGCGATCTCTTCCGGCAACGGCAGCACCAGCCGCACCAACCGGTCCACTTCATCGATCAGCACAATCATGCACAAACTGACGGGAACGGACAGCCACACAATATTTCCCGGCACCGGATTTAGCCGCAAGTTGAGCGGCAACGACAGTTTTCGCCGCAGTAAATAAAACACCGGTAACGCCAGCAACACCATTTCGCCAACGGCCAGCAGCACTTTTACCAGCGTCATATCCGGTTCGGCGGTTTCGGGATCCATTGTTGCGCCGAGGACAATCACCAATGGAAAATAAGAAACCAGCACACTCATAATAATCACTACCAGCGATTCAAAGGGCAGCGGAAAATTCGATTCCGTATTCGTATCCGGCAATTTCGGTTCCGGTGTTTCCATATCACTCCAGTTTTCCCGTTTTTCAACGATGCAGATTCTCTAATTAACCAAAAGTATCGCGTGCGGACTTGCAAAACAAAGGTTATTTTTATATCGTATGATGTGATTGTAACCAGCGGTTTGTCAATTTCAAACCGATAAAATATACCGGGATGCAATTTAGCTTCCCTTACAAAAAAGAGAAATCCATGAACAACCAACCTGTTGCCGGCAACACTTTTTATAACGATTTCGATTGCGAATTTTTGATTCCGCGTCGCGGCGAAGATTATCGCACGCCGTTTGAGCGGGATCGCGATCGCATTATCCACAGCTCTGCGCTGCGCCGGCTGCAGGCAAAAACCCAGGTGTTTCTCTCGGGCGAATACGATTTTTACCGCACGCGACTCACCCATTCCATCGAAGTTGCGCAAATCGGGCGATCGATCTGCAATTATCTGCAACGCTGCGATCCGCTGCTCGGCAACGAATTTTTTATCGATCCCGATCTGGTGGAAGCGATTTGCCTGGCGCACGACCTCGGGCATCCGCCGTTCGGACATTCCGGCGAAAGCGTGCTGAACACCTTGATGCGCGAGTACGGCGGATTTGAAGGCAACGCCCAAACGTTGCGGATGATCACCGAAATTATTTATCCCGAAGAAGGCCACCGCACCGGCATGAAACCCACCCGCGCGCTCATCGACGGCGTGCTGAAATACAAATCGCTGCGCTATCACCTCGGTGCGCCGGATCGCTATTTTTTGTATGACGAACAATCGCGATTTCTCGATTTTGTGTTTGACGGCGAAACATACGACCGGCATTTTGCGCCGGGGCTACCGCTCAACAAATTCCGCAGCATCGAATGCCAGGTGATGGACTGGGCGGACGACACCGCATATTCGCTGAACGATATTCTGGATAGCATTCAGGCGCGATTTTTGAATCGCGAATTGCTGGAAAGCTGGGCAGCCGAGCAATCGCTGGATGGCGACGCCGCCAAACGCGTGGAAGAAATTTTGCAGGCGATGAAATCGGGCGAAGTTCGGCGGATTTTTTCCCGAAAAATCGGTGATTTTATCAGCGCCTGTAGCCTGCGCGAACGGGAAAATTTTATGAGCAGCCGCACCAATCGCTACCGTTTCGAGCTGCAAATTGATGACGCAATTGCAGCAGAATCAATCCTTTACAAACGCATTGCATCGGAAATTGTGTTCGACTCGGCGCAGTTGCAGCAACTGCGTTTTAAATGGGGAAACATGCTGGAACGGCTGTTTTTGGCGTTGCAGGAAAATTATCTCGGCAGCAATGGCGATATTTACAAATTACTGCCGGAAAATACCCACCGGATGGTTTGCAACATCAATCAACCAAAATTGCGGATGCGCGCTGTTTGCGATCACGTCGCCGGAATGACCGATCGTTTCGCCATCCGCACCTACCAACGGTTGTTCGATCCCGGCAGCGGTTCCATCGGTGATCTGGTTTGATTGGATATCGCATGGTATTTGTTGTTTTACCGGTATTTGTTAAATTAATTCGATTGTTATCGTCGTTGTTATGGTTGTTGTCGTGATTGTCAATGTAGAGACAAGGCATGCCTTGTCTCTACCAAAAATTAAACGAACCAAAAATCAAATCAAAAACCCATCCCCCAAAAAATTACAATGGAAAAATTCAAAAATAAATACCGTGTTCCATCCGCCCGGGCGCAATGGTGGGATTACGGACGTGACGCAGCCTATTTTATAACGATTTGCACAGCGAACCGCGAACATTTTTTTGGACAAATTTCAAACGGTAAAATGCAATTGTCGCCAATCGGCGTTATTGCCGACATGTGTTGGTTCGATATAAAACACCATGCCAAACACATCGAATTGGGTGCATTTGTAGTGATGCCGAACCATATACACGGTATTTTGATTTTAGATGGCAACAATCGTCCGGAAAAAGAGTCGCAACCAATGCACGAAAATGAAGGAAAAACACGGTTTCAAAATCAGGGGAAAAACACGATTTCTGCTATCATTGGCAGTTACAAATCCGCAGTTAGCAAACACGCCCGGCGATTGGGATTTGAATTTGCGTGGCAACCGCGTTTTCACGATCACATCATCCGCGATGAACCGGCGTTTCAGCAAATTTCCAATTATGTGCTACAAAACCCGCTCAAATGGCAAGAGGACACATTTTATGTGCCATAATCTGTTAGAATTTTAATAACCTGTTGTTTCCGCAAATACCCCAAACATCTCTTTTCAAAAAATGCCAAAAAACCATTTGCTTTTTACAAAAATGTAAAGTAAACTTGTCATAAAGTAAATATAATTTGTCATTATGGAAAATTGAATTTACAAATAGGAATACACTTTACAGAAAGGAAAATCGATGACACTAAAATCGATGTGGGATTGCGAGCGCAGGAATATCGAAAAAATGAAGAAATTCCAGCTGCCGCATTACTATAAAAAAATTGGCATTGCGATGCTGATCATTTCGTTCGCTGCAATTTTTATCAACAAATTTACCGTCAACCAACCTGAAATAAAGCTGCTATCCAAATACTGCATGCTGGTTGGGATGCTGCTCATGTCCATTTCCAAAGAGGCGCTGGAAGATGAGTTTATCACGGAATTGCGAATGCAATCGTATAAATTTGCATTCACACTCGGGGTAATTTATACGCTGGTGCTGCCCTTTGTTGATTATCTGGGAGATGCCGTATTTTCGCCGGAACATGCCATGTTCAAAGATGTGGGCGATTTTCAGGTGTTGTGGTTGCTGTTGGGCATGCAAATTTTTTACTTCGAATATTTGAAAAGACTATACAAATGAAAAACACCTTAAAAATAGAGCGGGCAATTCTGGACATCACCCAGGATGAGCTGGCCAAACGCGCCGGCGTATCGCGGCAAACCATCAATTCGATCGAGAAAAACCGTTACGTGCCGTCCACTGTTTTGGCGCTGAAATTGTCCCAAATTTTCGGCAAACCCGTGAATGATATTTTTGAACTGGAAGATGGGGATTGATGTGCTGTATTATTGCTCGGGGGTAATAATACATGATTGTTCAGATATTCCCCCAAAATTTGCATATCTCCCAACAAATAAATATATTTCAGCTTCGAAATTGAAAAAACCACAGAACGAGCGCTGTAATGTATCACCGTGAAATCACGCTATTGGCAGTTGATGATCGGTAGATGCCGGAGATCCCGGGAAAAGCCCGGAATGACCCGAAAATTAAGCGCTCAATTTTTTTGTGGCAAACCCGGGAGAAAATGTCATGTTCAAACGCGCAACGCTTCATATCCTCAAATGGCTGGCGGTTGTCGGTCTCATGATTTTGGTAAAATGCAGCTCTGCGCCCAAAGCGGATCTGGTGATTCACAACGGCACCATTTACACGATGAACCCGGAACAGCCCACTGCCGGTTTGATTGCGGTAAAAAATGGCAAAATTACTTTTGTTGGCGCGGCTGCGGATGCGCCAGATTGGGTGGAAAGCAGTGTGCACACCCTCGATTTGAACGGGCGAACCCTAACCCCCGGATTTATCGATGCGCACGCCCATTTTATGGGGCTCGGTTGGGCAAAACTTAGCCTAAATTTAGCAGATACAAAAAGTTACGATGAGATTGTTGCGAAAGTGGCGGAAGCTGTGAAAACCACGCCGGAAGGCGAATGGATTTTGGGACGCGGCTGGCATCAGAATAAATGGGATTCGCTGCCCGCCGAAATGGTGCGCGGATTTCAGGTGCACGATGCGCTGAGCGCGGTTTCGCCGAATCACCCGGTATTTTTGTGGCACGCCAGCGGACACGCCGCCATCGCCAATGCCAAAGCGATGGAAATTGCCGGCATCACGCCCGCCAGCGAACTTTCCGGCGACGGAGAAGTGATCAAAGATGACGCCGGAAATCCTACCGGTATTTTCACGGAAGTCGCGATGGATTTAATTAATTCGCACATCCCGCAATCCACCCCGGAAATGAATCGCCGCAAACTGGAACTGGCAACGCAGGAAGCGTTGAGCAATGGTATTACCACATTTCACGACGCCGGCGCGGACAGTCTGGAAATCGAACTGTATAAAATGATGGCGGACAATCACCAACTCGGCGTGCGGCTGTGGGTGATGCTTTCCAGCTGGAAAAACGGTAAATTTCTGGATGATTTTCTCGATGAATGTTTTGCCAACGGTCCGTTGGTTGGCTACGGCAACAATTTTCTGACGGTTCGCAGCGTGAAATTATACGCGGACGGTGCGCTCGGTTCGCGCGGCGCGTGGCTACTCAAAGAATACAGCGATCGCCACCATCATTTTGGCAATGCCGTGATATCGATGGATAAAATTGGCGAAATGGCTGCGAAAGCGTTGAACGGCGGATTTCAGATTTGCACTCACGCCATTGGCGATCGCGCCAATCGCGAAGTGCTCGACCAGTATGAAAAAGCCTTTGCCGCCAATCCCGAAAAAGCCCAAAACAGTCGCTTTCGCATCGAACATGCACAGCATTTGACGGAAGAAGACATTCCGCGATTTGCGCAATTGGGCGTCATTCCGGCGATGCAGGCCATCCACATGTCATCCGATCGCCCGTGGGCGATTGACCGGCTGGGGCAGGAACGTATCGACGAGGGCGCGTATGTCTGGCGAAAATTGCTGGACAGCGGCGCGAAAATCGCCAACGGCACCGATGCGCCGGTGGAGCCGCTCACGCCCATCGCCTGTTTTTACGCGGCGGTTTCCCGCAAAACGCTGGACGGACATCCCCCTGGCGGATTCGAGCCAAGCCAAAAAATGACCCGCGAAGAAGCGTTGCGGTCGTACACACTGGATGCCGCTTACGCCGGATTTGAGGAAGAAATCAAAGGCTCAATTGCGGTAGGAAAATTGGCGGATTTCACAGTTTTTTCGCAGGACATCATGACCGTCCCGGAAGAAGAACTGCTGAACACGGCGGTGGATTTCACGATTGTGGATGGCAAAATTGCGTTTCAGCGGACGGAATAATTGAAAATTTTTGTGCCCTGAGCGTCGTCGAAGGGCACATTTCTACAAACAGATTTATTCCCCATCAACCAACTGCTTTTTCACCGGCAGCAAATTTTTCTGCACAATCGTGTCCAGCAGCGTTTGGTTGAACTTTAAAATGCCGTTCTGATTCAAATATTCGTAATCATAAAACAGCTCACCGGAATATTTCAGCAACCCATTATAGTTGATGTAATCGACACCGTATGCTTCGGCGATTGCCTGAAATTGCCTGCCCGGTTCCTGCGGATCGTTGAGCGAATACCGGATGGCCGGCGGCGACGGTTTGGTAAGTAACAGCACATTGCTGCCCTGGGCGTGCGCAAATTCAATCATTTTTCCGATGTAATCCAGTTGCTCCGGCGCAGGAATCCAATCCGTTTTTGCGATAGCGGTTGTGTCATTCAAATGTTGCAATTCTTCCGGCGCGGGCATTTTTGTGTATCGCACGTAGCCGCCGGGAACATATAATTCGCCGTCGATGTCAACCTGCTCGATCTTCGGCGTGACGTCCAGTTTGTCGCTGGCGAAGCGCCCGAGCACATCGTTGATTGCGTGCGGACTGTTGATGGACAGCGCCATTTCCAGCATCTCCGGCGAATATGTGGAATTGATCGACAAATCATACAGCGATTCCAACCCGTCGCGATCCATTACTTTATAATATAGCTCGATCACCACCAGTTGCGGACGCAGCCGATTGAAATGGCGTTTCATCAGATAAAATCCGTTCAGCGGCGTTTGTCCGGTAGTGCCGAGATTGAAGGTTTTCAACCCGTTTTCCGCGAAAAATCCGGTGTCAAATGTGCGGTAGCAATGCGACGATCCCAGAAATAAAATGTCGATATCGCGATAGGTTTCCACCTCCGACAGCCGTTCCAGCGTAAAGCCGAACTCGCCCGGCTGAACCGGATTGCGCGATGCGATTTTCATCAGATTCGTATCGCCATATTGCACCATGCTCATGGCAATCACCGCGATGGCATATAGCGCCGGCAGCGGTAAAATAAACAGCAGTAACTTCTTGATTGTATTACACATAGGGTTTTTAGTTTTTTCTTTATTCTTTTCAGGTTTTTCTTTATTCGGAATTTCAGGTTGTCATTCCTGCGAAGGCAGGAATCTTTTCACCGAAAAATTGTTCAGGTTAAAATTGAAAATAAATAAATTCCGACTGGCTGAACACGCCGAAAAACGCAATCCCCAAAATCAGCGCGTAATAAAATGCCCAGCGGGCGCTGCGTGGAAACGTGACAATTTGTCCGGATAATTTCTGCGAGTTTAGCACAAAATGGGCAATCAGCAAAAATCCGATGGAGGCGATGGCAACGAGCATTTCCGCCAAACCGAGATCTTTCACCACCAGCGCTTCGATGCTTTCTGGGGAGAAATTGAGCTGCGCAATTTGCTGAACGATAAACAGCGCATCGCCCAGCGAATTGGCGCGGAAGAAAATCCAGCCGAGACAAACCAGGTGGAAGGTCACCACAATTTTCAGGAAATTGAGCAGCTTCGGCATCCGGCTCAGCCCGGAAAAATGGAACCAACGTTCGCGCAATCCGGCAACCAAAACAGCGAACACCAGAAACGCACCGTGCAAAAATCCCCAAACAACGAATGTCCAGTTGGCGCCATGCCACAAACCGCTGACCACAAAAACGATCATCAAATTGAGATACCAACGCATTTTACCCACGCGGTTGCCGCCGAGCGGAATATACAAATAATCCCGAAACCAGCTGGACAGCGAAATATGCCAGCGGTGCCAGAATTCCGAAATCGATTTGGCGAGATAGGGCTGCCGGAAATTTTCCATCAAATCGTAACCCATGATGCGCGATGCGCCAATTGCGATATCCGAATAGCCGGAAAAATCGCAGTAAATCTGGAACGCGAAAAAGTAGGTTGCCATCAGCAGCGTCAGCGCGGGAAATTCCGCCGGCTCGTTGTAAACGGCATTTACGTAAATCGCCAATCGGTCGGCGATCACTAATTTTTTGAAAAATCCCCAGAGCATTAGCCGGGCACCGGAGATGAATCGATCATAATCAAATGATTGTTTTTGGGAAAATTGCGGCAGCAGGCGCTCCGATCGCTCGATCGGTCCGGCAACCAATTGCGGAAAAAACGCCACGTACAGGGCAAATTTCCCCAAATGGGTTTCCGGCGTTTTGCTCCCGCGATACACATCGATGCTGTAACTGAGCGACTGGAACGTGTAAAAGGAAATCCCCACCGGCAGCAAAAAATCGAACACCGGTGAATCGTAAAAAATGTTGAATTGCTGCAACGAATCGCGCAGCGACTGGCTGAAAAAATTGGCGTATTTGAAGAAAAAGAGAATCCCGAGATTGCTGAACAAACTCAGCACGAGGTAAAATTTTTTCCGGGATGGCAGCGTAGCTTTGCCGATTTGCAATCCGGCGATGTAATCGATCACCGTGGAAATCAAAATCAGGACGATGTATTCCGGTTTCCAGCACATGTAAAAATAGTAGCTGGCTGCCAGCAGCAACATCCAGCGAAAGCGATGGGGAATCGCAAAAAACAGGATGAGCACAATCGGAAAAAATATCAGGAATTCGAAAGAGTTAAACAGCATGTATGTTCACAGTTGGTTTTCTGGATAAACAATTTAGAACCCTGCGTTCGCAGGAATTTGTTTTTTTCATTCAGCGTCTGCGGACGTATCCACCCACAAATCGGGATATTTGGTGCCGGAAACATCGACCATCACATAGCCTTTTTGGGTCACCACGTTGATCATGTATGGCACGCCGTTGCGTTTTTCGTCGCCTTCGCAGGTTATCCAGTCGTTGTGATTGGACCAGTGATGATTATCGCCCATAATTTCGCCGGGCATTACGCTGTGGGAAATTTTCAGGAAATTCTGCGATTTTGTCGTCGTCGCGTTCAACTGATCGATGTACACGTATAAATGATGTGGTTTGCCGTTATCGTTGTATGTGATGTGGTTACCATCCGGCGAAATGCCCGCCGAACAGTTGTCATTGTGATAAACGGTGTGTTTGTTGGTATCCAGATCAATCGCCCGGAGCGTGTGACCGTCGCGGCAAACCACACGATTTTTATCCGCAGCCATGCCGATTTCGCCGGTGCAATCCACAAAATCCACCAGCACGCGTTTGGCTTTGCTGTGAATATCAACCGCCATAATTTGATCGTCGTAAATATAGAGCACTTCTTTTCCGTTGGTGTGAAATTCGATCGGGCAGTTGTTATCGCCTTCGGCGTCGGTTACCAAATCGATTCTGTTTGTGCCGTCCGCGTTGATTACGTAAATGGTTTCGCCGTCTTTTACGGCAACTTTTTGTCCGTCCGGACTCCAGCGGGCAAATTTCCCGCGACCCAGTTCGGTGAATTCCGGATTGCCCAGTTCGTGCACCCGCACTTTTTTGTCTACCGTGTACACCACTTTTCCGGTGATGCCGCCAACCTGCCCAACTGCGTTTGCAGACATCGCCGTCAAATATGCGAGTAACGCCAAAACGTATCGTCCAAAAAATTTCATGAAAAATCCTGTATTAATGTATCGATTTCGGAAATCCGTAGTTTTCCGGAATCAACAGAATATCCTATTTTCGATGATTGATCGTGATCTTTGTCACGAGAAAAACGGGTTGTTTCTTGTTGCGAAGCATCGCAGGGAAATATTGCTATCCCGGCCGGAATGATGACAAATTTCTGCAGATATTATTCGTTATTATCCAAAAGCAGGGTTTGTTCGTTGTGCTCGATCGATGACAAAAACGAGGCGTTCGGGCATCGTTCTTTGGCAAGTTGATAGGAATAAATGGTTTCCGCGATGAAAACAATGTTGTCATTTTTGTCGAGATACAGATTGTTTGAATACGATTGCGTGAGGTATTCGATATCTTTTTTGGATTCGTATTGAACCCAAAAGGCTTTGTACGACGCCATCGGCGAAAAATCCGCGCTCGCGCCGAATTCGTTGAGCAGCCGGTATTTCAGAACATCGAACTGCAATTCGCCAACCACACCGACAATTTTTTTGTTGCCCAAATCCCGGGTGAATAATTGCGCCAATCCTTCGTCGGTTAAATAGCGAATGCCTTTTTCCAACTGTTTGGATTTAAACGGATCTTTGTTGGTGAGCACTTTGAACACCTCCGGCGAAAATCGCGGGATGCCTTTGAACATAAAATTGTCACCTTCGGTGAGCGTATCGCCGATGTTGAAAATGCCGGAATCATACAGCCCGATCACATCGCCGGGAAAGGCTTCTTCCAGCAGCGATTTGTTCTGCGCCATAAACGATGCGGGGTTTGCAAATTTTAACTGGCGGTTCAGCCGAACGTGATGATAAAAAGTGTTTCGCTCAAATTTGCCGGAACACACCCGCAAAAACGCGATTCTGTCCCGGTGTTTCGGATTGAGGTTCGCGTGTATTTTGAACACAAATCCGCTGAATTGTTTATCGGTGGGCTGCGCCAGTCCGTTGGTGGTTTCTCGCGGTTTTGGCACGGGCGCAATTTCGATGAACGTATCCAGCAATTCCTTGATGCCAAAATTGTTCAGCGCGCTGCCAAAAAATACCGGCGCCAGGTTGCCGCTCAAATATTCTTCAACGGTGAAATCTTCGTAAATGCCGTCGATCAATTCCACGTCGTGGCGGAGCGTTTCTGCATCTTTGCCAAATGTTTTGTCCAGTCCGCTGTCGTCCAATCCGTTGAAAACGGCAATGTCTTCTGTTTTTCGTTCTTTTTGCGGGCGGTAAAACGCAAACGATTTTTTGTAGATATTGTAAACACCGCGAAACCGCGAACCCATTCCCAACGGATACGTCAGCGGTCGCACTTTGATGGAAAGCTTTTCTTCTAATTCGTCCAGCAACTCAATCGGATTTCTGCCTTCCCGGTCCATTTTGTTAATATAAATGATAACGGGCGTGTTGCGCATGCGGCAAACCTGCATCAGTTTTTCGGTTTGTTCTTCCACGCCTTTTACGCAATCGATCACCAGAATTACGCTGTCAACCGCTGTCAGCGTTCTGTATGTGTCTTCGGCAAAATCTTTGTGTCCCGGTGTGTCCAACAAGTTGATTTTTAAGCCTTTATAGAAAAAAGAAAGTACGGAAGTGGCAACGGAAATGCCCCGTTGTTTTTCGATATCCAGAAAATCCGATGCTGCGGTTTTCTTAATTTTATTCGATTTTACCGCACCGGCAATCTGAATCGCGCCGCTATACAGCAGCAACTTTTCCGTCAGGGTTGTTTTTCCCGCGTCCGGGTGGCTGATAATTGCAAATGTTTTTCGTTTGTTAATTTCAGAAAAATCAGACATATAGGTATCGTTTATTTTTAAAATGATTATTTGTCGGGGTGGCGAAACTTATACAGAAGGTGGGATAAGGATTTCTGCAACCCTTGCTTAATTATAACGGTCGAAATTTGTGAACCCGGTTTTTCATCGGGCGGGAATATAGCAAAAATGAGATTGCATTTGTAGCTTTTTTTGATTCTGCAACATTGTGCATCCAATTTTCAGCGATGGAACGCGACGCTGAAAAAATGGGTTTCGCCCAAATCGAAGTGATACTGCATCGCGTAACCGATATCCAGTTGCATCGCGCTGAACTGAACGCCTGCCGACGGTTTGTCCGCCTGCGTGTTGTATCCGCTTTGGATCGCGAGCTGTTCAGAAATTTGGTAACTCACGCCAACAGCAACTTCCGGCGCATACCAGCGATCCTTTTCCACCGATAAAAAAGCCTGCAGCGCCGCAACAGGTTGATACGCAACGCCAATCCGCATTGCCTGCGGCAGTTCTTCGGTGTAGCCATTCAATTCCGGTTGATTGATATTTTCGATGGCGGCGCCAATTTGCCACTGTTCGGAGAGCGAATACAGCAACCCGACGCTTACACCAAAAGTGCCGGTGCTCTCATAATTTTCCACAGAAATACGGTAGAGATGCGCAGAAAATCCCGCGCTCAGCCGATCCGAGAGCATCACCCGTGCGGCGTTCAGCGTAATTCGCGTTTCGGAATACAGATTTCCGCCAAAACTTTCCACGGAAGCACCCACGCCCCAATCGCGCAGCGGCAGCGAAAAAATGCCGTTGGTGTAGCGCAACTCCGCAAGATTAAAGAGCCGGGAATAATTGAGCGCGGCGTAAAAACCGGCAGCATTTGCCGAAAGCGCGGGATTCAGCAAAAAACCGTCCCGTCCCGGTGCAGCTAAATAGCTGTTCGAAAGCGCGGCATGGCGGGCGCTATACGCCGGAAAATCAAATGCGGCGTGGGCACAAATGCTCCACCACAACAGCGCTACCATACAAACGTAGCGTTTTTTCATGTTCAATTACTGTGTTTTGGCGTGATGACGATACGGAAATAATTTTTCCAGAATCCGGTTGCGCTCGATAATCAATGCTTCCTGAATGACCGGTTGTTCCACCAGCCCGTCCAGTCGGGTGCGATTATATGTGGAAAGGTTCTGCTGCGCAAAAACCAGGATTTCTTTTTTCTCTTTTTCGGGAAGACCCTGGAAACGGTCTTCGTAAAAGCTTTTTTTCTTTTGGACTTCGGCGTGATCTTTAATGAATTCTTCAACAAAATTTTGGTAATCAAATGCACCGGGCGATTGCGGGGCATATTCGAAAATGCTTTGCCCGTGCGAAGCCGCTTCTTTCAGCGCGACGTTGTTGCGGATGTTGCTCTGATACAAACTCTGCGGGAAGTTTTTGCGTAAAATATCGCGGACTTCCTGTGCGTGACGGGTGCGGAAATCGCACATGGTCATCAGCACACCCTTAAATTTGAGGGTTCGGTTTAGGCTTTGTTTTACCGTCCGGTATGTTTCATAAAGCGGTTTGATCGCGCGCATCGGGAAAAATTCCGGTGAAACCACCAGAATCAGCTCTTTGCTGGCAACCAGCGCATTCACAGACAAAATACCGAGGTTCGGCGGGCAGTCAATCAAAATGAAATCGTATTGATGACTGACCGGGTGCAGCATATCACGCAGCACAAATTCCCGCTGAAAGGATTTGTACAGCGTAAATTCGATGGATGTCATTTCAATATTATTGGGCAGGATGTGCAGGTTTTCGCTGCGACGTAATACAACTTCATCAAACGTTTTTTCTTTGAGAAACAGTTGGGTGAGGGTTGGGCTGAGCAAATCCGTATCGTAACCGAAATGCTGCGTTAAATTGCCCTGCGGATCCATATCTACAGCCAGCACTTTAAATCCCTGCTGCGCGAGATAACTTGCCGTATTTACGGTTGTTGTGGTTTTACCGCAACCGCCTTTTTGTATTATAAAGGAAACAACTTGTGCCATACCCAATCACCAATTTCTGTTTATCGTGACAAAAATACCGTGAATTGCCAGAAAATGCAATAGTTTAGATGAAAAAAAATTCACTATTTATCGAGCCTGTTTGCAAGATGGTTAAAATTGGCCCAAATCGGTTGACAAAAGGACTTTTTTTTGTTTTATTTATCAGTTTGAAACTAAACCAAAATGGTGGAGACGTAAACCATGAAAAGAACATTCCAACCCCATAACCGCAAGCGCGTCAATAAGCACGGTTTTCGGACCCGTATGGCTTCGAAAAACGGCCGCAAAGTGTTGGCAAGCCGTCGTGCAAAAGGACGTAAGCGGTTAACAGTAAGTGGATAAACCGCTTGCACGATTTACACTGCCGCGCCGCCGGATGCTCAAACACCAGCCTGAAATTCAGGAGGTGTTATCCTCCGGTAAACGCGTGCCGGGCAAGTTTGCAAATATGTTTTTCAAAACCGCAGATTCTGCGAAATTTGCGGTTTTGGTGCCCCGGCGATTGGGAAATGCGGTGCATCGCAATAAAATGAAACGCCTTGCGCGGGAAATTTATCGCCGCAATCCCGAGTGGTTTAAACAACAATACGTCATCTTTTTTATGAAACGATATACAACTGATTATGACGCATTGGAAAAAGATATTCACCAATTGGTGATGCGAAAATGAAGTATGTACTCATTGGTCTGGTTAAATTTTATCAGTTATTTATTTCCCCTTTTTTCCCGCCAACCTGCAGATTTTATCCCACTTGTTCACAATATGCCCTCGAAGCGTTGCGCGAACATGGCGCATGGAAAGGGAGCTGGCTGGCAATTCGGAGAATTTCCAAATGTCATCCGTTTCATGAAGGGGGAGTCGATTTGGTCCCGCCAAAATCAACAAGGATAGAGAATGGAGAATAAACGCGCGTTTATTGGTATTTTTCTGATTATTCTGGTCACTTTTACCATGCCGTATTTTATGCAGTGGTTAAGTGGCGAAAACCCTTATGTACCCGGTGATCTGGTTAGCGATACTACCCGTTCGGCAATGGCCGCCAAAGCGGATTCGGATTCGGTCGCGACCCGGCAACTGCCGCCGCAACAGCGGGAAGAAGCTATCCGGGAATCGATTGATCCGGAACCCGAAGCGTTGGCCGCATCCGTTACCGGCATCGAAAGCGATTCATCGGAAAAACAAATTTTTTTCGAAAACGAATTAGTGAAAGCTACGCTGAGCAATCGCGGCGGCGGGCATTTGGTATCGTGGGAACTGAAAAAACATGACTACTATTACGGTGGCAACGTTAACCTGATTCAACCCAATATCACCGAAACGCCTTTTGGTGGCAACGGGCTGGCGCTTTCGCTGGTGGACAAAGACGGTCAAAATGTGAAGTTGAATAATCTGCTTCTGCAAACCGATCTCGCCAACGGCCAGAAAATTATTCTGGACGAAAACAACCCGGAAGCATCGCTGGAATTCTATCTGCCCATCAAAGGCGGCAGAATTGTAAAGGAATACAAGCTCCGTTACGATAGCTACGCGATGGATGTTGTGGTGCGGTTCGAAAATCCCGAGCAGTTTATCGGCAATCGCTGGTATTCGTTCGGCTGGAAAAACGGGCTGGCAGCCACCGAAGAAAACAAACGCGATGATTACGATTACGCGCGCGGTTACGTTTCGCTCGGCGGTGAACTGGAAAAGCTGGATGTTTCCGAAGAAGAAACTGAAAAGCTGGAAAAAACCGGTCAGATCAACTGGACGGCCATTCGAACCAAATATTTTCTCGCCGCAATTATTCCGCATGTCAAAGATGATATGAGCGTGAACATGACGGCGCAGGCGTATGGCGAAAAAGATCATATCCTGAAAGTGTTTGAAACAGATTTGGGCGTTGGTTTTCCATTGGAAAGAGCCGCCACTTACACCGACACATTTACCGTGTATATCGGTCCGATCAGCATTGGCGATCTGGAGCCATATAATGTAGGGCTGGAAAACCTGGTGATGAACCGCGATTGGTATGAGGAAATTTTCCGTCCGATCAGCCGTTGGATCATTCTCCCGGCGTTTACAGCGCTGCACAATTTTATCCCGAATTACGGTTTTGTGATTATTGTTTTCTCGATATTGGTGAAACTGCTGCTGCACCCGCTCACCAAAAAAAGCTACGAATCCATGAGCCGGATGCAGGTGCTTAGCCCCAAAATGACCGAAATGCGGGAAAAATACAAAAACGAGCCCCAACGCCTCAATAGCGAAATGATGAAGCTTTACAAAGAACAGGGGGTAAATCCGCTCGGCGGATGTTTGCCGATGTTGCTGCAAATGCCGCTGTTATTTGCGCTGTTCATTGTGTTTCGCTCTACCATTCAGTTACGGGGCGAACCGTTCGTTGGTTGGATTACCGACCTGTCGCGACCGGACGCGCTGCAGTTGGGGACAACGTTGCCGTTCATTGGCGATACGCTGCACGTTCTGCCGATTTTGATGGGCTTAACAATGATCTGGCAATCGAAAATGACGGTCACCGATCCGAAACAGAAGGCCATGGTTTATTTTATGCCGCTGTTCCTGATTTTCATTTTTTATTCGCTGCCTTCCGGTTTGAACATGTATTACGCCATTTTCAACCTGTTGAGCATGGTGCAAACACATATGATCAAGAAAAAAATGGGCGTAGCAGATGCCGCCGCAACCGGTAGCTCCGGTGACGACGCACCCAAAAAAGCAGATAAACCGGCGCCCAAAAAAGCGCTGTCCATTAAAGAGCAAATTGCCCAACGACGGGCCGGAACCGCTCAGGGCAATCGCACCCAGCGCCGTCAATCAAAAAAGAAGTAAGCCAATTTTTAAATACAGCAACGGACGCGCAGGGCGATGGCAACATCTCCTGCGCGTTTGTTTATTTGGGGATATTTTATGAAATACATTTCCCGGGATGATACAATTGTTGCGCTATCCACGCCGATGGGCAGCGGGGCAATTGCCGTTGTTCGGCTGAGCGGCGCACAGTCGCTGGATATTCTCAATCCGTTGCTCAAACGCGCGATCACGCCGGAACATGCCCGACAGGCCGTATTCAACGAATTGCGCGGAACGGAAAACGGCGCATCGCTGGATCAGGTGGTTACCACATTTTTTCAATCCCCGAAATCATACACCGGCGAGGATCTGGTGGAAATCAGCTGCCACTGCAATCCGTTGATTATCAACCGGATTATCAGCGAAATTGTGCGGCGCGGCGCCCGGATTGCCGATCCCGGCGAGTTCACTTTTCGGGCGTTTTTGAATGGGAAAATGGATCTCTCGCAGGCGGAAGCCGTGTCCGAAATTATCAGTGCGCGCTCTCGCCAAAGTGTTTCGCAATCGTTGCGGCATCTCGAAGGGCGTCTTTCGGAAAAAATTCACGAGATCAAAACCGATATTTTGAACCATCTCGCGCTGCTGGAAATAAATCTCGATTTTTCTGATGAAGAAATTGAAGTGATGCCGGTTGCCGAAATGTCCGCAAAAATGCGGCAAGTGATCGGCCAAATTGAATCGCTGCTGAACACTTACGATTACGGACGGCTGTTGCAGGAAGGCGTGAAGCTTCTCATTTTGGGCAAACCGAATGTCGGGAAATCCAGCCTGTTGAACCAGTTGCTCCAGCGCGACCGCGCGATTGTCAGCGATATTCCCGGCACCACCCGCGATTACATCGAAGCGACGATGGAGCTGGACGGATTGGCGGTTCAGGCGGTGGACACCGCAGGCATCCGCAAAACCGAAGACAAAATCGAAGCGATCGGCGTTCAGCGGGCGATGGAGCACATCCAAACGGCAGATGTTGCGTTGTGCATTTTTGACGGCCACACCGGATTGGACGCAGATGACCGCGTGTTGCTGGACATTATCCGCGATCACGGCGAAGCGGTGAACATCGTGCTGGCGTTGAACAAATCGGATCTGCCCGAAAATTCCCAAACCCGGACAACGCTGGAAAAACTAAATTTTCCGCTGGTGCAAATTTCAGCAAAAACCGGCGCCGGCGCTGCAGCGTTAAAACATGCGCTAAAGCAGGTCCTCATCAGCGATACCAGCATGGAATCCGAGGAAATTGTAGTAACCAGCGCCCGCCACAAAAACGTGCTGGAGCGAACCATCACCGCGCTGCAAAACGCCATCGAAGCCATCGAAATGCACGCCACAGAAGAAATTATTTCGGTGGATATTCGCTTGGCGCTCGATTGCCTCGGCGAGATCACCGGCGAAACCACACCGGATGATGTGATCAATCATATTTTTGCCAATTTTTGCATCGGCAAATAACCTGCACCACAGTCACTAACGGTTCAATTATAACTTTTCTGCTAATCTTTTCAAGCCGTTTCCCGATGACTACTATCTTGCATTTTACAAGGGAAAAGGGACAAAAATGGCTTGGTTAAAGAACCTGACATTCAAATTCAAATTGTTGCTGTTGGTCAGTATTTCGATGATGGCGATGGTGTTTTTTTCAGCCAATCAAATTTCAGAAAAACGGCAAATCGCATCGTCAATGGCACAAGTCGTAAAGCTTGTCGAATTGTCCACCAAAATCAGTGCGTTGGTTCACGAAACCCAAAAAGAACGCGGACGCACCGCCGGATTTATCGGCAGCCAGGGTGTACAATTCAAAACCGAGCTGGTTGCCCAACGCTCGATCACCGATGAAAAATCGGCGGAGTTGGCTGCGTTTTTAAGCGATTTTTCCAAATCCGCATATGGCGAAGAGTTCCGGGAATTGCTGGAATCCGCCCGATCAGATTTATCCCGAATAGGGGAAACACGTCAAAAAATTTCGGCGCTTCAACTGCCCATCGATGCAGCGCTGGCTTATTACACCGGAATGAATGCCAAATTTTTGAACACGATTGCAAAAGGTTCCGGCGTTAGTAACGACCCTGAAATCTCAGTAGAATTAACAGCTTACGCGAATTTTTTGAAATCGAAAGAGCGTTCCGGTATCGAACGCGCGGTGTTGAGCAACACTTTTGCGCGCGATAATTTTGCTGGCGAAAATTTCAAAAAATTTCACGGACTGGTTGTCGCCCAGGATACTTATGTTGATGTTTTTATGTCACTTGCGTCGCCTGACCAAAAAACCTATTATCAAGAAATTACCCAAAACGACGCGTTTGAAAACGTGTTGAAATTCCGGTCCGTTGCTTATGCGCATTTTTACGAAGGCGGCTTTGGCGTGGATGCCGGTGAATGGTTCAATACGATAACCGAAAAAATCAATTTTTTGAAAAATGTAGAAGACCGGCTTTCTGTTGATCTGTTGAGCCATGCCGGAGCAAATTATTCCCGCGCCAACGGCGAATTTATTTTCTTTCTCGCTATTGCGCTGTTGAGTTTTGCGATTTCTTTTGGGGTGGGATATCTGGTGTATCGCCAGATTGCCGAGCCGATTGTTGCGATGCAGGTCGCTGCCAAACGGCTTTCCGAAGGCGATCTGGATTTGCAGATCAGTTATCGTTCCAAAGATGAGCTGGGGCAATTGGGTGATTCGTTCCGTGACTTCATCGAGCGGCTCCGGGAGATCGTCAATTCGGTTCAGAACTCTGCCGGATCGACCCTGGACAGCAGCGTGGAATTCCGCAGTGCGTCGGATCAAATTGCCGGCGCGTCAACGGAGCAAGCCGCTACAATCGAAGAAATATCCGCATCAATCGAAGAGATATCTGCGAATATTGCCCAAAGTGCGGAAAACGCGGCCCACACAGAAACGATAGCCCAAAACGTATCACAGCATGCCAGCGTTGGCGGTGAAGCGGTAATGCAAACGGTTTCCGCGATGCGGGAAATTGTGTCCAAAATATCGATCATCGGTGAAATTGCCCGGCAAACCAATTTGCTGGCATTGAACGCCGCCATCGAAGCCGCCCGCGCCGGCGAGAGCGGACGCGGTTTTGCTGTTGTGGCAGCGGAAGTGCGAAAATTGGCGGAACGCAGTCAGGCTGCCGCCGGTGAAATAAATGAGGTTTCCGCAAAAAATATTGTGATCGCAGAAAAAGCCGGTGAAACCCTGCAATTCATTCTGCCGGAAATCGAAAAAACCGCGGAACTGGTTCGTCAAATCAGTATAGCAAGTAGCGAGCAATCCAGCGGCATTGAGCAAATCAACAAAGCAATCCAGCAGTTTGATCAGGCAATTCAGCAGAATGCCGCATCGGCAGAGGAGCTTTCCGCATCTGCAACCGAACTGCAAGCCACTGCAACGGAAGTCAAAACTGCGATAGATTTTTTCTCTCTGAACCAGTCGGATATTTCACAATCTCAATTGGGTTTGCCCAAGCGCAGGACCGCGTTGCCGCAACCCGCTGCCAAAACCCTCGTTTAAAATTAAAAACATGAAGCCGTCGGTGGAAGTCGCTCGTCACCGGCGGTAAATTTTCCTGTCCGCAAATTGCATATTAAATTCAATATTGTAATGCGACCTAAAAGGTCGTATTTTTCTTTTCTTCGAAAATCCGCAACAGTCGAAACATGTTTTGCAAGCGGATACGTTTCACGTGAAACAAATGAGGTTTATGAAATGAATAGATTTGATGTGGTTGTCGCTGGCGGGGGGCACGCCGGAATTGAAGCGGCGTTGGCAACCGCCCGACTCGGTTTGAAAACAGCGATGGTGACGCTCAAAAAAGAAACCATCGGGAAAATGTCCTGCAATCCGGCAATTGGCGGACTAGCGAAAGGACACCTCGTTCGCGAGATCGACGCGCTGGGTGGCGAAATGGGCAAAATTATCGACAAAACCGGTATTCATTTCAAAATGCTCAATCGTTCCAAAGGTCCGGCAGTTTGGTCGCCGCGGGCGCAGGCGGATCGGCTGGAATACATGTACGATGCACAGCGACGCATTTTTGCGCAGGAAAATCTGGAAGTGATCGCCGGTTCCGTAATCGGCGTGATTCAGCAAAACGGCAAAGTTGTCGCCGCCAAGCTGGAAGATGGCAGCGAAATTCCCTGCCGCGCAATTGTACTCACTTGCGGCACTTTTTTGAACGGCTGCATTCATATCGGATTAAACAATATGGCGAGTGGTCGCGCCGGGGAAAAAGCGGTTAAGGGACTGACGGAATCGCTGCTGGAAATGGGGTTTCAGACCGGGCGATTGAAAACAGGTACGCCGCCGCGAGT
The DNA here is from genome assembly GCA_020634975.1 of Calditrichia bacterium. Taxonomy (NCBI): domain Bacteria; kingdom Pseudomonadati; phylum Calditrichota; class Calditrichia; species Calditrichia bacterium. Next base: position 2,024,175 of record JACKAQ010000001.1, on the reverse strand, counting down.
GCATATCGACAGTATTGATTTCAGTAAAACCGAAGCGCAGCATCCGGACAATCCGCCGGTGCCGTTTTCGTTTCAGACGGAAAAAATTGAACGCGAACAGATTAATTGTTACATCACGTACACGACAGAGGAAACGCACGAATTTTTGCGCACCGGGTTGGATCGCTCACCGATGTATACCGGTAAAATTCAGGGGTTGGGACCGCGTTACTGCCCGTCTATCGAGGATAAAATTGTGCGGTTCGCCGATAAAGATCGCCACCAGATTTTTCTGGAGCCGGAAGGTTTCAACAATCCTGAAGTGTATGTGAACGGTTTTTCCACCAGCCTCCCGGGCGATGTGCAGGAAAAAGCGATTCGCACCGTTCCGGGAATGGAAAATGCGCAGATTCTGCGGCTCGGTTACGCAGTGGAGTACGACTTTTTTCCGTCGTATCAGGTGCATTCGACCCTCGAAACGAAGTTGGTTGAAGGCTTGTATTTCGCCGGACAAATTAACGGAACCTCGGGTTACGAAGAAGCTGCTGCGCAGGGATTGGTCGCCGGCATCAACGCGGCGATGAAATTGCTCGATCGCGAGGCGTTTATTCTGGATCGCTCCGAAGCTTACATCGGCGTGATGGTGGATGATTTGATCAACAAAATGATTCTGGAGCCGTATCGCATGTTTACGTCGCGGGCGGAATTTCGGTTGCTGTTGCGCCACGACAATGCAGATTTGCGATTGATGGAAACCGGTCATCGCATCGGATTGATTTCTGATGCCGTGTTTGAAAAAATGTCTCGTCGCCGCGAAGAAATCGAATTGTTGCAACACAAGATTAACGGCATGTCGATTACGCAAGATCAGTTTAATGAATACGCCGATTCGGTGGGAACCACGGGTATCAAACAGCAGACGCCGTTGCATCTGGTGCTCCGCCGCCCCGAAGTGACGCTCAAAGATTTGATAAATATCATTGCTGAGATTGATGGCGAATACAGCGAGTCTACCGTTGCGGAGGTTGAGTTTGCCTGCAAATATGAAGGCTTTTTGAAGCGCCAGCAGGAATTGGTGGATAAGTTCAAAAAAATGGAAGATACGATTATTCCGGACTGGTTGGATTATCGGGCAATTTCGTCAATGTCAACCGAAAGCCGGGAAAAGCTGGCACAAGTTCGCCCGCGTTCATTGGGACAAGCCGCGCGCATTTCCGGCGTACGCCACAGTGATGTTACGATATTGATGATCCATATCGAAAAAGGCGCTCGGAGCAATGGTGGTGTTTCACGTGAAACAGTTTTAGTGTGATCTTTATCGGAAATTTTGATAGCAGTGTTTCACGTGAAACAGTCGAATTGTAAATAAAGAAAGCCGCGATATTCGCGGCTTTTGTGTTTCTGGGGATAATTGGTGTTGTTGTTATGCTTTTTTTTGCACTTTCCAGACGGAGTCTGTGAAATAGCGCTTTGAGTCGAAGAGTTGTTTAATGATCTGGTAGCCGGTTGCTTCGGCGAGTTCCAGAATGTCCGATGCGAGATATTTGTAGGAATACTCCGTGTGGATAGGTTCCCACGAACGAAACGAGAATGTCTGCCCCAGTTTTTGAATGGACACTTCCTGGTTTTCCAGGCTGACTAAATAGCTTTCGATCGCACCGGAGAAAACATTGTAGGTGGCAAAAAAGCGAAATTTGTTCAGGTCGAAATTGCCGCCAAGTTCCCGGTTGATCCGGTTGAGCAAATTCAGGTTGAATGCTGCGGTAATGCCCTGGGAATCATTGTAGGCGTCAAGCATCAAGTCGATATCTTTCTTTAAATCAAATCCGATAAATACATAATCGCCATTGTTGAGCGTATTCCAGAGGCTGCGCAAAAACACTTTTGCCTGCGGTTTCGGAAAATTGCCGAGGTTTGAGCCCAAAATCAAAACCAGATTTCGGCGGTCGTTGTAGGTGGAAAGCCATTTTAAACCGTCAAAATATTCCGCAACAATGCCGGTTGTTGTAATGTCCGGAAAGCGTTTTTGCATCGTGTCCGTTAGTTCGCGCATGGCACCTTCGGATATGTCAATCGGTATGTATTGGAATGCCAATCCCTGATTTTGGAAATATTCGATGAGCAGGCTGGTTTTGCTGCCGTCGCCCGCACCAAGTTCAACGATGTTGAATGATTCATCCAGCAATAGTGGTAACAGCGCAGATTTTTGCGTTTCAATGATCTCTGTCTCGCAGCGGGTGAGGTAATATTCTGGCAAGTTCATGATTTTTTGAAAATAGACGGAGCCGGTGTCGTCGTAAAAATATTTGGACGACAATCGTTTAGGGTGTTCGGAAAGACCGTTCAGCACATCCAGCGCAAAGGTGGTTTCGCTGTTGCTAACATTCTGCAGATCTTGTGGTGATAGTATTTTGTATGATTTGCTCATTGCGAATTCCCGGTATATCATGATTTTGATTGTTAGCGTTAAATTAAACCGACAGCATCGCCTGCGCAATCAGTTTTGTTTTTCGGGGTATATCGAAATAGAAAACTGTTGGCGCGTCTCTTAAAAATCTGTATAATTCAAGCCGATTCAATAAAAAGTCATTTGTAACTTTCTCGAACAACAGCGATCAAATACAATAGCGTGGACATGGATAAAGCCCGAACAAAACAACTGGTGAAACGCGCCAAATCCGGCGATGACGATGCTTTTACAGAGTTAATTGAGCTTTACAGTGAGCGCATTTACAATTTGGGACTGCGCATTTTGCGTCGCCCGGATGATGCGGCGGATGTGCTTCAGGAAACATTTATCAAGGTTTATGAGAAAATCGATACGTTTGATGGACGTGCGGATTTTTTTACCTGGCTGTATCGCATCGCAACCAATGAAGCGCTGATGCGTATCCGCAAAGAAAAACGAACCGTGCTCAGCGATACAGAGCTGGAAAAATATTACGATCGCCCGAACAGTGCGGAAATTCAGGAGTGGCAGGATGTGCCGCTGCGCGATATGCTCAGCAGAGAATTCAAAAAGCATCTGGACAAAGCGGTAGAAGCGCTGCCGGAAATTTATCGCTCCGTGTTTGTGCTGCGCGATCTGGAAAGTATCTCCACCCGGGAAACCAGCAAAATTTTGGGCATCACCGAAACCAACGTAAAGGTTCGGCTGAAACGTGCCCGAATGTATTTGAGAGAGCAATTGGTTGATTACATGAACGAATTTCAGGGGATTTCGTCATAATGAACAAACATTCAAAAAAGATTCTCGATGAACTGTGCAATTATCTTGGTTACGATCTGGAAGGTTGTATGTGTAAAGAACTGCATAGCGCAGTGGAAAAAGATGAGGATTTGCAGGAGTACATCGATTCCGTAAAAAAGACGGTGAGCATCTGCAAAGAGGTTTACAAAGAAGAATGCCTGCCGGAGGATGTGAAAGCAAACTTGCTGGACAAGATCAAAACAAAAAAGCGCCCAACCCAGTGCGATGACTGATATTGAGCGCCAAAACTCACTCTGCAAAATGTTGTTTACTACCGCTTAATGTTCTTCTTCGTGTGCTTCTTCACCGTCGTTTGAGCTTCCCATATCGGCGCCGCCAAGGTTGCCGAGTTCCTGCTGAGTCCACTCACGCAACACTGCCAGTTCCGCTGCGCTCACTTCTGCATCGCCGTGCATAATTAAATAAATCGGCATGGGCATTTTGCCTTCTTCAACTTCTTCCACGATTTCTTCCAGCCGTTTCATTTTGCGCTTCTGGTTCAGTTTATCCCATTCGGAAAAATTGAGGTGTTCGCGACCTTCTTCCACATCGTGCTTTACCAGCCAGGAAACCGGCGCAACATAGCTATACCACGGCCACACGGTTTCGTTTGAATGGCAGTCAAAACAGGAGCGCTGCATAATTTGTTGAACGTTGTCCGGCATCACCAGTTTTTCAGTCGCGGGTGGATTTGAACGATCAACCGGCACCAGTTGAATGAGCACCAAAACAGCCGCAACACCAATCAATATCCATCTCAACATTTGTAATTCCTCCAATCGGTTTCACTTTGATAGCGAATTTAATCACAACCGGAAATCCGGGCAATAGTATTATCGCGTCTAATCAAAATCTAATTCTGTTGATAAGTGCCTGTTTTTGATCGTCTTATAAAAAATAAACAGTGGTTCTTGTTTCATAAATTTGATACAGCTGATTACCTCTTCGTCGGATTACTCAATCACGAAATGGAGTTTGCTGTGCGCTTCGCGGATGGCGGCTTCGGCTTCTTCCGGGAGCGTTTCACGTGCAAAAATGAACCCGAGATAGCGCCCGCCCCAGGGCATCGGTTCCACCGGCTGATCCACCGGAATGGTGATGATCACATTTTCGATGCCCGGAACCGCTTTGGCTTCGTCCACGCCGTTGATCGATTTGAGCATACCGCTTTTCGGTATGGGAATCATCATTACTGCGGCGGCGGAGCGTTCCCGTTGAATGTTGCTGATGTCTTCGCCAATCGCCTGCCGGAGAATCAATTCCTCCAGCGTTATGCCATCGCCAAAACGGAGCACCCGCGAGCACAGTCCGCCGATGGATCGCGCTGCCAGCTCAATCACAAATGAGCCTTTGTCGTTGATGCGCACTTCCGCGTGCACCGGCCCGTTGCGCAACCCCATTCCCAACGCGGCGCGATGCACAGAATGGGTCACTTCCCGCTGCACATATGCCGGCAACAGCGATGGCGTCGCGTAGATGGTTTCCACAAAATGAGGGCCTTCCAGCGGATCGGGTTTATCGAAAATCGCCAGCGTTTTAAATTCGCCGTTGATGAGAATGCCTTCAAGGGCAATTTCCACGCCGGGAATGTAGCTCTCCACCAAAATATGGCTGGCTTCGTCATTATATGCTTTTGCGGCAACAGCCGGATCGGCGATCAAATTGCTGATGCGCTCGAACGCTGCCACAAATTCATCGCGATTGTTTGCGCGAATCACGCCGCGACTGGCGGACAGAAACAGCGGTTTCAGCACACAGGGAAAATCGATTTGTTTGGCGATTCGCGAGGGATTTTTCTTCGCCGGGAAAATCCGGAAAAAGGGATAATTCAATCCGGCTGCGGCAATTTTTTGGCGCATTTGATATTTGTTGCGCGCCGAGCGAACCGCTTCCACAGGATTGTGGGGCAAATGTAATATTTGCGCCAGCAGCGCGGCAACATATGCGGATGTATCGTCCACGCCCACAATGGCATCGAACGCCGGATGTTCAAAACCGCGTCGGGCCACAAATTGTTTGATGCCCTCGGCGAGCGTTTCCGGTTTCCGGAAGTTCAGCGCGAGCGTTGTGTCCGGCACCAGCGCAGCCATTGCCTGCCGGTGATCTGCCGCGACAATCAGCTCAACGCCGATTTTTTGCGCCGCAACCATAAAATCGTGCGTGCGATAAGTGCTGGATGGAATAACGAGCAGGATGCGTTTCATTTTTAAAGGATAATGGTTAAAGGATAAAGGATAAATAAGAACAAAAAGAAAAACAGAAAATGGTAAACTGAACCGTAGAGGCGCTTCACGAAGCGCCTAAAAAAATCACGAAGCGCCTAAAATTTTCAATATCCAATGGCAATTGATCACCAATTAATTATTGGGCGATGATGCCGGTTTGCTTTCCACGGTTCGGCTGGCCAGTGGTGGTTCGATGATGTAAACTTTCAGCAAAACGGCCATCACCAGCACGGAAATGGCACCGAGAATGGTGTTGCTGGCAAAGCCATATTTACTGTATGTGAGCCCGGAAACCACGCCACCGAGCCCCATCCCCACCTGCCCGAGCGCGATGGTTAGGCTCATCATCGAGCCACGCCGTTCCGCCGGAACAATTTCAGAAATGAGCGCCTGAAACGGACTGAGCCGCGCACCCTGTAAAATCATAAAAATAAAAATGTAAACAAATGATAGCCAGAACGTCTGGACAATCAGGGTGGTGAAAACCATCATCACGCCGAGTCCGAGCGATGCGGCAATGATCAGCGATTTTCGCCCGATCCGGTCGGAGAGGCGCCCGGCGCGCGGCCCGGACAAGATAGAGGCAATCCCGCCGACAAAAAATAACGACGCAATTTCGTATCCGGTAACGCCAAATTGTTCGGTTAGCCACGTTGGCCAATACACGATAAACAGCGATAATCCCAAATACGTCAATCCGTAAATCGCGGCGATGGTGCGTGTTTGCACAGAGCCGAGCATTCCCCAATATTTTTTGAGAATTTCACCTGGCGTCAGGCGATCTTCCGAAAGCTGCACGTCCGGCTGCGGCACCGCAAACCAGGTCAGCACAAATGCGCCGAACATTGTTACGGCAAAAAATGTAAACGGTCCGCGAAACCCGAACCACTCCGCCAGCAGCGTGCCCATCGGGATGCCCAAAATGCTGCCAGTCGCCATTCCGGTAGAAATCCAGCCGTTTGCCCAACCGCGCCGTTCGTACGGAAAATAATCGCCGACATACGACACTGTGGAGCCGGTGAGCATGCCGCCGGCGCATCCGGCAACTGCCCGAACGGTCATCATCGAAAAATAATCGAATGCAAAATAGTGCAGGAACAGCGCCAGGCTCATTGCGCCGGTGCCCAGCAAAATAATTTTCCGGCGACCGATTTTATCGGAAATGGGCCCGATGACCAGCGCAAAAACACCCAGCATCACTGCGTATGCCGTAATTAACGTGCCGCTCAGGGCTTCGGGAATATTCAGCTCTGCGCTGATTTGGGGCAAAATCGGGGAAATAATCATCAATTGGCTGGTGGCGGAAAACATCAGCAGCCAAAGCGCCAGTAAAATCAGGCTGTCTTTCGAAGGTTGTTTTGTCATCTGAATCTATATTTTTCCGGGCGGCAGTTGATTGAGGAGTGTCTGTCGATTACTTCTGCAATAGACGAATAAACCGCCAAAAAAGTTTTCGGTTATTTTATCGGGAATTTAACCCGGCAAATGTTCACTATTTATTTTTTCCCGCAATGGTGCGGGTTAAAAAATCAAAGTATTACTATCGCCATTGAACAGTGGTGATCAAAGCGTTTTATTTTTCCACAGGTTTTTGCTGGCAACAATTTTTGGCGATTATCTGCCGCGCCAAATTTCGAACCAGCACAGCGCGGATAATTTCGGCGAGAGCGATTGCAGCGCTTCCGGCACCTGATGGACCCGGAATTTCAACCGCAATTTGCTGGCGGTTGCCTGCATTTCCGGCAAATCGGAGGTGCCTTTCCAGAGCAGAAAACGCCCGGTGCGGCGCAGATACGGCGTGCCCCATTCGATCAATTTGGGAATGGCCGCCACTGCCCGAACGGTTACGAGATCAAATTTATGGTGGAATTCGCCGCGTTTGCCCAACATTTCCACCCGGTCGTTTACCACGGTGGCGTGCGGCAATTGCAGCGTTTGGATGGCATTTTCCAAAAATGCGCTTTTTTTGCGGATGGATTCGACCATCAGCAGTTGCCATTGCGGATACAAAATTTTCAGCGGAATCGCCGGAAAGCCGCCGCCGCTGCCGATATCCATCACCCAACATTGCGCCGGCAGATCGATAAACGTCGACGGAATGATCGAGGGCAAAAAATGGTGTGTCCACAAATTATCCACATCCTGCCGGGAAATCAAATTGATGCGCTGGTTCCAATCGCGCAACACATCCGCAAATTGGGAAAACTGCGCAATTTGTTCATCCGCGATACCCGGGAAAAGCTGTTTCAGTTCTTCATTTTTCATCGGCAAAATTTCGATATTAATTTTTGTAATTCAAACAACCATATCATATTTTGTTCGGGAATGGATATTAATTGACGGGCAATGCCTTTTTGCCCGGCTGGTTCAACAAAAAAACGGGATATTTTTTAGATGAATAGTTATCGAACAATGATTGTTCTGATCGTTTTTTTCATCAGCGGAATGCTGACGGGGCAAACGCTGCAATCCAAATATCTGCAACATCCGGATAACGTGATCGGCTACATGGACAGCACCGCCGGCTTCTGGCTGGATGCATGGGACAACACATACGGCGGATTTTACACCGATGTTAATCGCACCGGAACGCCAACCGGCACCACCAAATGGACCATTTCGCAATCGCGGAACGCCTACGGAATGACCCGCGCCTACATGATCACCGGCGATACATTATACATAAATCTGGCACGCGAAACCCTGCAATTTATGTACGATCACTGTTGGGACGCTGCAAACGGCGGTTGGTATCAGCGGGTGAATCGCAACGGCTCGCCGCAATCGCCGACCGCAAACAAAAACGCATTCGACCAGCATTATGCCTTGCTGGGCATCGCTGCATTTTACGAAGCCACCCGCGATTCGCTGGCATGGGAATGGTTGCAGCGCGGATACGCGGATCTTGAAGCGCATCTCTGGGATGATCGCCCGGATTATTTCGGCTATTTTGATGTGGGCACCTACAACTGGACCGCATCGACCAACAAAAGTTTCAACGCGACGGTGGATGCCATGACCACCCATTTGCTCTATTTATATTTGATGACCGAAGATGCCCAATATCTCGATCGTCTCCGCGAAATTGCGGATAACATGCTCAACCGGCTGATCGCTTCGATGCCCAATCAGTCCATCGGTTTTGCGGAAGGCTACAACAGCAACTGGTCCGTAACCGGCAGCAACACAATGACAATTATGGGGCACGTGCTGAAAACCGGCTGGTGTCTGGCGCGGATGGATCAGATCGACCCGAATCCCGATTATTTGCAGGGCGCAAAAACCACCGTCGATCATGTGCTGGATAACGGCTACGATCACGAATACGGCGGGCCATACAAAGATTACAACCGCGTCACCGGCGACATGCTGATGTGGGGAATTCCCGATACCGCCAAAGCCTGGTGGCAAATGGAACAGGCCATCACCGCCGGACTGCAACTATACAGCCTCACCGGAGAGCAGCAATATTTGCAGGTCGCCGACGAATCGCTCGATTTTTTCATGAAATATTTTGTGGATCACGAATACGGCGAAGTGTATGAAAACCGCGCCCGCGACGGCAGTTTTATCACCCAATGGGGTACTACCAAAGGCGGTTCCGGCAAAGCGGCGTATCACTCCACCGAAACCGGATATTACACCTACGTGTACGGAAATTTGCTGGTGCACAAACAGGCAGCAACGCTGTTTTATGAATTTGACGATGCAGATTCGCTGCGCGAATTTCACATGACACCGTTGGCGATTCGCGATACGGCGCTGGTCATCGCAGCTGTCACCCGCGACGAACAGCCATATGCCGATTTTGACGCACAACAGCGCATTTTGCGATTGGCAGCCGGCGTCGGTGGTGAGTTTGCTGTAACCTATGCACCGGCCGCACCGCTGGCTATCGCAGAAACCGGCAACACGTTGCCGGATGGCTTTTCGCTGGCGCAAAATTATCCCAACCCGTTTAATCCGGTAACGCACATCGATTACCAATTGTCAAATTTCAGCGATGTTAAATTGCAAATTTACAATACTTTGGGACAGTTAGTGAAAACGCTGGTGAACGGTCAGCAATCCGCCGGGAAATTTTCTGTTCAGTGGGATGGCACCAATCAACTTGGCGAACGCGTGAGCAGCGGTGTTTACATGTATCGCCTCGCGGTTGGCAATGCTGTTCAATCCCAAAAAATGGTTTTAATGCGATAGTTCTACTTAAGTCACATAATCCTGTGAAGAATCCATTAATTTGGTCGAAAATTTTGCAGATCAAATTAAACAATGGAGGTTTATCCATGAACAAATGGATTCTGATCGTAACAATGTGGTTGGGTTTTACTGCTGTAACAATTGCTGATGTCATAAATGTGCCGGATGATTTTGGAACCATTCAGCAAGCGATCGACAGTGCGCAGGTAGGCGATACGGTGTTGGTTGCACCGGGAACGTATGTGGAAAATGTCGATTTTCACGGGAAAAAATTGGTGGTCGCGTCCTGGTTTTTAACAACCGGCGATACATCCTATATTTCCCAAACCGTGATCGATGGAAATGCAGACAGCACCACGGTTTCCATCCAGAATTTTGAACCTGCCGGTACGGAATTAACCGGTTTTTCGATCACCAACGGGTTGGGCACCGGCGATTGGCCCAACGTTCGCGGTGGTGGAATTCACATCAGAACCAGCTCACCCTCAATTCGCTACTGCTATATTTACAATAACGAAACGGTTGGCAGTTCCAATCGCGGTGCAGGAATTTATGCGTCATCGCAATATTCCTATATTTCCAACTGCCGGATTTACAACAACACATCGTTTGTCGGTCCGGGAATTGCCATCGGCAATGGTGCGTTTGGCACCATCGTCGATAGTTGCTGGATCGCCAACAATTTTGGTTTAGATGCCATTTTGATAGCTTACAGCCAATTTGTCACCATCAGTAACACATTTATTGTGGATAACGATTCGCGGGCATTGCGGTCGTTTACTTCCAACGCCACCAAACTCATTCACTGCACCATCGCCGGAAACGGTGCCGAAGGCGTGGCAGCATACGGCAATGGCGCGGATACAACGTATATCATCAACAGCATTATTTATGGCAACAATCCATCATTTGATTTCGGAAACGATACGCTTGTTGTCGCCCAATATTCTTTGATTGAGGGAGCAGATACAAGCTACTTTTTCGGCACCGGCTGTTTGGATGCCGATCCGTTGTTTGCCCCAAATTACCAACTCAGCGAAAATTCCCCGGCAATTGATGCGGGTGATCCCACTATGCCGCTGGACCCGGATGGCACCGTTGCGGATATGGGTGCAGCTTATTACAATCAAAACGTAACCGCAATTGGTGATGATGATAGCGCAATACCCACAAAAATTACTCTCTTTGCCAATTATCCAAACCCGTTCAATCCCGAAACGACGATTGGTTTTCAATTGCCAGCCGCCGGAGATGTGACGTTGGAAATTTACACCATTACCGGACAGTTGGTAAAAACATTGGTGGGCGGCTTGCAGCCTGCCGGAAAATTTACGGTAAAATGGAATGGCACTAACCAGTTTGGCAAACCGGTGAGTAGCGGTGTTTACCTCTATCGCCTTGCTGTTGGCAATGTTGTTCAAACCCGAAAAATGATTCTACTTCGGTAATAATTTTATTCTTATTCGAAAGGGCGAACGGTTGTTCGCCCTTTTTTTATTAAACCACAATGACTTTTGGAGGCAGTAATGCAAAACAGGACGGCAGTAACATTTTTGAAAATGAATACACGGTTTATCACCGCAATTTTTATATCGATGTTTTTTGGATTGTTGATGGTACCGGCATCGGCGCAGGATTGGGCAACATACGAATCCGAAGCATTTGATATCCAGTTTGATATCCCGGAAGGTTGGGAAACCGAAATAGAAGACGATATGTTGACCGCCACCGGCGAAGGCATCGTTTTTGTGTTGACTGCGGTGAAAGATGAATCGGTCAGCACGAAAAAGCTGTTTGATATTCAGGTCGAAACCATGAATATGGAAGCAGAGGGTGAGTACAATGAGATCGAACTGTCGGGCGGCATTTTGGGCGTGATTGGCTCCGGTTCCGGTGTTATCGACGGGGAAGTGGTCGGGGTGATTTTGCTGGCTGCGACGCTCGACGATAACAACTATCTCGTGTATATTTTTGCTGATCCGGATGCCTTCGAAAAAAACGAAGCGGTAATGGTAGACATCATCACCAGTTTGGCGCCGCGCGGCTGGGTAGAAGAATAAACAATCGGGACATCAGACCCGATGTTGACTGCGGGGTGAGCGAGAGTTCACCTTTTTTGCATGGCTTTCCTTTCAAGTGAAATTTTACAAACCAACCAACAAATCAGTAATAACAGCGTAACTAAAATGATTTGCACAATCGATTAAATGTGGTAAAAAATGAGGTTTGATCGGTGAACATAAAACGCAAATACCTGTATGCGATACCTGCCGTTTTGGTGTTGTTCATTGGTTTTGAGATGTTATCTCGTGTGTTGTTAAGCCCGAATCTTGTCGAAATCGAAGGCAGTCCGCCGTATCTGTTGCAGACCACTTGGCATCAAATTGGGGATTACGCCGCGTTTGTTGAACACGATACGGACGCCGGATGTTGGGCGACCGCCATCGCCCAAATTGCCCATTTCCACAAACTGAATCCATCGGGAAAAATTAATTACACAACGACAGCCGGCAAACAGATAGTGGTCGAACTGGATGATTTTTCATTCGATCACGCGCAATTTGCGGATCACCTCGATGCGCATTCCGGCGACGCGGCAAAGGAACAGGTGGGGAAATATATCTATTACATCGCCGCGCTGATTTATACCAATTTCGGGTCATCCGGATATATTGAACACGAAACCATGATGGAGAGAATCGAAACGCATTTGAATTGCGATGTCGGGTTTTATGAATACACCAAAGCAACCTGGTTGGGCAGCCAGCCGGAAATCCGGGCGCTAATCCAGCGGGAAATGGACGCGCGTCGCCCGATGATGATGTATTTTGATAACGGCGATGACTTTGGGCACGCCGCTGTAATCGACAGTTATGTATTACAAAACGGGCAATTTTTCGTTCATTTGAACATGGGTTGGGGCGGCAAAAATGACGGCTGGTATCAGCCGTTCAAGAAGTTAATGGGCATGCGTGACGATCTACAAAATCGTTTTTTGGTTACGGTTTCGCCAAAGTTATAAATTCAAATCGCATCTACGGCGTTAGTTTTTTTGGTGTGTTAAAGTACTACAGGCAGGCCACTTCTACGGCGTTTTCACATTTGTCTTTGATGATTTTAGTCCTGTAAGGGCGAACTGTTTGTAGAATCGCTAAAACCGTTTCGCTGATTTTTTATCTTTATCCTTCACCCTTTATCCTTTCTAAACCAACCCATCCATCCTTGGGATAAGCGCCCGGAGCAGCCGCTGGAATTCCGGTTTTACGCGATTGGCAATTTCCGTCACTTCCTCGTGGGAAAGCTGGTCTGTGCTGATGCCCGTCGCGTGATTGGTGATGCAGGAAATGCCTGCCACTTTGATGCCGCGTGCCCGCGCCACAATTACCTCCGGCACAGTGGACATGCTGGCGGCATCGCCGCCAAACCGCTGGATCATGCGCACTTCGGCTGCGGTTTCGTAATTCGGTCCGGTGGAAACAAACAGCACGCCGCGCTTCATGCGGATGCCCAGTTCAATCGCGGTATCTTCGATCAAATCTGTGAATGGCGGGTGATAGCTGCCGCACATATCCGGGAATCGCGGCTCCGGTCCTACCGGCTGCCCGATCAGCGGATTGCGAAACATCAGGTTGATCTGGTCGTCAATCGCCATCAAATCGCCGGGAGAAAACCGGGGATTGACGCCGCCGGCAGCGTTGGTCACCAGCAATTTTTCCACACCCAATTCGCCCATCAATCGCACCACAAATGTTACTTTGGCGATGTCGTGCCCTTCGTAAAAATGGGTTCGTCCCTGAACAGCGATCACCGGAACGCCGCCCACTTTACCGAACACCAAAAATCCTTTGTGTCCGTGCACCGTGGATCGCGGGTAATTGGGAATATCGGCGGTGGGAATGCGATCTTCGCCATCGAGGGTGTCGGCAAAATCGCCCAAACCGGAGCCCAAAATTAATCCGATTCGCGGTTGCTGTTTGGTGTGCTGCCGGATAAACGCCAGGCTTTCTTTCAATTGCATGTCTATGCTCATGACGGATCTTTCTGTTTGTTTTCTTTGGATTTGTTGAAAAATACGAATACGTAATGAATCGTCGAAATGATAATCATCGCCATTGCCAGATATTCCAGCGGCAGTTTGAGCGGTTCGTATCCGACCAGATAAACCAGATACAGCAGCGAGAGCAGCGTAACGGCAATTTTACCGGGCATCGCCGAAGGCGTTACATACGGCAGTTTGGTGATGAGGAACGCCGAGCCGAGCAAAATGAGAATGTCCCGCCCGATGATCACCGCGACAATCCAGAACGGCAGCCCGTATTCCAGATATAGCGCGAGGAATACCAGCCCGGCGGTCACTTTGTCCGCCAGCGGATCGAGCACTTTTCCCAACTCGCTGATTTGATTGAGTTTACGCGCAAAATATCCGTCGGCAAAATCGGTAAACACCAGCACAAAAGTTACCACAATTGCCAGCACGGTTTGGTGCTGCATGGTTACGTGATACAAATAAAAAGCACCCACCAACCGGATAAAACTCATGAAATTGGAAAGGGTGAACACCTTGCCTTTTTCAAATAATTTTTGCGATAGCGGGATTTGATCGCTCATTGTTGCCCCGTTTCGAAAGTGTTGATTTCCCAAAACAGCGGCTCGCCGGGCTGAAAATGCGGCATCGCCAGCAACATTTGCCGGAAGTGCGGCGGCAGTTTTACCAACGGCGGCAGCTCAATGTTGGCATCGATCGCAAACGGCAGGCTGCTGAACAGTCGCTCGAAATAGGATTCCAGTCGCGGATAAATCGCCAGTTTTACGGAATCGTCCAGCGGAATGCCGCTCATTTCTTTGGCAATGCGAATGGCGTCGCTAAAATCGCCGAGTTCATCGACGAGCCCGTTGGCTTTGCCTTCGCTGCCCGTCCACACCCTACCTTTTGCCAGCGACTCGGCGTTTTCCGGGGTCATGCCGCGCGATTCGGCCACTTTGTTCACAAAATCGTTGTAAAATTCCAGCAGAAAATCGCTCATAATTTGGCGCTGTTCCGGCGTGAACGGCGTTGCATCGCTGAACATTGCGGCGTTGCGCCCGCGCGAAACCGTTTCGCCGGTGATGCCGATTTTCTCATACAATTCGCCCATCGAAAATTTACCGGCATAAATCCCGATGCTGCCGACCAAGCTGTGCGGATGCGCGATAATTGTATCGGCTGCCATCGCCAGATAATAGCCGCCGGATGCCGCCATATCGGAAATCGAGGCGATCACCGGTTTCTTTTTGCGGGCTTCCATAATTTCCTGCCAGATGATGTCCGATGCTGTGCCGGAGCCGCCGGGACTATCCAGCCGCAAAATGATGGCTTTGATGTCGTCATTTTCCGCGGCGTCGCGCACCGCTTTGGACATGCCGCCGGATGTGATAAATTCGCCCTGGCGATACAGCCCTTCGCCGCCGCCGATGATGCTGCCGACACCGTAAATTACCGCGACAGTTTCCGTTGCGGTAATACCCAAATCCGCGCCGTTTACTTTGCCGTAGGCGCTGTTGCCCACAAATTTCGGTTTTTTGTCGAACTGGTTTTCGAGGTGGGTTTTGAAAGATTCGTAATACATCAGCGTATCGACAAAGCCGAATTCGTGCGCTTTTTGGATGCTGAACAATCCGGTGTCGATGTGCCGCTGCAATTCCGTCGTCGGCATATCCAGATTTGCGGAAAGCGTATCGAAAAACGCTCCATAATATTGATCCACAATCGTGTTGAGAATTTGCCGCTGCTGTGCGGACATGCTCTCGCGAGTGTATTCGTCCGGCGCGTTTTTGTATTCCTTATGTGCCACAAAATCTGCTTTAACACCAATTTTTTCAAGGGTTTGTTTGAAGAATGTCGGACGTGCAGCAAAGCCGTTTACGTTCCAGATGCCGGTGCCCAATCCAACAATGGTGTCCGCCACCGTGGCCAGATAATATTCCCGTTCGCCGGCAAAATCGAGATAGGCGTACAGCGGTTTTCCGGATTCTTTGAAAGAAAGCAGTGCGTTGCGGATTTCGTCTGTTTTCGCCCATCCGGCAACCATGCCCATCGGGCGCAGCACCAGCGCTTTTATGCGATCGTCGCGTTTGGCGTTGCGGATCAGTTTGAGCGCGTCCTGCATCGTCACAAATGCGCCTTCGCCCAGCGCATCGCGAAACGGATCGTCTGCGGCGCGTTCGGGAATGGTGCCGGACAATGTCAATTCCAGAATCGCCGGCGATGCAATACCGGTTGTCGTCGAACTGATTTCTCGGAACATCGTCCGGTAAAAAAGCCCTGCCGCCACAAAACAAATGACGATTAACAGCAAAATTTTTTGCCATTCTCTCATGTGCATCTCCGCTTTAATCCTGTTCTTTGGTTGATGATTGCCCGATTTCCCGGTTGGTGCCGTTCATCGCCAATTTTCCGGTGTAGGGTTCGCCAACGTGTGATCCGTATTCATACGCGTAAAAATGGGTGAATGATGCGCCCAACAGCAATAGCTGTGCGGAAAAATACACCCACACCAAAATCGCGACAAATGAGCTGGCCGCGCCAAACAACGATATAATTTGGCTGTTGCCCAAATACAGCGCGATCAAAAATTTGCTGGCGGTGAACAGAAACGAGGCAATAGCCGCACCCAGCCACACATCCTGCCATTTCACTTTTGCGTCCGGCAGATATTTGTAAATTACCGAAAAAAGGATGCCGTTGAGCACAAACGAAATGCCCAAATTTGCCGCTTTCCAAATGGAAACGTGATCGAACATCGGCATAAATTCCGTCAAAATTTCGTCAAAAACCGCCAGTGTAATGTCGATCAGCACGCTGCCGAGCAGCAAAATTCCGATGGACAAAACCATCACCACCGATAAAATGCGGTTGAGCAACATGCTGACAACCCAATGCCGTTGCCCGTTGGGAATTTCCCAAATTTCGTTGAGCGTATTTTTGAGCTGAAAAAATACGTTGGTTGCCGCATACAGCACCAGCAACACACCGATGATATTCCCGAAAGACAGCGTTGCCAGGCTTTCGCCTGCTTCAATCATGTTTTGGATGACCAACGCGGAATTATGTCCGATCAGGTCTTCCAGATAGTAAACAATTTGCCCTTTTACGGCTTCTTCGCCAAAAAATTTTCCACCGATAACAACCAGAATAATGAATGTTGGCGCCAGCGAAAACAAGGTGTAATACGCCAGTGCCGCAGACATCCATGCGATGTTATCATCTTCCCATTTTAGCGCGGTTAATTTGAGAAGCTTCCACAGTGCGCGTATAATTTTCATAAATTCTCCCAAACCGTAGTAATATAGTCAGTTTCGCATCAAAATGAAAGGTTCGAGAAGATGTGGCATTCCGGCTGCGATTGCGATATTCCGGATCACTTCAGCACAAAAATTACCCCGGAAGTGTGTTCCGGGGCAATGGGTTGTAAAATATAAGATGTTCAATATTTGTAATGATCCGCGATAATTAGCGGTGTTATTTGTGAAAATTACCCGCGCCAATCCGGATCGGTTTTGGGGCGATTGTCCAGCACTGTTTCAATTTTTTCCATCACATCGTCAGTGAGTTTGCTGACGACATCGAGCGTTTTCATGTTTTCCGTCACCTGCTCCGGTTTGGATGCGCCGGTGATAACCGTGCTCACATTGGGATTTTTGAGGCACCAGGCCAGCGCCAGTTGCGGCAGCGATATTCCCAAATCGTTGGCGATCGGTTCCAGCTTCCGCACTTTGTCGATGTTTTTTTGCCCTTCCTCGCTCAAAATCCGTTTTTTCAGCCACTCGTAATCCGGCAGCGAAAGACGGGTGCCATCGGGAATGCCTTTGTTATATTTTCCGGTGAGCAATCCGCTGGCCAGCGGGCTCCAGATGGTGGTGCCCAAACCGATTTCGTCATACAGCAAAGCGTATTCTTTTTCCACGCGATCGCGATGCAGCATGTTGTATTGCGGCTGTTCCATCAGTGGCGGAATGAGGTGCTCCTGCCGCGCGATGCGGTAGGCTTCGCGAATTTGCTCGGCACTCCACTCGCTGGTTCCCCAATAAAATGCTTTGCCCTGATGGATGACGTGGTTCATCGCCCGCACGGTTTCTTCGATGGGCGTGTATAAATCCGGGCGGTGGCAGAAAATGAGATCGACATATTCCATTTGCAGGCGTTTCAGCGCGGCGTCCGTGCCTTCGACGATGTGTTTCCGCGATAAGCCTTTGTCGTTCGGGCCGTTTCCGCCCCAAAATATTTTGGTGGAAACCACCAGATCCGAACGCTTCCAGCCAGCTTTTTTGATGACGTTGCCCATCATCGTTTCGGCTTTGCCTTGCGAATAGACTTCCGCATTATCAAAAAAATTGACGCCGGCATCGTATGCGGCTTTCATTGCGGCATATGCGACGTCCTCGCCGATCTGATCGCCAAATGTTACCCATGCGCCAAAAGAGAGCGCCGATACTTTCAATCCGGATTTTCCCAAAAAACGATATTCCATAAAATTACCTCCTTTGGTAACGATGTGCGTATTGTTGATAGAATAATTAAATCTAAAAGAAACAAGGAATGTAAACAAGATGGATTAAATAATGGACAATAATGCTGTTTGCTGTGAGCGATTTGGGGAATCGCTATTGATGATATTGGCATGAATTACAGAATTTACGGGTGATAAATAAAGCGGAAGGGTTAAATGGAAAACCCGCTCGGGTGGAGCGGGTTTTTGGATTTGTTATCAGGTTACTTCTTGCTGAAGCGGTTCTTTCATGTCGGGTTGATCTTCGCCATCTTTGGGCAGCGTTTGCAAACGATCCAGCTGATCTTTTTTGCACCGCCAGCAAATGCCGTGAGAAACCTGGTGCTCTGCTTCGCCGCCAAACCATTTTAAAATCCGCGAACGTAAACCGATCGGACGTTTGCACCATGCACATATTCGAATCATTTTCATCTACAGTTCCTATTGTAAAATACACTTCTATAAAACGCTGCAATACAATTTAAGTTTACGAAAATAAGTTGCAATTTCAAATAGGCTCAATTTGCAAAAAAGATCAGGAATTAAAAACAATCATCGCCACTTGCAATCCAAACTTTATCAAATTCAAAAAACAACTAACTTTAATATATGTGATTGCTTAAATTATCATGTGCCAAAAATCATAGAATAGCCGATGTGAGTTTTCCGGCTATTGCAACTGCGGCATAATTCATCTGAAATTTATGTAGTTTACAGGAAATTTTTACTTACACATCGGAAGACTATGGATAGTTTCTGGAGTAACATTTTCCGCAACCGCAATGAAGAATCCGAAAAAATCAGCACCATTCTTTCCCGAATCCCCATTTTTCAGGAGTTGAGCCGACGGGATTTAGCGGCGGTAGAGCGAATCCTGCATCACCGGGCCTACAAATCCGGGGAATCTGTTTTTTTCCAAAACGATCCCTCGGCAGGAATGTATATTATTCTGAAGGGCAAAGTGCAGGTGATTTACGAACCGACCCAACAGGTAATAGCCGAATTATTTGACGGCGATTTTTTCGGGGAGCTTGCGTTAGTGGATGATTCCCCGCGATCGGCAACGGTGATTGCCCGGATGGATTGCGAAATGCTTGGCTTTTTCCGCTCGGATTTGCTGGATTTGATTGAGCGAAAACCCAAGCTCGGGCTGGCCATTTCGTTGCAGCTGATGTCCGTTATCAGCGAACGTTTGCGAAAATCCAACGACCAGGTGCAGGCGTTGCAAAAGAAATTGTATGAACTTCGACAGGAAAAACGCCGCGAAGCGACAGGAACGTAAACATGGAAGAACAACTGGGACGTTGGTTGAAAATGGTGGTGTTTGTCGCTGTTTTGCTCACCATTTTATATTTTCTTTTTGAAATTGGCGATCTCGTTCGGTTGATTGTTATTTCCGGGCTGCTTGCCTATATTTTTGATCCGGTTGTCACTAAAATTGAATCGTACGGCACCAGCCGAACGGTTGCAACGGTCATTTTTGCCGTGATATTTTTGGTGATAATCGGTGCTGTTTTTGTAACGATCATCCCCCTCATAACGCGAGAGATCAGCAATCTCAGCGAAGGCATTCAGCCGGAGAAGGCGCAGTTGCTTATTGCCCAATTGCAAACAGCCATCAACGATGTATTGAACATGTTCGGTGTTCAGGATGTGAGCGTTACCAACCGGATTGCGAACTATCTGGTACAGTTTGGCAGTTCGCTGTTTGTTGATTTGTTTGGCGTGCTTTCCGTGTTCACCAATTTGCTGCTTATTCCGTTTATGACATTTTTTTTGGTGAAAGACGGTCGCAGTATCAAAAAACATCTGATCAGTCTGGTGCCCAACCGCTATTTTGAGCCAACTTGTAACTTGCTGTATAAAATGGATTTACAGCTCGGAAACTACTTCCGCGGACAGATGTTCAGCGTTGTGATCATCAGTTCGCTGGCTGCGTTCGGGTTGTGGGTGATTGGTGTGCCGTATTCGCTATTTGTTGGTGTTTTTGCCGGCGTTGCGAATGTGATTCCGTATATCGGTCCTATTTGCGGTGCGTTGGCAGCAGTCATCATTTCCCTTATTGAAGGGGGCGGTTCCGATCAGCTAATGTATGTTTTTGTTGTATTTGGGTTGGTTCAGTTGTTTGATAACGTGTTTGTGCAACCAAACGTGATGGCCCGGAATATATCACTACCGCCGCTGGTGTTGCTGTTTGCTGTAATTATCGGGGGAAAGTTTTTCGGGATTTTGGGAATGTTGCTTTCGGTGCCGTTTACGGCAATTGCCAAAGTTACATTCGAGGAAGGGTTAAAAGTTTACCGCACGTATCGTTTTTCGTAAATAGCATCAAATATCCAGAAATAATTTGATTTGTTGCCAGATTAAATCTACCGCATCCGCCATGCCGTGATCCGCATTGAGCAGCAGCAATTGCGCCTGCGGCTGACCTTCCAGATAATCCACACTTAACGAATACGGCACCACTTCATCGCGCAATCCGTGGATGATCAGCGCCGGCAAACGGCGTTGCAACTCCCGGTTATCGTGCGGAGCCGCATCTTCGATCACCCCAAAATGCAACCGCTTGCTGGTTTTGTATCCAAAATGATACAGTTCGATAAAGCCATCGTTTCGCCATTTTTCCAGCGTTTCCGGCGGCATGCGTTTGGCGTATCTGCTGGCAAATTGAAACGCCGGACACATCATCACCAATCGCGAAACGCGCTGCTCGTCCTCTGCAAACAGTGCCGCCAAATACCCGCCCAAACTGGAGCCGATGAGCGTAATCTCACCGGACAGCGAATCCGCCAGTTCGCGAATGATGCTCAATTGGCTGGAAATGGTCAGGTGTTCAAAATCTGCACCGTTCAAGTCCGGGCAATGCAGCGTTTTGCCGATTTCCGCAAAACGCTGCTGAATGTATGATCCTTTGTAAGATTTTGGGCTGGATGCAAAACCGTGTAAGTATATGTAATTCATAGATTTTGTTCGTGTGCCGTGGGCATTTTGTTGTTATCGCGTCGGTTTTTAAAAATCAATCGAATGCCGATGATTATCAAAATTACCGGCCACAGCAACCGGAAGTTGCTCACGCCTGCGAAAAACAATGCACTGATGGCCAACAAAATGCCAGCGGTTACCAACTGTCCGCGATCTTGTTTGCCGAACAAATACATCGCCAAAAATCCCAGTCCCGGTCCGGCGATAAACAGCGCCCACAAATTATAATCACCCATTTGCCACCATTCGCCGGTCAGCGATAAATATAAAAACAGGCTGCCGTAAGTGAGCAAGATTGTGCCGGGCAGCAACTGACCCACGTTGTCGCGGTCGCGGAGCCAGTTTAGCCAAAATCCCGCACCGCCGGCCATCATCAGCACTGGCCATAGCTGGAAGAAATCTTCGAAAAAATCTTCCCAATCGACACGGATAAAATCCAGGTTATCCGCCAAAAGTAACGCGCCTATTCCGATAAACAGTATTCCGGTAATTAACGATTTTCTGTCCATTTTTTGTCTCCATGTTATATGTTCACAATCGAACAGTTGAATAAACGTAGATTGCGGTGTGATGTTGCAATTTTCCTCAACTGGCGCAAAAATCTTCAACGGCGATGATCGAGAAACCATTCGTACAAATCTTCATTTTGATACACGTCTTCCACAATATTATGGCCTTTGTTGCGCAATCGCGAAAACCGCACATTGCCGTTTGCGGCTTCCAGCGCAGCAACCATTTTATCGGTGAGCTCAACGGGCACCGTGCGATCTTTTGCGCCGTGAAATGTCCAGATCGGCGTATGTTTCAGCGCATTCGCCGTTTCGGGATTGCCGTAGCCACACAGCGGCGCGATTGCCGCAAATTTCTCCGGAAATTGCGCGCCCCAAAACCATGTGCCGCTGCCGCCCAAACTGACACCGGTGAGGTAAATTCGCTGCGTGTCGATGCCGTATTTTTCTGAAATGTCATCGATGAGTGGCATCAGCCAATTCTGTTCGTGCCAACTTTCGCCGGACGGACATTGCGGGGAGAGTACCACAAACGGAAAATCGCCGCGTTTTTTCAACATGCGCGGCAAGCCGTATTCGCCCACTTTTTTGGGATTTTCGCCCCGCAGCGATGCACCGTGCAAATAAACAATCAGCGGCCAGCGCGTTTCTTCCGAAAAATTTTCCGGCAGATAGAGCAGGTAGTTGCCATCGCCGGTTTGCTGCGCAGTTTGGCCAATCGCGGAATCTGCAACCTCAACCGGTTGTTGCGGCGCCGGTTGGCAGATCAGCAGCGCGATGCCTGCGAAAATCAGCGCCATTCCCAATTTTACTGCGTCCAGTTAAAAACCTCCCGGTTTTGTTGTCATCATATTTAAAAGACCCGCGATCACCCGTTTTGATAATACGAAGCAATCGCCGGAAAAGAAATTAATTTTCTTGCAACGAAAACGATCGTTTTGAATCTTATCAACAGTTAATTGAAAACGCAAATGAGGTTAAACAATGGCTTACGATGTTCAAAATTTTCAACAGGAAGTGATCCAGAAAAGCTTTGAAAAACCGGTGCTGGTCGATTTTTGGGCAGAATGGTGCGGACCCTGCAAAATTCTCGGTCCGGTGCTGGAAAAACTGGCTGAGAAACACAACGATAAATGGGTTCTCGCAAAAGTGAACACCGAGGTGCACCAGGAATTGGCGATGCAATACGGCATTCGCGGCATCCCGAATGTGAAGCTGTTTATCGACGGGCAGGTGACGGACGAATTTACCGGCGCGATGCCGGAAGCCGCGATTGAGCAGTGGCTGCAGAAAGCCATTCCCAGCAAATTTGCCCAACACGTGGCGCAGGCGGCGGATTTGCTCCAGCGTGGCGACATCCAAAAATCACAGGAAATATTAGAGAGCGTTTTGGCTGCGGAACCGGGAAATTTGGCTGCCAAAGCGATGCTGGCGCGATCGCTGGCGTTTTCTAATCCCCAAAAAGCGGTGGAACTGGCCCAGGATTTGGAAGGCACCGAACATTACGATTTGAGCGAAGCGCTCAGCGAAATTGCCTATTTATACGATCGGGCGGAGAACCCGGACAAACTGCCGGAAGCGCCGGTTAAGTCTCAATATTTACAGGCAATTGCAGATTTGAAACAACTGGATTTTGAGAAAGCGTTGAAAACATTTATCGAAATTATTATCGAAGATCGTTATTACGATGACGACGGTGCGCGCAAAGCCTGCATCGCCATTTTTAAATATTTGGGCGACAGCAGCGAACTCACCCGCGATTACCGAACCCGGCTCAGCCGGGCAATGTATTAGTAGCAAAAAAGGCGAACAACCGTTCGCCTTTTTTTATTTCAAAAATGTCAATCGGTATCAATTGTTTTTACGGTATTTCATCTCAACAGCAGCGCTTTTTTGACGGCGGTGAAATTACCGGCGGTTAACCGGTAATAATAAATTCCCGATGCCATACCGGATGCATCCCACTGATACAAATGCCTGCCGCTGTTCAGGTTTTCTGCTGCAAGTGTTGCAATTTTTTGACCGAGCATATCGTAAATTGCCAATGTTGTGTAACCCGGATTCTGCAAATAAAATTCGATCGTCGTGGTCGGGTTAAACGGATTCGGGTAATTCTGCGTCAGTTCAAACCGTTGCGGCTGTTCATTTTCGCCATCGACGATGCCGGTTACGCGATCGATATTTTTTAAGATCCAGTTATCGGGGTCAACCTGCACATCTATCGGGGCGTCGTTGGTAACAAACTGGAATTGCTGATACGCCAAACTGTCCCAAACCGTTACGGTGCTGTCCAGCCCGTCACCAAACAAATAAATCTGAATTGGCATTTTATACGGAACAGCATTGGTTTGCTTCAGTGTTAGCGTGGTGGTAAAGGGGCGGTTACCGGTAACTTTCCAGTCGTATTGGTAATTCGGGCGTCCGGCGCGATACACCCATTCATCAAAATACCAGTCCAGATCCATCCCGGAAACGGCTTCGCAAATATCGCGAAAATCTTCGGTGGTGGCGTTGCCAAACACCAGGCTGCTGTCCGTCGCATAGCTGCGGATGCCGGCAAAAAACAGCGAATCGCCGAGCACGCCGCGCAGCATGTGCAGCGCCCACGATCCTTTGTCGTAAACCGTATTGCTGAATAATGCGTTCTCGTTGGTGGAATCCGTCACAAACAGCGAGCCGGAGAAAAACCCGGGATCCTGCGACGCCAGATAGTTGTGATAGGCAGTTTTGCCATACAGCGATTCCATCCACATGGCTTCGCTATACGATGCAAAACCTTCATTTAGCCAAATATGCGACCAGCGTTTCATGGTGATCAGATCGCCGAACCATTGGTGCGCCAGCTCGTGCGCGTTAATCCAGTCGTAGGTGTGGTTTCCGGTGATCAGCCCGGAGCCGTAGGATGTCATGGTTTGGTGCTCCATCGCGCCGCCCCAGCTGAAAATCGCCATTCCGTATTTTTCTTCGATGAACGGATATTCCCCGTAAATTTCCGCAAAAGCGCTGATCATTTCATCCGTAACAGAAAAATCTTCCTGCGCCGCAGCCAAATGTTCGGGATACACATAATACACCAGCGGCATGGAATCGCCGGAAGCGGACACATACCAATCGCCAAATTCCGCGTAATTGCTGATCGCCAGCGACACCAGATAATTGGAGATGGGATAGCGCGTTTCCCACGAATACGTGTGGCGATTGTCCGGCGCGGGCGTGACCGCTTTCAGCAGTCCGTTGGAAGCCACCACCAGATTTTCCGGCACGGTGATGTTCAGGAACACCGAATCCGCTTTATCCGCCGGATCGTCTTTGCAGGGCCACCAGGTGGGTGCGCCAAACGGCTCGCTGAGCGTGGAAATAATCGGGTTTCCCGAATGCGTTGACCAACGCCAGGAGCCCAGCCCGATGCTTTGCGGATTGCCGTGATAAAAAATTTCCACCGAAAAATCGCCATCGGTACCGAGAAATGCGGGCAACTGAACATCGACCAAATTTCCGGCGTGATTAAACGTGAGCGGCGATCCGTTTTGGGTGATGGAATCCACCGTCATATTGCTGAACAAATTGAACTCCAGATGGGTGAGTCCGGTGATTTTGCTTTTTCCGGTGATCACCACCGAGCCGTCGATGGTTTTGGTAACCGGCCAAATGTTCAGATTAATCGTGTAACCGGTGACATCGTAATTCAGTTGATTGGGGGTTGAAATTTTTGAAAGAATTTGGATTTGCTTTTGGCGGCGTGCGCTTTCCATCTGCCGGATGTGCTCGCGGGATTCCTGGATCGCCCGGAAATCCTGCGAGATACCCGATTGGACGCAAAGCATTATCAGGACAAGAGTTAACCAACGCATTTTTTCTCCTTTTTCCATCGGTTCAATCAATTGCATTTGATTTGAAAATACCCGTTTGGCGGAGAAAAAAATATGATCCTGCTTAGCATTTGATGAATTTGTGGCGATCAGCCCGCCGCGTCGAAAGCCGCTTTCAGCCAGCCGATCAGCTCTGCATCCACCTCATCCGCAGACGAAACGCGCACGCGATGGCTGACCATCGAATTGAAGCTGCCCGATGCTTCCAGCCGATCGGTGGGCGGCACATCTTTCAGGTTGATGCCCACATCCAGCCGCGTTTTGGTGGTCGGTTGGATGATGCCGAACTGCTTTTTCCGGCGCAAACTCACATACGCTTTTTTCGGTGCGATTTCTACATCGCTGCCGAAATTTTTCACTGCGCTCATCAATTTGTCGTGAATCGGACGCAATTCTTCTTTTCCGGCAAATTGCCCGTCGATCAGTTCGCTGTCATCGCTGGCGGAACCGGCGTCCGTTGCTTTGGCTTTGTGGGCAACCAGATTGGCGTAACCGTAAGTCAATCCGTGCTCCGATTTCAAAAAATCGATGATTGCCTTATGCTTTTCGATGCCGCTGGTTTTGACAATCGCAATCCATTCGTTTATCGATTTGCCGGTTTTTTCTTCGAGATTTTGGATCATGGTATCGGACATGTCGCTCCTCCTGATTTTTTAGTGATTGGCAATTGCTAATGTTGAACGGTCATTCCTGCGGATGCAGGAATCTCCCTGAACCATTCACCCCTCGATACGCTTTTTTGGGATACATTTGTTGCTAAAATACGAGCGAATCGGACATTTGTTCGCTGTTGAGCAGCATCGTTTTTTCGGCTTTATTGGCGCGGATGCGCACCATGTTTTGCTGTGAGTCGAACGAATCGAGCAGCAGCGTGTGGGTTAGTTTTATTTCGCTAACCGTTTGGATTTGTTGAACTTCCAGATATCCGTAAAATACATCCAGCTCCACCTCTTTCCCGATCACCGAGATTCCCACCGAATCGCCGTTCACCGAAAGCCGCAGGTGTTCGAGAATATATTCGAACGCCAGCGAATCCGCTACCGGCGATTCTTTATCCGTGCCGATGAACAACTGTTCGTGCCCGCGATTTGCCAGCGCAGTTTCCAGATCATCCGTGTACATTTTCAGGGTGATTTCCAGCGTTTGCGCTTCGGGATTGTGGTTGATCTGGCAAAAACTTACGTAATAATCGTGCCCGAGCGCCGGAAAAAACAACCCGACGAGCATCGCCAAAATTAGAAATCGATGAAAAATGAATGTTGTCATTTTTGATTTTTTCTTTTTTGAGAAAAAATGATTAAGTTACCCGGCTTGTTACGTTCCGGGAGCGAAACAGTTTCGCTTTCGCAAATGTCATAAATTTTTTTGCGAATCGATATACTTTTTTGAGGAAAAATATGAAACAGATTCAATGGATTTTGCTGGCGTTGCTCGCGTTCTCTGCGCTGATTTTCGCGGATGAAAATGTGAACAAAAACAAATTCCGGCAACTGGGCGAACTGCTGCCGACGCCGAACACCTATCGCGCCGCATCCGGCGCGCCGGGACATGATTATTGGCAACAGCGCGCGGATTACAATATAAAAGTAACGCTCGACGACGCTAAACAGCGCATCGACGGCAGCGAAACCGTGACCTATCACAACAACTCGCCGGACGTGCTCACCTATCTCTGGCTGCAACTCGACCAGAACGTTCGTGCCAAAGATTCGGATAATTTTGTCGCGGACAACGTGGGTATTTCAGATAGCCTAAGTTTCAAAGAAATCAAGATGTTACACAACGATTTCGACGGCGGATTCAAAATTGAATCCGTGACCACCACTTCCGGTTCGGCGCTGCCGTATGTTATCAACAAAACCATGATGCGGGTCGATTTGCCGCAGCCGCTAAAGCCTGGCGGCACGTTTTCGTTCAACGTAAAATGGTGGTATAACATCAACGATCGCATGAAAATGGGCGGCCGCTCCGGCTACGAATATTTTGCGGAAGACGACAATTACCTCTACACCATCGCCCAGTTTTATCCGCGAATGGCCATGTATAACGAGGTGTATGGCTGGCAAAACAAACAGTTTTTGGGCAGCGGCGAATTCACATTGTGTTTCGGCGATTTTACGGTGAGCATCACCGTTCCGGCGGATCACATTGTCGGAGCGACCGGCGTGCTGCAAAATCCGGGACAGGTGCTCACGGCGCAGCAGCAGGAGCGTTTCCGCAAATCGCGCAGCGCCGGCGAACCGGTGATGATCGTTACCGAAGCCGAAGCCCGCGAGAATGAAAAAGATAAAACGGATCGCAGCAAAACCTGGATTTTCAAAGCGGAAAACGTTCGCGATTTCGGTTGGGCAAGCTCCCGAAAATTTATTTGGGACGCGATGGGCGTGCCGTTCGGCAATCGCACGGTGATGGCGATGTCCTACTATCCCAAAGAAGGCAATCCGCTCTGGGAGCAATATTCCACAAAAGTTGTGGCACACACGCTGCGAAATTATTCCAAACACACTTTTGATTATCCGTATCCCGTCGCGATTTCCGTGAACGCCAAAAAAATCGGGATGGAATACCCGATGATCTGCTTCAATTACGGTCGCCCGGAAAAGGACGGCACCTATTCCAAACGCACCAAATACGGGATGATTGGCGTGATTATCCACGAAGTGGGGCACAATTTTTTCCCGATGATCGTGAATTCCGACGAGCGCCAGTGGACGTGGATGGACGAGGGGCTGAACTCATTTCTGCAATATTTGACCGAGCAGGCGTGGGAACCGGGCTATCCCTCGCGGCGCGGTGCGGCGTATAAAATTGTTGATTACATGAAAGGTGACAAACGGTTCATCACGCCGATCATGACCAATTCAGAATCGCTGTTCAGTTTTGGCGACAATGCCTACGGTAAACCGGCAACCGCGCTGAACATTCTCCGCGAAACCGTGATGGGTCGCGAATTGTTCGATTTCGCGTTCAAAACCTATGCGCAGCGCTGGATGTTCAAACACCCGACGCCCGCCGACCTGTTCCGCACGATGGAAGATGCCTCCGGCGTGGATCTGGACTGGTTTTGGCGCGGCTGGTTTTTTACGACCGATCACGTGGATTTGGCGATCGACGAGGTGATCTGGCACAAAGTGGACACGCGCAATCCCGATATCGAAAAGGAGATCGACCGTAAAATTGAGAATGAGCGCAAATACATCGCCGATATGCGCAACAGCGAATTTGCCGCGCAAACGATGACTGCCAAAGATACATCGCTGCTCGATTTTTACAATCGTTTCGATCCGCATTTGGCCAACGCGGTGGATCGCGCGGAATATCAGCAATACCTCAGCGAACTGGATTCCAGCGATATCGCGTTTCTCAACAAAGATTACAATTATTACGAAGTGAAATTTTCCAACATTGGCGGGCTGGTGATGCCGCTGATTCTCGAATTTGAATACAGCGACGGCAGCAAGGAAATGCGCCACATTCCCGCAGAAATCTGGCGGCTGGACAGCGAGCACGTCAGCAAGGTTTTTGTGACGGAAAAAGAGCTGCGCAGCATCGCGCTCGATCCGTATCTGGAAACCGCGGATGTGGACATGAACAACAACCACTGGCCGAAAAAAGCGATTCCCAGCCGTTTCAAAATATTTAAGGAAAAGAAAGACCCGGAAAACGATATGCAGCGCGACCGCCGGGCAAAAGAAATGGAAAAATCGCAGTAACCCGTAGGGGCATAGCGCCGACGTGCCCCAAAAACAAAGAAAGGGCGAACAGTCGTTCGCCCTTTCTTTGTTGCAAATTTTTTATCAAATCTACGAAATGCGATCCCGCAATTTCTGGTATTCACCGCCCAAACTGCCGT
Organism: Calditrichia bacterium; assembly: GCA_020634975.1. NCBI lineage: Bacteria > Pseudomonadati > Calditrichota > Calditrichia > Calditrichia bacterium. The sequence continues at coordinate 1,994,783 of JACKAQ010000001.1, read as the reverse complement.
TGGTCAGCAAAACCAGCAAATCGCCCTCGCGGAGAATTTCCGCCAGTTTTTCGGGGATTTGCGCGTGACCGGTGAGCAGCACCGATTCGGTATTCTCACGAGCCAAATCCGCGACCAATTTTTCCAGCGAGAGCCGCTGGTTTTCGGGGATTTTCTCGATGCGATGCAGCGGCGTGAACAAAACGATATCCGCCGGTTTAAACGCAGCGACCAGTTCTTCCTGAAAAAAATTGCGCACGGTGGTATTGGTTCGCGGCTCGAACAGGGCGATCAAACGCCGGTTCGGGAATTTCCGGCGAAAGGCTTCCAGCGTTACCTGGATGGCGGTCGGGTGATGCGCGAAATCGTCGTAAACATCCGCATCGTGTAGTTTGCCCCAATATTCCATCCGCCGTTTGACACCTGTAAACGTTTCGAACGCATGGTGGATCACCTTCCAACTGATACCCATATCGCGGGCAATTGCCGCGACAGCAGTGGCGTTTTGCACCTGAAACTCGCCGGGAAACGGAAATTTTAGCGGCGTCGCAGTCGCCAGTTGCCCTTTTTCGTAGAGATTGAATTCGCTGAATTGGTCGGTTTGCGCAATGATTTCGTACGACCAGTGGTTGTTACGCGATTTGCCAAACAATTGCAGCCGCGAATAGATCGGCGAGAGCACTTCGTGCACGGCGGGACTGTCCGCGTTCGCGACAATCAGCCCGTCCTCCGGCACGATGCGAATCATTTTTTTGAATTCGCGTAAAATCGTATCGAGATCGGGATAAATATCCGCGTGATCAAATTCAATGTTGTTGATGGTCAAATAATGCGGAAAATAGTGCACAAATTTAGGGCGTTTGTCAAAAAATGCGCTGTCATATTCGTCGCCCTCGATGACAAAATATTCGCCGCTGCCCACCTGCACGGAGGAATCAAAATTTTTGGCGATGCCGCCGATCAGGAATGTCGGTGATTTTTCGGCGACCTGCAGCAACCAGCTCATCAGCGTAGTGGTGGTGGTTTTGCCGTGCGTTCCGGTGATGACCACGCTTTTCAGCGGGCGGGCGAATTCGTTGCGGATCAGCTCCGGCATGGAAATCATCGGCAGGCGGCGGCTCAAAATCGCTTCCACTTCCACGTTGCCGCGCGACATTGCGTTGCCGATCACCACCATATCAAACGGCGTTTCGAGATGCGCCACATCGTAGCCCTGCCAAACGGGGATGTTGTGTTCCGCCAAAAAATCGCTCATCGGCGGATAAATGCCCAAATCGGTGCCCCAAACTTCGTGCCCTTTTTGCTTCAGCAGCACCGCGACAGATGCCATCGCCGTTCCGGCAATTCCCAAAAAATAATAGCGCATTTGCTCCCTCTTTTTTCCTTTTTTTGGCAGGATAACAATTTTGTGTTGTCATTCCGGGCTTGTCCCGTAATCTCCAGATTAAAACAAATCCCTTTTTTCATAACAATGGCGCACTGTCATTCCGGGCTTGTCCCGGAATCTCCAGATTCAAGCAATTGAAATTTATTCGCAACATTTTAATATGAGATTTTGGCGGAAATAAACAGATTTTTAACTTTTTGGGGAAAACGTTACGAAGAGGAGCTTCGTTACGAGAGTTGAAAAAGGGAACGCAGATCTGCGTTCCCTACAATCCTGTTAAAAAAAACTATTCACTCATTTCCGAGGCGATGCGCTCCACTTCCGACCAGACGCGCAGGAAATTTTCGCCGCAAATTTTGCGGATGTCTTCTTCCGAATAGCCGCGTTTGAGCAGTTCCGCGATGATGTTCGGGTATTCCGAAACATCCAGCACGCCTTTGGGTAGCGCCATTACACCGTCAAAATCGGAGCCGAACGCCACATGATCCACGCCGACCAATTCCACCGCGTGATCGATGTGTTTCATCACATCTTCAATCGTTCCGGCGGGATTGGCTTTGCGGTATTCTTCGTAATAACGCAAATGCTCCGGCGAGTTACGTTCGATGTTATTTTCCTTCAAATATTTGTTGATCGCCAAATTGCCGACCGTCCAGGTGTTGGCGTAGGCGCTGTCCAAAAATGACGAGCCGAAATTGATGCAAATAACGCCGCCGTTTTTCGCCAGATCGATGATCATTTGATCGCTCATATTGCGTTCAAAATCCGGCGTATATTTCCGGCAGGATGAGTGCGACGCGATCAGCGGGGCTTTGGTGAGTTTCAAAACGTCGTAAAATGCGCTGTCGGAAACGTGGGAAATATCGATCATCATCCCGACGCGGTTCATTTCGGGAATGAGCGTTTCGCCAAAGGGACTCAGCCCGTTCCACTTGCGCTCCTCGTCATACGATGAATCGCAAATGTGATTGTTTTTGCCGTGCGTTAGCGTGATGTAACGAATTCCGCGATCATAAAAATGTTGCAGATTTTCCAGCTTGCCCTCGATCGGCGCGCCGTTTTCCATTCCCATCGGCAGCGAAATGATGCCGTCGCGGAAATGGTTGCGCACTTCCGCAACAGTTGTGGCAACGGCAAATTTATCCGGGTGTTGCGAAACAATGGCTTCAACCAAATCGATCAGCGAATCGGCAAAGGCTTTTGCCCCGCCGGTTTCCTGATAGCGTGCCGGAATGTAAATCGACATAAAAGGAGCGTTCAATCCGCCGGCTTTGGCGCGAACATAATCGAAATCGCCGCCGGGCGTGCGCACGGAAATATCTTCCATCAAATTGGTGAGGCGATAGGGAATATCGATATGCCCGTCCGTGATGATAAATTGCTGCGCCAATTGCTGCGCTTTTTGCGCCACGCTGACGCCTTTTTGCATGCTTTCGAACGCTTTTTGGGCGGCATCGGCGTTCTTTTTTACTTCGCCGACAGCTTCGGATTCCTTCTGCGCAAACGCGCTTCCGCCAAATGCGATCACCCAAAAAATGCCAACAGCTAACCACGAAATCAATCGTTGGTTCATTGCTCCTCCATAATTTTGAAAAGTTATGACATCGCCGCAGCTTTCAAAAAGTCGCGGTTTATCGGTTTCAAATATCCAAAACGCAACGTGTGCATTTGTGAAAAAAATATACATCTATATGTATCAAGCTGCGTCGCAAGTTACTGTTATTTATGAAAAAAACAAATTGGCATCCCGCTTGCATTTCACTCAAGTGAACTGTTTAACAATTAAAAGTCTGGAGATGAAATGCAGTTTTTACGAACATTTTTCAACTGTTTGATTTTTAGCGCAATATTAATGTTAAGCCAACTGTACGCCGCGGATTACCAGGCGGGCGTAAAAGCCGGATTCAACTCCGGGATGGGTTGGCAGTTGCACGGACAGGTTGAGAATTTCTCCCGGGGACTACCGTTTGCCGCACGGCTGGAAATCGGTCGCAGTGGGTTGAATCCCGGCGACGCCGGCGCTGCCCGCCGCATTTTTATCAACGATGCTACCAACGGCATTCCCCAAAAAAGCGGGTCGCTGTGGAATTACCGGTTCGATCTGGTCTTTCCCGCGAAAATCAATCAATTGCCGAACGCAAAATGGCTCGCCGGACCGCGCTATTCGAAATTCCGGGGAAATTTCAAATACGTCGGCGGGAATGAGGATTTTGATGTTACCAGCACGCAATGGGGAATGGGTGTCGGGCTGGAAACGGCTTTTCCGTTGAGCCGGAAATTGAATTTGCAGGTGGTCAGCGGTTTTGATTATTATTTTAAAACAATGTTGCAGGGGCACGATACGGCTTATTCCCCGGCAGGCGAAGATGTGAATCCGCGGGATGATTATTCATTTGAAGATGCAGACAAAGCGATTAACCAACCGGGCATCGAATTGCGGATGGTGGTTGGATTTTCCTATCGTTTTTGATGCCGGGAAACGCATGGCGGCCGCTGCTTTGCCGGATATCAGATGCGCTCGAACATGCTGAGGTAAAATTGTTTCATCGAATCTTCGATGTGTTTAATGAACTGTTGTCCGGCGGATTTATCCGCCAGCAAAATAGCATTTTTTATGGCTTTGGCTTTGGAGCGCCCGTGCGCCTTGATCACCAGTTTGCTGAAACCGAGCATCGGTGCGCCGCCGTATTCGGAATAATCGAGCCGTGTTTTCAGCTTTTTCAGTCGCGGCGCCATCATTGCGATGCCCACTTTGGACATCACACCGTTTTTCCAGATATCTTTTCCGAGATCCATAAAAACTTCAGCCATGCCTTCCAGCCCTTTGAGCAGAATGTTGCCGGTGTAGCCTTCGGTGACGATCACATCGGCAACGCCGCGCAAGATATCCTTGCCTTCCACATTCCCGATGAAATTGATATTTGACATTTTTTTGAGCATTTTATGGGTTTCCACCAGCACATCGTGACCTTTGGTTTCTTCCTCGCCGATGTTCAGCAAACCCACCCGCGGATTTTGGATGCCCAAAATTTCCTGCGCGTAGTGAATGCCCATAATCGCGAAGCTGACCAGTTGGTTCATCGTGCAGTGCAGGGTTGCGCCCACATCCAGCATAATGGATACGCCGCTGGTGCTCACCCGTTGTTCCAATGCCGGAAAAACTGCTGCCAGCACGCCGCGCTCCACGCCCGGCATTCGCGGGATAATTTTGGAGCACGCCAGCACCGTTGCGCCGGTGTTGCCGGCACTAACCAACGCATCGCCTTTGCCATCTTTTATAAGCTGTGCGGCAATCGCGATGGATGCTTCCGGTTTTTCGATCAACGCCTCTTTCGGCGAATCTTTCATGGAAATATATTGATCGGTGTGAATGATTTCGTAACGGTCGTCGGGAATGCTGGCTTGTTCCAACTGCTCCCAGATTTTTACCTCATCGCCCACAAAAATACAGCGAAACTGTTTGTTTTCTTTGCAGGCTTCTTCTGCACCTTTGATGATTTCTGTAGGGGCGAAGTCGCCGCCCATTGCATCAATCACAATCGAATGATAACCCATTAACAATTACCCCAACATTTTCAGAGAATATACGTGCTGCGCCTTATTTTTCCAACCCTGCAGCGGAAAATACATTCGCAAATCCCATTGCTGTTGCCGGAAAGTTTATCAAAAAATCTTGCTATACAATTGTATAAATATTAGATTCGGAAGTTTTTAATTTATTCGCTCTTTGGCTTTTATTGTTTACGCCGGAAAAATAAAGTTGTATTGCGCATGAAAACATAACGCATCATACGCCAAAAATGACCCCCGAAACGGCATGCGAATAAATATTCGCATATCTGCAATCATTGATTCGGATATGCGAAAAAAGCTCCCCCAAAGCCAACCCCCAAACATTCGCAATGCCAAACAGGCAATGCGAAGCCCGTATTTTTGTTCGAAAACAGATACCGGTTTTTGAAAATTCAATCTGTTAATGTTGTGTATATTTCAGATGATTTTGTGGGTTTGGTCGGGTTTTTCATTTATAAATTCAAAATTCGGTGAATATAATCACGAATTTTTGCTTTAATTCTTATTAATTATACATCAACCGAATGGTTGAAGGAGGGCTTTATGTCTCACAAATATGTCTATTTCTTCGGCGATGGAAAAGCCGATGGAAAAGCTGACATGAAAAACTTGCTGGGTGGCAAAGGGGCAAACCTGGCAGAAATGACCAATTTGGGTATTCCTGTTCCGGCAGGATTTTCCATCTCAACAGAAGTTTGTACGTATTATTATGCACACGGAGAATCCTATCCGAACGAGTTGAACAACCAGGTTTTGGAAGCGCTTCGGAAGGTGGAAGGTGTTATGGGCGCCAAATTTGGCGATCCGGACAATCCGCTGCTGGTTTCCGTGCGCTCCGGCGCCCGCGTTTCCATGCCGGGAATGATGGACACGGTGCTCAACCTCGGTTTGAACGATACCACGGTAAAAGGCGTCATCAAACAAACGGATAATCCCCGTTTTGCATATGATTCCTATCGTCGGTTTGTCGCTATGTATGGCGATGTGGTGATGGGGCTGAAACCCGAATCCGCTGACGATCACGATCCGTTCGAAATCATTCTCGATGCTAAAAAAGCTGTTCGCGGCGTAACGCTGGATACCGAACTGACCGCAGACGAACTCCGCGAGTTGGTTGGCGAATTCAAGGCTGAAATCAAAAAACGCACCGGACAGCCGTTTCCGGAAGATCCGATGGATCAACTGTGGGGTGCTGTTGGCGCAGTGTTTGGCTCCTGGCACAACGAGCGGGCCAATGTGTATCGCAAACTCAACAAAATTCCTGAAGAATGGGGAACAGCAGTAAACGTGCAAAGTATGGTTTACGGAAATATGGGCGAAGATTGCGGCACCGGTGTTGCATTCACACGCGATCCCGCCACCGGCGAAAACGTGCTGTATGGCGAATACCTCATCAACGCCCAGGGCGAAGACGTGGTTGCCGGAACCCGCACTCCGGAAAAAATTTCCCAATTAGCCAAAGCCATGCCGGAAATTTACAAAGAGTTCGAAGCGATTTGCGACCGGCTGGAAAAACACTATGGCGATATGCAGGATATGGAATTCACTATCCAGAAAGGCCGTTTGTGGATGCTGCAAACCCGTACGGGTAAACGCACCGGTTTTGCGGCGTTTCGTATTGCGGTAGATCTGGTTGAAGAAGGGTTAATTTCCAAAGAAGAAGCGCTGATGCGCCTCGACCCCAACCAGTTGAACCAACTGCTCCGCCCGATTTTCGATCCCAAACAAAAACGCAAGCTCATCGATGAAGGCAACCTGCTTACCAAAGGGCTGAACGCCGGACCCGGTGCGGCTACTGGCAAAGTCGTATTTAACGCGCCGGATGCGGTTAGCTGGCAGAAAAAAGGCGAGCAAGTGATTCTGGTTCGTGTAGAAACATCGCCGGAAGATATTCAGGGCATGCACGCAGCCGACGGTATTTTGACCGCTCGCGGCGGGATGACTTCGCACGCAGCGCTGGTCGGACGCCAAATGGGTAAAGTTTGTGTGGTCGGCGCCGGTGAATTAAGCGTGAATTACAAATCCCGTTCGTTCGAAGTGAATGGCAAAACAGTAAAAGAAGGTGACTGGATTTCTATCGACGGTTCTACCGGCGAAGTGATGAAAGGTCGTCTCGAAACCCAACCGTCCGAAGTACTGCAGGTGCTGCTGGATAAAACGCTGAAACCGGAAGATTCCGAAGCTTATTACATGTATAGTAAAGTAATGGAATGGGCAGACAGCATTCGCCGGTTGCGGATTCGCACCAACGCAGATCAGCCGGATCAGGCAGATACTGCCATCGCATTCGGTGCTGAAGGTATCGGGCTCTGCCGTACGGAACATATGTTCTTCGAAGGCACCCGCATCGACGCCGTTCGCGAAATGATCGTTGCCGACAATTTGGCCGGACGCGAAAAAGCGCTGGCAAAATTGCTGCCCATGCAGCGTGGCGATTTCGAAGGCATCTTTACCGCGATGGACGAAAAACCGGTAACTATTCGTTTGCTGGATCCGCCGTTGCACGAATTCTTGCCGCACACCGAAAAAGAACTGGAAGACCTCGCCAAAAAGCTGGATGTCAGCTACGAAAAACTGCACGCACGTGTGGAAGCCTTGCACGAATTCAACCCGATGCTCGGTCACCGTGGCTGCCGTTTGGGCGTTGTTTATCCGGAAATTACCGCAATGCAGGTTCGCGCCATTCTGGAAGCCGCTTGCGAAGTGAAGAAAAAAGGCGTCACCGTGCTGCCGGAAATCATGATTCCGCTGATTTCGCACGTGAACGAACTGCGCGAACAAGAGCAAGTGGTTCGTAACGTCGCCAAAGAAGTATTTGAAAAATATGGATTTGAAGTCGAATACATGGTTGGCACAATGATCGAAATTCCCCGTGCCGCCATCACAGCCGACGAAGTTGCAACCGTTGCCGAATTCTTCAGTTTTGGCACCAACGACCTCACCCAGACAACCTTCGGTATGTCTCGTGACGATTCCGGCGTGTTCCTGCCGTTTTATGTGGAACACAAAATTCTCACCGGCGATCCGTTTGAGTCTATCGATCAGGGCGGCGTTGGCAAACTGATGGAATGGGGCATTGCCAAAGGTCGCGAAACCCGCCCGAAACTGAAGGTTGGTATTTGCGGCGAACACGGTGGTGAACCGGCATCGGTAGAATTCTGCCACAAACTCAATTTGGATTATGTTAGCTGCTCGCCGTTCCGCGTGCCGATTGCCCGGGTTGCCGCGGCGCAGGCCGTATTGCGGAAGTAGTGAATCGTAATTCCTGAATTGTTCTTTGAATGTTTTAACTTTGGGGCGACGCCGAAACCCGGCGTTGCCCCATTTTATTCAACTAATTGGAAAAAATCGCCGGATTATGCAGTTTTTGATAATCTGTTAACGCAAACGCGCCGACAAATTATAGGAAATTCGTAATCATTTTGGCGATGCAACCGTAACTAATGGATGTTCAGGAAGTAAACTCAAGAAGGAGATTCACCCAATGGCCAAGAAAAAAGAGCGCCAATTTGCAATCAAACAAATCGTTCAGGAAGAACGCATTGCCAATCAATCCGATTTGCTATACAAACTTGAAAATAAAGGGTATTCAACCACCCAGGCTACTTTATCCCGCGATCTGCACGAAATGGGAATTATCCGCATTCCTTCTCCCGATGGCTATCGATACATCATTTCCGAACTCGAAGGCAACCACTCATTTGCAAAAATAGTTGGATTGGAGATTTTAGGGATTTATTATAATGAACACGTTGTAGTTGTGCGTACCATAACCGGAAGAGCCACCGGCGTTGCCTTGTTTATCGATCAACTGAAGCACGAAAACGTGCTGGGCACCGTTGCCGGCGAAAATTCGATTATCGTGATTCCGGATTCGGTACAAAATATCCCGAGGATAAAAGCGGATCTGGAGAGAATTGTTTGTCAGAAATGGAGCTAAAGAGCAGAATTGATGCGGCGTTTCTGCCGGTTGTAAACAAGCCCACCCGGTTTTTGGGCAACGAATTCGATGCATTTGTAAAAAATTCTGATGAAATAAAGCTGAAAATAGCCCTGTGTTATGCCGACCTGTACGACGCCGGCATGCGAAATATTGCTTTTGAATCGTTGTATTATCTGTTGAACGACGCCAAAACCATATGGGCAGAACGCTGTTATTTCCCCGGCATCGATGCCGAAGCAACGTTACAATCAGCCGAAATTCCGCTCTTCTCTTTAGAATCCAAAACAGCACTCAATCAATTTCAAATTATTACCTTTTTTTTGCAGGATTGGCTGTCCTGCACCAATGTATTATCAATGTTGAATGTGGCGCAATTGCCGCTGCGACAATCCGAACGCAGTGACGCTGCGCCGTTAATTATCGGTTGCGGCCCGGTGATGAGCAATCCCGAGCCATTGACCGCCTTTTTCGATGCCGTGATCATCGGCGATCCTGAAACCGCGATGCTGGAAATTGCCACAATTGTGGAACAGCAAAGCGGTGCAACCAAAGCAGATGTGCTAAAATTGCTTTGCGGGATAGCCGGTGTTTATGTGCCATCAATGTATCAGCCGCAGTTCAACAGCTTTCGGGAATTTCAGGGGCTTTCGGCAACGGCAGCCGATGCACCTGCCCGAATTTCTGCCCGAACCGGAAAAACCGGCGCGTATAAATCGCTATCGTTCAAACCGCTGGCGGCCATTGCGGATACCGCGCAAAACCGCCACAGTTTCGATGTCGTTTCCGTTCCGGCAATTACCGATTCACCGGATGCACCATTTGCGTTTCGTCATTCCGGCGTTTTGCAGCCGTCTGTGCAAATCCATTTATTTCAGGAATTGCAGAACCACCTTTCCCGGCTGGAAAATGTGTCGATGCCATTCCCCATCAGTTTTACGGTGGACGGAAACAGCGATTATTGGGGCATGCTGAAAGATAAGTGGCTGGTTGAAGAACCGCGCATAACGCTGTCGCTGCCGGAAGGCAGAATGAATTTTCGCAAACCGAATTCGACGGATGTTGCGCTGGATTTAAAGCAATCACCGTTTGTGATTGCCGTGCACGCCGCAACCCCGCGATTGCGAACGGTTGTTAACTGTGCGCTGCGCGATGCGGATATTGTTGCTGCGCTAAAAGCGGCGCTGGAAAAAGGCTGGTCTGCTGTACAACTTAATTTTACCATCGGTTTGCCGACCGAAAAACCCGACGATGTGGCTGCAATTGAGGATGTGGTTCGTATGTGTATGGATGCCGCGCAACCCTTTCCCGATGCAGATATCATCGTTTCCGTACAAATTTTCTCACCCACACCACACACACCCTTCCAATGGGAAAAACCGGAAAACCCCGCCGCCATCGAAAAAAAGCTGGAGATGCTAAAAATTCGGCTGGCAGCGCTACCGGTGCGTTTCGTTTATCAACATCCCAAAATTGCGGCGTTGCAAAGCATCATCGCCCGTGGCGACCGCCAACTGGCGGATGTCATCGCGGCTGCATATCGCAACGGTGCACGATTTGAGGGCAACCCGGAATCCATCAATCCGGAGGCCTGGGATGCCGCATTCGCAGAAACGCAGCTTCCGCTGGATTGGTATCGGTCGGCTATTTCTATCACTGTTGCACTGCCGTGGGATCACATCGATGTGGGGATTTCCAAAACCCATCTCAAAGAAGAAAAGTTGCGCGCGCTGCAAGGGCAGCTCCATCCGCTCAATAAAGAACGGGTCTCGCTGGGCTACGGCGGGATAAAGCGATCCGATTTCGAGCGATATTGCCAATCCGGCGCAACGCAACACCGTGTGAATCTCCCGGGGCAAAGTGCCCAATCCGTTGTTGTTCCCTCGGACGAACCGGTCCGTTTCGGACGGCGTGGCAAAAAGAAACAGGTTACTACGCCGGCGATCAAACGGAAAATCCGGGTTCGCTACTCCAAAACCGGGGCAATGCGGTTTATCTCCCATCTGGATAATGTGCGCGTTTTTGAGCGATGCGCCAAATTAGCCAAAATTCCCCTCGTGTATTCGCAGGGGTTGCGGCGCAATCCCAAAATTGGGTACGGAATGCCGTTGCCGACCGGTATTTCCTCTATCGCAGAATATCTGGATATGGAAGTTGAAGTGGGACGCGAGCTCGATCTCGCCCAACAATTCAACACCGTTTTACCCGAAGGCATCCGAATTTTACAGTTTCAGGGCATCTTTCGAAAGGTGTCCGCACTCGCCGCCATTATCAATTGCTCCACATACGAAATTGCGTTGCAACAATTTAAGCTGCCGCAAGACTGGATTGATGAATGGCTGGCAAAACCCGAAGCGATGATCCAACGCGCCGGAAAAGACGGCATGAAAGATGTGGACATCCGCCCGTTTGTGCGAAAAATATATCTGGAAAAAGATGTGTTGCACGTAACGCTGGTAACCATCGAGGGACGCGCTACAAAAATCAACGAAGTGCTCGAATCGATGTTGGCGCCGCACGATGTGGATTATCGCTATTTTCTCATTCAACGAACCGGTCAGCTGATTTCGGATGGCGAAACAACCCAAACGCCGTTCGATGTGCTGTAATTTTTTTACCGGTGAAGCTGTTTAACACTGTCGGCATTAGAACATTTTTCGAACCTGTTTCGACGAACCTTTTTTTGAATTTGCGCTGAAGTATCGGCAAAAATTCCGCCGGAAAAATGCTGCAACATGTGGCAAAAACCGGCAATTTTCGCAATTCCAGTAGCCCTGCAGAAGCGGCAATTTGCCGATGTTCTGCGGTATCCCGCCCTGATTATTCATCACCGGAAAAGTATCCGGCGCGAATGCGTTATCCGCAAATTTGCGGAAAAGCATTTGCTGTAAGTTCATTGAAAACAAAGAAACAGGGCTTCTCTGTTATGGAAAAAGAAATTATCATCAATTCGACCAACGAGGATACGCGCATTGCGTTGTTGGAAGACAGGCGATTGGTCGAGCTATTTGTCGAGCGTCCGGATAACGAACGCAAAGTCGGCGATATTTACAAAGGTAAAGTTCGTAAAGTGGTCAAAGGCATGCAGGCCGCGTTTATCGATATCGGGTTTAAACAGGATGCGTTTTTGCATTTTTCCGATATGGGAAACCGCGTCGGGCAATTATTTGCGGATATCGACGACGACGATTTGGAAGACAACGGCGAGGTTCGCAACGATGTGGATCCGCAGGATTTGCTGCACAATGGTCAGGAAATTGTCGTTCAAATTGTGAAAGAACCGATTGCCAATAAAGGACCGCGCGTCAGCACGGAAATAAATTTGCCCGGGCGCTTTGTGGTGCTGTTGCCAAAATTGCGCAAAGTTGGCGTATCGCGAAAAATATCATCAAACCAGGAGCGCAAACGGCTCCGGAATTTGATGCGAAAATTATTGCCCAAAGATTTTGGGCTGATCATCCGCACCGTCGCCGATGGCAAAGACGAGGAAGCGCTAAAGCAGGACCTCAATCGCCTGCTCGAGCAGTGGAAAGATCTCGAAAAAAAGATGCCCGATGCAAAAGCGTTCACGTTACTGTATAAGGATTTGAGCATGGCATCCAGCGTTATTCGTGATTTGTTCACCGAAGATGTGAAACGCGTGGTTGTCGATTCCCGGAAATTGCACCGCGATATTCAGGAATACCTGAAAGATGTGAGCAGCGATTTGCACCGCAGGGTGGAATATTATCGCGGCAAGCAACCCGTTTTTGATGCCTTTGAAGTTGAAAAAGAAATCCAGCGCAGCATCGAAAAGAAAGTGTGGATGGAAAACGGCGGCTATTTGTTCATCGAACAAACCGAGGCGCTGTCGGTAATTGACGTGAACAGCGGACGCTATTTTGGGCGGAAAGATCACGAGCGCAACTCGCTGAAAATCAATCTCGATTCAGTCCGGGAAGTTGCCCGGCAGGTGCGGCTCCGCGATATCGGCGGGTTGCTGGTCATCGATTTTATCGATATGGAAGAAAATGCCAACAAAAAGCGGGTGCTCAACGAGCTATACAAAGAATTTTCCCGCGACCGCGCCGTCAGCAAAATTGAACCGATGAGCCGTTTCGGGCTGGTGGAAATGACCCGCCAGCGGGTTCGCCCGAGCCTGATTTACAACATCACCGAGCCGTGCCCAAATTGCAAGGGCACCGGATTAGTGCCCACAAAAGGCACCATTATGGCCAATGTGGAGCGCGCCATCCGGCGATACACCGTTTCCCGGTTCGACCGGCGGGTGGTGTTGCAGGTGCACCCGGAAATGTTCGAATACATTAATAATAAACGATTCGGTCGTGCGTTTCAGCTAATGTGGAAATATTGGGTAAAAATTATCGCGGAAGCCAACGAAGAGCTGATGCCCCACGAATTCCGTCTGCTGGAAAAACGCACCCGGAAAGACGTGACCAGCCAGTTCGCATTTTAATCATATCTGAAAATCCGTTTACAGCGGCGTGTTTTTGTCGTTTGGCAATCGCGCCGCTGTTTGTATATTGGGGCGCGATTTTCCAATTTCTTGTTTGAAATAAAAAATCAATATAGTATATTTTTGTTCACTTTTCATGTGTAAATTTTAAGGAGATCGGCCAATGGAATATTACCGTTTTGGGCGGGTTGTCGTGCCGGAAGGCGGGTTGTTTGACGATGCGGCAAGTGCAATCGAATTCGCTACCAATCTGGAAGACGGTGTGATAAACGAGCAAATTCAAAACCTCAGCTTCACCACGGACGACGAAGGCACGCTGGTGGTGCTGGTTAATAACAAACGTTATTTTATCACCATCACCGCGCTGAAAGAGCTGTGCAAAATGCTCAAAGTGCCGGCAAGCTACCTCAATAAATTTCCCGGACGCACGTTGGTGCTGGAAAACCTCAACAACAATCCGTATTTAAAAGATAATTCCGATACCGTGAAACTGGTCGTTTGGCAAAGCGAAGATTATCCGGTAATCGCCGGCGTTTTGCCCGGCATCGATCCCGCAATGCAGATGACGGAATTTCTGGAAATGATGCGCGACAACGGTGTTTTCGAGCGCGAAACCACCAAACTGGACCAAATCGCCATTTCCGATGAAGAAATTGTGGCATATTTTTATCTGCCGGAAGAAATGACCCACGAGCGATTCAAGTTTCAGTTGGGCTACTCAATCCATTATGCTTCAACGCGAATGGTGGATACCATCGTTTCGCCCTTTGTGAAAATGACGGTAGTGACCGGCAGCGGCGAACCGTTCGATTTCGATTTCGAGAGCAGCAAAAAATTGCGCATCGCCAAACGAAAAAAAGAAGATTTCCTGTCCGAAACGATTGAAATTGTTCAAACCTACAACGGTAACGATTTGGGCGTGTATTACGAAGAAGCCGTAAAATGTGGTATGCTTTCCCGAAATATCGATTCCGTTCGTTTCGCGATTCTCAAATTCCTGAAATCCAAAGCGACTTCCGTTTACAATTACAACGGCGTAAAAGTGGATGCCAATCAGGTTGCCGAAGAAGTGATTCCCGAATACATGGAATTTTACAAAGCGCACAAAGATGAGCTGAAGAAAATGGAAACCTACGCGGCAAATAACCTGCAGGTTAATTTTTATCTGCCGATTTATTTGAACCGCTTTTTCACATTTCAGGCGAACATCGAAAATCCCAATTTTATGATTCGCTATCGCAAAGCCATCGGACAAGCCATGACCAAAATGCTCGACGAAGTGGGCGATCTGGTTGTGGATGTGCAGCGTAACGGATAATTTTATATAGTTTTGCCAAAAAATATTGCTAAATTTGCGGTCAGCCACTCACTTTCGGGTGGCTGATTTTTTTTAATAAAATAGAGGAATATTATGTTGACTGGCAAAGAAAAACGCGAGCTGCGCTCCGAAGGGCATCACCTGAAACCGGAAATCTGGGTCGGGAAAGAAGGCATAACGGACGGCACGCTCACAAATGTGGAAAATGCATTCAATACCAAAGAATTGCTGAAAATAAAGCTACAGGAATCTTGTCCGTTGGAAAAGGAGCTTGCGGGAGAAATTCTGGCGCGTAAAACGCATTCGGAGTTGGTGCAGATCATCGGCAGCACAATTTTGCTGTTCCGCGAGCAACCCGAAGAGAAAAATCAAAAACCGTCGCGCAAAAAAGGTGCTTTTGATCACAAATAATCAAGCGATATCCTTTGCATGAGTAAATATCAAGTAAATAAGCTTGATTTTATGGTGTTCAAATACTACTGTTTGACAAAAGATTTTTCAGTGAATATCAAGTGAAATGCAGTGCCGTAGTCGTAAAACTACGGCATTTTTTGTAGCGATTAAATATTTTCTGTTGTTCCTTCCCACACATCAAACCAATATGCGAGATATTTCCACTTTCCCCAATCGTCGTAAATGGCGGCACCGTCTTTGTCTGACATTGGCGCTCCGCCAAAATATTTTTGGGAAACGAACTGGCGAAACACGCTGTCTACCGGTAACTCGTCGTAACGCCCGAGCAGCATCAGCATGGTTGCGGCGGCGTAATTTCCGATGCCTTTGATGCGCAACAGCGATTTTTTTAATTCCGGCGTAGGAATTTCCGGATCGAGAAATTGCTCCGGCTCCAGCTCGCCATCGGCGATGCGCCGGGAAAGCAAATGGATGTAATCGCTGCGATATCCCAAATTTACCCGTTTCGAAAATTCCGCGAACGGGATTGCGGCAATCGCCTGCGGCGAAGGGAATGCGTTCAGATTTTCATCACCGGGAAATGGTGCGCCAAACTCGCGAACGATGCCTTCGACCATCCGTTTTGTGCCGCCCCACTGAATATTTGTTGTGCAAATCGTTTTGACGATGTCTTCATAAACGGAAGGCGAGCGCAGCAATCGACCCAAGCCGTTACTCATTTTTTGCCACTGCTTTCCGGCAGATTTACAAATGCTGTAAAATTCGTGAAAATTTTCATCGAGCCGGAACATGTGGCGCACATTTTTGGATATTTCTTGTAATTCTGCTTCTGTCAACGATTCTGCATGCTGAACATCGATACAAATTATCGGCTCGTGAATTGATCCACTGTTTTCGACGCTAATATTAACGACGTTTCCGCTCGACAAATGTTCGGCACGTTGCAGTTTTTGCTGTTCTTTATCCCATTGATTAGGGTGGAGCGCCACCCAGCCATGCGAATATGCGGTATTAGCAAAATGGAACGGTGGTTCGGGTGTCAGTGAAAATCGCGTTTCTATCAATTGAGCCAAAAGTTACTCCGGTTTCAATTTCAAAATGATTTTTTTGCGAGTTTGGGGTAAACATCTTTCAATACCGGCAGTGCGGCGGTGCCATACCAAGGGTGTAATTCCATCACCAGTCGCCCGGCCTGAATCGCCGGATCGGTTTCGGTAAGTGCGCGGGCTTCCTCGATTGTTGCAACATTAAAAATGTAGATGCCGCGAATGTCATCGTCATCCATAAACGGTCCGGCCAACACCAGCGAGCCTTCTTCCGCCATTCGTTTGATATTATCGAGATGTGCTTTTTGCAATTTTGCAGCGGTTTCTTCATCCTGGCTGCGGTTTGGTCCGGCTTTGAGGAATGCCATAACATATGGTTTCATGCCGTAATCATCGGCGCCCAATTTTTTGGCGAGGGCTTCATCGTAACCGGATTCGCTGTTTTGTTTATCGGCGACATTTTCTGTTTCAGCCGGTTGACCGGTGTTTTGGCAGCCAGCCAATAGTGCGGAAATAATAAAAATGAAGAGAGAGGTACGTAATAAATTCATGAGAGTTTCCTTTAAAAAATAGTAAGACAATCATGTTTTTGGTCAGATTATGAAACGATAAATGCGGAATTTGGTTGCGATTGAAGAAAACAAGAGGCGCCGGGCGGATTCGAACCGCCGCATAAAGGCTTTGCAGGCCTCTCCCTTAGCCACTTGGGTACGGCGCCATCTTAAAAAACGGGGGGAATTCAGATAAAAAATTCACGACTGAAAATTGGTGCCGTGAATCGGTTGTGGAGCCAAGGGGAGTCGAACCCCTGACCTCTTGAATGCCATTCAAGCGCTCTCCCAACTGAGCTATGGCCCCATCGTTTATAGCAAGGCAAAGATAATAAACACGGCTTGGCATGTCAACACATAATTTCGATTGACATTTAGGTGGTTTTTGTATCGCCAAAACCGACAATCTAACTTCGGAATGGCGATAGCAACTTTTGCGATGTAAATTTAATTGCGCGACATTTTTTATCAAACAGGAGGAATAATGAAACCACCCTTTCAAATTTTCGGTACGGATCACGTGCGACTGATTGTCGGGAATGCCAAACAAGCCGCACATTACTACCAAACGGTTTTCGGCTTCGAACCGGTTGCGTATCGCGGGCTGGAAACCGGCGATCGCGAAAAAGCCAGCTATATGTTGCAGCAAAATAAAATCCGGCTGGTGTTGTCATCGCCATACCGGGCAAATTCGCCGATGAATGTGCATCTAATGCTGCATGGCGATGGCGTTCGGGACGTTGCATTTTGGGTTGATGACGCCACAGCCGCATGGGAATACACCACCCAAAACGGTGCCGTTTCCCACCAAAAACCCACCGAATATTCCGATGACAACGGCAAAGTGGTGCTGTCCAGCATCCATACATACGGCGACACGCTGCACACGTTTGTGGAGCGAAAAGATTACGACGGTGTGTTTTTGCCGGGATTTATGCCTTATAAAACAGCGGTAAAAACCAGCGATGTCGGGTTGAATTTTATTGACCACTTTGTGGGAAATCAGCCGGAAGGTGAGATGCAAAAAGTGGCCTCGTGGTATGAAAATGTGTTGGGCTTTCACCGCTTCTGGTCGGTGGATGACAAAGATATTTCCACTGAACACACTGCATTGCGCTCGATTGTTGTTTCGAGCGAAAATGAGCGGATCAAAATGCCCATCAATCGCCCGGCGCAAGGAATGAAAAAATCGCAAATCCAGGAATTTGTTGAATATTACACCGGTCCCGGTGTTCAGCACATCGCGCTGGATACCAAAGATATCGTTCGAACGGTAAGTATGTTACGGGAAAACGGGGTGGAATTTTTGGAAACGCCGGCGACATATTACGATATGCTGCAGGATCGCGTTGGCAAAATTGATGAAAACATCGCGAAACTCGCGGAATACGGTATTTTGGTCGATGCCGATCAACACGGTTATCTGCTGCAGATTTTCACAAAACCGGTGCAGGATCGCCCGACATTATTTTTTGAGGTCATTCAACGGAAAGGCTGTTCCGGTTTCGGAAAAGGGAATTTTAAAGCATTGTTCGAGGCTATCGAGCGCGAACAGGACCGGCGCGGAAATTTGTAAGTGGCATTTATTTATCCAAACACTCTCGTAGCGAAGCTCCTGCTTCGCTACGCTTTTTTATGCTAATACGCATTTTCCCCGCGAATAATTTCCGAAACGGTCATCAAAATAATTTTGATATCGAACCACAGCGACCAGTTTTCGATGTAATATAAATCGTATCGCGTGCGATCTTCGATGGACGATTGTCCGCGAAGCCCGTTCACCTGTGCCCAGCCGGTCATGCCGCAGCGCACCCGGTGGCGCTCCAGATATTTTGGCACATGCGACTGAAATTGCTCCACAAAATGCCGCCGCTCCGGTCGCGGACCCACCAAACTCATCTCGCCTTTGATCACGTTAATCAACTGCGGCAGTTCATCCAGGCTTGTCCGACGCAATAATTTGCCGATGGACGTGGTGCGCGGATCGTCCGCTTTTGCCCAAACCGGTCCGGTTTCCGCTTCCGCATCCGACCGCATCGATCGAAATTTGATCATCGCAAATTCCTGCCCGTCAAGACTGACCCGCTTTTGGCGATAAAACACCGGTCCCGGCGATGTCAGTTTAATGATCGTCGCGAGCAGCAGAAAAAACGGCGACAGCAGCAGTAGCCCGGTTAGCGAGACAATCACATCGAACCCGCGTTTGAGCAATCCCTGCCAGCCGGCAAGTACATACGCTTTCAATTGCAACAACGGAATGCCGCCGGCTTCCAGCGTGTGGAATTTTGAAGTGATAATATCCAGCACATCCGGCACATAAAACAGCTCCAAGTTACGTCCTTCTGTGGCTTGCAGGATTTGCCATATGTTTTGGTGATCGCCCTGTTCAAAGGCGATGACCACGCCGTCCGGCGCATTTTCAGATGCGATAAGACCTGGCAGATCACTCAGTTTGCCCAAATGCGGCACAGCAATTTCATTGACATGCGCGTTAGCGAAATAGCCGGTGAGATTGAAGTTGAGTGTGGTATCGATATGCAGCCGTTCGTATACCTGACGCAAAATTCCGGCGGAACCTGCCAAAACCACGTTCATTTTGCTAAAGCCTTTGCTCAAAAATCGCTGTTTGATGCGATGAAAAATGAATCGCCCGACCAGCAAAAACACGATGGAGTTAACAAAAATCAGCCCGAACACCAGCCGGGAATAGGAAAAATCGCGATACAAAAATGCGCCGCTCATCGCTATTAAAATACCCAGAAAGCAATTTTTAAGAATTGAGGGAATATCCTGCGAGAATGTGCTGAAAAAGCGGCTACGATACGCGTTTGTCGCGCCGAACAACAGCAAATATGCGATCACCAAAAAAATTGAAAAATAAACGTAGCCGGTCAGCGACGGCAGACCTTTGGTCACCGGAATCAGCTCCGTCAGCGGTGAAAAAAAGCGCAAATAATAGGAAAAAAGCACCGCACCGGTGAGCGAAATCGCGTCTGTTACCATTTTCAAAAATGGCACGGAGAGGTTACGTCTGTAAATGTTTTGGTTCATTTTCTACGTTGTTTTCTTTTTTGCCACAAATATTCACGATTTCTTCATTTTGTCATTCCGGCGCAGGCAGGAATCTCATCCGCATAACACGGAGATTCCTGCATTCGCTGGAATGACAAATCAATGGCTAAATGATTAAAAAATAGTAAAATAACCATTCGTATCCATTCGTGACAAAATTAATTCCCGAAAAATTCCGAAACTGACTGTTCAATAAATCCGCGCATTTTTGCCATAAATTGCGCTTTTGCAAATTGCTGTGCGTGTTGATGAATAAATTCAGCATTCCATTTCAGCGATTCAAATTGTTGAATCGCATTTTGGAGCGCGGATTCGCTGTGTTCATCGAAAAAAATGCCGCTGCAACGCCCCTCATTGTTGCCGTCGAAGCCGATCACCGTTTCTAGTGCGCCGCCGCGAGCGAGGGCAATCACTGGTTTTCCGCAGCTTTGCACTTCCACCGGAACGATGCCAAAATCTTCTTCGCCGGGAAAAATCAGCGCTTTGCATTCTGCGGCAAATTGGCGCAATTCGGCATCGCTCACCCAATCGAAAAAACGCACATTGCTGCCCGCAAGTTTCTGCAGCGCCGCTTTTTCCGGACCGCTGCCGACGATGTGCAGCGGTTTTCCGTTTTGGTTGAACGCGCGAATCGCCAAATCCACTTTTTTGTAAGGCACCAGCGCGGTGATCATCAAATAAAAATCCCCGGATTGTGTGCTCAATGGAAATTGCGTTGTATCCACCGGCGGGTGGATCACCGTTGAAGGACGGCGATAATATTTGGCAATCCGCCGACCGACATGTGCAGAATTCGCTAAAAAATGGTCAACGCGGTTGGCGCTGGTAACGTCCCACATCCGCAAATAATTGGCAAAAAACGGGATGATTTTCCGCGACAACCAACCGGTTTTATCCGCGCCAAAATAATCTTCGTACATATCCCACACATAGCGCATCGGCGTGTGCAAATAGCTGATGTGCAACGCATTTGGCGGCGTTCGGACGCCCTTTGCCACGCAATGCGAGGTGGATAAAATCAGGTCGTATCCCTTAAAATTGAGCTGCTCGATAGCGGTGGGAAACAGCGGCAAATAGTGGCGATAGCGCGTAGCTTTCCCCGGCAAATTATCGATAAACGAGGTAACGATTTTGCGATTTTCAATGAGCGGCGAAACGCTACCGCGATTGTGCAGCAACGTGAACAAATCCGCATCCGGGAACATTTCGCAGAGCGCTTCCAACACTTTTTCACCGCCGCGCATGCCGGTCAGCCAATCGTGAACGAGGGCTATTTTCAGGTTTTCTAATGTCATAAGTTTGCCGCTATCGGAGGATTAACTTCAAAAATTGGCTTCAATTCGATTCGAGATAGCGCTCGGGCATGGGATTTCCCGGGCGTTCGTTATCCCAAATCATGTTTATTATCCACCAGCGTTCGCCATCAAAAAATAATTGGATGCTGTTGATGCCGCGTTTAAACGGCTCCGCATCTTCCGCGCGGTGTTTGGCTTCGTATGTGCTGAACACATGCGCCACATTTCCAAAAATCTCGGTTTTTCGGGCAATTTCATATTCAAAAAAGCCGTTTTGGACGAGATAATCATTCACATTTTCGATGTATGATGCCATGTCCATCGCAAGCGCCTGCGGTTTTCCGGTATCATCGATGGAGGTCCGAATCAGTTTTGCGCCGGGAAAAAACAGGTTTCGCTCGCGATCCCAGTCGCGTTCCTGCCCGGCGGGACCGGAAATCACGGCATACAATTCCGTGATAACGGCATCGATATCATTAAATTTCTGATTCATTTCAAATTCCTGAATTATAATTAATGATACGTCAAACCCGGATAGAGCAGATTCACCGCAATCAGAAAAATCGGGCGGAACAACTCGCCAAAAATCATCCACGCGATGATGATGCCGACCAGACTCAGCCCGGGTTGATGCAGCGCATCCATAATTTTGAGGGCGCGATCTTCGCT
Source organism: Calditrichia bacterium (assembly GCA_020634975.1). Taxonomy (NCBI): domain Bacteria; kingdom Pseudomonadati; phylum Calditrichota; class Calditrichia; species Calditrichia bacterium. The sequence goes on along the minus strand of JACKAQ010000001.1, from coordinate 1,973,083 downwards.
GACAATCAGTGGAAAAAGGGCGCTGCCATCCATCGGCGGCAGTGGAATAAGGTTAAAAATAAACAGCAGTAAATTCAATGAAAACAATATGCTAAAGAATTTTGCAGCAATCGTCGGAATACCGCTGTCAAACGCACCGACAACGCTGGCAAATATGATGCTGTTCGGTTCAAAAAAATAGCCAAAATAAATACCGAGGTGAATACAAATGACCGCGACAATTGCCAGCGAGGCGTTCGCCAGCGGACCGGCCAGCGCCATATACGCGGCAAATTTCGGATAGCGCCGCGCCCAAACGGGATTGTAAGGCGCACTCGCCCAGCCGAGCATCCATTTAAATTGATAAAATACGAACGAAACGAGCGGAACGATCAACATGCCGACAATTTCCCGGCGCATGTGCGGAATGGGATCAAGCGACACTTGCCCGCCGAGATAGGCGGTATCGTCGCCAAGTTTTAGCGCAACCAGTGCGTGCGCCGCTTCGTGCAAAGTTGTGGAGAACAGGAAAACTGCGTACCAGATGAGTCCGTTCAGCACAATTTCTGAGATATTTTCCATATTTTCAACAGGTTACGATTCGATTGTCAGCACCACTTTTCCGCGGGCACGTTTGGTTTCGATGTAGCGATGCGCCTCTGCCGCCGCCGTTAGCGGATACACGCGATCGATCACCGGTTTCAATTTTCCGGCAATCAGCCATTCGGCAATCAATTCCAGATCGGCGCGATTGGATTTTACGAGAACCACCCGCGCGGTTTTTCGCCTGAATGTTGAGAAAAACGCATCCACAAAATTGCGCAATTTTGGAACGGTAGTAATGTATTTTCCCCGCTTTTTGAGCAGCGATTTCGCGCCGGAAAACGATTTGTTGCCGAACACGTCAAAAAAAATATCGCAGTTTTGGGCGGTTTCCAGCACATCGCGCCGAGTGTAATCGATGGTTGCATCTGCGCCGAGTTGCTGTACCATTTCAATATTGCGATGGCTGCACACAGCAGTCACCCGCGCACCCAAAATTTTGGCAATTTGCACCGCAAAAACACCCACACCGCCGGATGCGCCGTTGATGCAAACTTCCTGACCGGCGCGTAATTTACCCTCATCGCGGAGCGCTTGCAAGGCCGTTAACGCCGCCAGCGGAACAGATGCGGCTTCCTCAAAAGTGATGCCGGGCGGCATCGGCGCGGCTTCGCCCACCGGAACGCTGGCAAATTGGGCACATGCGCCGCCAATCCAGCCGTTCAGCATCGCAAAAACCGGTTCTCCGATGATAAATTCCTGAACATTTTCGCCCAAAGCAATCACTTCTCCGGCTAAATCATAACCGGAAAATTGGGGAAAATGCTTCCCGGTGAACCGGCGAAATTTGCCTTTTCGCACCAAAATATCTTTCGGATTAATCGCGGCGGCGTGCACCTGAACAAGGATCTGTCGCTCAGCCGGTTTGGGATCGAGAACTTCTTCGATTGCCAAAACCTCCGGCGAGCCGTAACTGTGGAATGCGAGCGCTTTCATGGCAGGAGAATATCGCGAATAAATTTGAGCTATCAAAATAGTAGGTTTGATTATTTCCAGCGAACCTGTTCCCATGCGCCGGCGCGATGGCGCAGCCAAATAGCTTGCTGTAAATCGGTACGGAAAACGTTGCTGTGAATGGCGTTCAGCCGTCGAATAATAACCGAATCCGGGTGCCCGAAGCGGTTAAACTTCCCGGCGGAAATAGTTGCAAATTCTGGTTTTACGAGGCTGAGTAAACCCGGTGTGCTGGATGTTTTACTGCCGTGATGCCCCACTTTCAACACATCGCAACGGAGCAATTTTCCCCATTTGCGCACCGCGATTTCCGCTTCCGCTTCCGCATCACCAGTGAATAGCATCGTGGATTCGCGATGTTTGACGAGCAGCACCAGCGAGCCGTTGTTCACATTTTTACCGCTGGCAGTGGCGTAATTCGCCAACGCAGCATCGGGCGCGAGCACAAAAATCTTGGTTTCGGCATCGATGTCGAGCACATCGCCGCTGCGCAGCGTGCGAACCGGAATCTGGTTTTCGCGAAAGCGTTGCAGTAGCGAATCCATTTCTGATGCCAGTGGCAGCGGTGGCAAATACACCGTGTCGATGGTCGCAAAATCGAGCAACCGGAATGCGCCGCCGTAGTGATCGAGATGCGGATGGGTGATGAACAGCCCGCGCAGCCGCGATTCGCCGAGATGCTGCATCGCCGGAATAATGGCAAAATCCGCCGAACTCCACTCGTCCGTTGCAGGTCCTGCATCGATGAGCAGTGTTTGTCGTTGCGCCGTTCGGAGCAATGTGGCATCGCCCTGCCCGACATCCAGCATTAGCGCGTCCAGTGCCGGAATTTGCATCGAAAACAGCACGCTCAGCGAAAGCGTTCCGGCAATTCCGCCCGCAAACACCCGACGAAACCGCACATTTTTGAAGTGAAACAGCAGGAAAATGGCGCAAAAATATGCGGCAATTCCGGCGATACTAAAGCCCAAAACATCAAAATGGGCAAACGGAAAATTTGCCGCGAAATGCACGGATTGGACAATTCCCCACATCAAATGCTCCAGCAGAAATGCGATGATCGCCGCAATTGGTGCAACAATCGATTGAAAAATGAGGAATACAAATCCCGTCAGTACGGCGCCGCCTGTCGCCAAAATCACCGGCGGATTGATCGCAAATGAGATCAAACTGAATTTTTGGAAATAAAACATACCCAGCGGAACCACGCCAATTTGTGCCGCGAAAGACGCGCAATACGGCAAAATCAGATACTTGCGGATGCGTTGCTGAGCTGTTGCGCTGTCGATGCGCTCCAGCAGCGGTTCGAACAGCAATTGCAGTTTTGGCAGAAAATAAATAATCGCGGCAACCGCAGAAAAAGACAGTTGAAAGCCGATCCAAAATAGCTGTTGCGGCTGGACCATTAAAATGATGCTCGCCGCTGCAAACAGGTAATTGGGCATGTTGCCGGTTCGCTCCACATTTTTCCCGAGGTAAATGATAACCGCCATCGTTGTGGCGCGAACAACCGGCGGATTGGCACCTGTTAACAGCATGTAAGCAATTAATAACAATATGGTTAGCCAATTGCGATATTTGAAATAAACCGGCACATATTTTAACAGCCAAAAAATGAACAGCACCACAAAACCGACGTGCAAACCGCTGATTGCCAGCACATGAATTACACCGGCATTCTGGAAATCTTCGCGGATGTCCCGATTCACATCGTCACGGACGCCGAGCAGCAGCGCTTTCAAAATACCGGCGATATCCGGCGAAAAATAGCGTTCGATGGCGCGGCTCAACGACATTCGCAGTGGAAAAAACAGCCGGTTTTCCAGCGAAAAAGCAACGGTTGAATCGGGAATCTGCATTTGATCGGCGGAACGAATGTAGCTGATTGCCGTAATCCCGCGCGATTGCAAATAGCTACCGTAATCAAATTGCCCGGGATTGCGCAGCGGCGGCAGCGGATTGAGTGTTGCGCCGCTCAACCGGATGCGCTGCCCGGGACGGACATCGGAAAATCCTTCCGGCAAATAGGCGATCATTCGCCCGCCAATTTCTGCGAAATACTCGCCGTTTTGCAGCGATTCCAATGCAATCACCGCTTTCAGCCGTTTGCCAAACTGCAGGCTCTCCACTGTTCCGGTGATGTGCTGCGGTTTCAACGGTAAATGATCGAGATAAGCATGTTGCAGGTCTTGTGTTTCCCAATGGGAAAATCGCCACATGCCGAGCGCGCAAAACAGCATCGCGAGCAATGCAAAACGGAGCTGTGCAGATGCATTTTTCCGGAGCAGCGCAGCAATCGCCAAGATGAGCGCCAGCGTTAGCGAAACGGGCAGCCAATCGGGAAAATCCACCATTTTCTGGAGGGCAATGCCAATTGCCAGCGCACTGCCGATTAGCAAAAACGGTGCTTTTCCGGGTGCAAACTGAACCATAAGCTTGTCGATGAAATCAGTTAAATTTTATTAAAATTATTGTTGAGGGAAAAGGGGTGAGTGTTCCCTCACCCCTAAAAAATATAAATTCAAATCAAGCTGTTGTATCTTCTTTGGTAGATTTTCCACCGAAAAATCGCCGAATAGCGGTAATTCCTGCAGCAGCGCCAATGAGTAGCACCTTCCACATTTTTAACAGCACCGCGATCAATCCTGTTTTTGCCAACACTTTTCCTGCGATCAGTCCACCAATGCCGTATGTGGCAACATCGTCCAGATCGGGATTAAAATCGCTATATCGATATCCATCGTTAAAATCAATTCCTGCCATCACCGGTGCCAGTTTCGGTTGAATCTCATCGTATTGATTCATCGAACCGATTGCGTTCAATACCAGTACGCCTTTTCGACCCAGTACACGAATATTGTAATTTAGGGTGTTGCTTTCGGCATCGCTGAATTTTAACTCTTTTGCCCAATGCAGTTTTTGATGTTGAGCATCGTAATGCGGCTGGCTGGCCCAGCCTACCAGCTTAATGGTTTGATACCCCTGTTTTAACCGTTCTTCATTACTGTTTAGGGCATCTTCCTGCATTTCTGTCAACAATTCATCGTAATCGATATCCGCTGCATCTTCGTCATCTACATAACCTTCTTCGGAATATTCGATGTTCACAGCCCATGCAGTATTGTCCAACGGGTTGTATTCTGCGGGAAACAACATCCCCAAGGTTTCCATCGGGGGATTTCCCCATAAATCGACCAACACATAGCTGGCCTGTTCGGAGTCAAGATACTTAAAGCCATCCGGAACATGTAAAGTAGCAACACCTTCGCCCAGTTCTACGGTACCTGTTTGGTATTGGAGGTTTGCGGTCAGGCTGTCAATTATCGCCTGAAGGTTTGCATCGCTAAGTGAATCTGTTTCTGATTCCTGTGCAAAACCGGTGAAAGAAATCAGTGAAACCATCATCGCTACAAATAGAATTGCGTATTTCACAACTGTCTCCTTTTGTGAAATGATGAGTTAAAAATCTTGTATAGTTTATTTTGGTTGGAAAAACGTCACATATCGATTGCTGATTTGGCAATCGATATTATGTAAAAACCACAATTCTATCCAATGGGCAGAATTGCAGCATTGAAAATGTTAATATGATATTTTGGTTTGAAAATGTCCGTTACTGTTAACAAAATAATTATCGATAGAAAATACTACTCTGTATCAACAAAAACAAATTGCGTTTCACGGCGAAATTGGGTTTGCAGCATCAGTTTTTTGCCGGATGTTGCCGCGAGGTTGTCCATTTTTTCGCGAAAATCACCCAGATTTTCCACCGTTTTGCCGTTGATCGCGGTGATGATGCTGCCCGCTTCCAACCCACCCAAACCGGCCGGTGCCGCGCGATCCACCTGATACACATAAACGCCTTTCGTGTCCAGCGGCAGGTTGTAATCGTATAAAATATCTGCAGTTAGCTCGCGAACTTCCATGCCCAGTTCCGACAGTTGAAGCTTCTCCGCCAGATCCACCGCGCGGGGCGCAGGGGTAAAAGTGATCGTTTTGTTCATCTTTTTTCCGTCGCGAAAAATGACGCAGGCAACCGGTTCATCAAACGGCTGGCGGGAAATCGTTTCTTTAAAACGCCCCAATTCTTCGCTGCGCTGCACATCCACCGCTTTACCGCCGATGGACAAAATGACATCTTTCATTTTCAATCCGGCTTTTTCTGCGGGCGATTCGGGATAGACCCGGAACACCACCACGCCGCCGTCTTCCGGCACGTTCCAATAGGTTTTCAACTCCGGCGTGAGCGCCTGCATGCCGATGCCAAACCAGGCTTTGCCGCGATGTTCATTTTTCTCAAGCACCGGCGGATTTTCGATGAGCGGCAACACCCATTCGGACGGCGCGATTTCCAGATATTGTTTGCTGAAATCCTCAAATTCCATCGACTGGTGAAAACTGATTTCCGAAAACCGGCGCAGCGTAACGCCGATCGCGTTTCCGGTGGCGGTGAGCACCAGCCCGCCGGCGGAAAGCGCGACATCGCCATTGGCGATCAAAAATTTGCGGCGCGGTTTCTGGATGATCGCATTAATATTAAATGAGCTGAAGAGCGGCTGATAATCGTAATTTTCCCCAAGTAACTCCAATAAAAACAACTGTTGCCCAACGCCAACGGATGTGCTGGAATCGAACTGGACATACGACAGCGGCGTATCCGGCGATTCGCTGATGCGCACAAAAGCGACCTGCGCCTGATCATCTTTTCCGACAAATTCGGCAGCAAATTCGCGTTCGTCCGCTAAAATTATTTTAAAATCGCTCGGTTCGCCGGAGAAAAAAGAGGAGCCTTCCCCGGAAATAATATCCAGCGACAGCGGATACACATCGCTGTTGACCATCACCAATCCGTCCGGTGAAACCATGATGCCGGTGCGCTGCTGCTCAATTTTGATATACGAGCCGATCTGTGCCTGCGATGACACATTTTTGTAAAATTGCACCCGGCAAATTTTTTCGCTGAAACGCTGGAAAACATCTTGCGGCGATTGGGCAAACGCCGTAATTCCGGCAATCAAAAGGTATATGGCTACTGCTATTTTTTTCATGAAATCCTCAGTTGTTCGCTAATTTTGCATCGCTTACGGCGCGGGTTCCTGCTTCAGCACCACAAAAAACGGGTGACCGTCGCGAATCATTTCCAGAAAAACGGTTTTGCCGTTTTGCGCTGCGGATACATCGTAAATCGTTTGAAATTCGCTGCTGTTGCGAACGGCTTCGCCGTTGATTTTGCGGATCACATCGCCGTTGCGCACGCTCGATTCATCCGCCGGGCTGCCCGGTTTTATGCTGGTGACAAACACGCCGTCAAAATCGCTGAGCATTTGCGCCCGGTAAATATTTTGGGACAGATTTTTGATCACCAGTCCCCACGCGGTCGCCTCAAATTCGGGGTCGTCGCCAAACGGCTCGCTGATCGGTGTGACCTTCAATTTGCGGGTTTTGCCATCGCGCCAAATGTCGATGTCCACTTTTTCATCGACGGGCAATTTGGAAATAATTTTGCGAATTTCGGGCAACGCTTCTTCGTAAACCGCATTCACCGGTTGGTTGTGAATGGATTGCACCACATCGCCGGGACGCAGCCCGCCTTTCGCCGCCGGCGAATTTTGATCGACATCCGCCACCAGCGCACCGGTGAAGTCCGGTTGGTTCAAATATTCCCGGAAATCCTTGATTTCCTGAAATGTTGCACCGAGCCACGCCCGGGAAACCGAACTTCCGGCGAGAATTTCTTCCGCCACTTCCCGCACCAGATTGATGGGAATGGCGAAACCGAGATTTTCCGCAAAAAACACCGCGCGTGCGTTGATGCCCACCACTTCGCCGTTCAGGTTGATGAGCGGTCCGCCGCTGTTGCCGGGATTGATCGCTGCATCGGTTTGAATCCACAAATTATACGGCGAAACCATCGTCCCGCGATCCGGGAAATAGCGATCGATGGAGCTGACCACGCCCATCGAAACCGAGCGGGAAAGCCCCAACGGGCTGCCTAGCGCCAGCACAATTTGCCCGACTTCCAACAGGTCGGAATTGCCGAGATCGGCGAACGGCACATCGGGATTTTTTAATTCTTCGGTGTTCAGCTTCAGCACGGCGATATCCGTGGATGGATCGCTGCCGACAACCGTTGCGGTAATCCGCTCTTTGCTGGAAAGCGTGCACCACACTTTTGTGGCGTTCGCCGCCACGTGGTGATTGGTGAGCACGTAGCCGTCACCGGAAAAAATAACCCCGCTGCCGGTAACCAGCGCGTGCTGACTTTCGCCACGGGAAAAAATTTTGATGATCGGTTCCACATGAACCAGCGCAGGCAACACCTTGTCTCTTGCAGAAAAAATTTGTTTCTGAAGCGTGATTTCCGTAGTTTGCGCAGCTGCAACGCCGGACATTAGGTACAGCGCAAAAAAGCAGCGGAACAATTGTATAATTGAAATTTTCAAACGATGATCTCCGAACAGAATTGTCGCGATGTTGAAATCCATTAAGGAATGTCAAATATAGTAAAATCATTAAAATAAAGCTAATATGAATATTGTTGAAAACACATCTGCGCGGGTTATTTTAAAACCCGGACGCGAAAAATCTATTTACAACCGGCATCCCTGGTTGTTTTCCGGCGCTGTTGAAAAACTGGACGGTCGCGCAAAAGCGGGCGATGTTGTGCCGGTTTACGCCGCCAAAGGCGAATTTTTGGGCAAAGGTTTCTGGAATCCGCACTCGGCAATCCGGGTTCGCCTCCTCACTTTTCAGCAGGAAACGGTGGATGTCCAGTTTTTCCGGGCACGATTGCAAAATGCGCTGGCGTTGCGGAAAATGCTGATCGGCACCGACACCAACGCTTTCCGGCTGGTCAATTCCGATGGCGATTTGCTCTCCGGGCTGATCGTCGATCAATACGACGACACGCTGGTGATTCAGTGCACCTCATCAGGAATGCAATTGCACAAACCGATGTTGATTGATTTGCTGAAAGAACTGTGCAATCCGGCGCAAATATTGGAGCGCAGCGAAGGCAACGCCCTGCGCAACGAAGGGCTGCAGCCGGTCATCGAGTGGCTGCTCGGCGGCGAGACGCCGATGGTGGATATCATCGAAAACGGGCTGAAATTTCGGGTGGATGTAAAAGGCGGGCAAAAAACCGGCTTTTTTCTCGATCAGCGCGGAAACCGGGAACTCACCGGAAAATTTGCTGCCGGTAAAAGCCTGCTCAACTGCTTTTCGTATAGCGGTGCGTTCAGCGTTTACGCTGCTGTAAATGGCGCAACCACAACATCTGTGGATATCAGCGAACCGGCAATTGCGCTGGCAAAAGAGAATTTCAAATTGAATGATTTACCGACAAAATCGCATGATTTTCTGGCGGCAAATGTGTTCGATTATTTGCGGGAAGACGACGCGCGGTTTGACATGATTGTGCTCGACCCACCTGCGTTTGTGAAGCAAAAAGCGCATATCGATAAAGGTGCGCGGGGATATAAAGACATCAACCGCCTGGCGATACAAAAACTTAATCCCGGCGGATTGCTGCTCACCTGTTCCTGCTCCGCATATGTCGATCGCGATTTGTTCCGCAAAATCATTTATTCCGCAGCGCAGGAAGTCGGGCGCGATTGCCGGATTCTGGCGCAGCCCGCCCAACCGGCGGATCACCCGATCAACATTTTTCACCCGGAAGGTGAATATCTGAAAACGCTGCTGCTGCAGGTGGATTGATTTTCTCACCCCGTTCCAGGCTCCCGCCCGGAATGTGGTTTTCACAAAGTTCGGCTTCTTTACAAAATTTTCCGGAAATAAAAAAACGCCCGGCAGCATAAGCTATCGGGCGTTTGTGTCTCCATACAAAAATTATAAATCGATAAAAATCAATTACATCGCGAGGCTTTTTAACAGCACTTCCGCACGATTTTTGATTTGCTGATTGTCTTCGCTTTGGGCAACAACGCGTTCTGCTAACGAACGGGCTTTGCCGGTATTGCCGGCTTCTTTGTATGCCTGTGCTGCGCTATACAAATAGGCGATCGCCTGCGGAAAATCGGGAGAAATTCCGGCCGCTTTTTCGTAATGGCTGGCGGCTTCGTCGTAATTTTTTTCGGCTAACATGCAATCGGCGTATCCGGCGTGTCCGGCTTGCAGCAGGATGGTGTTGTCACCATAATCATCCAGAAATGATTTGAAATAGCTTTTCGCCAATTCCAGATTGTTATCGCTCCAGTACAGTTTTGCCAATTGAAATGTTGCCAATGCGGCGCCGTTTGTGCCGCTGTATTCATCCATAATCGAGGTGTAGGTGGCAATTGCTACATCCCGCTGATTGTTTTGCAATTCAAACTGGGCTTGGGTAAGCATGGTTGTTGCGGTTTCTTCCGCATTCTTTTTCGATTGGGTCCAGAAATAACCCAACACTAAAATGGCAATAACCGCAACCACGCCGCCGGCAATTTTGGTGGCGTTTTTTTCAACAAACGATTTTGCCTGGATTGTGGCCATGATGAACTGGTCTTCTTTGAGTTCCTTTTTGGAAAATTTTTTCTTGGCCTTCAGCATAAAAACAAATCTCCTTCAGTAAATCGACGAATAAAACGGTTTAGACGTTACCAACGTCAGCGCCAAATTGTCGGCTGTTATTTTCAAATTTGTCAATTCAAAAGCGACGGAATTGCCCGCCTTCTGTTAAAGCCGAACAATTTAAGCAATCCAATGCGTATCAGCAAACAAATTATTCAATTTGTGAAGGGTGGAACGGAGTGCCCGAAATGACTTAACCGGCTGAGTGGCAGAAAAAAAATGTTTCATCGTTGAGTGAACCGGCAAAATTAATATTGTCAATTTCCCTTAAAATTGGTATGCTTAAGTCTCCACTTAAAACCCCGGTTAATCCACAGAGGTAGAAATGACTCGCAAAATGTCCCGTCGCAGATTTTTGAAAATAAGCGCCGCCGTTACCGCCGCAACCGCCATTTCCGGTGTGTCCTGTTTTTCCAGCGATTTTGATGTGATTATCGTTGGCGGAACAATTTTTGATGGTAGCGGCACAGCCGGTTTTCCCGGCGATATCGGTATTCGCGGCGGCAAAATTGTCGCCATCGGCGATCTGAAAGATCGCAGTGCAGCCCGCAAAATTGACGCTGCCGGACTGGCGGTTGCACCCGGATTCATCGATTTCCATTCGCACAGTGATGATGAACTGCTGCTCGGCGGCGAGGCACAATCGAAAATCCGCCAGGGCGTAACGCTGGAAGTGCTCGGTCAGGATGGCGGATCGTATGCGCCACTGAACGAAAAAATGCGCGAGCAAATGCGCAAACGGATGCGAAATCGTTACGACATCGAGATCGACTGGACAGATTTCCAAAGCTATTTCCTAACGCTGGAACAGCGCGGGATGATTTGCAACGCGTTGAGCATGCTCGGACAGGGCACGCTCCGCGAATGCGTGGTTGGCGAGGACGACCGTCCGGCAACCGATGCGGAAATCGCCGAAATGAAACGGCTGGCAGCGCAGGCCTTTGAACAGGGCGCTTACGGCATTTCTTCCGGGCTGGAATATGTGCCGGGCAGCTTTGCCAGCACCGCGGAAATTATCGAGGTTTGCAAATCGATGAACGGACGCGGCATTTACTCCACCCACATGCGCAATGAGGACGATACGCTCATCGAAGCCGTGCAGGAAGCCATCGAAATTGCCCGTGGCGCCGGAGTGGATTTGAACGTTTCGCACCTGAAAGCATCCGGGCGGCGGAATTGGGACAAATTGCCGGAAGTGCTGGCATTACTCGACGAAACCCGCGCCGGCGGGATGCGCGTCACCTGCGATCGCTATCCGTATGTCGCGTATAACACCGGTTTGGCGTCGATGTTTCCGCTGTGGAGCCGCGATGGCGGCAGCGAAAAATTTGTCACGAGATTGCAAGATCCGGCGCTGACCGATTCGATCCGCAGCGCGGTGCTCGGCAAAGTGGAAAAAATCGGTGGTTGGCAATCGGTGATGATTTCCGGCGTTTCCAAAAATCCCGAACGGGAAAAATACGAGGGCAAACAATTTCAGGAATTGACTGCGGACGGCGGCGATCCGTTTGAATTATTGGTGAATCTGGTGGTGCAGGAAGATGGCGGCGGCAGCATGGTCGGCTTCGCGATGAGCGAAGAAAACACCGCGAAAGTGCTGGCGTATCCCCATTGCATGACCGCCAGCGACGGCTCCGCACTGGCGGAAAGCGGCGTGCTCAGCAGCGGCAGCCCGCATCCGCGCGCGTTCGGCACGTTTCCGCGATTGCTCGGCAAATACGTTCGCGAAGAGCAGCGCATGCCGCTCGAAGATGCGATTCGTAAAATTACATCGCTGCCGGCGGAAATGTTGCGGCTGACCGATCGCGGATTGCTGAAAGAAAATTATCACGCAGATATCACCATTTTTGATCCCGCAACCGTAACAGACAACGCCACGTTCCAGCATTCGCAGCAATATCCTTCCGGGATTCCGTTTGTGCTGGTGAACGGCGTTCCGGTCATCGATGGCGACAAATTCAGCGGTGCGCTGCCGGGAAAAGTGGTTCGCTCGTAATCGCCGCATAAAATTTCAGGGGAGTAAGCCTTGCAATTCACTTTTCGCTGGTACGGACCGGACGATCCGGTGACGCTGGCGAACATCCGCCAGATTCCCGGGATCACCGGGATTGTCAGCGCATTATACGATGTTCCGGGATTTGCGCAAAGGCACCGGCGAATTGCCCGACTGCATATCAAACCGTCGATAGCGAAAAATTGTGGGACAATCTCGGGTATTTTCTGGAACAGGTGGTGCCGGTTGCGGCATCGGCGGGCGTAAAAATGGCGATCCATCCGGATGATCCACCGTGGTCGATTTTCATGCTGCCGCGAATTATCACTGGCGAAACAGCGTTTGCGCGATTGCAGGATTTGGTGGATCATCCCGCTTCAATTTTATGTGACGAAGGAGTATGTGTCATGAAACAGCCGCAAAAAATTTGGTGGATGCTTTTCATCTGCATTTTTTCAAATATGCAGCAGATACAAATTTTTGCACAGTCGTTGGAAACGGTTGTGCAAACCGGGCACTCGCTACCCATTCAGGAAACGCGTTTCAGCCCGGATGGCCGATTTCTGATCACCCGCAGCGCCTCGCTCAGCGATGTGAAGGCTATCGAAAACATTGCCAGCGATGTCCAGTCCAGCGAGTTTGCGAACCTGATTTCCGGTACTGTGAAATTATGGGACGTGCGCACGGGGCGCGAAATCCGCACAATTGGTGAACAAGCCGTCTATTTTTCGCCAAATTCCCAATACATGGTGACAGGTTCCGGCAAACGGTTTCGGACGTTCGGTGATTTGCAAAAACTGGTTTCCGAACCGCAAGCGGCAGCGGATGTGCCGCAATTGTGGGACATGAACACCGGTGAGGTTATTCGCACATTTGAAGATCCCGGCATTGTTGTCATCCTGATGGGATTCAGCCCGGACAGCCGGTTGTTAGCGGTTTACGGTATCGATAAAAACAACGGGTTGCTTTCACCGCAGATCTCGATTTGGGATGTTGAAACCGGCGAAAAAATGGTTACGTTCGCCAACCTCAGCAAAGATGATTATGAGCTTGGTTTACCGATGGTGATTCGCTTTAGCCCTGAGGGCAGTTTTTTAGCGGTTGGTTTCAATGTTGCCAACGATAAAGGGACGGAAACAGTTGCCATGTGGGAAACCGGTTCCGGCCAAATTGTCACCATTTTGGAGCGAAAAAGCCGCCTGAAATACGTAAAGGATTGGGATATAAAAACCGGTGAAACGGTTGAAAAATATTGGGATCCGGTTACCAAATCGAATATTGATCCCGCAGATGTGGAAAAATGGAATACACCTTCCGGAAATATCGCATACATCGGGTTTAGTGACGATATGACACTGGTTACCGCTGTCAGCGAAACCGGAAATGTTACCAGTTGGAACAACGAAGGCCAGCAGGTAACCACCTTTAATATTTTGATGAACCAGCAGAAAGATCAGGAAGGCGTTGCCGGATTGAAAGCGCTGCGCAGCATCGCTACCGGCTCGGAAAATCCCTTTGCCAAATCCTGGGGCGATCAGGTTCGCAGCATCGATTTGAGCAGCGACGGCACCTATCTCGCAGTTGCCCGTGCCGATAAAACCGTGGCCATCTGGAGCGTTTTAAACGCTGGCGAAGCTTACGTTTTTAAAGGACACAGCGGAACCGTGAATATTGCGAAGTTCAGTAAAAACATGGAATTATTGGTGACAGGTAGCGCCGATAATACCGCACTTATCTGGAATCTTTCGGCTGTAAAAGAGAAATCTCAAAAAAGCAAAGGCGGAATGTTTTCGCTCAAACGATTGGCGTCTGTCGTTGCGGGTACGCCGACATTTGAGCCCGATGATTCCGGGTTAGCCCTGAAATTGATTGGGCATTCCGCAGCCATCCGCACATTGGATATCAGCCCGGACGGGCGCTACATCGCGACCGCCAGCGAGGACAACACCACGCGATTGTGGGATGCCGCCAGCGGCCGGGAAATCAACCGTTTCGACGGGCATTCCGCCGGTGTGGACAATGTGCTGTCCGTGCCGAGCTCCACATTTTTGATCGCATCCGGGAAAAACAGTTCGGATCATTCCGCAAAAATCTGGGATTTGTCCGCCGGTCGCCTGAAAGGCAGTTTTTCCGGACACGATGCGGGTATCCGCGATGCAACACTCAGCGCAGACGGGAAACTGCTGCTCACCGGCAGCTCGGATAACGTCGCCAAAATCTGGCAGGTTGACTCCGGAAAAAACCTGCAAACGCTCTCCGGGCACGAAGGTCGCCGGTTTGACTGGCTCAAAAAGCTCGACGAATCATGGACGCGCAAATTCGGCGGCACGGATTTGAGCGTTTTCCAGCAAGGCGTCGGTTTTGTGGCGCTGAGCGCAGACGGAAAAACAGCCGTGACGCGCGGTGAAGACGGCAACGCCATCGTTTGGGATGCCCAAACCGGGCAGGAATTGCTGCGTTTCCAACCGAACCGGCTGGATTTTACGGCGATGGCCATCAGCCGAAACGGGCAATTTATCGCCATTGGCGGCGCATCGCATTGCAGCATTTGGGATGTAAATACCGGTGCCGAAATCCGCAAGTTTAAAAATGCAACAGCGTTTTCACTGGCGATTGATGCGCGGGATGAGCGGATCATTACCGGCGGAAACGGCAGCGCAACCGTCTGGCGCATTTCGGACGGCACGCAAGTTCAGCAAATTAGTGGACATAGCGGAAAAATAACGGCAGTGTGCTTCAGCGCGGACGGGCAAACAGTAGTTACCGGCGGCGAGGATGGCAACATCAATTTGTGGGATGCGAATTCCGGCACCCTGCAGCACAGTGCCAACGGACACGAAAGCGGCGTCACATCCGTTGTGTTCAGCGGCGATGGCAAATTCCTGGTTTCCGGCAGCGAAGATGCCACCACCCGGCTTTGGAATCCCGCAACGGGTGAGGAAGTTGTCCGGTTGATCGCCATCGATTCGGACGATTACGTGATCGCGACGCCGGACAATTTTTACATGGCATCGCGCGGTGCATTCAGCGGTGTTTCCTTCCGGACCGGGAATCGCGTGTTCCCGTTTGAGCAATTCGATTTGCGGTTGAATCGCCCGGATATCGTGCTGCAGCGCATCGGTTACACGGATGCAGCGTTGATCGAAGCGTATCACGCCGCATACCTTAAACGATTGAAAAAAATGAACTTCACCGAAGAAATGCTCGGCTCGGATTTGCAGTTGCCGGAAATCGTCTTCGTTTCGGACGATATCCCGTTGTCCACCAAAGACAAAAAATTTTCGTTCAAAGTGAAAGCGACGGATGCCCGTTATCCGTTGGACCGGCTGAATGTATTTGTCAACGATGTGCCGGTTTTCGGCACGCCGGGAATCAGTTTGCAGGGCGCGTCTGCGCAATCTGTCGAGAAAAATATTTCGCTGGAATTGTCGGACGGGGAAAACAAAATCCAGATTTCCGTGCTCAATTCAAAGGGCGTTGAATCGCTGAAAGAAACGATCGCGATTGACTACATCGGCAAAACCGAAAAGCCGGAATTGTATGTTGTCGCCATCGGCGTTTCCGATTATCTCAACGATGAATTTGACCTGAAATATGCCGCCAAAGATGCCACCGATTTAACGAATCTGTTCGTCAGCCAGCCGGAGCGATTCAACAAAATCCACCAAATTCAAATTTTGGATGAAAACGCCACCCGCGAAAATATTCTGGCTGTGCGCGATAAATTGATGCAATCCAATATTGATGACGAAGTGATTCTGTTCATTGCCGGACACGGATTACTGGATGCGCAGCTCAATTATTATTTTGCGACGACGGATATCGATTTTGCCAATCCTGCCGAACGCGGCTTGCCATACGACGCGCTGGAAGGCTTGCTGGACGGCATCCCGGCGCGCAAAAAATTGCTGCTGATGGACACCTGTCACTCCGGCGAGGTCGATCGCGATGAAACGGTGTTGGCAGCCGCAGATGCGACCGAACAGAACGTTATCAGCCGTTCGTTTCGCGGCGCGGTGGCAATCAATATCGGGAAAAAAGTCGGGTTGAAAAATTCATTCCAATTGATGCAGGAGCTGTTCGCAAATCTCAGTCGCGGTTCCGGTGCGATGGTCATTTCCGCTGCCGGCGGCGCGGAATACGCATACGAAGGGCAGGGCACTGCCAACGGCGTGTTCACTTATTCGGTAATCGATGGATTGAAAAACAATGCGGTTGATGCAGATGCGGACGGAAAAATCCGCGTTTCGGAATTGCGCAAATATGTGACCGAACAGGTGCGAAAACTCACCGGCGGCAAACAAACGCCCACATCCCGCCGGGAAAATCAGGTGTTTGATTTCCAGGTGTTTTGAATTGCGGAATGGCGGATCGCTAATACCGGTTTTTGCTTTTGATTTTATCCAACCCCTCTTGTGTTGCCATAATCAGGAGAGAATCGCCCAAACCGAAGCGGTAGTCCGGGCTGGAGGTAATTACTTTTTCTTTCTCTTTATTTGCGGTGTCGTAGTGTTTTTTGATCAGCACAACTTCCACGCCGTAATCTTTGCGTAAGTTTAGTTCTTTCAAGGTTTTATTAACAAATTTTCCGGGCACTTCTATTTCGCATAAAATTTGCCCGTCCATCAATTCCACCTGTTTAAATTTGCGCATCGAACTGATGTAGCCGGAAACAGATGTCACCATGTCCCGCTTAAATACCTGGCGATTGTAAATTTCAATCACATCATTTTTGGATATCGTTCCGATCAACCGCTTTTCATTCTGTTCATCCACCACCGGCAATTGATCGATATTCATTTCGCCAAATGCTTTCATCACGATATCGAGCCGGTCATTTGGCGTAAAATAATGTCGAATAGGCATCAGCAGATCGTGCGCGACCAGAATGTGCTCCAGCGTATCCGATTCATAGATAATTTTGCGAATATCGTGAATCGAAATGACACCCAATAAATGATCATTTTTATCCACAACAAAAAAGTTGGGGTGAGGGCTGCGAACCGTCAAATCCATCAGTTTACGGAACGGTGTGGCGGCGTAAATTCTTTCGAAGTCTGTTTTTACAACCTGCGATGCTTTCAGTGATGACAGTACATTAACCTCTTGCCCCTGAAAAATATTGATTCCCCGGCGCGACAATTTGAGGGTATAAATCGAGTCTTTTTTCAATCGCGATGTAATTAAAACGCTGATAATGCAGGAAATCATCAGCGGTAAAATAATCCGGTAATCGTTGGTTAATTCAAAAATAATCAGGATTGATGTGATGGGCGCATGCATTGCCCCGGCAGCCACAGCGCCCATACCAACCAGCGCATACGCACCCGGCGAAGCGGTAATTGCAGGAAACAACGAATGAACAATGCTGCCAACAAATCCCCCAAGATTTGCCCCGATAAACAACGACGGTGCAAAAACCCCGCCGGACCCGCCGGATCCGATGGTGATCGACGTTGCAGCCACTTTTAGGAATACCATAAACAGCAGAAAATACCACACCGATTGGCTGTTCAGCGCCAGTGTAATAGTATCGTAACCCACGCCAAAAATGTGTGGGTAAAAAATACCAATTCCCCCGATAATGAACCCACCGATAACCGGTTTTATCCATCCCGGGATATTAATTTTCTCAAAAAGATCTTCTGTTTTATAGAGAATATTGATAAAGGCAAGCGCCACCAGCGCCGCCAAAACACCCAAAATGACATATGGAATCATTTCGAAAACGCTGACCAGGCTGTAATGTGGAATGATAAACGCGGAAAAATCGCCCAAAAAATGCCGGGAAATAACCGTAGCTGTTACGGAAGAAACCACGATCGGGCTGAACTGGGAAATACCGAAATCGCTGAGAATTACTTCCATCGCGAAAAGTGCGCCGGCGATAGGTGCATTAAACGTAGCGGCAATACCTGCTGCGGTTCCGCAGGCGACAAATGTGCGCAATCGCGTGCCGGTAACCTTGAACAATTGCCCGATAACCGAACCCAGCGCAGAACCAATTTGCACGATGGGCCCTTCCCGCCCAACCGACCCGCCGGAACCGATACTGACTGCCGAGGCAGCCACTTTCGCAAACATCACCCTCGGGCGTATCGCTCCGGCGCGCAGCACAATTGATTCCATCACTTCCGGCACGCCGTGTCCTTTTGCTTCTCGCGCAAAATAAAACACAATTGGACCGACAATTAATCCACCAACGGCAGGCGCAAAAAATTTTACATACCACGGCAATTGCAGGGCGTAGTCCAATGTATAATCCCATGACCCAAAAAACACTGCCTCGAAAAAACGAATAGCAAAACGGAAAAAAATCGCCCCAAATCCACCCAATACGCCAATCAGCACGGCAACGATGACCATAAATGTATGTTCACTCATCCGGAGTCGCATTAATTCATTGGTAAGATATCGCTGTATGGATTTAAAAAAAGAAGGAAATTGAGTAAAAGTAGACATGACGAACGTTGCTTATTTTTATGAAGTTGTTAAGGATAAACAGAGGTGGGAAAGAAAAATCCCAGATTATCCATTTTAGCCCGCAAAAGGATAAGGATTATCTGCATTAAATGCCATGCTTAATTGAGATAGGGTAAAAGGTTAGGAGAAAAAATTCATACTTAAAACACCCCGCCCAGTAGCAACTGCTGACAACAATGTGACAACACTTTTTCCTTTGTCAGCCAAATTTTTTTCAGATTAAAATCGCATTCCTGACAACAAAAAATCCGATGCTTTGTTGTAGTTAAATGCAGTTTTAATAGTAGTTTACAGCACAAACAATCAAGTGCCCCCTGCAGGATTCGAACCTGCGACCCCCGGATTAGGAATCCGATGCTCTATCCTACTGAGCTAAGGGGGCAACGCAAATTTACTGATAGCCAAAAAATTTAGGCGTTCGCTTTCAGGAAATCAAAGTGAAAATTTAATTTCTGAATTTTATTGCAGTTAGGTAGGGTAAATCGATGCTCTTTCCGAGATTCTGCAAATTAAAAAGCGCTGCCGGAAATGTGAAATTCAAACAGCGCATTCAGTAGAATTTTGGACAAATCGCTACTGGTACAACATATTTCAAACGGTAGTTGTTGAAGAAAGAAAAAAAATCACTCGATGTTTTTTAGCTGTTGTGTTTTCACTGCGAATCACGAATCGTTTTCGTTTACAATCGATATCGTTTCTGTTGAGAAGCTACGTTTCACATAAATAGACGCCAGCAAGCAACACCATTTCATATGATACCTTTTTGGCACGATGTGCAACATCGACCCTCATGTGCAAATTATGCGCTAAAAAAATTCTGCTCATTGCCCCAGAAGTAGTATTTAACCCATGAAACCCCAATTATATTTTTTGGCATTTAATTTGTTGTATATACACATATTTTTGGTTTTATAATATTAGCGCATTTTTGTGTAGTTAACCGTATTCCAAAACAGTAGTTAAATATGAAGTTAAAACGTTTATTCATAAAACTAATCAGTTCACTCATTTTGTTAGCTATTATCAGTGTTGTCAATTTTGGGATGTTCCATTTGTCACCGGGAGACGCCACAAATCGCTATTTTGCCCCTAACACATCCAAACAACAATTAGCTCAAATGCGCAATCAGTTAGGATTGAATAAACCTCTGCCAATTCAATTTGGCATTTGGTGTAAAAAATTAATCCACGGCGATTTGGGTTATTCCTGGTCACAACGTCGCCCTGTTGCTGATGTATTGACATCTGCTATTCCCGCAACCCTGTTGTTAACTGTAACAGCTCTGTTTATTAATTTTTTGGTTGGCGTTGGTTTGGGTATGGTTTCCGGCATCCATTGGGAAAGCCAATGGGGAAAATGGATAGATACTATCGCACTGTTTGTGTATTCCATCCCTGTTTTTGGATTGGGATTACTATCTATCTTGTTGTTTAGTATTAGTTTGGGATGGCTGCCTTCCGGAAGGATGATAGCGTTACAAACCGCCGGAATGTCCGATTGGGAAAAATTGATTGATGGAATACGGCATTTAATATTACCGGCTGCCGTTTTGGGTTTGAGTACGGCTGCTGGAACAGCTCGTTATGTTCGCGGTAATGTGCAACACATCATTCAGCAAAATTATGTTCGGGCAGCTTATGCGAAAGGTTTGCCGGTTAACCACATTTATGTTCGTCATATACTGCGGAATGCAATGCTCCCGGTGATTACCCTACTCGGTTTACATTTGCCGTATTTGCTGAGCGGTGCATTTATCATTGAAGTTGTTTTTGCCTGGCCGGGTATGGGACGCATCACATACGATGCGGTTTTTGCCAAAGATTTTCCTGTTGTAATGGCAATAAACCTGATCGCCGCGATTTTGGTTATTTCGGGAAATTTTTTGGCAGACCTGCTATACAAATGGATTGATCCAAGGGTGGAAATAACATAAATGCAAAAATATAGCAAAAACCGGTCGTTCATTTTTGGCGCAGCGCTGCTGTGCCTGATGCTTTTTGGGGCGATTGCTGCACCTTTGATCAGCTCATTTGACCCGAATGTGCAAACGACGCCCTCCGTAACCCGGTTTCAATCGCCATCGGCGGAACATTGGTTTGGTGCTGATAAATTCGGTCGCGATGTGTTTTCGCGGGTGCTGCACGGCGGGAGGATTTCGTTGTTTATCGCTGCCGTAGTTGTCATTGGCGCGGTTGTCATCGGCGGTAGTTATGGCGCAGTCGCAGGCTATTTTGGCGGCTGGGTGGATGCACTGTTCATGCGAATTGTGGATGCGCTGCTGGCGTTTCCGGTTATTTTTTTGACGGTCACCTGCATGGCGTTGTTTGGCAACGGGTTGTTTTGGCTTGTCGCTGTGCTCATTTTCACGGGATGGATGGATATTGCCCGGCTGGTTCGCGCCGAAGTTCACGCTTTAAAGCAGCAACCGTTCGTTATCAGGGCGCATGCCAGCGGCATTCCTGCGGTGTCCGTAATTTTCCGGCACTTGCTGCCCAACGTCCTGAAAACACTGCAGGCGGCAATTATTTTACGCACTGCAGATATTATTGTGATCGAATCTGCCCTCAGTTTTTTGGGGCTTGGTGTTCAGCCGCCAACCGCCAGTTGGGGCGGAATTATGAGCGACGGCATGAGCGCACTCGGTGATGCCTGGTGGTTATCAGTTTTCCCGGGAATGGCGATTTTCGCTACAACGCTCGGGCTAAACCTCGTTGGTGAAGGGATGAAACGCGCATGAATCCGTTGCTCGACATTCGCTCGCTAACAACTGCTTTTGTCAATAAAAACAACATCTTGACGGCTGTTGATGATATCAGTTTTTCGCTAAACAAAGGCGAAACATTTGCCGTGGTCGGAGAATCCGGTAGTGGCAAAAGTATCACTGCGCTTTCCATTTTGCGGTTAGTTCCCGCTCCCGGAAAAATCATTTCCGGTGAAATCTATTTTAACGATCAACATTTGCTGAATCTTTCCGAAAAGCAGATGCGCAACATTCGCGGCAGGCACATTGGATTGATTTTGCAGGACAGCGGTTCTGCGCTTAACCCGGTGATGAAAGTCGGTGAGCAAATCGCGGAAATTTACCGGCACCACTTTAAATTTGATCGAAAAAAGGCGTTTTCTGCAACGGTGGATTTGTTGGCGAAAGTGAAGCTATCCAACGCCGAATCGCTGTATCATGCATATCCGCACCAACTCAGCGGCGGCATGCGCCAGCGCGTGTTGATTGCCGGGGCAATTGCCTGCAAGCCTGCGCTGGTTATTGCAGACGAACCGACATCGGCGCTGGATGCATCGCTGCAAAGCGAAATTTTGGCGCTGCTCAACGATCTGAAGCGCGAAATGGATCTTTCGCTGCTGCTCATTTCGCACGATCTGGCGATGGTTTCGCAAATAGCCGATCGCGTAGCGGTGATGCAAAATGGCAAAATTGTCGAGCAAAATACGACTGAAAAATTATTCACCGAACCAGAGCATATGTATACAAAAAAACTGCTCAACGCCATCCCCAAAATTGAATTTGGCGTAGTAAACAGCAGTGCAGATAAACAATTGTAAACATTGAAAATATCACATAAGGCATAATATGTTTCACTTCAATAAAATACGCTCAAAAATCCACTTTATCCTTTTTCCTTTATCGCTTATCCTTCTCCTGTCCTGTCAGCAGCGCCCGGTCGAAGATGCGATTTTTATTGGCATTCTCAGCGATTTTGATACGCTAAATGAGCTGAACGCGGCGGATTCTGATGCGCTGCAAGTAATCCAACACATGCTGTTTACCACCCTGACCCGGCTCGACGAAAATCTGGAATTTCAACCCTATCTCGCAGAAAATTGGGCGTTTAGCGAAGATGGCAAAATACTTACCTACTCTCTGCGTGACGACATTCGCTGGAGCGACGGGCAGCCGACCACCGCATGGGATGTGCAATATACCTGGCAATTGGCGATTGATACGGCAGTGGCATATCCGGCGGCCAGCCGTTTTGATCTGGTGGATAGCGTGGTGGTAGAAAACCTGCATGTGGTGCGTTTTCATTTTAAAAAAGCCTATGCGGATGCGCTGTTCGATACCCAAATACCTATTTTGCCCAAACACGTTTTGGCGAAAATTCCCGCTGCGGAAATCGCTACCGCGGCATTCAACCGAAACCCGGTGAGCAACGGTCCGTTCCGGTTGGCATCGTGGAAAGCAAATGATGTTGTAACGTTTCTGGCTAACCCCGAATTCCCAATTCACAAACCGAAAACCAAACAGGTTTCATTTGTTGTTATCCCTAATGAAAACAGTTTGTTAAATCACCTGAAAACCGGCGAAATTGACGTGGTTTCCTCGCTGTCCCCACAGATTTATCAATCGCTGCAAAGCGAAAAAAATATCGTAACCCAGCGATACGATGGACGGGAATTTGCCTTTGTCGGATGGAACAATTCGCATCCGGTGTTGCAAAAGAATGTGCGGTTGGCGCTCAGCAAAGCGATAGATCGACGGGAAATTATCGCCACATTGCTGAACGGATTTGCTGAACCGGCAACCGGCCCGCTGATGCCGTTTGCATGGGCGTATGATGCGACACTCGCGGCAATTCCATTTGATCCGGCAGCAGCCCGCACAGAGTTGGATGCTGCCGGCTGGCGCGACAGTGACGGTGACGGCATCCGTGAAAAAGACGGTCAGCTGCTCACGTTTACAATTTCAGTGAATGCCGGAAATCAACTCCGCAGCGATATCGCGGTGATGCTCCAAGCCCAACTCCGGAACGTCGGCGCAGATGCGCAAATCGAAACGCTGGAATGGCATTTATTCATCGAAAAAGTGTTTGTCCAATCCGATTTCGATGCTGTTGTGTTATCCTGGGATGCGGATTTTTCGGTAAACCCCGCGCCGCTCTGGCATTCGGATGCCATCGAAAACGGCTACAATTTTGTGAAATACCGCAACCCTGCGGTCGATTCGCTGTTGGAATCGGGCAGAAATCTGGCGGACCGGAACGCTTCAAAGCCAATTTGGCGAAAATTTCAGCAAACAATCATTAACGATGCGCCCTACACTTTTTTGTTTATCCCGTCGCAACTGGCGGCGATGGACAACCGCATTCAAAATGCCCAAATGGACGCCCGGGGATTTTTGTGCAACATCGCAAAATGGGAAAAATCAATAACGCGTGAATAGTTTCTATTCAACTACAGCGCAACTAAACCCAATAAAAACATGAATTTTAAAACACTTTATATCGGCGATACGGAAAAGCTTTCACAATTAAAATTGTTGAACAACATTGCCAACCATGCCATGTTTTCATCAAGCCGGAAAGAGAATGCGCTGGCAATAGCAACGCGCGAAAAACCGGATTGGCTGCTCATCGATTTTGATTGTGTAGAATGCGAACCGCTGGATTTTTTGCGGCAAGTGCGATCGGAACTGCCGGATTTAAAAATGATTGGTTTGGCAGAAAATCCCGGCGTAAACCTCATCATGCAAGCCACTCGCAGCGGCATCAATGAATTTGTGCGCATGTCGGATGCATCCCAAAAACTTGCGGATATTTTACGCGATTTGCAACACTCGCAAACGGAGCTGGATCGTGGGCAGGCGTTTCACCGGCGTGTAAAATCGGAGCTGGATTTCAGCAATATTATTGGCGACAGCGAACCGATGCAACGGGTATTCGAGGTGCTTCGCAAGGTTACCCATCGCAAATGGGTGACTGTTTTGGTGCGCGGCGAAACCGGCACAGGAAAAGAACTTATTGCCAAAGCGCTGCACTATCAATGTTTCGAAGATTTTCATCCGTTTGTGGAAATTAACTGCAATGCACTGCCGGAAACGCTATTGGAATCGGAGCTGTTCGGCTATGAAAAAGGAGCATTTACCGACGCCAAAACCCGGAAAATCGGGTTGTTCGAAGCTGCCCAAAACGGTACCATTTTTCTCGATGAAATTGGCGACATTAGCCCTGCCGTGCAGGTGAAACTGCTCAAAGCGTTGGAAGAAAAGAAAATCCGCCGGGTGGGTGGCACAGAAGAAATTCCCATCAACTGCCGCATCATCGCTGCAACCAACAAAGATTTGCAAGCTGCAATTGCCGAAGGCAGCTTCCGCAGCGATTTGTATTACCGGTTAAACGTTGTAACCATCCAATTGCCGCCGCTACGGGATCGCGGCAACGATATCGTGTTAATTGCCAACCATTTTCTGCAACAGTACGCAAAGGAATATGACAGCCCCATTAAAGGATTTTCTGACGACGCAACAACGATGTTGCGCAGCTACGATTGGCCCGGAAACATTCGGGAACTCAGCCATACTATTGAGCGCATCGTGCTGCTCAGCGATGGCGATACCGTTACCAAAACGGCGCTGGCAGAAGCCATCGAATCGGAAACGCCGCTGCTGCTCACGGAAAATCGTACCGGCGCAGATATCGAAATCGATATCCCGGAAAACGGCATCAGTTTTGACGAAATTGAAGCAATCGTCATTCGATCTGTGCTGAAAAAGAATAACTGGAATAAATTGAAAACCAGCCAAATGCTGCGCATCGCACGAACCCGGCTGGATCGCAAAATTGTCAAATACGGCTTGTCGCCGGACGGCCCGGAGGATGCAGAGTGATTCAAAATTATGCCGTTTCGAAAAAGTGTAGCGTTTTGCGCTACAACAGCATTTTTCAAATTTCCAAAGTAGCAAAACGCTACAATCAAATTGAGTTAAATAAAACTTTTAAAAACAATGAGTTATGGCGTTTTTTTATACAAAATATGTGTTGGCACACTAATTGTTTATATACCTGTTAGCTAAGGTGAAACTAAAACAAAACCCACGGGAGATGTAAAAATGAAACAGACAAAATGGATTAAAAAAATAGCGATAGCCGTATTTCTGATATCGGAAATTGCATTTTTCGCAGCTTGCGAAAGTAGCCAGCCATTGGCAATTTCAGAAGCGGATATGAGCGGTAGCACAGAATTATCCAAACGCGGTCGCGGCAGAAGCGGCGAAGAAGACCCGTTTCCGGATTCCGAATTTCTGATGGTTCGCCGTCGTGATGATGCTGAAAACGGTGTCAGCACCGCGATTATCGGTCCAGAGGGTGGAATTTTGTTTCATGCATCCCACCGTTTGGAAGTGCCCGCCGGCGCACTCAGCGAATCGGTTGAAATCTCCATGTCCATGCCTGTTTCTGATACCTTATTGTTTGAATTTGGTCCGCATGGCATCCAATTCAATTTGCCGGTAAAACTGGTGTTGGATTTCAACCACGCATGGACCAGCGATTTGGATGAATCACTGTTTAAGGTTGTGTATATGAATTCGACACCGTTGGGCTGGGAAGCCATTCCCACAACCGTTGACGATGTAACCGAACAATGCATCGGGGAAACAAATCATTTTTCCCGCTATGCCATTCGCAAGTTTCAATAACTTTTGAAAATCAATTAACTGAATTAATATTAATAGTTTAGATCGATTGGAAAATAGTTTTGGCAACAAATAATCGCAAAAAAAACAGCCCTTCAGCTTCCGGCAACTTCCGGACTGAATTTACTCTGTGGCTCAGCGATGCCAAAGCAATTCCGCAATCCATGGAAACCCGTTTGGCTCAATTACAACAATTTGCAGATCAACTGTTAAGCGAAACTCCGGAATCTGACAAACTTGACAGCTTCCGCGAATTCGCAACAACAGTGGTGGATGCGCTTCCTCAGGAAACACCCGAAGATCGCATTAAGCTGCAACTTTGGGTGGGTCATGCTTTTGAGAAAATGGGTGGATGGGATGAAGCGTTGGCCGCATTCCAACGGGTTGCCGATCTGAGCGCAACGGCAAAAGCCGGTGCCAGTTATTCTGAAGCGCATTTGTGGATCGGTCATTTATTATTGATGCAATCCAAAAACAACGAAGCGCTGAAAGCTTATCAGCAAAGCTTGTCTATCGCCCGGAATAGCGGGTTGGTAAAATCGGAAATCGAAGCCCTGAACGGATTGGCATACTATGCATTTGAGCAGGGCGAAATTGCCGATGCAGCATATCGTTGGGAGCAGGCGCTGGAATTGGCCGAAACCGAAAATGATGTTTCGTTGATCGCTAAATTGAAAAACAACCTCGGCACCGCTGCAAATGTTCGCGGAAAATGGGAAACAGCACTCGCGCTATATAGCGAATGTTTGCCGCTTTGCGAAAAAACCGGTGATCTGCGTGGCTTGGCTGAAACACATCACAACATCGGGATGACGTATGCGGATGCCAATCGCCATGCCGATGCCAGCCTGCATTATCAAAAAAGTTTGCAGTTCGCCAAAGAAACCGGCGACATGCGGTTGCAGGCGCTGGTAAAATTGAATCGTGTTGAGTTAACCATCGCCATCGGCGATATGAAATTGGCAGAAGCACTCGCCAAACAGGCGCTCCGTTCATTTCTGGATTTGGATGATAAACTCGGCGAAGCGGATGTTTACAAATTCCTCGGCGTTATTTACAGCTATCGCAGGGAATGGGAAGTCGCAACTGCGCATTTCAAAAAGAGTATCCAACTGACCCGCAAATTTGAAAATCCGCTCGGCGAAGCGGAATCACGCTGGGAATACGCACGGATGTTATTTGAAAAAGGCAGAAAAAGTTCAGCAAAAAAAGAATTCGAATCAGCAATGCAACTATTTCTCAATCTCAATGCAGAAAAAGAAGTAGCCGCCATTCGCGAAGAAATTATCAAATTGAGCTAACAACTAATAGAGGATTAGACGAGGGGATATGTGGTCACAACGCATCGAAGTATTTTCCTAACCCTTGGGTTACCTTAGCTAACAGGTCAATTTTCGAAGCGTTAGAAAAGTTTCAAGAATAGCTGATCGCCCTCGTCTAATCGGCTCTATCGATATAATTCACTAAAATTATTTACATGTTTTTTAAGCTGCACTTATTTTTTGAAAAGGAGCTCAGCGATGACCCGTTATTCCCAAAAACGCATCCTCATCTACTCGCACGATGCCTATGGACTGGGCAATATCCGCCGAATGTTATCCATCTGTGATCAAATAACAAAGTCCAACCCCAACACATCGATCATGCTGCTCACCGGTTCGCCGATGATCCATTCGATGCGCATTCCCCAAAATGTCGATTATGTGAAACTGCCCTGCATCACCCGCGAAAGCACCGAAAAATTTTCTGCAACATACTGGCGGAATATTGATGTCGACAAAATGATTCGCATCCGTTCCGATCTCATTTTGTCTGCTGTGCGCAGCTTTCGCCCGGATTTGATTATCGTTGATAAAAAACCGCTCGGTGTAAAGCGCGAATTGCTGCCCACACTCCGGTTTGTTCGCAACCAATTGCCCCGCACAAAATTGGTGCTTGGGCTGCGCGATATTCTGGACGATCCGAAAGTAACCGTGCCCATTTGGCAATCGCACGACTATTACGGGATGATCGAAAAATATTACGATCAGGTGTGGATTTTCGGGAGCCCGGAGCTGTTCGACGCCGCGGAAGCTTACCAAATGCCGGAAGGTGTGTTGCGAAAAGTTATCTACACCGGTTACCTGTTTAAACCTGCGCTACTTGAAAAAAATCAAATAGTTGACGACCTTTTTCCGGACATGACCAAACCCATGGCGCTAATAATGGTTGGCGGTGGCGGCGATGGTTTTCCGGTGATCAGCGCATACATCAACGGCATTAAAAACGGGCAGCAGAACAGCGCATACAACAGCCTGATTGTCACCGGTCCGGAAATGCCCGCCGTGCGCCGGGAATGGATCCAAAAGGCAACTGCTACAATGAACAACATCCAGGTTTTGGAATACACCAAAAATATAGAAAACTACATCGCAGCAGCAGATGCCGTGGTTTGTATGGGCGGTTACAATACGACCTGCGAAGTGTTGGCTTACGGAAAAAAAGCATTGATTATTCCGCGAGTGGAACCGGTGAGCGAACAACTGATTCGTGCCAGACAACTTCAACATCTGGGCATTGTTGAAATGCTCCATCCGGCAGATTTAACACCTGAGAGCATCATTGACGCTGTGGAACGCACGTTCAATCGACCGGAAAACAACAACAAATTGGCGCACCGGCTGAACCTGAACGGACTGCAAAACATCGGAAAAATGACCCGGGAAATGCTCTACCCCAATCGTTACACGATCAAGCCGTTTCGCTGTGAGATGAACGGGATTTATGCGTAAGGTAAAGAGCAAAATCATGCTGGTGCAGACCCATTGAAAACAAAACCGTAAACAACTTGCAAAATCATGAAAAACAATTATTTAAAACAACACAAGCTCACCGGGATTTTAGTGAGCGGTTTCCCGCGAATTTCGGAAACATTTATCCTGAATGAATTGCTGCAATTGCAATATCAGGGTGCGCGATTTGAAATATTCGCATTAAAACCGGGGCAAAAAAATGTGCACGCCGATTTTCAGAAATTATATGCCCCGCTGCACTACCTGCCCAATCGGGTCACCATTTCCGTTATCCTGCAAGGATTGTTGGCCGCTTTCAATTTGGGACTGTCACGCCGCAAAAAATTTCTGCGAGTGCTCGGTCAGATCTGGATTGGCGGTAAAAAAGAGCGCGATTATACCCGCTGGCAAAGTACCTGGCGCTGGCTATGGCTTTGCGATAAATTGGCTGAATCCGGCATAACTCACCTGCATGCGCATTTTGCGCACGACCCCGCATCGATGGCGCATTGGGCAAGCCAGCTACTGGATATCCCTTTCAGCTTCACCGGACATGCAAAAGATATTTATTGCTACCCACAGGAATTGTTGCAACAAAAAATACATGCCGCGCAATTTGTGGTCACTTGCACCCATCACAACGTGGGAAATTTGCAGGATGTTTCCCAAAATGGCACGCCGATCCACTGTCTGTATCACGGTATCGATTTTGACAAATTTCAACCGGGAAATGCGCCAAAAGCGGATCCGCCGATGCTCATTTCCGTCGGTCGCCTGATCGAGAAAAAAGGGTTCGAGTATCTCATCGAAGCATGTAAATTTTTAAAAAATAACGGTTTGGATTTTTCCTGCGAAATCGTTGGTGACGGACCGCTGCGTGAAAAACTGGCTGCGCAAATTAGCGATGCGGGATTGAGAGATACCGTTTTCCTGCGCGGACAATTAACCCACAGCGAACTGGTGCCGCTTTACCAGCGCGCCGCGATGTTCGTTTCCGCCAATTTCATCACCGAAAGCGGCGACCGCGACGGAATTCCCAACGTCATCATCGAGGCAATGGCGATGGAATTGCCGGTGGTATCCACCACAATTTCCGGCATCCCGGAAGCAGTGGCAAACGGCAAAACCGGTTTGCTCGTTTCCGAAAAAAACAGCGAAGAACTGGCTGCCGCCATCGAACAGTTGCTGGTGGATGCAACCGACCGCATGCAAATGGGCAAAGCTGCCCGCCGCCGCGCAATGGCATTATTCAGCCTGCAAAACAACGTTCAAAAACTAAAGGAGTTGTTGGTAGCATGATTAACGAACTTCAATTAAATCAACGAATTAACGCCGCAAAAAATTTACAGAAAAATGCATCCGGCAAGGCTCAGGCAGCAGGTAACCAGTTGCCAGAAGGACAAATTGCCTACATTTTAAAAGGCTACCCGCGTCTCTCGGAAGTATTTATCACCAACGAAATTCATTTGCTGGAACGCCAGGGAATGAAGCTGCAATTGTTTGTGATTAAAAAAGAAAACGAGCCTAAAACCCATCCGGTGGTGGCAAAAATTAAAGCACCGATGCACATTTTACCCAAAATGACCTCGCTGACCAACACCCCTTTCGGACGATGGTGCAGGGAAAATATGCCCGCTTACATCGCTGCGCATCGCAAAGTTGTGGTGCGCCGTCCGCTGCGATATTTGAAAACGCTCACAAAAGCTGTCTGGATGTGCTTTCGCTATCGCTCCGAAACCACCGGCAAACCGAAAAAAGTGTTTTTTAAGGAATTTTTGCAAGCCGGATTTGTCGCAAACGGATTGTTGGAAGCCGGAAACGTAACGCATTTACACGCCCATTTTTGTCACGGCAGCACCACCGTTGCCATGCTGGCCAGCAAGTTAACGGACATTCCGTACTCCTTTACTGCACACGCGAAGGATATCTATTTGCCGGCATTAAACCCCGGTGATTTGTTGCAGAAAAAAATTGACGGGGCAAAATTTGTTGTGACATGCACCGGTGCGAACCGTATTCATCTGCAAAAACTCAATCGTTTTGGAACGCCAATATTTGCAATTCGCCACGGGCTGGATATCGGGCATTTTGCACCGATTCGCTCCAATGAAAACGGGCAAAAACCCCTGATTCTCGCGGTTGGTCGGTTCGTGAAAAAGAAAGGGTTCGAGCATCTCGTAAGTGCCTGCAAAACCCTCAAAGATCGTGGTGTGGTATTCCGCTGCCATATCGTCGGCGAAGCGGATGCGGAAAAACCTGTCATTGCTAACATGCTGAAATCATTTGAATTGGAAGAAGATGTATTGTTGAAAGATGCCGTAACGCAGGCTGAACTTCGCGATTTATATCAACGTGCTGATATTTTTGCGCTGCCCTGTCAGGTGGTGGAAAACGGCGATCGCGACGGTATCCCGAATGTGCTCGCCGAAGCCATGGCAATGGAAATGCCGGTTGTCAGCACGCCGATTTCCGGCATCCCGGAGCTAGTCACCAATGGCGAAGACGGTTTGCTGGTGCCGCAGCGCGATCCGGTAGCATTGGCAGATGCGCTGGAAAATTTGCTCCGCGACGGTAAGTTGCGGCAGGAAATCGGGAATGCCGGACGCCGCAAAATTTTGCGGATGTTTGATAGCGACGTAACAACAGAAATGCTCAAAGAGGTGTTTCTCGCTTCCATGAGCAGTTGAATGCCGCATTCATTTTGGGGAAAATGAAACGGTAGTATCACGCAAAACTTATTGGTGAAACGGATGAGAGAACAACAATTAATCAACGAAATTTTTCAGGATTCGTCGCGGTTTTCCGATGCGGCAGCGGTTTATAATTATTTTCGTAACCGCAGTAATATCAATTACTTTCCGGTAGTTGATGCTGTGGAAACCAGCCGTCGCCGGGTTGAGGAAATTCTGGAAAACCGCTTCGAATTCAACAAAGAAACCTACCATTTACCGACGGATTTCGACTGGTTGAAAAATCCCAGCGACGATATCGAGTGGCAAATTTTGCTCCACAAATTTTATTATGCGCCCGGACTTGGCGAAGCCTTTCGCGAAACCGGCGATGAGCGTTTCCTGCAAAAATGGGTTGAGCTGCTGCGCGGTTGGATGGCTGTAACCCCGCCGGGATTTATCGCCAGCGACGTGACCGGCCGGCGCGTGCAGAACTGGATTTTTTCACACTGGTTTTTTGTGTCGCCGGAATCGCAGGCAAAGCTGGAACCGGCGTTTTATCTCGACTTTTTGGCGTCGCTGTATCGGCAAACCAGCTATCTTTGCGAAAACCTCACCCCAAAACGCAACCATCGCACGCTGGAACTGACGGCCATTTTTATGACTGCTATGGTGTTTCCGGAATTCCGTGATGCGGATGCGTGGCTGGATTTTTCCCGGCGGGAATTACACAAGAATATCTGCGAAGATTTGCTGCCGGATGGCGTGCAGTGCGAGCTTTCCACAGATTATCACCACATTGTGCTGCGCAATTATTTACGGGTGCGTAAACTGGCGCATCTCAACCGCGTTTCCATGCCTTCGGAAATGGACGAACGCATTCGTCATGGGCTGGATTTTGCGCTGCACTGTCACAAGCCGGACGGTCGCATTCCCTCGCTTAGCGATGGCGATACCGGCGATTTTCGCGAACTGCTGGCAATCGGCTACGAGCTGTATGGCGACGAAACTTATCGATATGTTGCCACTGGTGGCGAAGCTGGCGTTCCACCCAATATTCGCGCCAAACATTTCGAAAACAGCGGTTACATCGTTTTGCGAAGTGGTTGGGGTGAACGCAAATCCTTTACCGATGAACGCTATTTGATGTTCGATTGCGGACCGCTCGGCGAAGGCAATCACGGACACATCGATTTTCTAAGTTTTGAAATGGCGGCGTTTGGGCGTTCGTTGATTGTCGATCCAGGGCGTTACACCTATCACGAAGATGGCGACATCAACTGGCGGGCGCGCTTTCGCGGCACCAGCTATCACAACACCGTCCGGGTGGATGGCAAAAACCAGGTGCGATACGAATTTCACCCAAAAAAGGGAAAATTCTGGATTGTCGGTGAACATCCGGAAGTCATATTGGCACGTTGCATCAATCGAGTGGATTACGATTTGGTGCAGGGCAGCATTCGCAGCGCGGAATACGATGCCATTCACGAACGGGCGATATTTTTTGTTGCGCCGGAATACTGGATTGTCAGCGATTTTTTGAGCGCGGAAACAGCCCATCGCTACGATTTGCAATTTCATCTGTCGGAAACGGCAACCTGCAAAACGACTATCCGCGAAACCGCAGACAGCACCGTTGTTGAATCACCGAATCTGCTGATCGCCCAACCGCAGCAACCGGATGTTTCCGCGCACATCGGCAACGGATTTGTTTCACCGATTTATGGCGTTAAACATCCGGCGCCGGTATTACGATTTTCCGTAAATGCCACAAATACGGCATATCACAGCGTTATTTTGCCGTTCAAATCGGAAAAACCGCAGGTTTCCGTTGTGTCTTTACCGGTTTTCTGTGAGGATGCCGGTATTGAATCGCACCGTACGGTGGCGTTGGAAATTACCATCACGAGCCAAAACTCAACGGTTCGTGATCTGTTTTTTCTCGCGGCGGATGAACAAAACCGAAAATACCATTTTGGAAATTACATATTTCGCGGCAGCTACCTGTTTATGCGACAGGACAACTACGGCTGGATTCGGCAATTACACACCAGCGAAGCAGGTAAATTGAGGATGGCAACTGCGGCGGTACATGTATGAAACAGCACATTGAGCCACCGAAAGATTCAAAACTGCCCCAACTGGCAACTGTGTTAAATGTTCGCAAAATGCGCGATGTTTTTCGCAATTATTGGGCTGCGATGGGTGCGGCAGACAACCTGCAAATTACCGGTTGTAACATCGAACGTGTGAAATACAAACCGGGTAAAAATTGCCAGATCAGCTATCAGTTGGAATTTGTTGATGCAAACAATGGCAAAACATTTCAGCAATTGTTTTTTGCAACGGTTTATCCGGAAAAACAATCACAATCGCGATACCAAAAGGCGTTGCGGCAGCCGCTGGTGCAACCGCAAATCGGCGAACCCGTGTTCCATTTTCCGGCGCTGGAAATGGTCATCCGCGCATTCCCGAACGACCGGAAGCTGCACGGATTACAGCAGGTGTTACAGCCGGAAATACTTAGCCAAATTATCATTCCCGATGCGCTGAATTCCGCCATTGGCGAGCATCGGCATATCGAGAAATGGCAGCACGAAGTGGTGCATTTTGTGCCGGAGCATGTTTGCACGGTAAAAGTAGATGTGCAACTCGGCGGTAATCGTCCACAAACAGAATCGTTTTTCGGCAAAGTGTATTACAACGATGAAGGCGCAAAAACCATCGAAAACATGCGCCGGATCTGGGATTCGCCATTGCGAAAAAACGGAACGTTGAATGTTGCAAAACCGCTGGCGTATTACCCGCAATGGCGCTCGATGTGGCAGTGCGGATTACCGGGCGGCACATTGTTGGATCTGGGCTTTGGCAGCGATGCATTTATGAAAATGATCCCGAAAGCCGCCGAACAGGTTGCTGCGCTGCATCGCTGCGAATTGCAAAATTTGCCGGAAATCAATCACAAAAACATCGCCGAAAAGCTTGTTGCGGTTCAACAAATGCTCGAAAAAACCGGTTTTGCCAAAACCGAAAAATCTGCAGGGCTGGTAAAACAATTGCTGAATCAGCAGCCGTTTTTGAGTGAGGCACCGGTAGTTACGCTGCACGGCGATTTGCATCTGAAAAATTTTCTGACCAACGAAGGAACGGTTTCGGTGATCGATTTGGATAGCCTTGCATCGGGCGACCCGGTGGTGGATCTGGGAAGTTTCATCGCCGGAATGCTAAATATGGGCATCCAGAAACGATTGCCTGCAACCCAGTTGCGCAAAGTGATCGGTTTGTTTCTCAATGCCTATCAGCGGGCGTCCTCACTGCAAATTGATTCGGCGAAATTGCGGTGGCACATCGCGGCGGCGTTGTTGACCGAACGTGTTTTCAGAGCCATCACCCGCCAAAAATCGACCATAAATAACCTGCCGGAATATCTGGTTATTCTGGCAATTGATATCGCCAGCGCAACAGATGCGCCCGGCATCTTCAAATCTCTCTCATCCTTCCCCGGTTTCTCCTCTCAGTTATGGGAGGGGAAACCTTTTTTAAACGACTATATGGCATAGTTTACAATTCAAAAGGTATTAAAAAGTGAAGAATCATTCTCAGTCGACCAACGAAATTCAGCTATTAAAAAAACTGTTTCGCATTTTTCGGACAGAAATTTCCGCGCAAAAAAGCGGTTTGGCAATTTACTATTTACTGAGTTTGCTGGCCGTTGGTGCAGGCGTATTAACGCCCTGGCCGCTTAAATTGATCATCGATCATTTTTTAGAGAAAAACGATGTTGCCGCGTTCAATTCGATGCTGGGTGTAACGCTATCTGCCGCTGTTTGGGTAATGGTAATCGCTGCCGGATATTTTCTGCTGAACGTCGTGGAAGCGATGTTGAACACCACCAACAAAGTGATTATTGCCCGGGTGCGCGAACAGCTCAACCTGAGCATTCGCGATCGCGTTTTGGCGCACATTCAATCGCTGCCAGGCACCACCCGAATGAAATATCGCAGCGGAGAACTGGTGCTGCGCATGGTTGGCGATGTCAGCATTTTCACCCGTTTACTCACCAAAACAATGCCGCAGATGTTCGAACATGGCGCGACCACTTTTTTTACACTCGCGGTAATGTTTGCTGTTCAGCCAACGCTGGGATTTTTAGGTGTGATCATGTTTGGCGGTCTGTTTCTGCTGGTTCGCAGATACGGTTCAAAACTCCGCAAAACCTCCCGCGAAAAACGCCGCCACGAAGGCAGTATTGCAGGGCTTGCGCAGGAAATTATCCGCAATTTGCCATTAATTCAGGCGTTGGGTTTTGAGCAAAAAACCCGTCGCGATTTCCGGAAAATTAACGAAAAAAGCCTCACTGCCGGCGTGAATTCCATTCGCGTAATTGCCGAAATGGAGCGCACGCTGAAGCTCGCCAAAGGCATTGCAGCGACAGTGTTGATCGGCGGCGGTGCGCTGATGGTGCTCAACGGGCAGTTGACAATCGGCGAATTAACGGTGTTCATCGCCTATTTGAACAAGCTCACCAAACCGGCGGACAAAGTGAACGACCTGACTGACTCTGCAACCCGAGGCATGGCGGGCGGTGAGCAGATCGCCAAATTATTTGATGAAAAACCTGCGGATCTGGAAGCTGTCAACGCCCGAGAGATCGCCAAAATGCGCGGCGATATCGAATTCCGCAACGTCTGGTTTGCCTATCCGGAACAGAAACAGCGCGATTTTGTGTTGAAAGGCGTCAATTTCCGGCTGCAACCGGACAAACTTACGGTAATAATGGGGCAAAGCGGCGCGGGAAAAAGCACCACGCTATCGTTGCTGCTGCGTCTGTTCGAACCCACCGCCGGCGAAATTGCCATTGACGGCGTGTTGCTATCGCAAATTTCTGCGAATTCGTTGCGGGAAAATATATCCGTCACATTGCAGCAGGCATATCTGTTCTCCGGCACCATTCGCGAGGTGCTCTGCGGCGATAACGCCAACATCAGCGATGCCGCCATTTGCGAAGCGCTCGCGTTTGTCGATCTCGCCGAATTTGTCGATCGTTTGCCCAAAAAGCTGGACACGCTGCTTGCCGAAGAAGGATTGAACATCTCCGGCGGGCAGCAAAAACGGCTGGCATTGGCGCGGGCATTTTTACTGGATCGCCCCATTTTGGTGCTGGATGAGCCGCTCGCCAACGTCGATGCGCAATCCGCAACCGTAATTATGAACGCATTACAACGCATTCGCACTGGTCGCACCTGCATGATTATCACGCACAATCCCGCACTTTGCACGATTGCAGACGAAGTGCTGCACCTCCAGAACGGACGCCTGATTCCCATGCAGCAAACGGCTTGAAGCCAAGCAAAAACAGCAACTTAAAAAATAGAGAGAGAACATGATGGACACACGAAAAACCGTATTATTTCACTGCCAGCATTCCATGGGGATGGGACATCTGGTGCGCTCGCTAACCCTTGCCAAAACATTGGCAAAGCGCTTTCGCGTGGTGTTGCTCAACGGCGGCGAACTGCCGGAAGGCATGACCTTTCCATCGGAATTGGATGTGATCCACCTGCCGCCAATTGGTCAACTGATCGATCACAGCCTTTACAGCATTGACACGGAAATTACACTGGAACAGGCACAGGAAATCCGGCTGCACCAAATTATGAAAATTTTCAACGAAATTCACCCGGATGTGTTGTTTATCGAGCTGTTCCCTTTTGGGCGGAAAAAATTTGTCAACGAGTTGCTGCCGTTGCTGGAAGCAGCCAACGCACTCGGCAAAAATGCGCCGATTACCGCCTGCAGCCTGCGCGATATTCTGGTTGGCAATCGCAAAGATCAGGAACAGCACGAAAATCGCGCTGCGTTGCTGGCCAATCGCTATTTTGATGCGGTGCTCAGCCACGCCGATCCCGATTTTGCCCAGCTCGAAGAAACATTTCAACCGCAAATTCCGCTGAAAACACCGGTATTTTACACCGGATTTGTGCTCCCGAAACAGGAGATCCAACCGGTTGATTTTTCTGAAATTAAAATATCTAAAACATTGGTGGTTTCGGCCGGTGGCGGGCGATTCGGGTACGATATTTTCCGTAACGCTGCAACCATCGCACCGGCGTTGGGTGAACATTTTGGATTGAAAGTAAAAATTATCACCGGACCTTTTTTGCCGGATGACGAATTTGTGGCGTTGAAAAAACAATCTGCTGAAATCGCCAATCTGGAAGTCATCAAATTTGTGCCGAATCTCCACAAAGAATTGTGCGCCGCGCGCGCGTCGATCAGCCAATGCGGTTACAACACCACCATGGATTTGCTGCAATCCAAAGTGCCCTCGCTGGTGATTCCCTTTTCCGAAGGTGAAGAAGATGAGCAGTTGATTCGCGCCCAACGGTTGGCGAAACTGGGGCAATTGCAATACCTGATTCCGCAGAATTTGACACCCGAATCGTTGTTTGACGCAGTGAAAAACTTGTTGAATTTCCGGCCGGATAGCACACCGCTAAATTTGAACGGTGCGGAAAAAACCGGTGAAATTCTCGCCCAATTGATTGGTGAGCGCGATGCAAAACAAACCCGGGCTGCTGCCAAAAAACAAACATACAGCGAATGGCTGAAGCCGGTGCTGGATGCGATGAACCGCGCCCCGCTGCCGGTAAAATTCTTCTTCCGCGATGACGACGCCGGATGGCGCACAGACCGGTTGCAGGCGCTGCTAAAACTGTTTGATCGTTACCATTTACCGATCGATCTGGCAGTCATTCCCACAGCGTTGGATGCCTCAACCATCAATTTTTTGAAAGCTGCGAAAGCAACTGCTCCGCAACGGATCGGGCTGCATCAGCATGGCTATTTGCACCAAAATTACCAAAGCGAAGGTCGCAATTGCGAGTTTGGTAGCGACAGAAGTCTGGATGCCCAATTTGAAGATATCAGCCGAGGCAAAGCGCTTCTGGAAGATATTTTTGGCAGAAACGCACTGGATGCTATTTTTACACCGCCGTGGAACCGCTGCACATCGGATACCGCTAAGGTATTGCAATTATTAAACTTCGAAGCGCTTTCCCGAGATGAAACCGCCGAACCTCTGCATCAGCCCGGATTGATCGAGT
This sequence comes from Calditrichia bacterium, assembly GCA_020634975.1. NCBI lineage: Bacteria > Pseudomonadati > Calditrichota > Calditrichia > Calditrichia bacterium. Next base: position 1,934,530 of record JACKAQ010000001.1, on the reverse strand, counting down.
TGCCCATTCGCATCGACTGGTTGCGGAAACGCAAAGGTGTTGCACTCACCCGCGAGGAATTTGGCGAGTATCTTGCCGCAGGCATTCGCAAAGGAAAGATGCTGGGGCTAATGTTCCATCACGCAGAAATGGATGACGCCAACTTGCAGGAACTGGACGAATTGCTGCACCTGTTGGCGGCGCACAGCTACGCCAAATTTTACCCGATGCGCGAGTTGGTGCAAATCAAATTCGAAAAGTTACATGTTCAAAACAATTTCGCTTTGTGATCTCCAAACAGAAACAGCCGGGCGAACAGCCGTTCGCTGTAAAACAGGTAGAAACATCATGAAACAACAATCAACATATTTTTTGAACACTGCTATCCTCATCATTCTGGCAAGTTTTTCTGCGATATTTGGACAGGAATTGCTCGGTGAAAGGCTGAAAGTGACTGTAATTCACAATGGGGGTCAGCTTGTCGCTAATCGCATTCAATTTCGCGATAATGACAAAGAGCCAAATAAAATCACCATCAATGGATGCATTTCCGATGTGGCATTTCGGGATCGGAAATTATTTATCGGACCGGCGGCGATAGTCTTGTCAAAAGAAACGCATTTTCAGGATTTACAACCGGAAGATTTGCAGCCGGGAAAATCCATTTCAGTGAGAGGGATTTTCGAAAATGCCGGCGAGTTGTTCGCAACATCCATTGAGAAGGAATCGAGCGAAGGCGCAGCTATCGAGATAATCGGCGAAGTGAGCCAATCGCAATCGCTGAAAAACGGTGATTTGCAATTGGTTATTATGGGAATGCCCATCACTATTCCGATGGCGGTGTATTATCGCGGCACATCGCTGATTCGTCATCCGGATGATAAACGTCCGGAACAACAGTTTACGGTTCCACTATTCGGCAAGCCGTTGGTCATCGGCGGGGAAATTGGCTCCAAATCCGGTTTCGATGGCGATTTCAAGCTGAATCGGGCAGAGCAAGATGACAAACTGGACATGGAAAACGCGATCGAACTGGAAATGTTTTACCGGTTCTCGCGCAACGCATCGTTATTTTTGGAAACGAAAACCAACCGCGAGTGGTTGCTTTACGAAGAAGGCGGCGAAAGCAGCGTTACCAGCGAAGTAGAGCGCGGGGAAAGCTGGTTGTTGTGGGGAAACATCGCCGGAACACCGTTGAGCGTGCAAATCGGGCGGCAAAATTTTAGGGAAGATCGTGAGTGGTGGTGGGACCGCGATTTGGATGCTATTCGTTTTTATATCGCCACCCGCAAATTTTATCTGGAAATGGGATTGGCGCGGGAAATTGCACCGCTGGCTTTTAATCAACGAAAGATAGAACCGGATAAAGAGAAAATCACCCGCGTGATCAGCCGGATGGGACTGCAGTTTACCCGCAATCACCAATTTGATCTGTTTTTTCTCGCACAGCACGACTATTCGGATCGCCCGTTTATCGGCAATATTATTGCGGCGGGTCGCGAGGACGATATCGACGCATCGATGGGCTGGCTGGGTGCCCGTTTTTCAGGGGATCTGGATTTCGAAATAGTTGGAGATGCGGAGTATTGGGTGGACATTGCCGGAATGGGTGGGCAAGTGCGCAATTACGAATTTGACGATGTTGAAATTGAAGACGAAGAGCAACTGGTTGTAGCGGAACGCGGCACCGCAAATGCTGTCGGTTGGGCAATGGATTTGGGAATGAGTTGGCAAACACCGCTACCGTTAAGCCCAACATTTACTGCAAGTTACGCTATCGGCTCCGGCGATGACAATCCCACCGACAAATGGGACAGAAATTTTCGCCAAACCGGATTGCACGACAACAACAATCGCTACAACGGCGTGGATCGCTTCCGATATTACGGCGAGTTGTTTCGCCCGGAGCTATCCAATATTTCCATTTTTTCGTTTTCTGCCGGATTTCCGATGCTAAAATCCAGTTCTCTGGAATTTCTGTATCACCGGTATGTTCAGGTGGTTGCATCTGAGGAACTGGCCGGCAAAATAAAAGCTGATCCAAATGGGATCGATCGCGAACTTGGCTGGGAATTGGACGCCGTTTTTGGCATTGAAGAATGGAAACGGCTGGAACTGGAAGTTTTGGGCGCCATTTATCGTTCCGGTGCGGCGTTCGGCGCAAACGCCAACAAACTAGCCTATCATGTAACATTTAAAATGGATTTCAATTTTTAGAAAAAAACAATCTCCAAACCCGTTCGAGATATGATGAACTCAAATTTTGATCGTTTTTGCGACAGAACAATGGCAGCAGGAATATTACAGCAGTTGCCGCTTTTCGCACAGAACCGCTATCGAATGGTTGATTGCCGTATTTTGCGAACGCGGCTAAAAATATTCAAAAAAGCCCATCGCTCCTTTTTAAATGTCTGTTATGAGGTGAAATTCAATGATTTGGCGGGTAGTGAAACACGATCTGAAATACTGCTGTTGCGTGCTTTTTGCGACGGTCGCAGCGAGATCGAATTTCAGCAACACCAAACAACGGGCGATGTGTATTTGCTGCCGGAAATGGACGCTATTGTGTATCGCTTTCCGTGCGATCCGAAACTGCCACAATTAGCCGAACTGCTCGATCCCGAAACGGTGATGCGTCATTTGCCATTTCCCGGGTTGCCGCCTGCGGTTGCCGCACCGGAGTTGATCAAAAAAATTGACATCCGGATTGCCCATTATTACCCGGAGCATCGCTGCACCGCCAAATACATGTTGCACAGCACTTTGCACGGCGAACATCAGCCGGTTGCGATTTACGGCAAAATTTTTCGAGATAGCGGCGGACAGCAGACATACCGCAATTTATTGGTTGCACGAGAATCTCTACGACATCCGGACGATTTCGCAACACCAAAACCGATTCATTATTGCCCCAAAACCCATACGTTGTGGATGGAAAATATAAACGCGACACCACTGCCGGAAATGTTGAAATCCGGTGTGCAACCGGACATTCTGTTTGCTATCGGCAAAGCATTGCGGCAATTCCACACCCGAAAACTGCCGCTGGATTTGCGTATCGAAACAAAACTGGATTTGCCGGAAGTTGCCAAAAAAGCAGAAAAAATTGCCCGTTCTTTTCCGGCGTTTTCTCTGCCAATCAACAGGTTAATCAACGGCTTCCGTTCGAACCCACCGATCGCCGCGAGTGAACTGTGCACCCTGCATGGAGATTTCCATGCCAATCAGCTTGCTTTTTCCGGCAAACAACTGTTTTTATTTGATTTCGATGAAATATCTTTGGGGGAAGCCGAGTGGGATTTGGCCAGTTTTATTGTAGATGTGCAAATGCAAAACTATCCGAAATGGCAAGTTGAAGCAATGATTTCTGCGCTGATTTCCGGCTATTGCGATGCAAACCCATCTGCTGTTTCCGCTGATCGATTGACGTATTATATTTGCATGCAACTGCTCACCAAGGCGTATCGATTGTGCACATATCGCTCGCATTTAAAAAACCTGACCGCACAGATAACTCGTTTAATTGGATTAATGGAAATTGAAAATCGGGTGTTCGAAATCTGAAGAACACAGGTGTTCGCTTTAACGTAATCGGAGTGAACATTCAATCCCCGAATTTTCGGAAGTGTTTTGAATGAAGTTTGTTTAAAAGCCTGTTGCACAGCCTAACTCCCTTCCAAAAATTTCAAAATATTTAATAATCAAATCAAGTTGCTGTTTTTGGCTTTGTGGCAAAAAATGCTAGTTGAACTTTTATGTCATAAAATGATACTCGTTTCTTTTCTCTCCGTATGTGCCTAAATTTCGAACAGCGTGATATAAATTCTTGTGGTTTGCGGAATCAATTTATTTCCAAAGATGATACGTTCTATCGGTTGAAATGCTATGAAGTCCATGAAAACAACTATTTTGCTGTTAACGGTTAAGCTGCTCATCCTTTGTTGTTTGCCCGGATATTCGCAACACCAGAAATTCCGGTTTTCTCATTTAACAACGGATCACGGATTGTCGCAATCCAACATAACCAGCATCCTGCAGGATGATAAAGGGTTTTTGTGGTTTGGCACTTTTAACGGGCTAAATAAATACAACGGTTACGAATTTGAGATTTTTAACTACCAATTCAAAGATACAACGAGCATAAGCCACAACTATATTTCCTCACTATTTCAGGATAAAAACGGCTATTTGTGGGTGGGAACCAGCGATGGTTTAAACCAGTACGACTACGAAACAAATCGTTATAAATCTTACAAAAATGAAGCTAACGACCCCGGCAGTATTGCGGATAACCAGATCGAAACCATTTTGGAAGACTCCCGTGGGCGGTTGTGGATCGGCACCAGAAATGGCGGACTCGATTTATTCGATCCGGAAAATGAGTCATTTATCCATCATTTTTATGATAAAAATAATCCGGGAAGCATCAGCAGCGACAGAATTGAGGAGCTGTTTGAGGACAGCGACGGGAATTTATGGATCGCTCACATGGATGGCAGCATCGATATTTTGAGTGCGGCAGGGAACGGTTCCGACGCATTTTCCGTTATCCGGGAGAAGATAACCGATGTTCACATTACGGCAATTGTTGAATCTGCGGATAAAAATATCTGGATTGGCACCCAGGGCGATGGCGTTTACCGGGTAACCTTCGAAAACGGTCAACTGCGCCAGCTTGCCCATTACACAACAGATGCACCCGGCGGAAACAGCATCAGCAGCAATATTGTGCTATGCCTGATGATAGAAGATGATAGCAAGCTCTGGATTGGCACAGAAGATGACGGCATCAATATCCTGAACACTGCAACCAATCAATTTGATTACATTCGCCATGATCCGCTCGATCAATCCAGCCTGAACCACAACTCGATCTGGCAGATTTACAAAGACCGGGCAGGCAATATCTGGATTGGTACTTATGCCTACGGCATCAATTTGTTGAGTGGCAATAAATCCTTTATCCATCATTACAGCTATCAGGCCGGGAACCCGAATTCACTCAGCCATAATATGGTAAACGCTTTTTTCGAGGATGAAAATGAGCAGTTGTGGATCGCAACCGATGGCGGCGGGTTAAATTTATTCGACCGGAAAAACGACACTTTTAGTCATTACAATACTGGCAACACCAATATCGATACCGATGTGATTGTTAGCCTGCTGGCGGATCGCCGAGGGCGGTTATGGGTTGGTTCATGGACAAACGGGTTATACCAATTTAACCCGGCTACCCAAAGATTTATCCGCTATACCATGAAAAATCATGGTTTGGGCAGCAATCGGGTGCTGGATATTTTTGAAGATAACAATTCCGGTCTGTGGCTTGCGACTTTCTACGGCGGATTGACATATTTTAATACCGAAAACCAAACGGCGGTCGTTTACAATTCTAAAAACAGCGGGCTCAGCGACGATTACACCCGGGTTGTTTATCAGGATCCGGACAAAAATATATGGATCGGCACAGACAGCGGGCTGGATTTTTTTGATACTCAAACCAATCAATTTCATCATTTTAAACACGATATCGGCGATACCAATAGTTTGAGCAAAGGCTTTGTTCACTCCATCATCCAAACCGGCGATTCCGAAATTTGGATCGGCACCACCGGCGGATTGAACAAACTGGACCGGAAAACCAACCGGTTTATTCATTACACGATCGATAACGGTTTGCCGGATAACGAGATCAAATGCATTGTCGAAGATAACGACGGAAGCTTGTGGCTGAGCACAAATAAAGGTATTTCGCAATTTAACCGGAAAACGGAAACCTTCAAAAATTACGATGTTTCCGATGGCCTGCAAGGCAATGAGTTCAATGCCCGCAGCGGGTGGAAAACGCGTGCCGGCAACATTCTGTTTGGCGGCAACAACGGATTCAATATTTTTCAACCCGGTCAGCTCAAAAAGAACGCCACAATCCCGCCGGTTTTTTTGACAGATTTTAAAATATTCAACACCTCGGTTGCAATTGGGGAAAGCGACAACCTGCTCCCAAAACATATCAGCGAAATAGACGAAATTACCCTGGCGCACTGGCAATCGGTTTTTTCGATCAACTATGTCACCTTAAATTATGTTTCCCCGGAAAAAAATCGATACGCCTACATGATGGAAGGTTTCGAAACCGATTGGAATTATGTCGGACCGGAGCGAACCGCAACCTACACCAATCTTGATCCGGGAAGCTACACTTTCCGGGTAAAAGCATCGAACAACGACGGGCTTTGGAATACGGACGGCACGGCGATAAACATCACCATTAACCCGCCATTCTGGAAAACCTGGTGGGCGTTTTTGATCCAGTTTATTGTTGCGGTTACGGCAATTGCTTTTGTGATCAACTACTTTGTGAGCCGGCAGCGATTGAGAAATGCGTTAAAAATTGAGCATCTGGAATTGGAAAAAATGTATGAGCTGGACCGGTTGAAAACCCAGTTTTTCAGCAATATTTCCCATGAATTTCATTCGCCGTTAACGCTCATTTTAACGCCGCTGGAAAAATTGATTTCCACGATTGATAAAAATGAACCGGCTCAGGAAAGCTTAAAACTGATTCATCGCAATGCGCAGCGGCTGCAACGGATGATCAATCAGTTGAAAAATTTTCAAAAAATACAGCACAACGATATGCAACTCCAGCTTTCCCGTGGAGATATTGTGTTGTTTATCCGCGAAATTGCCCGGTCGTTTCAGGAATACGCTGTCGATCACCGGATTCAGTATCAATTTAACGCAGCGCCGGAGCGATTTACAGCCTGGTTCGATGCGGATAAACTGGATAAAATTATATATAATGTATTGTCCAACGCCTTCAAATTTACGCCCGCCGGCGGCGAGGTGGGTGTTCGCGTATCGATTATTCATCCCGACGCACAGCAAAATACCCAAACCGAGGAAGATTTACCGAGCCAATACGTTGAAATTGTCGTAACCGATAACGGCATTGGCATTCCGGCGGATAAAATTGAGGATATTTTCAAACGGTATTATCAAATTGAACGGGAAAACGGACAATATTATCCGGGAAGCGGCATCGGGTTGGCGTTTGCGAATGAATTGGTCAATTTGTATCAGGGAAAAATATTTGTAAAAAGCTCGGAGGGAAACGGGTCAACGTTTTCAGTCCAAATTCCGGTGGATGAACATTTTCTGGAAGCCAAACAATTGGTGGGCGAATTTAGCGCCGACAGCGGAAAACAATTGGTCAATTGGGATTTCGCCGAGATCGATAATGCCGCGGATGATGTTGCCGCCAACGCGCCGGACAGCCAGCCCGAAAAAAGCATGCCGATTATTTTGGTTGTGGAAGATGATGATGAAATCCGCAATTTTATCAAAAAAGCGTTCCAGTCCAAATACCGGATTGTTTGCGCAGCCAATGGCAATCAAGGCATAACAGAAGCCACAACCTTAATTCCCGATCTGGTGATTTCTGATATTAAAATGCCGGAAACGAGCGGCATCGAGCTGTGCAACCGGCTAAAGGAAGATGAAAAAACCAGCCACATCCCGATTATTTTGTTGACCGCGTATAAATCGCGCGAATATAAAATTGAGGGTCTGCAAAAAGGCGCCGATGCCTATTTGTCGAAGCCGTTCAATATTGACGAGCTGGATATTCAGATCACCAATTTATTGCAAATCCGGAAAAAGCTGAAAGAAAAATATTGCCGGCAGATCATGCTGGAACCCGCCAATGTGGAAATCGAGGATATCGACGAGAAATTTATCCAGCGCGTGTTAAAAATTGTTGAGCAACACATGGCAGACAGCCAATTTAACGCCGAAGTGTTGAGTAAGGAAATTGGCATGAGCCGGATGCAGCTCTACCGGAAAATCCGTGGGTTAACCAATTTAACCGTTCACGAATTTATCCGGACCATCCGTTTAAAAAGAGCAACCGAGCTGTTAAAAGAAAAACGGATGACCATAACCGAAGTCGCGTACGAAGTCGGGTTTAACGATCTGACCTATTTTGCCAGATGTTTCCGCAAGCAATACCAAAAATCGCCTTCCGAGTTTGTTTCGGGAAAAGAATAGGCGTTTTACCCCTCCGCAATAAGCGCTCATTGCGCGTTTTGATGCTATCTTGCCCAAAAATTCTACAAATGTTACAATAATCCTGCTTTTTGTTACTATCAATCGAGCCTGTGTTGTTTTCGTTTGGTATGTTTTCATACTGAATGAATTATCCCGGTTCGTGCAAATGAAAAGTACATAAACATCGTGATCACCTATTAACGCGACAGAATAGATGAAAACAAAATCTATCCATATTGGGATTACTCCCCTCCAAAACACACCTAAATCTGTGCAGGGTGAAATTGTATCACTCGGCGAGGAAAAATATTACAAAATTTCCAACGTTGACCAGATGCCGCCGTTGTTTGCGAACATCGTCAGCGATTCGGATTTGTGGATGTTCATCTCCAGCAACGGCGCATTAACGGCCGGCCGCCGCAACCCGGATAACGCGCTGTTCCCGTATTACACGGACGATCGCATTCACGATTCCGCAGAAATTACCGGCAGCAAAACCATTGTTTTGGTCGAAAAAGACAGCAAATCGTTCCTGTGGGAACCGTTTTCTTTGCGATACAACGGGATTTACGATTGCGAACGAAACATCTACAAAAACATTGTTGGCAACAAACTGGTTTTCGAAGAAATCAATCTCGATTTGCAGATTCGCTTCCGCTACGCCTGGCTCAATTGCGATGCATTCGGGTTTGTTCGCAAATCGCAAATCGCAAATTTGCGTCGAAAATCAGTGAATATCAGCATTTTGGATGGCGTTCAAAATATTTTGCCTGCCGAAGTGGAGCGCAAATTTCAATTGGAATACAGCACGCTGCTGGACGGCTACAAAAAAAATGAGCTGTTGAAAGATACCGCGTTGGCGCTGTATACCCTCAGTTCTGTCCCCACCGATAAAGCCGAACCCAGCGAATCGCTAAAGGCGAATACGGTTTGGTCCGCCGGAATGGAAAACGCCAGAATTTTATTATCTGCACGGCAGTTGGATGCCTTCCGCAGCGGATTGCCCGTTCAGCAGGAAACGGATATTCGCGCAGCGCGCGGCGCCTATTTTTTGCAATCCGAAATGACGCTGGCCGCCGGTGCGGAAAACACGTGGTACATCGTTGCGGATTTGAACAAAACCCATCGCGATGTCGAAAATCTCAGCCGCTTTTTACGCACCGAAAAGAATATTGAACAGCGCATCGAAGCCGCAATTTTAACCGACAGCGAGCAGCTAATCGCAAAAATCGCTCAGGCGGACGGCTGCCAAACCGCATCGGATGATCTGAACATCTTTCGCCATTTTTCGAATACATTATATAATATCATGCGGGGCGGCATTTTTGATAACGGCTACATCATCGAAAAAAATGATCTTCGCACGTTCATCGAAACCGCCAATCGCAACGTTGCCAAAAAGCATGCATCCGCTATTGCGCAATTGCCCGAACAATTGAATATCACCGATTTTAACCATTTTTTATCAACCGCCGATCCGGATCTGGAAAGCGTTTGCGTCCAGTATTTGCCGCTAAAATTTGGTCGCCGGCATGGCGATCCGAGCCGTCCGTGGAATCAATTTTCGATCGAATTTAAAGATGACGCGGGAAACAAAAAGCTCGATTATCAGGGCAACTGGCGGGATATTTTCCAAAATTGGGAAGCGCTTGCGCTTTCATATCCGGAGTATATCGAGCGGATGATCGCCCGTTTTTTGAGCGCAACCACGGCGGATGGCTACAATCCCTATCGTGTGGTGCGGGACGGATTTGACTGGGAAGTGATCGACCCGGACGATGCGTGGTCGCATATCGGATATTGGGGCGATCACCAGATTATTTATTTGTTGAAACTGCTCGAACTGTCACACAAATATCATCCCGGCACGCTGCAAGCATTGCTGGACAAGCCGGTTTTCACCTACGCCAATGTGCCGTATAAAATCAAATCATACGAAGAAATTCTGCAAAATCCGCACGAAACCATCGATTTTGACTTTGATCTGAACAAGAGCATTGATGAGCGGGTGACCGCCATCGGCACCGACGGCAAATACGTTTTTCTCGAAAACGGGGAAATTTACCGCGTCAATTTGATGGAAAAATTGCTCGTTCCGGTGTTGGTGAAATGCGCCAATTTTATTCCCGGTGCCGGCATTTGGATGAACACCCAACGCCCGGAATGGAACGATGCCAATAACGCGCTGGTCGGTTACGGCACATCGATGGTTACGCTGTATTACATGCGCCGCTTTTTTGATTTTGCGATTACCTTTTTTGAAAACGCCGCAACCGGAAGCCACGAGATTTCATCGGAAGTATTTGCATTTTTCAGCCGGATTCACAATGGTTTTGCGGATTTTAAACACCTGCTGAACGGCGAAATTTCGGATGAACAACGCAAAGCGTTTTTGGATTGCGTGGGTCAGGCCGGCAGCGATTACCGGTTGAATTTTTACAAAAACGGCTTCAGCGGCGAGCGCCAAATGCTCCAAACCGGCGATGTGATCAGTTTCCTGAAATTGGGAAAACAATATATCGATCACTCCATCGAGAGCAACCAGCGCAACGACGACCTGTTTCATGCCTACAATTTGATCGATCTGAAAAACAAAAATGCCATTTCCATCCGGCGGCTGTACGAAATGCTGGAAGGGCAGGTTGCGGTGCTCAGCTCAGGATATTTATCCATTGCGGCGTCCATCAGTTTGCTCCATTCGCTCCGGAATAGCGCGCTGTACAGGGCTGATCAGGCAAGTTATCTGTTGTATCCCAACCGGCGGTTGCCGCGATTCACCGAAAAAAATGTCATCCCGCCCGATTTGATCAAAAATGCGGGACTGGCGGAAAAATCTTACCTAACCGGCAGCCGTAACATTTTCACAACTGATGACGCCGGAAACTGGCATTTTGCCAGTCAGTTTCGCAACGCGCGTTTGTTGAAAGAAGCTCTGGTTGCACTGCAAAAAACGTCGCCGGAAATAACCACTGCGGAAATCGACAGCATCCTGAATATTTACGAAACGATTTTTGACCACCAGTCTTTCACCGGACGATCCGGCACGTTTTACAAATACGAAGGATTGGGCAGCATTTACTGGCACATGGTTTCCAAGCTGCTGTTGGCTGTGCAGGATACCTTTTACCGTGCGGTTGAAGCGAAGGCGCATCCCTCAGTTCTGGAAAAATTGCGCAGCCATTATTACGACATTCGGGAAGGTATCGGCATTCATAAAAATCCTGAACTTTACGGCGCATTTACCACGGATGCCTATTCCCACACCCCGGAAAACAGCGGCGCCCAACAGCCGGGAATGACCGGACAGGTGAAAGAGGATATTTTGTCGCGATTCGGAGAGTTTGGCGTTGTGGTGCGGGATAGCAAAATAACATTTATCCCGGCGCTGCTGAAAAAGGGCGAATTCCTGAAAGCTTCAAAAATATTTGATTATTACGATGTGAATAACAAAAAACAATCGCTGACACTAAACCAGGGTATGTTGGCATTTACCATTTGCCAGGTTCCGGTGGTTTTCATTTTGGCGAAAGAAAACACCGTATTTGTGACCATGAAAGACGGTTCCGCAATCGAAATGGACGGAATGGAAATCGACACCGCGCTCAGCCGGTCAATTTTCCAGCGCGACGATACGGTGCGGGTTGTGCGGGTATCGATCAATCTGTAATGGTTACAGAGCCATTGAACGAATAGAAACTCAAGGCTGATTTTTCTCAATAAAACATTCTAATTTGTGGAGGTCCATATGATTTCATCCCAACGCAAATCAACCCGTTTGGTTACAGCGCTTTGGTTGATGGCAATGGCTGTATTTGTTGCCTCGACCAATGTTCTGCCGCAGTCTGCCAAAGTCGCGGTTGTATCTGACAATTCAGGTATCAGGCTCCAGGTGGACGGAAAGGATTTCATGGTTAACGGCATGAACTGGGATTACTTTCCGATCGGTACCAACTATGCCTACAGTTTATGGCTGCAGCCTGATGATTTTATTCGCACCGCGCTCGATGCCGAAATGTCTTTGCTGAAAAGCATGGGCGTAAATGCGATTCGTGTTTACACCGGTATTCAGCCAAAATGGATTCAGTATATTTACGAAAATTACGGCATCTATACGATGCTGAACCACTCGTTTGGCCGTTACGGCGTAACGCTGGACGGCGCATACATCTCCAATACGGAATATTCCGATCCACAAGTTCGGGAATTGCTGCTATCAGAAGTGACGGCATTGGTGAATGAGTATAAAGGCGTTCCCGGTTTGTTGCTGTATTTGCTGGGCAACGAAAATAACTACGGTCTGTTTTGGGATGGCGCCGAAACAGAAGACATCCCTTTCGAAGACAGAAAATCGACGGTTCGCGCCGAGGCAATGTATCAGCTGTTTAACGAAGGCGCAAAGGCGATGAAAGCAATCGATACCTCCGTGCCGGTTGCCATGTGTAACGGCGATTTGCTGTTTATCGATATCATCGCGGAAACATGCCAGGATTTTGACATTTTCGGCACCAATATGTATCGCGGATTATCTTTTGGCGATGCGTTTCAGGTGGTGAAAGAGAAGCTGAACAAGCCAATCCTGTTCACCGAATTTGGCTCCGATGCCTTTAACGCCATCGAAAACGCTGAAGACCAGTATTCCCAGGCGAAATACATGGTCGAAAACTGGAAGGAAATATACGAGAACGCCAGCGGTCTCGGCAAAGCCGGAAACTCCATCGGCGGTTTCACTTTTCAGTTTAGCGATGGCTGGTGGAAATATGGCCAAACCAAAAATTTGAGCGTTCACGATAACAATGCATCCTGGTCCAATGGCGGGTATCAATTTGATTATGCCGAGGGTCAGAATAACATGAACGAAGAGTGGTTCGGGATCTGCGCAAAAGGCCCGACCAACGCTGCCGGATTTTATCAAAACTATCCCCGGGCAGCTTATTACGCCCTCAAAAAAGCGCACTCCTTTGATCCGTATGCGGCGGGTGTCAGCGCTAGAAGTACCCAACAATATTTCAGTAATATTTCGTTAATGGAAGCCGTGCTTGCCGCAAGGGGCGATCGCGCGGCGCTGGTTAGCGAGCAAACAGGTGCTATTCGTGTTAGCGGTATTCGGCTCGAGATGTCGACTTTTAGCACCGGTGGCGATCTGATTACAACGCCGGACAATGCATCTCCGGACGAACGGGTTTATCCCAATGAATTGGGTTTCGGTCACATGCAATCATTATATACGCAGTTCGAAGCCAAACCCACCGAAAGCGTTCGGGGGACGGTAACCCTGAATTTCCTCGGGAACGTTCCGGAAAATCCCATCGATGAAATTTTTTATGAAAACGCCGGTCGCGCCAGAGATGTTCGCACGGACGAAGGTAATCTCGAAATCAGCTCGCTGAACCGGGTCAGAATTCATCAGGCAAATATCAGCTGGAACAGCCGGTTGTTCGATCTGGAAGGTTTTTATCGCACCGGTCATTATCACTGGGGATACGAAGGCGACTTTTTCGGATTGTATCCGGAAGCGAACTACGGTCCCAATATCGATATTTACAACGGCATTGCGCCGGTCGGTTTCGAAGTCCACGGTAAAAAATCGCTGAACGGTTTGAAAGTGGCTTTCGGTCCGGAATTGTGGTGGGGTGCCAACCCGGCTGTGCTGGTCAAATATGCCCGGAAACTGGGCGGCGCAGAAGTTACCGGTATTTATCACGAAGATTTGGACGAACAGGCGCCGGCTGTCAGCTCCTTTGCGGTTCCGGTTCCGCCCACCCGCCGGGCAACGCTTCATGTGGCTACCGAGGTTGGCGGTTTGGGTATCGATCTTGGCGGTATCTGGTCCGGTAACACCCGCGTTGGGGATTCCTTCCAAATTGTGGACGGTACATCCGGCAACTATCAGGTTTTTCAGGATGATATCGAATCCAAAGATACATTTGGCGGCAAAATCAAATTCACGTTCTCCAAAGGGCGTTGGAACTGGTATGCATCTGGCGCGGCAATGGGGCTGGTTGCCAACGGCGGCGCGGATTATACCCAAACATTTACCGGCTGGCGATTGAAAGACAGCGGCAGCGGTAACCAGATGAACGTGCTTTCCGGTATAACCTATCAGATGGGCAACTGGCAAGTAGCACCCAATTTCCTCTGGCAAAAGCCGATAGAAGGACCGATTCCCGGCGATGTTCAGGCACCGGGCAGACCCCGCAATATTCTGGACGATCCTTTTGCGGTTCGCGGCAACCGGGAAACCACCGCCGGGGAACTGTTGATCACATACGATCCCACACCGGCCAGCTGGATGTATGCATGGGACAGCGATATGGCAGAAGACGCATCGCTGGCGGCCAGCGTTGGATTTGTCTATCGCAGCCATCCGACGACGCAAGATGCCGCCATCGGTATTTTGGGCGACGGACGCACCACATTTGCTTTCCCCGGCGCTCCTCCGGCGCGAGATCTTTGGGAAGCGCATGCCCGCATCATTTCAAAATCCAGCCCGGGACAGGGCATCATTGCCAATTTATTTGCCGGCGATGCAGAGCCGAATGGCGACGATGCACGGCTGATCAATCGTTATGGCGGCGATATCCGGTTCATCATGAATACCTACAAACTTACCGCAATGGCGAAAGTTAATGATTGGGGACCATACGATTACCACCGCGATTTTAACCTGACTTATCCGCTGCAATTGATGGCTGATTTGTCCACCGCTGTTGGTAAGCCGCAATGGCACGATATTCCGCAAACCCGATTGGGACTGCGTTTCACCTGGCGGTCGCTCGATCAGTATTCGCCGCGCTATTGCCCCACAAAAGTGCTGAACGACATCGGCGAGCTGGTTTGCGATCCGGAAGCAGAAGGTTTCGACAACGGCAGTGAATGGGAAATCAGAACTTACCTTCATTTTAACATCGGTATGTAAACAGAAAACAAGGATTTAAGAATCATGAAAAAATATACGTTCAAGAATAACATTGTGTATCGGGAGGTAAGATATGAAAACGAATAATTTCTTTCGCCTCGTTATCGCGGTTTCGATGTTGGTCATCATCGGACTTGCCGGCTGTGAAAGGGATATCAACACGTTGGCGCCTGCCGAATATCCCACAAACGGCGACATTTTTATTGATGGCATCAGCGGTGGTTTGGATTATCAGGCATTCCTGAACACCAAACTGGATGCGATTACGATTGACACGGACGAAAAATACAACGGGGAATCGTCGATGCGGATTACCGTTCCCAGCGAAGGCGATCCGGCGGGATTTTTCTCCGGTGGTGCGTTTGTTTCGCCCGGCCCGCGTGACCTAACCGGTTACGATGCTGTAACATTTTGGGCAAAAGCCAGCATGGTTGCACCGTTCGGATTGGCTGGTTTTGGTAACGACAATTCGGGAAGTTCGCTCTACACCGCTTCCCGGTCTGATATCACTTTGACCACCGTTTGGCAAAAATTTGTCATTCCGATTCCGGATGCCAGAAAACTTGGCACAGAAAGAGGATTGTTCCAATACTCCGTTGGTGCATTCGAAAAAAATGGTTTTTACGTTTGGCTGGACGAAATAAAATATGAAAAGCTGGGAACCATCGCTCAGCCGAGAGCTGTTTTTGCCTCCGGCACGGTCAGCGGCGAGGTTGGCGAAAGCATCAACGCGGGCATTACCGGCGTTATTTATAATGTTAACGGCGTGGATATTACGGTTAACGCAGCGCCGGCCTACTTTACTTTGGTTTCTTCCGATGAATCGGTGGCAACTGTTGGCGCTGACGGCTCCATTAATGGCGTCAGCGTCGGTTCCGCCGAAATTACTGTAAAATTAGGTAATGTGGAAGTTGGCAACACTATTACGGTAAATGTGGTTGCTCCGGCACCGCGCCCGACAACACCCGCACCAACACCCACCGCCGATGCAGCGGATGTTATTTCCATGTTCAGCAATGCGTACAGCAATGTTCCGGTAGATACCTGGGATACCGGCTGGGAATTCTCCACTGCAAATGTGGAAGATGTTCAGGTTGCCGGCGACGATGTGAAGAAATACACCGATCTCAACTTTGTCGGAATTGAATTTGCCACCCAAACCATCGACGCCACGGATATGACCCACTTCCATCTGGATATCTGGACACCGGATCCGACCGCAGCGCCGGCAGCATTCAGAGTGCTGTTGGTTGATTTTGGCGCAAACGGCGTTTTTGACGGCGGCGACGATTCGTCTCATGAGCTTACCTTTACCAGCCCGGTACTGAGCACGGAAAACTGGGTGAGTCTGGATATTCCGTTGAGCAATTTTGCCGGATTGGTGAATAGAGGACATCTTGCACAACTGGTGCTCTCCGGCGATCCCAACACGGTTTATGTGGATAACGTCTATTTTTACAAAGGCGAAGTTGGACCTACCAACGAGCCTGCGGTTGCCGCACCAACACCAACCGTTTCGGCAAGCGATGTTATATCTATATTTAGCGATGTGTATTCCGGCGTGGCAGGAACTGACCTCAATCCGAATTGGGGACAGGCGACAGTTGTTTCCCAGGTTAGTATTCAGGGAAATAACACGTTGAAATATTCCGGATTGAATTATCAGGGAATTCAGTTAGGCAGTAGCCAAAATCTTTCCGGTGCCGGAAAAAACACCCTGCATATCGATTTCTGGACAGCAAATTCAACCACCTTAAACGTCTATCTGATCAGCACCGGGCCTGTTGAAACAGCGTATGTGCTTACGGTGCCCACAACCGGTTGGACAAGTTTGGACATTCCATTGTCTTCATTTGCTCCGGTTGATCTTGCGGATGTTATTCAGCTCAAATTTGATGGTGATGGCGATATTTGGCTGGACAACATCTACTTTAGATAGCGCTGTGAATCTCTGCATTAGCGAAATGCAAACCGGCTTAAAAAAACCGCAGACAGGGATTTATTGGTAAACCCCTGTCTGCTGGTATCCTTGCTGTGGAAGTTGATTTCGTAAAATATATGCTACACAGAGGTAACCGTATGAATTGGAATAAAATTCTCCTTAAGCAGCTCATTTTGATATGTGTTGCCGCAATTTTTCTCGCCGGATGCAGCTCCAGCGAAGAGCCGGAGGAAGAACAATGGGAGCTGGTTTGGTCCGATGAATTTAACGGCACCGCCGGCGTTGTGCCGGATTCAACCAAATGGGCATTTGATATCGGCACCGATTGGGGAAACGCCCAGTTGGAATACGACACCAATCGCCCTGAAAACGCATCGCTCGACGGGCAGGGCAACCTTGCCATTGTTGCCCGTGCAGAATCGTTTCAGGGGCGCAGTTACACCTCCGCACGTATCGTTACAAAAGATTTGTTTGAACGCACTTACGGGCGTTTCGAAGCCCGGATGCGGCTACCGTGGGGACAGGGAATTTGGCCGGCATTCTGGTTGCTCGGTGCAAATATTGACGATGTCGGTTGGCCGCTCTGCGGCGAAATTGACATCATGGAATATCGCGGGCAGGAACCAGCCAGAATTCATGGCAGCCTGCACGGGCCAGGATATTCCGGCGGGCAACCCGTTACAGAGCAATACAATTTGGTAAATGACAGATTCGATACCGGTTTTCATGTGTTTTCTGTGGAGTGGGATGCAAACAGCATCAAATGGTTTGTTGACGGAAATCTTTATCAAGCCGTAAAATCGACTGATTTACCGGGCGAATGGGTGTTCGATCATCCGTTTTTCATCATTTTAAACCTGGCTGTCGGCGGCAATTATGTGGGGTCGCCCAATGCCAGCACCGTATTCCCGCAAACAATGCTGATTGATTATGTCCGGGTGTACAAAGCCGCGAATTAAAGAATCTTTGGGAAGGTCCAATTTTCCGCAAATGCAACTTACTTTAAAAAGGGGTACAGATGAGCGACTTTAAACAGCATGAAACAGCTCCGAAAGATCGCCTCTCAATGGGACACAAGTTCGCTTATGGTCTCGGTTCAATTGTCAACAATTTGTTGGGTGGTGCTATTGGATTTATGTCTATCGTTTTGAATGTCGGGCTTGGGATCAACCCGGCTTTGGTTGGTGCGCTTCAGGCAATTCCACGATTTACCGATGCGTTAACAGACCCGATTATGGGATATATTTCTGATAACACCCGATCCCGTTTCGGCCGCCGCCGCCCGTATATTTTTATCGGTGCAATATTTGTCGGGCTTATTTTTGCGTTAATGTGGCAACTGCCGGAAGGCCACAGCGAGATGTTCTATTTCTGGTTTTTCCTGATCGGCTCCATCATTTTTTATCTCTTTTACACCGTTTTTGCAACGCCGTGGGTCGCCCTCGGATATGAATTGACTTCCGATTATCACGAACGCACACGATTGATGGCAGTAATGAATTTTATGGGGCAATTCGCATGGATTTCCCTGCCCTGGTTTTATGCAATTATGGAAAACGATCGCCTGTTTTCAGATTCTGTTGAAGGTGCGCGAACGCTCGCCATATTTATCGGCATTTTTGTAGCGATTGTCGGGATTATGCCGGCAATCTTTCTGCGCGAAAAATTTGTTGCCCGCGAAAGCGAAAGTGAAGAAAAAGTGCCGATTCTCCAGGGAATAAAAACCAATATCGCCCAGTTTTTCAAAGGTTTGGTAATCACGCTAAAACAGCGAGAATTTCTGAAATTATGTGCCGGAACCTTTTTTCTGTTCAACGGCATCATGCTTGTCGGGGGCTTCAGTTCTTACATCATTATTTTTTATGTCAGTGGCGGCGATACGGATATGGGCGCCAGATACATGGGTATTTTCGGAACAATAAATACCGCATCAACTTTGGCTGCAATTGTGGTGGTAACGTGGATTTCCTCAAAACTTGGGAAACGCCGCACATTTATGCTGGCAACGGCTGTTACGTTGGTTGGTAGTTTGCTGAAATGGTTCTGTTACGATCCAATGGTGCCGTGGAAAGTGCTTTTACCCGCACCGATGATTGCCGTTGGCATGGGCGGGCTTTTTACGCTGATGGGATCGATGATTGCGGATGTTTGCGATATGGACGAACTCGAAACCGGTGAGCGCCGCGAAGGCATGTTCGGCTCTATCTATTGGTGGATGGTGAAGCTGGGTATGTCCCTCGCTTTTGGCTTATCCGGGTATCTGCTGAACGCAACCGGCTTTGATGTTGAAATGGGCGGCGCACAAACGGCATCCACATTCCTCTGGATGCGGATTTTTGATGTGGTTATTCCTGCCATTGCAGCCGGTATTTCCATTTGGGCAGTGGCATCTTTCAACATTACAGAAGAAAAATCCTACGAAATTCGAGAGCAGCTCGAAGCGCGTCGCGATAACCCGCTTATCGAGCCCACATCTGCTTAATTATTTTAGCTTTAGGGGTTCGATTTGTGCCGGTTTTTTGAAAAAAACGATGAAAAACCCCAAAGAATTTGCCATTTGAAATAAAAGGAAAAAGGTATAAAAAATGAGAAATATGGTTAAGCATATCGGTCTCATTGGCTTGTTTTCAATAATCATGGGCTGCCAGGATTTGACAGATGAAATGGTTGGCAAAAAACCTGAAGATGTGAAAACCATCAACATAACCATGGTCGCCAAAAGCGCTGCGAATCCGGTGTTTAACTCTGCCCGGTTGGGCGCAGAAGCCGCAGCAGCGGATTTGACTGATAAACACAGCATGATAACGGTGAACATTAGTTGGCGCACACCAATGGAGGAAAATGCCGAGCAACAGGCTGAGCGCATCCTGAATGCGGTGGAAGACGGAACGGATGCCATCATCGTTTCCTGTTCGGATGATTCGGTCCTCACCGCTGCAATCAACAAAGCGGTTGACAGCGGCGTGCCGGTTATGACCTTCGACAGCGACGCACCGACATCAAAACGCTTCGCATTTTATGGTCCGAACGATATGGAAATCGGTGAAAAAGTAATGTCCGAACTGGTTGCCGTGATGGGAACCAAAGGGCAGGTTGCAATTTTGGGTGGCAACCCACATGCGCCAAACCTCCAAAAACGGGTGAAAGGGCTTCTGAAAGAAGCGGAAAAATACCCGGAAATTGACATCGTTGGCCAATTTTATCATGTCGAAAACACAGCAGCAGCAATTGCCGAAATGCAACGGGTGAGCACCGAATATCCGGATTTGAAAGGCTGGGCAATGGTTGGCGGCTGGCCGTTTTTTGACAATACCCTGTTGGATAAAATTGAGCCCGGAAAAGTGAAAATCGTTGCGGTAGATGCGTTACCGATGCAATTGGCATATATCGAAAAAGGCATTGTCGATGTTTTTCTGGGACAACCCACTTACCGTTGGGGCAAAGAATCCGTCGAAAAAATTGTTGATAAAATTTATCTGGAAAAAAAGGTGGATGAATTTAATCAAATGAAGCTCATCCGGGTTTGGAAGGATAATCTTGGCGGTTGGGCACGCCAGCTCCGCGCGTGGGGATATTTGGAAATTCCGGAAAAATATCTGCGAATGTAACGCGGGTGATGCGGGTGTTAATCCAGCTTAGCAAGATAAAAAATAATCGTCTAAAAAAATTTAGTATCAGGAAACCCGGTATGAATTGTGGTGAAAGAAAGGTAGGTGAAAAGATCCACCAATCATACTTAGTCAATATAAAATCAGTAACAATAAACATTGAGGTTGAACAATGAAAAAGAGCATTACAATTTTTATGGCAGTACTCTGCGCTTTAGCGCTAAACGGTTTTGCATTTGCACAAAACAGCCCGATCGATTTCGAATCCGGCGGTCACGGCGCATCGTGGACATGGGCTGTATTTGAAAACGACACCAATCCGGCGCTGGAAATTATTCCCAACCCGGATGCAACCGGAGCGAATACATCGGCAACGGTAGCCAAATTTACTGCATTGCAAACGGGTAATCCGTGGGCTGGTTGCGAATCGATGCATGGTTCGGATATCGGCACATTTACACTGGATGCGACCAACAGTGTCGTAAAAATTATGGTGTGGAAACCGGTGATCAGCGATGTCGGGCTTAAGTTTGCGAAACCGGATGGCGCTGCGTTGGTGGAAATTAAAGTTGCAAATACCCTGACAAACCAATGGGAAGAATTAACCTTTGATTTCACCGGAAGAATCGGCGACCCGAACACTGTTGGACAGGATCAGATCATCGTTTTCCCCGATTTTGATCTGAATGGCAGAACCCAGGATAATGTCTGCTATTTTGACAACATCACATTCCACCCGTCCGGTGGCGGCGGATCGGCTCCCACGGTTGCGGCACCTACCCCAACCGTTCCCGAAACAGACGTAATTTCTATTTTCAGCGATGCGTATACGGATGTTGCAGGAACCGATCTCAATCCCAATTGGGGACAAGCCACCGTGGTTTCCCAGGTACCCATTTCCGGAAATAATACGCTCCTGTATGCCGGTTTGAATTATCAGGGAACACAATTCGGCAGCAATCAGGATCTCTCCGGCGCCGGAATGGATTACCTGCATGTGGATTACTGGACTGCCAATTCCACGGCTTTGAATGTTTCGATTATCAGCCCTGGACCGTTGGAAACACCATATGCTTTAATACCTGCCGGCCAAACCGGAACCTGGGTTAGTGTGGATATTCCGCTCAGCGCGTTTTCTCCTCCGGTTAATCTCGCGGATGTTTTCCAGCTCAAATTTGATGGTAATGGTGATATTTATCTGGATAACATCTATTTTTTCAGCTCGGCAACGGGTATCGAGGAAATCGGTGATGTGAATCCTTCGGCGTATGCGCTGGAACAGAATTATCCCAATCCGTTCAACCCGTCCACGGCGATCCGCTTTATCCAGCCGAATGCCAATCATGTAACGCTGAAAGTATATGATTTGCTCGGTCAGGAAATTGCCACGCTGGTGAACGAGTTTAAAAATGCCGGAGCATACGAAGTAACATTTGATGCGTCGAATTTACCGAGCGGCATTTATCTGTACAGCATTTCCACCGGCGATTTCAACGCGGTTAAAAAAATGATGCTTATCAAATAGTTGCAAAGTGTGTTTATGGGAATCCTCAACAGTTGACGCAATGCTGTTTGCTGCGCTGCAGGGGAAGCCATCAATTGAACATAAAAAACTGTTGACCAGCCCTCAATTGGGGGCTGGTCATCTATTAAACAGCGTGTTCATATTTTTGGACCGATCGATTGAAATAAAGAGTAGCAATAATTTAAAGAGAGACATAAATGGAACTTCCAAATATTGAAGTGAAACATATTTTGTACGCGACAGATAACTCCGTAGATGCAAGATATGCATTTGCATACGCTGCCGGGTTTGCAAAACAATTCAACGCAAAACTGACCATGCTCCATGTTGTGCAGGAATTTAAAGATATGGTCGCGTTTGATTTTGGCATCGAACGATCCGTTGCTGCACAAAAATGGTTTTCGGTGAACAAAGATTATTTTGAAGAAGTCCAGGAGCATGTTCAAAAAATTGCCCAATCCAAATACAATGGCGAAATGATTAACGTCGATGACGTTATTGTTGAAAAAGGCAATCCGGTAAAAATGATTCTTGGAGTTGCGAGCGACAGAAATTGCGATTTAATCGTGATGGGGATAAAAGGCCGCAGCGCAATTGAAGATGCTGTTTTGGGTAGCACGGTAAACGGCGTGCTGAGAAAATCCAAGATTCCCGTTTTGGTAATGCGGCATAAAGAATAATAGATAAAAGAGGTTATCGATGACAAGCAGAGGTCGTTTCCGTAGTTCGTTAGCCGGTTTGGATTTTTCCAATATGACAAAAAGTGAATTAGAATCCGCATTTTTACAAATGCTCAACAACGGCATTCACGGCATTTCATTTAGCGTGTATCTGAACGATCAAAAGCCCGGTTCGCTCATCAGTGCGGAACAAATTGCCGATCGCATGCAGATTGTTAAGCCGTATGTGAAGTGGATCCGCTCATTTTCCTGCACCGATGGCAACGAACAAATTCCCAAAATCGCCAAAGAAAACGGCATAAAAACCCTCGTTGGTGCCTGGCTCGGTGACGATCCGGAAAAAAACGAGAAGGAAATCGAAGGTGTTATCAAGGTTGCCAAAGCCGGATATGCGGATATTGTTGCGGTTGGCAACGAAGTGTTGCTGCGCGGCGATTTAACGGAAGATGAAATCATTAATTTTATCAATCGGGTGAAACAGGAAATTCCCGGTATTCCGGTTGGATATGTGGACGCATATTACGAATTTGCCGTTCATCCGCGCGTTTCCGATGCCTGCGATGTGATTCTGGCAAACTGCTATCCGTTTTGGGAAGGCTTTCCGCTGGAACATTCGCTGGCGTATTTAAAAAATATGTATCAGGTTGCCATGAACGCCGGAAAAGGCAAAAAAGTGATCATCACCGAAACCGGTTGGCCAAACCTGGGATCGCCGGAACGGGCTGCCGTGCCATCGTATGAAAACGCCATCCGCTATTTTATCAACGCCTACACTTGGGCGGATGAAGCGGATGTGGAAATTTTCTACTTTTCCAGTTTTGATGAATTGTGGAAAGTTGGCGCGGAAGGCGATGTCGGTGCGTATTGGGGACTGTGGGATATAAACGGAAATCTAAAATATCGTTAAATATCTGAAAAAAATATGTGACAGATTGGCGGTTGTATGAAAAAAATAGTGCTTATTCAGTTGATAATAGTTATGGTTATGGCAATGGTTTCGTGTGAGAAGAGCAATAAAAACAATGGTTTGGAATCGACTTCGGAGATACTGCTGACCTCCGAAAGCGGCGACAAAATTGCCAAAAAAGCAAACGTCCCGTTCAAAGACGGACAGCCAACGGGAACGGTTATCCGCATTCAGCCGGAGATTGTCAAACAGACCATCGATGGCATCGGAACATCGTTTACCGAATCGTCCGCATTTGTGCTGGCGCATTTGGATAAAGCCGAACGTCAGGCGGTAATGAATAATATTTTTGGGGAAAGCGGCGCAAATTTCTCGCTGACACGGACGCACATCGGTGCCTGCGATTTTTGCGTGTACGGCAAATATTCATACGCAGACAAAAAAGATGACGCCGAGCTGGCAAGTTTCTCCATTGCGCCGGACAGCGAAGGCTTCAAAGCCGCCGATCATCCCGGTATCGTTGACGAACGTTACGATTTGCTCCCGATGATCAAAGAAGCGCTGGCCATCAAAAACAGCCAATCGGATAAGGAATTGCGAATTATCGCATCCGCATGGACTGCACCGGCGTGGATGAAAGACATCGAAGATTGGTATATTCCCGGATCGGATGCGAACAACTGGCAGGGCACCGGCGGATCGCTCAAAGAAAAATACATCCCGACCTATGCGGAATATCTGGTGAAATATCTGGAGGCATACAAAGCCGAAGGTGTTGATATTTGGGGACTTACGCCGGTAAACGAGCCGCACGGCAACAACGGTCAGTGGGAAAGCATGCACTTTTCGCCGGAAACCCAAAACGAATTCATCAAAAAATATTTGGGTCCAAAATTAAAAGCCAGCCAAAATGGCGATATCAAACTGCTCGCATACGACCAAAATCGCGACGGGCTGGAGCACTGGACAGACACCATTTTTGGCGATCCGGAAACCGCGCCGTTTGTTTACGGCGTTGCCGTTCACTGGTACGAAAGCACGTTTAAGGTGTACGAAGACGTGTTCGAGCGCGTGAATGAAAAATTTCCCGGTTTTGCCATTATTCACACCGAAGGCTGCATTGACGATTTGGGGAAACCCGCGCCCAACGGTGTAACCGATCCGGAAGGCTATCAGGAAAGCGGCTGGTTCGATAACGACGAATTCTGGTGGAATGCCAACGCAACCGACTGGGCATATTCGGTCACCTGGGAAGGCGTGAAGGTTGAAGATCATCCCATGTACACGCCCGTGCATCGCTATGCGCGAAATATCATTGTCAGCCTCGATCACTGGATGCGCGGCTGGGTGGACTGGAATATTGTGCTGGACCAAAACGGCGGACCGAACCACGTCGGTAATTTTTGCGGCGCGCCGATCATGATCGATACGGCATCGAAAAACGTGTATTACACACCCATTTTTTATGTGCTGTCGCAGTTCAGCCAAACCATTCGCCCCGGCGACAAAGCGGTGCAAACCCAAAAACAGCTCGGCGATTTGGGCAATGACGATTTGCACGCCTGTGCTACCATCAACAGCGATAATTTGTTGAGCGTGCAATTGCTGAACACCACAAAACAGCCCATCACCTACAATTTGCAAATCGGTGATCAATTTGCCGAAATCACCATTGCAGCCAATGCCGTGCAAACCGTGCGGGTTCAATTGTAAAAGACAAAACGAGGCTATTTGACATGCGGAACACGAATCCGGTTGATCGATTTACAACTGAAAATTTTCTGAAATTGCTGATGCTGCTACTCTGCTCGGTGTTCATTTTTCATGATGTAAAAGCAGATACGCCAACATCCGGAGCGCCATCGATGACCAAAGCAGAAAACTACTTTTTCAAACTGGATTTCCTCAAAAACAGCTACGAAATTGCGGACATCGAAAACCTGTTTTTTACTACTTTTCCGCACGACGATCCAACCGCCGGCGATGTGGTTTACGATCGAAAAATGTGGCAAAACGACGATATGCTGCGGCTTGAAAACGGCGACGGTTTGTATCTGTTCATTAAAGAGCGCAGCGATGATGTGCTGTTCGATTCCTTTCGAATGACATCCAAAGCGTTTTATAATTTGAACGATGAAAACCAACGGGTGCTGTTTGTTTTCAAAGGAAAAATGCCATCGGTAAACGGTGTTTGGCCGGCCTGGTGGCTGAACGGCAGCCGACAGCCGGAATGGACGTATCAACATTCCGGGCAAATCGCGACCGATGCAGAGCTGGACGGCTATTCCGGAAAAGGGCATTTTTACGATACGCCATCTGCCGTCAATTCAACCGATTGGCCGGCCGCCGGTGAACTGGACATCATCGAAACGATCAACGGCGAAAACATTATTCACAACACCCTGCATACCTGCCCCCAAATGTGCGACGCCCGATGGAACGACGATCCGGAAATTAGCAATTGCGCTAACGCCAAAAATGGCGATCCCAACGCCGGATGCAGCGGCACGCCGTATGCTGTCGATGCCGTAGAAGGCACTTTTGCATGTATTTGGGAACAGCAGACCATCCGGTTTTATTATTGGACGCCCGCAGAAGATGTCCGGAAATCCGGCGGACCGCTAAGCGAAAACCCACAGCCGGAGCAATGGAACGGGGAAAATTTGAAAAATACCGTTTACCTGCTGGAAACGGACGCCACCTGTGATAACGAAGCGCATCAGGAATGGCAATGCAACAGCTGCAGCGAAAGCAACACCTGTTCATTTGTAAATATGAAAATGATTTTTAATATCACGCTTTGCGGCAAATGGGCCGGTGCGAAGTTTGATGAAAGCGATACGCCCGTCAAAAATTGCCAATCGTATATTTCGGGAGAAGGTCGCGAAAACATCCACAACGAATTCATCAAAATAGAATACGTGGGGGTTTTCAATCTCAACGAATGATTTTTTCTTTAAAGCAGTGTAAATGTTAGTGCAAAAGGGGATGAAAATGACGAAGTTATTTTCTTTGATAATAGTTTCAATATTTGCAGCGGGAATATTATTTTCATGTAATAATGAAATGGAAAAGTCAAATTTGAATATGAGCGAACAAAAAATAGTCATGGAAGAAATACAAAAACATCTGGAAACCGGGCAAACCGCCGAAAAGGAAAATCCCTTTCAACCCCGGCAGTTTAATCCATATTTAAATGATCAGTGGATTGGAAACGCCATTTCCTACGGTTGCTATCGCGAAGGTCAGGAGCCCGGCAAAAAAGGACCTACCAAAGCCGAAATTCTCGAAGACCTGAACATTATTTCGAAATACTGGAACCTGATCCGGGTGTATAACGCAGACGATGATGCGGAACGCGTTCTGGAAGTGATCGTCGAAAATAAATTGCCCATCAAAATGATGCTCGGTATTTGGCTCTCCAATGAAGTAAAACATCCGGAGCAAAAAGCCGGGAACATTACAAATGTTTTGCGGGGAATTGAGCTGGCAAATCGTTTTAAAGATGTGATCGTTGGCGTGAATGTCGGCAACGAAGCGCAGGTGTTTTGGTCTTGGCATAAAATGAATATGGATAACCAGATCCGCTACGTCCGCGCGATTCGCAACAACACATCGGTGCCAGTTACCATCGCGGATGATTACAATTTCTGGAACAAGCCAGAAGCCACGCGAATGGCAGCGGAGTTGGATTTTATCGTTACCCATATCTATCCGCTGTGGAACGGCAAAACGCTGGACACCGCCATTCCGTGGATGGACAGCACGTTTAAAGATATTCAGGCCAGATACCCGGAAAAGCAGATTGTCCTCGGGGAAACCGGCTGGGCGACAACCTACAATCCGGAAAAAACTGGCGACGGCGAGCAGGGATCGCTCATCAAAGGTGATGTCGGACTCGAAGCTCAGGCAACATATCTGAAGCTGCACAATGAGTGGGTGAATGCCAACAAAATCACCACTTTTTTATTTGAAGCATTTGATGAGCCGTGGAAAGGTGGCGGCGCCAGTTCCCCGCCAAATGAAGTTGAAAAACACTGGGGCGTGTTTTACGAAAATCGCACACCCAAAGAATCATTCCAACAATATCTGGAGCATATGCAAAAATAATCGCGTTGTTAAAGAACGATTAGTCACTCTCACAATAAATATTTCTCGTTAAATCGTTAGAGTCCGGCTTAAGTTTTGTAAGTTCAAACGTAACAATATCAATCCTATTTTTCTAAAAGCGGCAATTTTGGTTTAAAATTGCCGCTTTTCTTTTTTTCAATTTTCAAATGCAAGCTTGCGATGTTATGTGACGTTTTGCCACCCATAACAATTCCTGCCCATAATTATGACTCTGAAGGAACCGAATTGGCATCAAATCAGACATAATTGCAACAGAAAACAAGCCACACTTGGAAAAAATAACTTTTTTGTTGGATTTGTTGTGTTATACTTGTATTATTAGTTCGAGTAGTATAAGCAAAAGGAATAGCACATATGGAGATTACAATAAACCCGGATGATCCCATTCCGGTGTTTGCGCAAATAATTGAGCAAATTAAAAAAGCTGTTCTCGATGGCGGGCTAAAATCGGGCGATGCCCTGCCTTCCATCAGGCAACTTGCCAACGATCTGGAGTTGAATCATAATACAGTTGCGAAAGCCTATCGTTTATTGGAACGGGATTCGGTCATTCAAACCAAAGGATATCGCGGCACATTCATCCATCCGGATGCCAGGGCAAACAGCACTGTTGATTTAAATGCGTGGGCGGAAACCAGATTAAGCGAAGTCATAAAAAAAATCAGAGAATCCGGTGTAACCGATTCAGAAATCCGGATTGCCTTTCGGAAAGTAATGAATAACAATAACTTATGAGGAAATAAAATGTCAGATAATATCGTGTTTTATCTCGTGTTCCTGTGTCAGGTCATCCTGATTTCGTATTATTATCCCAATAAAATATTAAACCGGGCAAAGCTAATGGTTGAAAAATATCCGCCATCGAGCTATCCCAAACTCTATCCCGTTTCCATCGAGAAAATTGAACGCGGGCAACGCAATTACAGGAAAATGAATGCCGTAATTTTCATTGCCGGAATTTTGTTGGTACTCGTGGGAATATTGACAAACTATGATGTGGCGAGCAATTGGGATGGCTTGATTACCTTGTTTTTTATAATCCAGTTTTCACCAATGCTGATTTCTGAAATGTTAGGATTCAAATACTTTAAAATGATGCGAAAAGCCAATTCGGGTGCCATTCGAAAAGCCGAACTGCGACCCCGCCGGTTCTTCGACTTTGTTTCGCCGGTGCTGTTCGGCACTGCGATTTTTATTTACATTGCATTTATTTTGTTTGCCCTTTCTGCATATCCGAACCAGATTCACTTGGGCGGTAAGCCAATCAATTTGATAATAACAATTACAATCGGAAATCTGTTTTTCGCCGGAATTATTCTCTGGAATATTTATGGGAAAAAACAGAATCCATTTCAGGCAAATAAAGACCGAAACCGGCAAATAAGTTTAACTGTGAAATCGCTGCTTTTAATAAGCATTGTAGCCACTCTTTTTCTGATGATAAGTGTAATCGTTGATTATTATTATTTGGATCACCTCATGCCAACCATTTTATGTTTGTATCATATATTGTTGGCAGTCATTAGTTTCCAATTAGCAACACCAATTCTGCAAATTGAGAACACGGATTTTGAAGTGTATAAAGAAGATTCTGTGGCGAATTAATTCAATGTAAATTCTTCTTTTTGATGGATTGCATGTTCCCCAATTCTTAAAGATAAGCCATACTGAGCACTTGATCGGTATGGCTGTCTGCTTAACTGTATTTACAAATCAATAGCAATGACAACCGTGTGGAGCAAAGCTATCAACTACCTTGGACGTAAAAAAATAGCGTTACTTTTCTCGAGATATAATGTATGAGAAAATTACACAGCGCTTTTTGAAATCCGATTGCGATCCACCCAATAAGCCCAGATCACAAACAGCCACTGGAGTTGTCCCGCCCACGCAATTGCGGAAACGCTGGGTGGCGGCGGGCCAAAAATATTTCCCAGATGTATCAGCACCAGAAAACCGACCAATCCCCAAAAACCCCACAGTCCGGCGCGATTTTTGGCAGCAGTTGACCGAAGATACAGCCAAACGCCTAACCCGAAAATGAGCCCTTCCAAAAGTGTGGAGCCGATAACCGAATTCCAAAGTCCGAAACCCAGCATCGGTGAATTACCCGGGTACAGCGGTAAATCCGGACGATGCACAAACAGGTCGAGCACCCAATGGCTGATCACACAAAATCCCAACACCACCGCACCGCGAAGATTTTTTTTGAACAGCCAGAACACCCCGCCAAATAATAATCCCCAGATGCATACCATCAGCAAACTGTGGGTAAACGGATAGCTGGTGAAATCCAGCGGCGTCATTTTTGTGTTGCCCGGATCGATTCTGACCGTTTCGATGCCCAATAGCAGAAATGTCGGCCACAGCAAATCCAGAAATTGCGCCGCCAAAAACAACGTTCCGAGCGAGATTTTCCGCTCTGCGGATTTCGCGCCAAATCCAACGCCAAAATGTCCGATAAACATAAATGCTCCTAAATCGTTAAACTTCGTAGCTTATTTGATACGGTTTGCTGCACATATCGTTTCACGAAAAGATTATCCGCAACATATCCGCTGCACGCCCGTTAATTGACATTGCCGCCTGTTTAAAAACCGTGAAATGCTAAAATTTGGGTAGTGAGTGATAACGCGTTTCAAAAAATGAGATTCGTTAGTCGCTGCGTTTCCCGGAATGACCGATTGTTTTGAACCGACATTCTCTGGCAGTTAAAGCCATAAAAAACAACACCCTGAAAAAACAGGAGAATCAATTTGAGGAAAATGAAATGGGCACTGTTGCTACTGATTGCCGGAAGTGTTTCGCTGTCCGCGCAGCAGGTGGAAACGCTGGTCAGCGGGCCGTCTACTTTCAACGACGGACTGGCGATTGACCCCGCGGGCAATATTTTTGCATCGCGATATTACAGCTCCACCGTCACCAAAATATCCCCGGACGGCAGCACGGAAATTTTCGCAAACGGTTTCAGCGATCCCAACGGTCTGGCATTCGGACCGGACGGATTTTTGTATGTAACCAACGCAACCGGCAACCGGATCGACAAAGTTTCGCCGGACGGCGTGGTGAGCACCGTGATCAGCAATTTTACCAATCCGGCGGGCGTGGCGTTCGATCTATCGGGAAATATGATCATCGCCAGCTATCAGCAATCAAAATTGTTTGTGTATGACACGGGCGGAAATCTGACGGAATATTTAACCGGCAACGGGCTGAACGGTCCCGTCGGCATCATTTTCGATGAAAATGAAAATTTGTATATCGGGAATTTTAACGATGGCAAAGTGCTCAAACGATCCCCAAATGGCAGCGTAACGGCAATCGGCGACATCCCCGGATGGATGGGATTTTTGACCTACGCCAACGGCTACGTGTATGCGACCGCGTATCAGGGAAACCGGATTTACCGCATCAAATCCGATGGCACGGAACAGGTGGTTTTTGCCGGAACGGGTAATGCCGGCACCACGGACGGCGATTTGCTGTCCGCCAGTTTCAACGCGCCAAACGGCATTGCCGCATCCGCAACCGGCGACACGCTGTTTGTTTCGGATTTCGACAGTCGATCGCTGCGGATGATCACCGGCGTGAACGCCACAATCACTGCTATCGATGATGTTGCGCAACCGGTAAACACGTTCCGGCTCAGCCAGAATTATCCGAATCCGTTCAATCCAACAACAGCAATTAGCTATCAGTTGTCAAATATCAGTTCTGTTAATCTGAGTATTTACAATATATTGGGGCAGTTGGTGAAAACGCTTGTGGCAGAAAAACAGCCGGCTGGCAGCTACGCGATTTCATGGGACGGCACCAACGTATCCGGTGAAACCGTTGCCGGCGGCGCGTATATTTACCGCCTGCAGGTTGGCAAAACCACGCTTTCCCGTAAAATGATGTTTACCAAATGAGGTAGTTTCGATGAAACCAATTGTCTTGTTTTTTGGCGCAGCTTTGCTGTTTTTCGGTGGCTCCGGTGCCGCGCAAAATTATCCGGTTCTGTTCACCAAACAGGTCAACGGGACAGATAACATTTTCATGATTACCGAAAGCGGCGAGCGGCAAATCACCGATCATTCCCGGAAAGACAGCAGTCCGTTGATCTCGCCGGATGGAAAAATGCTGGTTTTTACATCCGAGCGCGTTGGTTGGTGGAAAATCTGGACGATGGATGTGGCGCAGCAATCTTTCACTCAATTGACAAATTCCGGCAATGCGGAATACGCGCCGTGCTGGTCGCCGGATGGACAGCAAATTGCCTTTGTTTCCACGCGGGACGGCAACGCGGAAATTTATGTGATGGCAAAAAATGGCAAAAATCTCCGGAATATTTCCAACAATCCAACCGACGACGCCTTTCCGTTTTGGGGCGATGACGGGATGATTTATTTCTCATCCGAGATAGACGGCGTGTTTCAAATTGTGCGGATGAAACCGGACGGATCGGCAAAAGAAATTCTCGCTAAAAGCAATGAAAACAAACTGATGCCGCAACTCTCACCGGACCGGAAATCGCTGCTGTATTATTCGGATGCGACCGGAAACAACGACATTTTTACGGTAAACACGGATGGTTCAGCACGGCGGCAATTGACGAAAAATCCGCTGGGCGATATCCGTCCGCGCTGGTCGCCGGATGGCAAAACCATTGTGTTCGAGCGCGGCGATAAACGGCGGAATCAGCACATTTTCATCATGGATGCCAACGGCGAAAATCAGAAACAGCTCACGTTTTCTGATTACAATTACGCGCCATCGTTTGTTGAGAATTGTGCGGTGCTTTGCCAAAAATAGAAAATTCCGAATGGTTGCCGCAGGCTTGCAACACCAAAATTCCGCTGCGGATCAGTGAAAAAAGGAGTGAAATCGAAATGAAAAAATTCATTCCGGTAATTTTGATTATTGGCTTCGGGCTGGCAATTGCCCAATCGAAAAAGCTGCAGCCGTATGTTGCCGCGCTGCAGAAAAAGGGCGATGAACCCGTAAGTTTTGTGCTCAAAAAGCTCGACAAATACGACCTGATTTTATTCGATGACGCGCTGCACACCGCCGTTGAGCCGTTCGAATTTTATCAAAAATTGATAAAAAACAGTGACTTCCGCAAAAAAGCGAAAGTCATTTTTCTGGAAGTGGTCGCGATGAATCAACAGCCCGCGCTTGATGCATATTTTGCTTCAGAAGTGCACAATCCGGCGCTGCTGTTTCCGGCATTTCAAAATGATTTCAGCGGAACGGGCTGGACGTATCAAACCTATTTCGATCTGCTGGAAACCGTCTGGCAAACCAACCGCACGCTGCCGCCGGACGAACGCTACACAGTGATCGCGGTAAACGCGCCGGTGTTTTGGCAAGAAATCCACACGCCGGAAGATCTGGCGCTGTTCCGGCAATCCCTCGCCGGCAACGATTACACGATGTATAAAAACATCCTGTCGCATCTCGACAATTTCAAATCCGGCAAAAAAGGCATTTTTCTCACCAACACGCGCCATGCGTATAAATGCATCAAAAATTCCGACGGTGACATTTACTGGAATTGCGGCACGTTTTTTCACGAACTTCAGCCGGGGAAAACGTATTCTGTGCGCTTTCACAACATCAATTTTGCCTTTGAAAAGAAAATTGAGCGTGATCCAAACGCGCCAAAAACCACCCAGGGTTTGGAAAACAAGGTGCTGAAATGGGTCCGGATGGAAAAAGGATTGTGGGACAGCGCGTTCGCAGCAAACGGCAACAAACCGGTTGCGCTGGATTTGGCAAATACGCCGTTCGGCGATGCCGATTACATCGGCAATCACATGCTGAACGTTGCGCCGAACCAGACAATTTATGATGCGTATGACGCCATTATTTTTCTGGCGCCGGTTGAGCAACTGCGCCAAACCGCGATATCGGATGCGATTTTTACCGATGATTTCAAACTGGAACTGGAACGGCGATTCCCGATTTTATACACCGAAACGCAACTCGCCAGCCTGCTGGAAAACAGCGGTGCGAAAACAATTCGTGAAGCTATCGACCGCAATTTTGTTGCCGAGCCGGAAATGCGCCAACCGCTGACACAGCAAATCGGCCCGATCGACGAATGGAAAAATTGAAACCCAGATAAGCCGCTGTATTCTCCGCAACCTCATTTTTTATGACCGCCAATTAGCCTGGCACCTTCCGATTTTAATATCCCCTCAACTCTTCGCAGCAGCCTGTCGAAAAAAATATTTCGATGTTTTATTTAAATATATAGATATTTATATTAATCTATGTGAATGAATTAACAATTGGGAAAAGCAGGATTTTCAACAGTCTGGAATTTTTATTATCACTAATAAAACCGTAATAGCAGACAGGATATAGAGATGCGAAACGTAAAACATAATGGGGTTATCATATTTGTGTCCGTATTGGCGGCGTTGGTTCTCCCGCTGATATATTTTTTGCAGCAATCGGAACCGCAGCGCGATGATCCGTGGGCATTTGTCCCGGAAAAACTGCCGCACACCGATCACGCCAATTTGATGAAAGGGCCGTTTGAGGATGGTCCGTCGGTCACCAAAGCGTGTCTGGAATGCCACAAAGATGCCGGAGCGCAAATGATGCACAACGCGCACTGGACGTGGGAAACGCCGGAAACGCTGATTTCCGGTCGCAGCGAACCGGTCAAATTGGGGAAAAAGAATGCGATGAACAATTTTTGCATCGGCATTCAATCCAACTGGCCACCCTGCACGGCGTGCCACGCCGGATACGGCTGGAAAGATGAAACCTTCGATTTCACCCGGCAGGAAAATATGGATTGTTTGGTTTGCCACGATAATTCCGGCGAATACGTAAAAGCCAACGGCGGTTTTCCGGCGGAAGGAGTGGATTTGCTGGCGGTTGCGAAAAGCGTTGGCAACCCGAAACGCTCCAACTGCGGCGGCTGCCATTTTCGCGGCGGCGGCGGCAACGCGGTAAAACACGGCGATCTCGACGAAAGCCTCTATTTTCCGCAGGAACGGGTGGATGTGCACATGGGCAAATTCGATTTTGTTTGCACCGATTGCCATCAATCCGAAAACCACAACATGAAAGGGCGGGCGTTTTCCGTCAGTTTTGATAACGAAAATCAGGTCTATTGCACCAACTGTCATTCCGAAACGCTGCACAGCGACGACCGGATCAACGCTCACATCGCCAACGTTGCCTGCCAATCCTGCCACATTCCGGCTGCGGCGGTAAAAGAGGCGACCAAAATGCACTGGGACTGGTCTGCCGCCGGACAGGATTTGCCGGAAGATCCGCACACCTATCTCAAAATCAAAGGCAAGTTCGAATACGAAAAAGAGATTATCCCCGAATATTTTTGGTACAACGGCGTGGCGGATCACTACATTTTGGGCGACAAAATTGATCCGGCGAAAACCACGTTTATCAACTATCCGAAAGGGAATCTGAAAGATCCCAAAGCCAAAATTTGGCCCTTCAAAGTGCATCGCGCCAAACAAATTTATGATACCGAATACAATCATCTCATCCAGCCGAAAACCTTTGGCGAGGGCGGTTACTGGAAAGATTTCGATTGGGACAAAGCCGCACGTTTGGGCTCGGAAGTCGTCGGGTTGCCATACAGCGGGCGATACGGTTTCACCGAAACGGAGATGTTTTGGCCGATCACCCACATGGTTGCGCCAAAAGAAAACGCGCTGCAATGTGTGGATTGCCACGGCGATGCACCGCGCGCACGAATGGACTGGCACGCGTTGGGCTACGACGGCGATCCGATGTATCACGGCGGACGCCGCCTGAATGTTGAAAACGCCGCAGCTGCAGCCGTTTCGGGAGGTAAATAATCATGAAAAATCACCAAAAATTTGCTGGCAAATTATTCATTTTATCAATAGCGGCGCTGCTGCTGACCGGTTTTTCCGGCATGTTTGCACAACCGATGCTCCACCCGAAAATTAAACTGCTGGATGAAAACGGTGTTTCCGTACTGAGCTCCGGTGGCGCGATGTCCACGTTAAAATCCTGCAGTGGTTGTCACGATGCCGGGTTTATCGAAACCCACAGTTTTCACAGCAATTTGGGGTTGGACGCGCTCACCAAACCCGGGCAAATTGCCGGCGGTCGCGAATGGGATTTCAGCGATGGTGCGTTTGGCAAATGGAATGCGATTGCTTATCGCTATCTGTCGCCATCCGGCGATGCGCAAATTGATATGGGCACTGCCGATTGGGTGCGCTATTTCGGCGCCCGTCATGTTGGCGGCGGACCGGCAAAACTGAGCCGCAGCGGAGAACCGCTCACCGAACTAGTGATCGTCGCGAACGATCCCGAAACCCATATTGTTGACCCCGAAACCGGCGCGTTACAGCCGTGGGACTGGCAAAAATCCGGCGTTGTGGAAATGAACTGTTTTTTGTGCCACACCGAAAATCCCAACAATGCGGCGCGGGTTGCCGAGCTGCAATCCGGAAATTTCCGGTGGGCGAATACGGCAACGTTGCTGGGTACCGGCATCGTCCAAAAATCGGGCGACACATGGCGCTGGAACGCCGCCGCGTTTGACGCAGATGGTTTTCTGACCGCCGGACTCAGCCAGATGCAATCGCCAACAGATGCCAACTGCGGGTTGTGCCACGGGCAGGTTCACGCGGATATTCAGTCACCGTTGACCACTGCCGGCGCACAGCCGGAACAGTGGAGCACCCAAACAACCGGACAAATTTTTTCGCCGCAGCGCATGTTCGAAAGCGGCGTCAACCTCTCCGGAAAAAAAGATTTATCGCGTCCGTGGGATGTTCACGCGGAGCGATTGGTTGCCTGTGTGGACTGCCATTATTCGATCAACAATCCGGTGTATTATCAGGAATCGGCGACAACCCGCCCGGCGCATCTCAAATTCGATTCCCGGCGAATGGCGATCAAAGAATACCTCTATCGCCCCAGCCACCAATTTGCCAAAGGCGAAACCGTGCAGGAAACCGGCAGCGCGGGAATGCGCCGTTGCGAATCCTGCCACAACAGCAGTGCAACTCACGATTGGCTGCCCTATAAAGAGCGTCATCTGGACGCCATCAGCTGCGAATCCTGCCATATTCCCAAATTGTTTGCGCCTGCCGGCCGCGCGTATGACTGGACGGTGCTCACATCTTCCGGCAAGCCGCGCATCGAATATCGCGGCATCGACGGGCAGCCAGGCAGCGTTAACACGCTGATTACCGGATACGAGCCGGTGCTGCTCCCCCGCCGGGACGTGGACGACAACTTGCGGCTTTCTCCGCATAATTTGATCACATTTTGGTATTGGGTGCAGGGCGATCCCGAACGTCCGGTGCGGCTGGACGATCTGAAAACTGCATTTTTTTCCGGCGATAAATATCACCCGGAAATTCTTTCCGCGCTGGATGAAAACAGAGACGGCAATCTTGGCGAAGCTGAATTGGTGCTGAACACTCCCCAAAAAATTGCGGCAATTCAAAACCGGTTGACGGCGGCAGGTGTGGAAAATCCCCGTATTCGCGGCGATGTTGAGCCGTTTGGCATTCACCACAACGTTGCGAATTTCGAGTGGGTCACCCGCGAATGCACCGCCTGCCACAGCAGCGAATCGCGGTTGTATCAGCCGATGTTGCTTTCGGCACATTCGCCGGACGGCGTAACGCCGCAATTTGTCAACGCCACAAATCTGGCAATCGGCGGAAAAATTCTGAACGACACCAACGGTCAGTTGATCTATCGTCCGCAACCGCGAAACGGCGGTTTGTTTGTGCTCGGTCACGATGTGGTCAGTTGGTCAAATTACGCCGGAATGATCGCTTTTGTGCTGGTTTTGCTGGGCATTGCGGTTCACGGCGGCTCGCGTGTTATCGCTGCAAAACGCCATCCCAACCACGTCGCTGCAACAAAAAAAGTTTACATTTACCATGCGTACGAGCGCTTTTGGCACTGGCTGCAGGCGATTGCGATTATCGTGCTCATCCTCACCGGGCTGGTGATTCATTCGCCGGATACGTATCATTTGTTCGATTTTGCGCTGGTTGTGCAAGTGCATAATATTGTTGGATTTATCTTGCTGGCGAACGCGTTTTTGGCGGCGTTTTACCACATCGCCGGCGGCGAAATCCGGCAATATCTGCCGGAACCGCGGGGCTTTTTCAGCCAGGCGATTGCGCAAACCTATTATTATATGTATGGCATTTTCAAAAATGCGCCGCACCCGTTCGAAAAAACCGAGCGCAACAAACTCAACCCGTTGCAGCGGATCACCTATCTCATCATTTTGAATATTTTGCTGCCGTTGCAAATCGTCAGCGGAATTTTGATTTGGGGTGCGCAACGCTGGCCGGAAATTTCCGCCAGTTTGGGCGGGCTCGGTTTTCTGGTGCCGTTGCACTCCTTTGCAGCGTGGCTGTTTGCCGCATTTTTGATCATGCATATTTATTTGACAACCACCGGTCACACGCCGTTGTCCAACATTCGCGCGATGGTTGTGGGTTGGGAAGATGTTGAAATTCAAAAAAATGAAGAGGTAAAATAGAGATGAAAACTTCAGCAAAACCGTATTTGAATCC
The DNA here is from genome assembly GCA_020634975.1 of Calditrichia bacterium. Classification (NCBI taxonomy): domain Bacteria; kingdom Pseudomonadati; phylum Calditrichota; class Calditrichia; species Calditrichia bacterium. The sequence continues at coordinate 1,896,243 of JACKAQ010000001.1, read as the reverse complement.
CTATTTCGCGGGCGTGTTGCTCGGCATCGTGCTGTTTCTGGCATTTCTGGTCACCGGAAACGGGCTGGGCGCATCGGGCGGTCTGAACCGGATGATCGTTTATGTGGAAGATATTTTTGTGCCGGAGCACATCGACCAAACGCCATATCTGCTCAGCATGGCCGGCGGCGAGAAAAACCCGCTCGATCACTGGATTGTTTTTCTCACCGTTGGCGCAATTTTGGGCGGTTTCGTTTCCGGATTGATCAACAAACGCACCCGTTTTGAAACCGGAAAAGGTCCGAATATTTCGGATAAACAGCGCTGGGTGATGGCATTTATCGGCGGCGGATTGATGGGTTACGGCGCCCGTTTTGCCCGCGGCTGCACATCCGGTCAGGCGCTTTCCGGCGGTGCGGTGCTTTCGGTTGGCAGTTGGGCGTTCATGTTTGCCGTTTTTGCCGGCGGGTATTTGCTGGCTTATTTTTTCAGGAAAGCCTGGAATTAAGCTGTTGTTTATCAATCGTTTAAAGAAAATAAAAAAAGGAGAAAATAAATGACACCGTTTCCGCTTTCCGATGGTTTGGGCGTTTGGACCGGATATTTGTTGTATCTGATGATCGGTGTGAGTTTTGGCGCGGTGCTGGAAATGGCCGGATTCGCCAATTCGCCAAAACTGGCGGCACAATTTTATTTGAAAGATATGACTGTGCTGAAAGTGATGTTCACCGGCGTCATCACTGCGATGGTGCTGATCTTTTTATCAACCGGGATGGAAGTGCTCGATTTCGAAAAAGTTTGGGTCAATCCCACTTATCTGTGGCCGGGAATTGTCGGCGGATTGATTATGGGATTTGGATTCATCATCGGCGGATTTTGCCCCGGCACATCGCTGGTTGCGCTGGCGACGCTCAAAATTGACGGCATATTTTTTACGCTCGGCGCGCTGACCGGCATCTTCTTTTTTGGCGAAACCGTTGCCAATTTCGAAGGCTTCTGGAATTCCAGCTACATGGGTCGATACACGTTGCCGGAATGGCTTGGGCTGGATACCGGCGTGGTTGTGCTGCTGGTTGTGCTGATGGCGCTGTTCATGTTTTGGGGCGGCGAAAAACTGGAAAAAATATTTGGTGAAAAAAACGCGGCAAAAACACCGAAATTGCAAATTGCCGGCGCCGGTGCGCTGGTGGCTGCCGCCGTCGCTTTGATCGCTATTGGACAACCGACGCTGGAAGACCGATGGGAATGGATCGCCGATCAAAAATTGCCGCTGCTGGAAGAACGGCAGGTGCAAATTCATCCCGGCGAACTGGCCGATCTCATGAAAAATGACCGGATTAATCTGGTGATGCTCGACCTGCGCGACGAAGCCGATTTCAACCTGTTTCACCTCAAAGATGTGAAATCGGTGAAAACGGAGCAACTGGCCTCGCTGGCGAAGGCGTTTAAAAATGAACCCGGAAACACTGTTTTTGTGCTGATGAGCAACGATGAACAGCGCGCAACAGAGGGCTGGAAAATTCTGGCCGTCAAAGGTATTCCGAATATTTATTTGCTGGAAGGCGGCATCAACAATTGGTTGAATGTTTACGAACACGACGGGCACGAAAAATGTCCGCCGAATGTCGCAACTGCAGATGATGCGCTGCAACATGTTTTTGCGGCTGCGATCGGCGACCGCTATTTGTCTGCCGAGGCGGAAACCGGTTCACACGAATCGCATGTTGAGTTTACCGCCAAAGTGAAATTGGAAACCAAACGCAAATCCAAACAGGGCGGCTGCGGTTGATGCGATATTAAATGGGCAATATTCAAACCCGCGTTCCCGATTTTGGTTGGGGACGCGGGTTTTCTTTTATCTCCCGTCAAATCAATCGGTTGAATGCGATAAAAAGCGTTCAATTATTGGCGCAACTTTGGTATTATATCCCCGTTGATATCAAAAAACCGGTTGCCCGCAACCGGAAATCCATTGTCACAACAGGAGAAATTTGATGAAATATTTTATAAAAATGATGCTGTTTTTGCTGATTGCAAGCTGTGTTTTTGCGCAGCCGAAATCCGGCGACGGTTCCCAATCCCCGAAAACGATCGCAGAAAAAACCGCAAAAATGCAACAATTTGAGGGATTTTTTACCTTTTATTGGGATGCGGAAAACGGCAAAATCTGGCTGGAAATCGACAAATTAGAAACGGAATTTCTCTACGTAAACGCGTTGGCGACCGGCGTCGGTTCGAACGATATCGGGTTGGATCGCGGGCAATTGGGCGGCGAGCGCATCGTGAAATTTGTGCGAAGCGGTCCGAAAGTGCTGTTGCTCCAGCCGAATTATGCCTTCCGCGCGATCACCGAAAACACCGCCGAGCGATTGGCGGTTGAGGAAGCCTTCGCCCAATCCGTACTGTGGGGCGGCGAGGTTGTTGCGGAATCCGGCAACAGCGTGTTGGTCGATGCGAGCAGCTTTTTTCTGCGCGACGCGCACAACGTGACCGGTACGCTCAGCCAATCCGGTCAGGGCAGTTTTTCGCTGGATGCGTCGCGATCCGCGTTTTATCTCCCGCGAACCAAAAATTTTCCGCAAAATTCGGAATTCGAAGTAACGCTCACATTCGCCGGAAATTCACCCGGATCATACGTCCGGCAGGTGGTGCCGACGCCGCAGGCGATCACCGTTCGTCAACATCATTCGTTTGTGAAATTGCCGGAAAACAGCTACAAACCGCGTGTTTTTGATCCGCGATCCGGCTATTTCGGCATCGAATATATGGATTACGCAACGCCAATTTCCGAACCGATCGTGAAGCGGTTTATTGCCCGGCATCATCTGGAAAAGAAAAATCCCGGTGCGGCGATGAGCGAAGCGGTCGAACCGATTGTCTATTATCTCGATCCGGGCACGCCGGAACCGATTCGCTCCGCGTTGCTGGAAGGCGCGCAATGGTGGAACCAGGCGTTCGAAGCCGCCGGATACCAAAATGCGTTTCAGGTGAAAATATTGCCGGAAGGCGCCGATCCGCTGGATATTCGTTACAGCGTGATTCAATGGGTGCATCGCTCAACCCGTGGTTGGTCATACGGTTCCACCGTTACCGATCCGCGAACCGGCGAAATCCTGAAAGGTCACGTGTCGCTGGGCTCGTTGCGGGTGCGGCAAGATTTTCTGATCGCCGCCGGATTGCTGTCGCCATACGAAAGCGGGAAGCCGGTGTCGCCGGAAATGCAGGAAATGGCGCTGGCGCGGATTCGCCAATTGTCCGCGCACGAGGTTGGGCACACGCTCGGGCTGGCGCACAATTTTGCGGCCAGCGTCAACAATCGCGCGTCGGTGATGGATTATCCGCATCCGCTGGCAACGCTGGATGACACCGGCAATATCGATTTATCCGATGCGTATGACACCGGCATCGGCGAATGGGACAAAGCCGCAATCGCATACGGCTATCAGGATTTTCCCGAGGGAACCGACGAAAAATCCGGGCTGAATGCCATCGTCAGCCAGACGATTTCGCAGGGCTTGAAATATATTTCCGATGCGGATGCACGTCCGGCGGGCGGGGCGCATCCGTTTGCGCATTTGTGGGATAACGGCAGCAACCCCGTGGATGAGCTGAATCGCGTGCTGAACGTCCGCTCCGTCGCGCTGGCCAATTTTTCTGAAAACAACATCCGCGAAGATGCGCCGATGGCAACGCTGGAAGAAGTGTTGGTGCCAATTTACCTCTTTCATCGCTATCAATTGGAGGGCGCAGCCAAATTACTCGGCGGATTGAATTACTCGTATGCCGTTCGCGGCGACGGGCAAACCGTCACGGAAATGGTGCCGCCATCGCAACAACGGTACGCGTTGGCAGCGCTGATCCGCACGATTCAACCGGAAGTACTGGCGATCCCGGAGAATATTTTGCGACTGATCCCGCCGCGTCCGTACGGCTACTGGCGCGATCGCGAAATGTTCGACATCCGCACGGGAGTGACATTCGACCCGCTATCCGCTGCGGAAACGGCGGCAGATATGACTGTCGGATTGCTGCTGCATCCGGAACGGGCTGCGCGATTGGTGGAATATCACGCCCGCGACAACGCCTTTCCCGGGTTGGCGGAAGTGCTGGACAAAGTGATCCAATCCACCTGGCAGGCGAAATCAGAAACCGGTTATCCCGGGGAAATCCGGCGCGTGGTGAATAATGTGGTGCTGTATCATTTAATGGCATTGGCAGCAAACGAGAACGCTGTGCCGCAGGTGCGCGCAATCGCTTTTCTGAAACTCGATGAACTCAAAACGTGGTTAACGACATCCAAACCGAAAATTAAAAAAGATCCGAATCAGTTTGCCGAATATGTGTTCGCCATTTCCCAGATTTCCCAATTTCAGGAAAATCCGGAGAAACTCCGCATCTCCAAACCGGGCGATCCGCCGGCCGGTTCCCCGATTGGTGCGGATCAATCATTTGATGAACGATCCGGTTGGGGCTGTGGTTGGCGATAAAATTTAATCGATTTTTCCCGATGATTTTTGTTGCGGAAATGCGATTTGCGTTTCCGCTGTAACCATTTTTTGCCAGCTAAAACAATCGCGCGGATTGGAAGATCAATTCCGCTAAATCTTTTTGTTGGCAAAGGGTGCGTTAAACCACAAGCTTTCCTCAAAAATTGAGCATATTATATTGATGCCTTGCTCTCAATAAGCAAAATTATTCAAAATGTCGGATTGACACAAATACGTCGATAATTGTGCAAGCGAATTATAATGAACGATCAGCCAATGCTCAAAAGAATTCGATGTCATCAATTTATTATCAAAAAACAATCAAAGGGCGGGTTTATGAAGAAGCTTTTTTTAATCCTCATTATCCTGACTTCAGTTGGGTTTAGTCAAAATTTTAATCTGAACATAAACCTGAAAGATGGAAGCACGGTTACGTTTTCAATCGATGATATCCAAAAAATCGAATTTGGAAATTTAACCGCTATTGAAGATGGCGATAAACTGCATCAGTTTGTGCAAACATTTAAACTGTTGCAGAATTATCCAAATCCGTTCAATCCGTCTACGACGATTGTCTACCAATTGCCCAAAACGTCGGCCGTAAACGTTAGTGTTTTTGATATAAACGGTAAGCTCGTGAAAGAAATTTTGAGCAAAACCCAAATCGAAGGCTCACACGAAGTGGTGTGGGATGGCACAAGCCAGAATGGCAACCGCGTAGCTAGTGGCATTTATATTTATGCAGTAAAAAGCGGTGAAAGCATTCTGTCCAAACAAATGATATTAATTAAATAGCCCGGAGATAATACCGTGACCAGAAGAATATTACCTTTGTTGTGTGTTGTTTTTATAACGATGCTTTCTGTTGCGCAAACGGTTGATGTTACCAAAAAAACCGGCGGGCTTGAACAATTTACACTTTCTGATATTGACAACATTACCTTCGGTCTTCCGGGCATTGGTGGCAATACAAATGCTGTCAGCGCTCAGGCGAAACTCAATATTCATTCGCAAACAGGCATTGTTCAACTGCTGATTTCAGATATCGACAGCGTATTTTTTAACGATGCCGGCACTTTTGCTTATTTTCGAACCTCGCAGAATTTAACAGAATTTGCACTTTCGGATATCGACAGCATCACTTTTGACAACAGCATAGACTCGACCGTTTATATCACATACAACGGCTCAAGCGTGACGGTGGAAAATCCGCTGGATTCTCTCGGTGTGCAGGTGAATGTCTCCGGTGCCAATGTAACTGTGAATGCCAATTCCGGCATCAGCAATATCAGATATGCATTATCCGGATCAACCAGCGACGGGATGTTTAAAATTTATTCCGATTTACGGCTGGAGTTGTATTTGAATGGTGTTCAGATTACCAATCCGGATGGACCCGCAATTAATGTGCAAACCGGAAAAAGAATTACCGTTCATCTTGCGGGCGGAACAACAAATGTGTTAACAGACGGCGTTAATTATGCGACACCGCCGAATAATGAAGATCAGGATGCGGCTTTTTTTAGCGAAGGCCAACTGATTTTTGAAGGTTCCGGGAATTTGACAATCAACGGTTTTGGAAATGATGAACATGGTCTCAGAAGCGATGACTACATTGAAGTTAATGATGGAAATATCATCGTCAACAGCGCCGTGAAAGACGGTATACACACGAATGACGGCTTTTTTATGAATGGTGGAATTGTGCATGTTACTTCTGACGGAGACGGGATTGATGGCAGCGACGGTGTAATAGAAATCACCGACGGAGTTGTTACAGTCCTGAACTCGACTTTAGGGAATATTGCGTTGAAATGCGATAGCACCATGCACATATCCGGTGGCACAATAAACATCACTGTGGATGGCGATCGGGCGCTGGGTTTGTATTCCAAACAAGATGTTAAAATTACCGGCGGCACACTGAATATCAATACGACCGGTGATGCGGTGTTGAGCGCATCGGGTGCCGGTTTCGATCCTTCTTATTGTACGGCAATTTCGGCGGAAACAAACGTTCAGATTGACAATTGCAACATCACGATCAACACATCCGGCAAGGCAGGCAGAGGCATTTCGAGTGATGGCAGCGTCCATATGAATTCCGGAACACTTACCATCACATCCACCGGGGATGGCGAGGCTTATACGAATCAACTGGGCAATCCGGACGCATATCACGGTCCGTGCATTAAAGCAGATGCCAACATAAATCTTGTTGGCGGTGTGGTAACGCTGAGCCATTCGGGAGACGCCGGTAAAGGAATTTCGGTTGATGGGCAACTGAATATTGGTAATCCGGTATCGGTGCCATCAATTAGCATCACAACAACCGGAAATCCGATTACCATTGTTCCGGGAAGTTCCGGTGAATACGCAGAAGCCAAAGCGGTTTCGGCTGATAACGCCATTGTTATCGAAAATGCAAATATGACTATCTCATCTACAGATGTCGGTCTCGAATCCAAAATTTCGCTCACCATCAACCTTGGTGTTATCAATATCACAAATTCGCTTGAAGGGATGGAATCACCCGGAATAAATATCAACGGTGGAGAAATTCATATAAACGCAAGCGAAGATGGCATCAACCCGACTTTTGGGTTTGATGGCTCGCAATATGACGGAAGCCATCTGACAATAAACGATGGCTACGTTTTTGTGAACACAACCAACGGCGATGCGCTGGACAGTAATGGCGATATTTTTATTAATGGCGGCATTATCATTATACACGGTCCACAATCTTCGTCGGAGGTTGGTGTTGATGTCAACGGCGATTTTGTTGTCAACGGCGGTTTTATGGTTGCATCCGGCACAAATTCGGATATGACGGAGGGACCGGTTCAGTCCTCTTCCCAATATTCGGTATTGCTCAGGACCAATCAGGTTATTTCGGCAGGAACCCTGTTCCATCTGGAAGATGCCAGCGGTAATAATCTGGTAACGTTTGCGCCGACACGGCAGTATTATTCGATCATCTTTTCCAGCGCCGATCTCAACACCGGCACAACATACCGTGTATATACCGGCGGAAGCTCAACCGGTACACTGAAAGACGGTGTGTATACGGGCGGCACTTATTCCGGCGGCACTTTGCGGACATCGTTCACGTTGTCGAACATTGCCCAAACTGTCTGGTTTTAGGGCCAAAAAATCCGGTGTGGTTCGCCAAAAATCACGCTGAAAATATTTTGTTATGCCCGGAATATCGAATCAACTAAAGCCGTTAATCCGGGCAAGTTTAATGATCGATGCTGTTCATTGTTAGCAGCGTGCCATATCGAAGTCGTTAGGGTCTTTTTCATTTCTAAACACTATCACAATAATTGTTTGTAATAGAAACATCCATTTATCAGCAATTGGTCTGTTGGTGATAAATGTGGGTGCTTTTTTTTATGTAATGCAATATTGGAATTTGGTTTGCTTTCAAATAAAAAATAGAAACAAAAAACTTAATAAATATCTCCGACATGTAGCAAAAAGCATTCAAAAGCTGTTCAATTTTTAAATCTTTTTCTAATTGAAATTTAATTTATGAGAAGATAATCACAAAAGATAATGCCTGAATTACTATACTGTTTATAACGATTACGCGAAAGAGCTAACCTTTAATTCAGGTGAAACAAAGGATCTTAGCATGAAGCCTCAAAACTACTTTGATCTCCGAATGAATTTTGTAACCGGTTGTCGATGTGCTGCACTTGTTGTATTGGCAACGCTGTTTTTACAGTCGGTTGTACCGGTGGCTGCACAAACCGGTGTTCGAATTAACGAATTTATGGCAAATAACAATTCTACTCTTGTGGATAATGATAATGAATATTCGGACTGGCTGGAATTATACAATGCCGGTCCATCCACGGTGGACCTTACCGGTTGGTATCTTACTGATGATTCCACGCGTTTATCCAAATGGGCGTTTCCGGCAATTTCGTTGGCATCCGGTGGGTATTTGATCGTTTTTGCTTCGAACAAAAACCTGACATCGCCGCAACTGCACACCAATTTTAGACTGACTGCAGACGGTGAATATCTGGCACTCGTCCGACCGGATACGACAATTATCGAATATGAATACACTCCATCGTTCCCTATTCAGGCCGGTGATGTGTCATTCGGCGTTTTGGGCAGCGGTTTGGCATATTTTGCAACACCTTCTCCCGGTGCGGTAAATGCTGCTGGCACTGTCGATATTGTGCTAACGGATGATGATGTCACAGAAAACAGACCCAATGATTTTTATATCGCAACTATAATTGCCACCGATTTGGAAACCACAGCGTCTGTTACATATTCCCTGATTGACGACGCCGGTGGACGCTTTAAAATCGTTGATGATGAATTACGGGTCGCCAACACCAATTTGCTGGATTTTGATGCAGACACCAGTCATCAAATTACCGTGCGTGCTATATATGATGATGAGTCATTTGTTGATAAGCCATTCACAATTTTCATCAAAGAATATTTCCCGATGGATCTGGAAATCAGCGAATTTATGGCCAGCAACCAAACAACGCTGCAGGATGAAGATGGCGAGTATTCGGATTGGCTTGAAATTCACAACACGGGCGCAGAAGCGATAAATCTGGAAAACTGGTATTTGACAGACAGCGATAACAATCTTGTTCAATGGCAGTTTCCGTCGCGGGTGATTCCGGCAGGTGGCTATCTGGTTGTTTTTGCCTCGGACAAAAACCGCACCGGCAGCGAACTGCACACCAATTTTAAACTGAGTGCCGGTGGTGAATATCTGGGTCTGGTTCAGCCGAACGGAACGGTTGTTGTTTCCGAATACGCTCCCTTTCCACCGCAAGCCTCGGATATTTCCTACGGCTATTTTAACAATGTGCTCCAATTTTTTGATGTGCCCACACCCGGCTCCGCAAATACAGACGGCACATTACCGATCGACCCATTAACCATTTCACCGGAACGCGGTTTTTATGAAACATCATTTGATGTAACAATTTCTACTACTACACCCAATGTAGAAATCCGCTATACGCTCGATGGCAGCAAACCCACGCCGTCCAACGGCAGTGTTTACAGCGGAGCCATTACGATTAATACGACAACCGTTTTGCGCGCTGCGGCATATCAAACCGGTTATCAGCCAACCCGGGTGGAAACCCATTCTTATCTTTTCCTGGATGATGTGATCCAGCAGCCGTATAATATCGATGGATATCCGGTTCAAATGTACAGTGTGGGCAGTAATGATCCGGAAGCTTACCACGATTACGAAATGGATCCGACAATTGTGAATGATCCGGCGTACAGCGGGAGCATCATTAAAGGGTTGACGGATATTCCATCGATGATCATTTCGTTGGATCCCGACAGCTTATTTGGTGAAGATCACTTTTACGATGCTGATGATGGCGATATTGAGCAACGCGTTTCTATGGAATATTTGGATTTTCACAATCCCAACAGAAACGATCAGCAGGATTGCGGCATTGAAGGGCACAGCCACGATCGCCTGAAGCGCTCCCTCCGTTTAAGTTTCAAATCCGAATACGGTTCAGCAACCTGGAATACAAATATTTTCCGTGACGCACCGCTGAACGGCAGCACAGCGGATAAAGACCAGAAACGTATTGTGCTCCGTGGCGGTAATAACCGTTCGTGGGCGCGCAAATGGAATCCGGAAGAAACGACCTACACAGAAGACCAATGGTTCCGCGATACCCAAATCGCCATGACAGGATATGGCGCTCATGGCAATTTTGTTCATCTTTACATAAATGGAATCTACTGGGGACTTTATAATCCGGTAGAACGTCCGGATCAATTTTTCAGCTCCGAATATTTTGGCGGTAATGAGGAAGATTGGTACGCCATGAATCACGACGGCACCATCTCTGGTGATGCAACACGGTTTAATCATTTGGCGTCAGATTTAGTAAATATGAATATGTCCAATGCTGCCAACTATGCGGAGATGCAGGAATATCTCGATATCGATAATTTTATAGATTACATGATGTTGAATTGGTTTGGTGCGGTGACAGACTGGCCCGGAAAAAATTATTGGGGTGGAAATCAAAATAGTCCTGCTGGACCCTATCGCTTTTACAGTTGGGATTCAGAATGGTCTTGGGATGTTACCAAGGATTTTGATGATGTAAGCGGTGCATGGGTGCATCCGGATCACAGAGCCGGTTCAACAGAAAGTGATTTTCAATCCAAAATCTGGGTTGCGCTTCGCGAAAGCTCCGAATTTATGACGCACTTTGCAGACAGAGTGTATATGCACTGCTTTAACGATGGTGTGCTCACCGATTCCGCTTCTCTGGCGCGTTGGAATACCCTCAATCAATATGTGCGGGATGCGATGATCGCCGAATCCGCCAAATGGGGCGACGCAATGGAAGTTAGAGATGAGCCACTGTTTAAACGTGATATTCACTGGCAGGCAGAGGTGGATGCCATCGCCGCGTTGATGGACGGAAACGTAGCGCAGTTTATTACCGCGCTGCGCACCGAAGGTTATTACCCGGATATTGATCCACCGACGTTTAACAAACGTGGTGGTGCTGTTGCAAGCGGTTTTACCGTAACGTTGAGCAATCCCAATGGGTCAGGCACCATTTATTACACGACTGATGGAACAGATCCGAGAGCAGTAAATGGCGGCATTTCCGGAAACGCAACTGCGTATTCCTCGCCCATTAGTATTACGGACTCAACAACAATTACCACAAGAGTTTTGGATAGCGGCAATTGGAGTGCAAAAGATCAGGTCAATTTTACCATTGCCCAAAGCCCAACGGTAAGCCTGAAAGCCAAAATATTTCTGCAAGGCGCTTACGATTCCGGCACCGGGCTGATGACAACCACATTAAATACTTCCGGTTATCTGCCGCTGGCAGCGCCGTATAAAGCCAATCCGCGCAACGTTGTGTCGATGCCTGCAAACATTACAGATTGGGTGTTGGTCGAATTACGCAGCACGCCAACCGGTGCCGCAGTTGTGTCCAAAAGCGTTTTGCTGCGGAATGACGGGCTGCTCGTGGATGACGACGGCACCACGGAATCCGTTACGCTCGATGCCGCAGAGGGTGATTATTACGTGGTAATTAAGCATCGAAACCACCTGGCGGTGATGAGCACCAATGCCGTTAGCTTAACAGAAAACAGCAGTTTGTATGATTATACCGGCGATTCGAAAAGCTACTATGGCTCAGACGGAGCAGTAACTGTGGACGTTGGTGTATGGGGTTTGTATGCCGGAGAAGGTAACAATTCTGGAATCATTACGATCGCTGACCGGAATGATGCATTGTCAAACAGAGATTTTGTCGGATACTCTGTGTATGATTACAATCTTTCGGGAATCGTAACGATTAGTGATGCTAATATGGCGTTGTCAAATAGAGATGCAAATACGCAGGTTCCTTAATTTAATTCTGAAAGAGGATAAAAATGAAATTGTCAAATACCATTTTTATGATGGTTTTATTTACTTTTTCTTCAACCATTTTTGCTGAGACAATGGATGTAAATATAGGAAATCCAAGAGTTGAGGATGGTGTTTTTAAATTTGAAGTTCAATTTAAAAGAACAGATAATTGGGTAAATGGATTTGGACAAATTGGAGGTTTAGGAGATTCTGACTTCTATTTTAATTATAATAGCGAGGGTTTTTCAGGTATTCCTTCTTTAACTGCTGGTTTTATTAGCCTGAAAGCCAAAATATTTTTGCAAAGAATTTACGATTTCATTCAACCATTTTGCTGAGACAATGGATGTAAATATAGGAAATCAAGAGTTGAGGATGGTGTTTTTAAATTTGAAGTTCAATTTTAAAGAACAGATAATTGGGTAAAGTTTGGATTTGCGACAAATTGGAGGTTTATTGTGGAGATTCTGACTTCTATTTTAATTTAATCAGGATGAGGAGTAACAAACAACAGATTTTCAGGTAGGTCAATCAGGCTATAATTGCTTCTATTGTGATTTAGATTACAAGTTACCACATCTGATTACACAATTTGGTATAATAATGCTTCGGAGCATATTCTCAAGTGCCATAATTCAAACTTACAATCAATTGAAAGGAAAATACAAATGAAAAAATCTACCATTTACTTTTTTTGTTTCAATGGTTGCAATTTTATGATGCTTTCGTTTGTCCATTTTCGGGGTAATTAAAATGAATATAAATCAGTTACATCTTGCTTGGAATTACAATTGATGTTTTTGGTTGGATTTATGCACTGGCTAAACTTTTCCTTTCAAGATGGATACACTCGTAGCCAGGTTAATCAAATTTGATAAATTCTGCTAATTATTTCATACTAGTTCAAAGAAATGGCAGGTTGGGATGTAATTACAAGTTAAAATTGAATATACTCCAGTAAGCTTTGCTTGGAATCCAACAATTGATGTTTTTGTTGATTTATGCACTGTAAACTTTTCCGTTCAAGACCCAAATCAAAATTCTGGTATTACGTGGGATCAAACAAATTCCGGATTTAATGATGGAGATGGGGATATAATTGTGCCAAACTACAATAGCTCGGGCGATATCTCCCTCCCGGTATCCCTGACCGGCTTTACAGTCGAAGCCCTGAAAAACAAAATCAGCCTCAACTGGGCGACCCAAAGCGAAATCAACAACGCCGGTTTTGAAATTTACCGGTCTATCGCGGAAGACGGCGAATACGAAATGATAGCTGGCTATCAAAATAACCCGATGCTTGAAGGTCAGGGCAATACGAACACCGAACACGAATATAATTATACCGATAACGTTGTGGTTGCCGGGCAAACCTACTGGTATAAACTGGCAGACATCGATTTTGCCGGTGTAAAAACATTCCACCAGCCGATTTCTGCAACACTGACTGTAGATGGCAATGGCATCAGCTCCACATCGCCGGATATTCCCAAAGCATTCAAACTGTATCCGAATTTCCCGAACCCCTTTAACCCGGAAACTGTGCTGCGGTTTGATATACCGCAAATCAGCGATGGCAACAGCCAGACGCAAATATTCATCCATAACAGCCTCGGTCAACTAGTACGTAAACTGTATAGCGGATCTTTAACAGCCGGAACTTTCGAAATCAAGTGGGATGGAAAAACCGGGTTCGGCAATGTCCTGCCAAGCGGTTTTTATTTTGCAACGCTCAATGTTGGAAATTATTACTCGGACACAATAAAAATGCTTTTGGTTCGATAATAAAAAGCAGGAGAGTTGATCGGATACCCCAAAAATATACTCAGTCGATAATGGCTTTTTGGGAAAAAACGTGTCTAAATGAATAAAAAAAAGGAATTTCGAAAAACCATGTGTATTAGTGCAACGCCTTATTTAATATTAAAGCTGGTTCGGGCAATGCGCTAATTTTCGGGAGAACAATTGGAAACATCTTATCAGCAAAAATACTGGATCATATTCGTTGTAATTTTGGTCATTTTTATAATCGTAAGTTTAGTTTTTTCACCATACACGATCAGTTATGATATTTCGAGCATCGGCCGCATTATTCCTGCCCGCGAGTGGCTCATCCAGCGAAATACCGATGGCAGCCTGATCTCTAGCGTAAAGGATCATCGCACCGGTTTTACCGAAAATTATTTTGCCGTTCAGGTAGAACGAGGCGATGTTGTCCACTTCCAGATTAATCCGGCGTTGAAGGCAAAATCCGGTATCGCGATGGGCGATAAAGTGGGGCACATCCGATCCAATGAGATCGAGCGACGCCTCGCCGAGTTGCAAGGCATGCTGGAAATGGCCAACGCCTCGCTCGAATTTTATCGCACCGGTGAAAAAGATGCTGTTATCAGAGAAGCGCGCCAGGCTGCCGCGCTCAGCAAAGAGCAAGCGGAACTGCAGGAACGGCTGTTTGAGCGCCAAAAATTGCTGTACGATCAGCAGCTGATATCGGAAGAAACCATTGAAATATCGCAAAGCGCCAGCCGGATCTCCCGGTTGGAAGCAGAACTGGCATCTGCAAAGCTGCAGACCGTAGCCACCGGCGCAAAACCCGAACAACTTGATTTGGTAAAATCGGAAATTGAGCGCTACAAAAAAGAAATTCGGGTGCTGGAAGACCGGCTGAACCAGTTTACAATCCATTCAACCATCACCGGTAAAATATACAAAAGCTTTGCCGCCGATACCTTGCTGATGGCCGGTGAAGAGGATTTTCTGTTGCTGATTCCGGTGCCATGGACAGAACGGCACGCTATTGGCGAAGGCACAAAAATAACGGTTTTGCAGGATGGCAAAGAAATTACCGGAAAAATTATTCGACTGAATTTGAACACCGGAATATTGAACGGCAATCAGATGTTTACTGCCATTGCTGCATTTGACAGCCCGGCAACCGAGCTGGCGCCCTATTTATATTGTAATTGCGAAATCGAAGGAGTCCAACTGACACCGCTTGAATATGTTGGAAAATACGTTCAGAAAATGTTCTCAAGGTAGCGGATATGCCCAGATTTGAACACAAATACAAAGTGCCTGTGGAAAAGCTTGATGTGCTACGCGAATACATGCAAAACTATTTGACGGTGGATAAGTTTGCATCTGGTCAAATGGATAATACATATACCGTTCGCAGCATTTATTATGACACCAGTGACATGCGATTTTATCACGAAAAAATTGAAGGATTGCGTGTTAGAAAAAAACTGAGAATTCGCGGTTACGATACCCAACAAGATAATTCCGTTACCTTTCTGGAAATCAAGCGAAAAAACGATTCCTCGATCAGCAAAAACCGTTCCCCGTTGTTATACAAAAATCTGTCATCGTTAATGGCAACCAGCGACATTGGAACATATGTTGGGTTGTCCCACAAACAGAACGGTGCGCTAACAGATGCCCGAAAATTCTTTTATTACATGCACGCACTCTTGCTTAAACCGACAATCAAAGTGATTTATGACAGGGAGCCCTATTTTTACAAATTTAATCGTGCGCTGCGCCTTACATTTGACAAAAATTTGCGAAGCTCGCTGGTGTGCGACATCGACAGTTTGTATTCGGAAAATGATCCGGTTTATGCCATGCCAAATTACTTCACCCTCGAAATAAAGGGAAAGGGACCGTACCCGCAGTGGCTGCAATTTATCATTGGAAAATTGGGATTACGCCGCCAGGCGATTTCCAAATACACCATTTGCATTGATTCTCACAATAAATTCGGCCCGCCGATTCCGCACATCTGCCGGACGAAATCCTCCCCGAAAATAGGCAACGGTTTTTTTAACGACGCGAAAAAAAGCCAATATCTGGAGATTTCAAACGAAGTCGAAAAAATAATAAAAACAGATATTTAGCTGTGGTTTGTCGCTGAGGTGTGGACGGTTGAGGGGGCTCATCTGGTCGCTGTGCAGCGCCTGTAGATACAGCGTTTTAAAAAGAAACGGGTTTAAAATATGTTAAATGATTTTCAAAATGTATTCATCACTTCAGTCCGGTTTGAAGAAGTGGTCCTCAATTTGTTGATGGCATTTTTCTGCGGTTTGATTGTGTCCGTTATTTATCGCTGGAGCTACAACGGCACAAATTACTCCCCGTCATTTGTGCATTCAACCGTGCTGCTGGCGATGATTACCGCACTGGTAATCATGGTTATCGGCAATAATTTGGCTCGCGCGTTCGGTCTGGTCGGTGCGATGTCCATCATCCGTTTCCGAACCGCAGTAAAAGACACTCAGGATATCGTTTTCATATTTTTCTCGCTTACGGTAGGGATGGCTGCCGGCGTTGGGCTGCGTTTGGCGGCGTTTTTCGGAACGCTGTTTATTGGCGGAATAATGTTGCTAATGTCCCGACTTCAATATGCTGCACCGCAAAAAAAGGACTTTTTGCTGCAGTTTCAGAGCAGTTTGCCGGAAGAAGATCCGTCCTATCTGCCGGTTTTAAGAAAATATTGTAAAAAACACAATCTGGTAAATATGCAGGCCATTGGTGTTGATGAAATGTATGACCTCTCCTATTTTGTCTTCCTGAAAAACAAGAATAACAGCACAGATTTTATAAAGGAATTGAATCAGGTTCCCGGCATCAACAACATCCGGTTTTTCTTTGACGAAGAACAATTTTGATGCTGATAACCCGAAGGTATTGATTCTGCAATAACCCGCCTCGGGTTTCTCGCCCTCGTTGTGCAGCCCATTTTTTGAACCAGCAAATCGCTTTGGTAGCGGTTATTCCGTTTGATTTTTGCGGCGGTTGCCGTAATTTCAACCATGAATAGCCGGATCGTAACATTTTTTTTGGCGATATACTTCGGGTTTGCTGCGGCATCGCTGCTGTTCGCGCAGGTGTGGCAACTGGTGGAATCGCCCACAAACCAAAATCTGGCGCGATTGGACATGATTTCCGGCGAAAACGGCCGTGCGATTTCGTATGACGGATTGATCCTGAAATACGACGGCAGCCGGTGGAGCATCGAAGATTCGCTGAGCCAGATTGTCGCGCGATTCGAACAATCCGGCGACTCGGCAACTGCCGACGCGGGCATCTGGGGCGATTTTTACACCGTTCGCATGCTCGATGAACATCGTGGCTGGATTGCCGTAAATGAAGTCGACTACCGCAGTTATCGCCTGCTCGAATTCGATGGAACCGGCTGGAAGCCTGCCAAAGCCAACCTCCCGGTTAAAATCCGGGCGCTGGATTTTCTCACGCCAAGTTCGGGTATCGCCGCCGGCGAAGGTGGCGCTTTCGAGCTTTCCGGCGAACGTTTGAAGATGCTCACACTGCCGATCAGTCTCGATTTCCGCGCGGTAAAAATGCTCTCTCCCGAACAATTTTACATCATTGGCGAAAACGGCGCGATTCTCGAATATCGCAACGGCTGGCAATCGCTGGAAAATCCCCTGCCGAACATGCTTCGCGATATGGATTTTGTATCGCCCGATGAAGGCTGGTTTGTCGGCAATCAGGGCACGATTTTGCATTTTGCCAACCAAAACATCGAGATTCAGGAATCGCCGACGTTGGAAAATATCTGGGCGATCGACATGCTTTCGCCGGAACACGGGTTTGCCGTTGGCGCCGCCGGCGTAATTCTCGAATACGAAAACGGCGTTTGGCGGCTGGTCGAATCCGGCACGGAAGCGGATTTGCACGACATCGAAATGATCGACGAAACCGACGGTTGGATTGTTGGCGGGCGCGGCGTGATTTTGCAATTCGGTGCGCCGGGCAATCGCGCCAACGGCGTTACGCAGCCGGATTTTCTCTTTCGCGATCAGGTGTATCTCGGCACGCGCCACCTCATGGATTTGATCGACGATGTGCACGGCGTGACCGTGGCGGATTTCAACAACGATGAGCATATCGATATTTATCTCACCTGCGAGCGTAGTTTAAATCATTTGCTGATCAACGACGGCAGCGGTTATTTTCGCGATTTTACGATTGAATCCGGCACCGGCGGCGATATCGAATCACGAAAGGGCAAGCAAAAATACGAAACCGGCGCGATTGCCGCAGATTTCGATCGCGATGGCGACACCGATTTGCTGCTCTGCGGAAAACGCGGCACCTCGCAACTGCTCAAGAATTTGGGCGATGCGAATTTTGAGGATGTCAACGCCTCGGTCAATTTGCCGCAAAACCTGAACATCTCCGCCGGCGTGCTGGCGGATTTTGATGCGGACGGATACCCCGATATCGCGCTGGTCGATGAATTTTCCGGGCTGCGCATTTTCCAAAATCGTAAATATTTGCGGTTCGAGGAAACGCAGGTTGCCGCTCAGGATTTACCGAAAACCGGGATTCGCGCCATCGCCGCGGCGGATTTCGACGGCGATCACCGCACCGATTTGCTGCTGTTTTATCAGCAAATCACGCCGGTTTTTTTGCAAAATCATCCTGAAAACGGTTGGCAAATTACCGGTGGCATTTTCGAAAACGTGCAAATTTCCCAATTTGTGAACAGCGCAACCGTGGCAGATTTCAACAACGATGGGCGCAACGACCTGTTTTTGTGCACCGAAAACGGCGAAGATCAACTGCTGATTGCCGATGCGCACAGCCGCGCGTTTGCGGACAAATCCGCTGAATGGCAGGTGATTCGCGACGGGCGCAGCTACACTGCCATTGCGAAAGATTTTGATCTCGATGGCGATGTGGATCTGTTCGTTTTGCGGTTTGGTGCCGATTTTTTATATTTGAGCGAATCTGCGAGCCGTTTTAGCGAAGTTGCCGAACGTCGCGTGTATTCGAAAGCGGGCTATTTGAGCGGCTTCAACACCGGTGCTGCCGCCGCAGATATCGACGGGGACAACGATTACGATCTGGTTGTCGGCAACCGTGATTTCTGGTCGTCGCTGCTGGAAAATACTGGCGCGGACTCCGCATTTGTGCGGATTTTGCCGGCCGGTACGCAGGATGCCCGGGAAACGCCCGGCGCGAAAATCTGGGTGTGGCCCGCTGGTGCGGCACAGACGGACAGCAATTTGCTCGCGTTTCGGGAAATGGTGTTGAGTAACGGCTATTTTTCGCAGGATCAGCCCGGATTTATCTGCGCAACCGGCACCGTAACTGCCGTCGATGTGCGGGTGCGTTTCCTCAACGGCGATGAATTTTTCTTCGAAAATATTGCCCCGGGAACAACCCTGCGCGTCGAACAGGCCAACACGATCACGCGGTTGATTTACAGCGCGGGACGCACAACACTTCAGTTTTTGCACATTCCCTACATTCCGTTTGAGTTGCTCAAGTTGTTGTTTTTTATTGCGTTGTTGGTGGTGAGCGTTCGTTTTATCGAAAAGCGCTATCGCTGGCGACCGACGCACACGGTCATTTACGTGTTGGGCATTATCGCGCTGTATGCGATTCTCACCATCGCGTTGCCGCGCGACAGCGGATTGCTCTATCACACACTGCCGTTCGGGATGATTTTGTTTGCGCTGCTGGCGCTGGTGACGGTTAACGAGCCGATCAAAAAGAATGCCGAACGCCAGGCGATGATCCAAAAAACACTTCAGGATGCCGGCGCAAGCCTTTCGAACACGGGTGTTTCCAACGCTGCAATCTCCATTGTCGGCGATGCCGTGCAGGTGATTTTTCCGTTCACGTTTGTGGCGATCTACCAATATCAGCATGACGGCAATTTTTTCATCCAAAAATTCAGCTCCGGCGATGCGCCGCAGTTCAAAAAACGGTTTCATCTGGAGCGCGGGCAGGTGAGCCAGTTGGCGAGCGCCGATAGCGAATTGCGTCCGGTGGGGTTGGAAATGTGGCTGCAACTTGCGCATCCGGCTGCCGGGCAAATTCCGCCGGATGCCGGGCTGGTTTTTCGTCCGGTTGTGAAAGAGGATCGCGTGAAAGCCGTTTTTTTTGCCGGACTGCCGGTTGGCGAAAACGCGCCGCAAATCGATGCCGAAACGCAGTCGATGATCGATTTTCTGATGCTGCAACTCGCCAACACGCTGAACAATATCCGCATTTATCGCGAAGCCAGCGAGCGGGAAAAGCTGGCGGCGATCGGCTCGTTTTCCAGCGGGATTTTGCACAATCTCAAAAATCCTGTGGACGGGCTGCGCATGATGATTGAGGCGCTATATTACGATATGCCAAAACATGATCCGCGATTTGATTACGTGAATGAATTGTATCAGGGCGTGTTGCATCTCAAAAACACGTTGCTGCATTCGTTTGAATTTGTGACGCAATCCGAAGTGCGAGCGGAAAATGTGGATGTTCACACCATCATCCGGGAGATCACCGGACATTTTTCCGCGATGAGCTATCTGCCGGTGGATTTGCAGTTTGCGCCGGAAAATATCGCCGTGAAAGGCAACGCGCAGCGGCTGAAAGTGGCGCTGGAAAACATCATTTCCAACGCGTTGGAGGCCTCCGGCGTTGAGAAAACGGTGCGGATTCGCAGCGAATTTCACCCGCGCGATGCATCGCTGCGCATCGATGTCATCGACAGCGGCGAAGGCATTCCCGTTGAACAAATCGATAAAATTTTCGATATTTTTTACTCCACTCGCGGCAAAAGTCGCGGGTTGGGGCTGGCAATCACCCGGGAAATTATCAAACGCCACGGCGGACACATCGACGTGCAAAGTTCCGCCGGAAACGGCACCCGGATGAGCATCATTTTACCGGCAACTGTAAATGTGCAAGAGGTGGCGGATGAACCGCGTATTGATCGTTGATGACGAACGGAACGCCCGCAGAGGGTTGGGCATGATTCTCAAATCCATGGCAACGGAAGCCGTGGAAGCGGAGCACGTTGCGGCGGCAAAACAGCAGTTGCAGGTGCGCGAATTCGATCTCGCGATTGTGGATTTGCGATTGCCGGACGAACAGCAGGGACTCGGTTTGGTGGCGCACGTTCGCCAAACGCACCCCAAAACGCCGGTGCTGGTGATGACCGCGTACGGCTCGTTCGAAAGCGCCGTGAAAGCGATGAAAGCGGGCGCGCAGGATTACATCACCAAAGATTTTTCCCGCGATGAAATTGTGCTGAAAGTGGAAAAGCTGCTCGAAACCCGCAAGTTGTGGCTGGCAAATATGCGCCTTTCGGAAAAGGTACAGCATTTGCAGGATAATCTGGCATTGTGGAGCACGCAGGATCAGATTATCGGCGAAAGTCCGGTGATCCGGAAAACGCTGGATTTGGCGGCACGCGCCGGCGAAGATAACGAATCGACCGTGCTGATTACCGGCGAAAGCGGCACAGGCAAAGAGCTGATCGCCCGAACCGTTCACCTGAACAGCGCCACCCGCAGCCGTGAAAAATTTGTGGTGGTGGATGTTGCCAACATGCCCGCGTCGCTGCTGGAAAGCCAGTTGTTCGGGCACGAAAAAGGCGCGTTTACCAATGCGCACCAACAGCACATCGGGATGTTCGAACGCGCTAACAAAGGCACGGTGTTTCTCGATGAAATCGGCGATTTTCCGCTGGAGTTGCAAGTTAAGCTATTGCGGTTTTTGCAGGAAAAAATGTTCTATCGCGTGGGCGGTTCGCAGCCGGTTTTCGCGGATGTGCGGATCGTTGCGGCGACCAATAAAAATCTGGAAGAAATGGTTCGCGACGGCAATTTCCGGGAGGATTTGTATTACCGGCTGAATGTGGTGCGCATCCATTTGCCGCCGCTGCGGCAGCGCCGGGAGGATATCGCCGCGCTGATCGAATATTTCCGCAAAAAACTTGCCCAGCAAAAGGGGCGGGAACTGGTTTTCGGCGAAAATATCATCCGGAAATTGCAGGAATATAATTGGCCCGGTAACATTCGCCAGCTCAAAAATATGATGGAGCGACTCTACATCATTTGTCCGGGGCAGGAAGTGCAGGAATCTGATCTGGTATTTTACAGCCTCGGCAACGCGTTGCAGCCGTCCGATCCGTTTGACGGGCTGCTGGATTTGCCCATCAAAGAAGCGCGTCAGCAGTTGATCGAGAATTTTGAAAAACGCTACATCCGGCATTATTTGGAAAGATACAGTGGAAACATCAGCAAGGTTGCGGAAATAATTGGCGAATCCCGGGAAGGGTTGAGCAAAAAAATCAAACGATACGGATTGAAAGATGATGACACGAGCTAAACATTTTATCGCGGCGATGATTTTCGCGATTTGCCTGAGCGCGAATGCGCAAATTCCCCAGGTTTCGGGCGATCTCAAAAGCGAAATTGTATCCATCGTCAGCGCGATGCCGGGTTCCGGCAGCAACGGTTTTGTGATTCCCTCCTTTGCCACCCTTCAAAAATGGTCTGTTCTGTTCAACACGCTTGTGGATGCGGATTTTCTGCGGGCAGACAGCATCGTGAAAGCGGATTTCCCCTATTACCAACTCATCGAATTTACCGATACCGGCTACCAAAATCGGGTGTTTTACATGCTCAAAGAGAACGCGCCGATCGAGCGCGGCTGGGGAACATTTTTGGTGAATCCGGACTATCTGCGGCAAGTTGCCATCGAGGTGCCGCATGCGCGATACGACACCAACACGCACCGCGAAGGTGCGGATGTGTTCCGGGAAACCGGCGCGCGTTTTTTGCTGATGAGCGGTACCCATCGCTGTGCCAACTCAGAGGAATCGAGTTGCAGCGGCACCACCAGCGCCTGCGGCGGGAGCAGCCAGCCGTATCGCGTTTCGGATATGGCACATTTCGAAAATGCGCTGTTTCAGCTGTTTCACGAAGTCATAACCACTCATGTTAACCAGTTGTATTCCATCAACTTACATGGTCATGCGCAGAGCAGCTGCCCGAACTTTTTTATGAGCAGCGGCGTGGGCAATACGCCCACCCAAATTTTGCTGGACATCAAAGCGCACCTGCTGAATTCCGGTGGTGTGACCGCCTCTGTTGCCGGTGACGGCACGTCGTCCTGCTCGCTGACCGGCGGCACCAACACACAGGGGCGATTCACCAACGGCAGCAGCAATCCCTGCAACCAGGCAGCGACCACGCCCAACGGTTATTTTATGCATATCGAGCAATCGCGAAACATTCGTGATAATTATTCGCTGTATAGCAAGCTGATTGCCGCGCTGAACGCGAACATCCAGCCGGTGACCGCAATTGCGCCGCAACCGGTACAGCCGGCTACGTTCGGGCTGTTTTCGGCATATCCAAATCCGTTTAATCCCATCACAACACTTGTTTTTTCGCTGGAAACATCCGCGGAAATTTCCCTGAAAATTTTTGACAATCTCGGTCGCGAAGTGCAAACGGTTGCAGCCGGACAATTCGCGCCCGGTGAACATGCTTTCATCGTGAATGCCGCAAACTGGAGCGGTGGCAGCTATTTCGCACAGCTCCGCAGCGCGGCCGGACAGCAGGTGTTGCCGCTGTTTCTCACCAAATAATTGTGAAGCGAAATTCACGTTTTTTGAAATTCTGTGAATTTTGTTTCACAGCCAATCGGTTTTTATTCGATAGAAAATCTCTGTAAGCTATTATTTTATTGATGCTTACCGCATGTTTTTTCATTGTGGCACTGCTTTTGTTGAATACAACATCATTGCTACTAAAGGAAGTTCGATGAAAATTCTGATTCTCGAAGATGAAAAAACCATCCGGAATGCGTTGCGGTTCGCGTTGAAAAAAGCGGGCCACGATGTGCAGGAATACGAAAATCCGCTGAAAGCCGCAGAAATGTTCGATAAAACCCGTTTCGATTTGCTGATTGTTGATTTGATGCTGCCGCACCTGCCGGGCTACGAATTTATCAGCATGCTGCAATCGCGGCGACAACTAGTGCCAACCATAGTGCTCACATCGCATCCCGAAACCGCGCGTGAGCTGATCGATTTTGAAGCGCTGAACGATATCAGGCTCGAAATTATTTCTAAAGACTTGCCATTTCGAACCATTATTGAGCGAATTCAACATTTTTTGATGCCAATTTATACCAAATAACCAACTTAATGGAGGTAATAATGTCCAAATTTACCGCAGTATTGTTTGTTTTGCTTTTTTGTGTGGGCGTTGCATTTTCCCAGATAACCACATCGGAAGTTGCCGGCCCGGTTGTAAACAATTCCGCGATGTATTACAATCACGGCAGCCATGTTGCCCGAACAAGTGATGGAAAACTGTTTGTCATTTGGGCAGATCCGGATGCGAACGGGCAGATCGTTTATTCGCAATACGATGATGCGTTTCAAACCTGGTTTCCGCCGGTTGCATTATCCAATAATCCCGCAGGCGGAACTGCCAGCAATGCCGCGATTGCCGCCGATGACAATGGAAATTTGTATGTTGTATGGCAACAAAGGGCAGATGCTTCCAGCAATTATGGTGTGATGTTTTCCAAGTATGATGGTAGCAACTGGTCTGCCCCGGCAGAAGTATCCGGCAATGCGCTAAAATCGGAAGAACCCAACGTAGCTGTGGGCAGCGACGGTAAAGTTTTTGTTGTTTGGAATACCGATAGTGAATCAGATGGCGCAGAATGGGTACTCTGTGCGCGCAGCGACGATGCGGGTTCAACTTGGAGCGCTGCTCCCGATACCCTTTCCTCTGCCGACGGCATCATCGGCGGCACCAGTATCGAAACCGCCCGGGTGAATCTGGCGCGAGGCAGCAATGGCAAAATGGTAGCTACCTGGTTTGAATCCCAGGTGACGGATGATATTTTCATGAACCAGTTTGACGGAACGCAATGGTCCGGCGAAATGGTTGTTACCGATACTTCGACGACCAACAACCGCTATTCCTGGGCTGTGCTGGATAATTCGGATAATATTCATATCGTGTGGCGTGGAAGAATTTCGGGTGTATATGGCTTGCAGATCAAACAAAAAGCATGGGGTGATCAATCCTGGCCGAGCTCTTTCAATACTGCTGTAGATACAGGATTTGATGCAACAAGACCATCGATCGTTATTGATGCCAATGAATATCTGTATGTCGCATACCAGCGTGCCGTTCCGAATGATACCATCGGCATTGATGAAATTGCGCTCGTAGGCTCCAAAGATGGTGGCGCCAGCTGGACAGATCAGATTACCCTGAGCCGCCCTTCTCATGACGCGGGCTATCAGGGAATGGATCCCCGGGTAACCGGCGACGGAATTGCCATGGCCTGGCGGGAAAGTTATTTTATTAACCAGAACGATCCGGATTCATTGGCGATTGTTTATGGCTATGTCCCGTTGGATGCTGTGCTGAGTCTGGATGATTTGCAAACACAAATCCCCGGAGAATTTTCGTTGGCGCAGAACTACCCGAATCCGTTCAACCCGAGCACTAAAATCAGTTTTAATATTTTGAATGCTGGTGAATATGAGTTGAACATTTTCAATATTTTGGGTGAAAAAGTGCGCACCTTAACCAATCGCAATTATACCGTGGGTGAATACACATCCGTTTGGGATGCCCGCAACGATGCCGGAAATCCGGTTTCCAGCGGTGTCTATTTCTATCGCCTCAGCAGCGACAAACAAACGCTCACCCGCAAAATGTTGTTGGTGCGGTAAATTTTGGTGTTCGTGTGTTGATGTGTTAACGTGTTTAAGTGGTATTGTGTTTTTGTGTTCGATTGTTGGTTTGTGGTTGTCAACGCGTGCATTTTCAATCGGAGATTCCTGCCTTCGCAGGAATGACAACGCATGGTCACCCCTGCGAAGGCAGGGGTCTCCCGGCGGTTTTCTGTAAACGGTTTGCGCCAAAATCACAATTGCCGGAAACACAAAACACTTTACCACCCAAACACTGTATTTTAACGGAGATAACAATGCTAAAAAAAGTTATCAACTGCCTGTTTTTGTTGATGATAGCCGGATCGGTCTTTGCCGGGACAACTGGTAAAATTGTCGGTACCGTTTCCCAACAACGCGATGGCGAGCCATTGGTTGGCGTAAATGTGGCCATTCTGGAATTGGGCATGGGCGCGGCAACCGATGCGGACGGCTACTTTTTTATCACGAATGTGCCGCCGGGCAGCTACACGCTGCAGATCAGCTACATCGGTTACCAGACCGTTGAATATCGCAACGTGAATGTGTCGGTGGATCAAACCACCGAAGTGCGGGTGCCGATGCAGGAAACCACCGTGCAACTAGAAAACGCGATCACCGTGGTGGCGGAACGTCCGCTGATCCAGAAAGACATCACCTCCAAACGCTCGGTGATCGACGGTTCCCAAATTGCCGACAAACTGCCAGTTTCCACCCTCAACGAGGTGCTGGCGATCCAGTCCGGCGTCACCCGCGATGAAGATGGCGGCATCCACATTCGCGGCGGTCGCCTCGGCGAAGTGACGTATTTGGTGGATGGCACCTACGTTCGCAATCCGTTCGACAACAGTCTCGGCGGCAATGTGGATGTGGAAGCGATTCAGGAAATGGAAGTTATTTCCGGCACCTTCAATGCGGAATATGGCAACGCACTTTCCGGCGTGGTGAACATTGTCACCAAAGAGGGCAGCCCGGAATACAAATTCAAGCTGCAATACGAATCGGCGCAGTTGAACAGCTCGCCCTATCATCAGGCGGACTGGCAGTTGCAACTGGACGATGTAAAATCGCTCACGCCCGATCAGCAATCCGATTTCCGCGATCTCGTGCGCAGCAATGGCGAATCCGCCTATCGCGATTTCGATCTGTTCGATAATTCGATCACCGGAAATATTGTCGGTGTGGATGTCGCCGGGAAATTGAACGCCAGCGTCAGCGGTCCGGTGCCGGGATTTGGCAACAACGCCCATTTTTTTGTCGCCGGAACGTTCCGCAATGAGGAAAGCCCGCTGCCCTACGGCTTCGAGCTGGATCGCGTGCTGTCATCCAAACTGACCGTCAATATTTTGCCGACGCTCAAATTCCAGTTGAACGCGGATTGGTCAACGCTGTGGTATCAGGATTACAATCACCAATACAAATATTGGCAATTTTTTGCGAACAGCGAACCGGAAATCGGCAGCTACCCGATCAGCCGCGACCTGAAAACCCGTTTCACCGGGAAAATTACCCACACGCTCTCGAAATCCACATTTTACAACGTGAGCCTCTCGCGAATTTACAACGCAGAGCGCAATTACGTGCCCGGACGCTCGGTGGTCACCGATCCGAACACCGGCGAGCTGATTTCCAGCGATTACCTCACGCGCGGATTTTATCAGGGATTGGACGGCAGTTTCCAGATTGGCGACGTGCGCTATTGGCGCAACACCCATTCCACCACGCTGGATTTCGATGTAGATGTGATCAGTCAGATGAACCGCTACAATCAGGTGAAAACCGGTATCGAGCTGCGGCAACACACCATTTTCCGGCATCGCGTAGGTATGCCGCCGCGCGAACAGTTGGAATTTTTCGAGCAAAAACCGGTCGAATTTGCGGCGTATTTGCAAGATAAAATCGAGCTGTCATTCCTGATTGTCAATCTCGGGCTACGTTTCGATATGTTCGATGCGAAAGACACTTATTTCAGCGATCCGGGGAAAATTTTGCAAACCGTTACCAACAGCAGCGGCGAAACCAGCATCATCACCGTGCCGGAAGAAAATGTGCCGCTTCGTTATAAGTTCAGTCCACGCATCGGTTTAGCGCACCCGATTTCCGCGACAACCGTGTTCCATTTCGCATACGGGCAGTTTTTCCAGATTCCGCGGTATTACGATTTGTATCGCAATAACGGGCTGGATGATTTGCTGGCGAACGATCCGCTGATCGGCAATCCGGGGCTGGAGCCGGAGGAAACTACTGCGTTCGAGGCAGGCATCAAACAGCAGCTCGGCGCCGATTACGCGCTTGAGGTGACCGCATATTACAAAGACATCGACAACCTGATTTCCAGCTTTTACTATTTTTCCGGCAGGGATTACACCGTGTTTGTGAATGCCGATTACGGTCGCGTGCAGGGTGTGGACGTTACACTGAACAAACGCTACAGCAACTACTTTGCGGGATCGTTGAACTACACGCTGATGATTGCGCAGGGCAACGAATCCGATCCGTTGGAAGGCTACACGCTCTATCGCGAGGACGATGCATTTTTGCGTCCGAACCGCAATTTCCCGCTGGATTTCGACCGGCGGCATAGCTTTAACGTCAATCTGGATATCGGATTGCCCCGTGATTTTGGCCCGGAACTTGGCGGATTTCATCCGTTGGGAAATCTCACCGCGAATTTCCTGCTCCGCGCTGCCAGCGGTTTGCCGTACACACCGTCGTCGCGAAATCCGGATGCGACCATCGTGCCGGAGCGCAACTCCGCCCGCAAACCGTGGGTGAATCAGGTGGATTTGCGGCTGAACAAACGTTTCAACCTGTTTGATGCGGATATTGATTGGTATCTGCGGGTTGAGAACATTTTCGATCACATCAACGTGCTGCGCGTATGGACGCAAACCGGCGATCCGTGGGATGCCGGCGATACCTCCATCCAGAGCAACGACCGGCAGGCGAACCCGGAAAACGTGGACATTCGCCGCACCGTTCGCACCGGTATCGTTTTCCGGTTTTAAAAAAATAATGTTCGTGGTGGCGTCGGGGGAGACCCCTGCATGCGCAGGGGTGACAGATAAATACTTATTTTTTGTCATTCCTGCGCAGGCAGGAATCTCCAGGTGTTTTTTATTCGTTACTTGAAAAATTTTGATTCGAAACGCGGTTGTAATTAGCTGTTTTTAAAAAGGATAACATCTCATGAAATGGTTTGCGAAAACAATTTTCATCATGCTGCTGGCATCGGTTTTTGGCGGCGGATTTGCCCAGACTGCCAACAAAGAAGTGGACGATGTGCAGTCCAAACGCCCCAAAAAATCGTTGCGAAAAGTGAGCGGTTTTGCCGATGAAGCGGTTGGCGTGCTGGACAAAGGCCAGTTGCAAAATCTGACCATGAACTACGGACAGATCACCGATACACGATATGAGGACGTCGGCAACGCGCCCACCCAGTTTTTTTACGATTTCCGCTATCCGCGCAAAAATTTCACCGGGCTGACCGACGATTTTGCGCTGTTTTTTGCAACGCCGGAAAACACCAGAAACGGCAACAACGGCAACGTGATCGACGGGTGGACGGAAAACGACAACGAGGATTGGGTGGCAAAAGACGGTTCGTATGGCGCAACCCATTACAATCCCGCGAACGATCCGACACCCGAGGCGCAATTGCTTTATCCGCCGGATAACCCGACCACGCCGTATCTGGCGCACAGCGATTTGCCGATCACCTGGCCGGTGGATGAAAACGGCGAACATTTTTGGCCCGGCTACTTCCGCCGCGATGCCACCACCGGCGAAGAAGTTGAGGGCGAATTCGCATCCGATCGCGATGTGTACGCCGTGTTCGACGATTCGAACAACCAGCTTGGCAATCCCCTCGGCATCGAAGTGGAAATGATGGCCTACAGCTACGGTCGCCCGTATGCGGACAAATTCCAGTTTTACGAATTCTTTATCCACAACAAAAGCGGGCGGCAGCTCGATAGCTGTTTTGTCGGATTTTATCTCGATCCCGATTGCAGCGATCACGGCGAGGAAATTTTGCTCGCGCCCGATCCCACGTTCAGCAATCCGGATATTCCTGACCTGATTATCCAGCGCGATTTTGACGGCGATATCGGCGGCGCAACCCGCCCGAATGCCGTTGGTGTCACGGAAGATTATTCCTTCGGCACCGCCATTTTCGAAACACCGAAAAATATGGGCATCACCTCTTTTCATTATTACGAAGATTCAGGCCCGACTGACGATAAAATTTTGTGGCCGATCATCTCCGGTAATCCCGGCGACGCGGATTTGGCCGGATTTGCCGACAATTATTTTCACGGCAGCAACCCGATGATCGACGATATCGCGCTGGTGCAATCCTTCGGCAAAGTGGACTGGGTGTATATTTTTGCCACCGGCCCGTTCACATTCGCGCCGGGCGAAGTCGTAAAATACACGATTGCGGTAGCTGTGGGCGAGACCGATGCTGATCTGATCAAACAGGTGAATCAGGCGCAGGAGATGTATAATTTCAAATTTATCGGTCCGACGGCGCCGCCCGCACCCACGCTTTCCGCCATTCCCGGCGACGGAAAAGTGACCCTTTATTGGGACGATATCTCCGAACGCGTGCCGGATGCCTTCACCGGCGAGATCGATTTTGAAGGATATCGCGTTTACCGCAGTCAGGATAACGGGCAAACCTGGGGCACGGAAGTGACCGATGTTCAGGGCAATCTGATCACCTATCAGCCGGTTGCCCAGTTTGATCTGGACAACGGCATCAGCGGGTTCGATCCGCAAAATCCGTTCACTTATCTGGGAGACGATACCGGTGTTCGCCACACATTTGTGGACAATAATGTGAAAAATGGCATCCGTTATTCGTACACCATTGTGTCGTATGATCGCGGAGATAACATTATTTATTCGCTGGAAACCGCACGCGGAACCAGTACCGCCGACCGCAATTTTGTGACGATCACACCGCGACCCGATTACAGCGGGAAAATTCCCGCAGCGGTGGACGGATTGAGCCAGACCTCCGGCAACGGAAAAGGCGAAGTGGCCATCAATATTATCGATGAAGACAATTTGCCGACCGACAATTACGAGCTGCATTTCAACGGCACACCGGCAACCAGTTTCCGGCTGGTGAACGCCACGCTCGGCGATACGCTGGCATTCAATCTGCCGCTCAATTTTGATGACAATCCGGTGATCGACGGATTTCAGGTGTCGGTCGAATCCGAAGGCAAAATCGGCGGCGTGAAAGCGGTTACCGACGCTTTCGGCAAAAACGTTCTCGGGGGCGCGAACATCGACAGCAGCGGATCGTGGTTTGTAAATGTGGCGGAATTCAACACGTCATCGCTGGAAAATCGCTCCAGAGATTTCGAGATCCGCTTTACCAACGGCACATCGACTGCCTTCAGTTGGGGACCGCCAACCGTTTCCACAGCGGTTTTCCCGGTGAATTTTGAGGTGTGGGACGTTACCGGCGACAGCGAACGGCGCGTCGCGTTTGAGGTGCAGGACAGCAACACCAACGGTCAGTGGGATGAGGGTGAATTGATTTTTGTCCTCGCTGTGGATTATCCCGATCCGCAAATCGGCGAATCGCTGAACGCGGTTTTCCCGCAGGATTTTCCCTTTCAGGTGAATATTTCCAACGCACCTGCCGACACCGATCGCACGCCGCCGCAGCCCGGCGACATCGTGCGTATCGAATCTTTCCGCAGCGTCAGCAACGGCGATGTGTTCCGATTCGGCTTCACCCAAACCGCGTTCGATGCGGCGCAGGTTGAGCTGAGCGAAGTTCGCGCGGTGCCCAATCCGTACATCGTTGGCGCGGAATGGGAAGAAATCCAGAACGTTCACCAGATTCGCTTCATGTTTTTGCCGCCGGTTTGCACGATCAATATTTACACGATCAACGGCGAAAAAGTGAACAGCATCCAACACGATAATTTCACCGGCGACGAGCTGTTCAACCTGGTGAATTTCGAAAATCAGGCGCTGGCGTTTGGCGTTTACATTTATGTGGTAAAAACGCCGGATGGGCAGGAACACATCGGGAAATTTGCTATCATCCGCTAAATTGAAAGATACGGGTATCGGTATGAAATTGAAAGTTAACAAGTGTCAATGGTCATCGGCAATAATGGTTGTTTTTATTGTGCTGCTTGCCGTTGCAGGATCAACGGTTTTTGCGCAGGGTAACAGCGACAAAAATGGCACAACCGCAGCGCAATTCCTGAAAATCGGCGTCGGTGCGCGACCGATGGCGATGAGCGGCGCGTTCGCTGCGCAGGCGGATGACGCATACAGCATGTACTGGAATCCGGCGGGTATCACTAAAGTGAATCGCGTGACGCTATCCGGTGTGCAAACCAGCTGGTTCGCGGATGTCGAGCACCAGTTTCTGGGTATCGTGCTGCCGGTGGACGCATCGTCGTCAATTGGATTTTATGGCATTTTTTTAAATATGGACCCGATCCAGATTACCACCATCGACGATCCGCACGGCACCGGCGAATTTTACGAAGCCAGCGATCTGGCGATCGGCGTTACCTATGCCCGTCGTCCGGTGGATTTTTTGTCGCTGGGCATCAGTGCGAAATTTATTCACCAGCAAATCCACAACGAAACCGCCTCCACGTTTGCGTTCGATGTCGGCAGCATTTTGGATATTCCCTGGCACGGCATGAAACTCGGCATGAATTTCTCCAATTTTGGCGGCAGGCTGAAGCTCAACGGCCGCGATCTGATCAAGGAATTTGACCTGAACCCGGACAACACGCTCAACACCGGTGTGGAAACGCGACTGGCAACGCAGGGTTGGGATTTACCTGTGAATTTCCGGGTTGGCATTTCCACCGATCTGGTCGGCGGCGATGCGGCGTTTGTGCAAAATGAAACCAATCGCATTACCTTTTCGATGGACGGTAACCACCCCGGCGACGCGGCGGAATATCTCAACTTTGGGCTGGAATATTCATTCAACGAGATTTTGCAACTGCGCGGCGGCTATCGCGCCAACCGTGATCTCGAAAAATTTTTCTACGGTGTCGGGTTAAATATTCCCACCGGCGGCACCTCGTCGTTCACGTTCGATTATGCGCTGGCATCGTATGGCGAGCTGGACTACGTGCATATTTTCGCCGGCAGCATTTCGCTGTGATGCAGTTTGCCGGTCATTCCGGGCTCGTCCCGGAATCTCCAGGGTCATTGAATTTCGCTGTCATTTATTCATTTTTAATGATATTTTTGAGTCCAAAAAACCGGAGAAGTCGCATTAGATGAGCCGCCAATATTTGTTTCCCCCAAAATTTTTCCGCAAATATGCTATCCTGATTTTTACATCAGCGGTGATGTTTTCCGCCTGCCATTCCGCGAAACGCACGGCGCAAATTGATTATTTACAGCCAGATGCAACAAAAGACAAACCGTTGACCATCCAGAAAAAGCGCACCATCGCTTTCGAAAACAGCGGCGTTTGGGTGAGCAACCAGTTTGCCGGCGGACGGCTGAACGATTTCACCCGCGTTAACGATTCTGTGTTCACTGCGCTCATCAAACCGGAAAATGCGCCCGTTAACAACAGCGCGTGGTACGCATTCAAAATTTGGGGAAATTCGCCAAAAACCGTTTCGGTGAAGCTGACATACGACGATGGCGATCATCGCTATCACCCTAAAATTAGTGGGGATGGCGAACATTGGCAGCTACTGGCTGATCAATTTTATAGCGAAGACACCGCAACCGGTAGCGCAACCATTCGGCTGAACATCAGTCCGGACACGCTCTGGATTGCCGCGCAGGAGTTGTTTACCAGCAAAGATTTTGACCGGCGAATTGCCGCATTTGCAGAAAAACCGTTTGTGCAAAAAAGCGTGCTCGGCAACAGCAAACGCGGCAAAACCATCCACAAACTGGAAATCACCGAAGCGGAAAATCCCTCGCGATATGTGGCAATTATCAGTCGCCAGCATCCGCCGGAAGTGACCGGAACGTATGCGCTGATGGCGTTTCTGGATGCGCTTTGCGATGATTCGCCGCTGGCGCAACGATTTCGCCGGGAATTTTCAACCATCGTTATTCCGCTGATGAATCCCGATGGTGTGGACAACGGACACTGGCGCCACAACGCCGGCGGCATCGATCTCAATCGCGACTGGATGTATTTCAATCAGCCGGAAACGCGCCTCGCCAGCAACGAATTTTTGAAAATCAAAAATGATTCCGCAAAACAGCTCTACTTTTTTCTCGATTTTCACTCCACTCAACGCGATGTTTTTTATACACTTGATAAAAATTTAGAAACCATCCCGCCGCAAATGACCGACACCTGGCTTGCGGAAATCCAGAAACGTCTGCCGGCATACAAAGTTGTCGAGCGGCCGTATGGCACCGAATCGCCGGTGTCGAAAAGCTGGTTTTACCTCACGTTTCAGGTGCCGTCCATCACTTACGAAATCGGCGATGATACGCCGCCGGAAACCACCCGCCAGGTTGCCGGCGTTGCCGCAACCGTACTGATGGAGCAATTGCTGGCGTATATTGATAAAAACTGAGATTTTTCGGTTTTAATTTCACGGAATCGATCCCGCAAATTTTAATCCGGCTCACATTTCCGGGTTAAATCCCCGCGTATATTTGCCTCCCGGTTCAAATTTCATACTTTTTCAACTGCTGTTGCGCTATTTGAGATTGGAAATTTTTCTGCGAAAAGTAGAAAAACGGATCTGCGTGCCACTTTCTTTGGCGAAGTTTTTGATGGTATCGCTTGTTAAAAAGAAAGTGCAATAAATTTCATCAAAAATCACTGAAAATGCGATGTTGGCGGCTTATTTTCAAGCCCCATAATGACTAAAGAATCACACGTATTCGCCGAAAATGACAACATCTGTATGATTTTAGCAGCTGATGTTGTGTCATTTTGAATTGTATAAATATGCTGATTTATCGTTTGTAAAACGAGGGTTCTCTAACCGGAAAATGATTAACAACTTTAATAAAATGGCGGAAATTTAATGACAGAACCAATCAAGATAGGGATTGTCGGACTTGGTAAAATGGGCGGCATCCGCGCCAAAACCATCCGCGAAAATGATGCAACCGTGCTGATTAGCGGCACAGACCCTAACCCACCTGCCAAGGGATTCGAGGACATTCAAATTTTGCCCGATTACCGGGCTGTGATCAACTCCGGCGTTGATGCGGTGTTTGTTTGCGCACCCAACCGCTTTATTCCCGATGTGGTTACGGAAGCGCTGGACGCCGGCAAACACGTATTTTGTGAAAAACCGCCGGGACGAAATATGGCAGATATCCAGCGGATTATCGATGCGGAAAAACGCAATCCGGGTCTGGCGCTGAAAGTGGGATTCAACCACCGCTATCACTACGGCATTATTGAAGCCAAAAAAGTGGTTGAAAGCGGTAAATATGGCAAGGTGCTGTGGGTGCGCGGCGTTTACGGCAAAGCCGAAAGCTCCGGAAATCCCAACGAATGGCGTCACCGGCCGGAAGTTGCCGGCGGCGGTATTTTGTTCGATCAGGGCATTCACATGCTCGATCTGTTCCGCCATTTCTGCGGCGAATTTAACGAAATCAAAAGCATGTGCACCACGGCATATTGGAAAGAATGGCCGATGGAAGACAACGCATTTGCGCTGCTCCGCAACGAAGCGGGCGTGATCGCGCAGTTGCACAGCTCATTCACCCAATGGAAACACCGCTTTACGCTGGAAATTTTTATGGAAGATGGCTATGTGATTGTCGACGGAATGCCCTCATCCACCCGCAGCTACCGCGATGAATGGATTATTCAGGCGCGGAAACACACCGGATTCGCTATCGGCAATCCGCCGGAAGAAGCGACATTTTGCAATACAGATCCATCGTGGGATAACGAACTGGCGGAATTTGTCAAATGCGTGCAAACCGGCGAGCCGGTAAAATACGGCACATCCCGCGACGCGTATGAAACGATGAAACTGGTGTTCGATATCTACAAAGCGGATGGGAAGTTGTAAAAAGGATAAAGGATAAAGGGTAAAGGATAAAAGTTCGTGTAAAAAAAAAATCCAGAATCCAGAAACCAAAATCCGGAAAACAATGTCAATTAATCGGAGAACCTGCAAAAGCGGGTAACAAACGTATGAAAAATGACACACCCATAGCTGTAACCTCGCGATCGTTTTCGCGCCATCCGGTGTTGCGGGCGGAATTGCTGGCGCGTTATTCCAACGTTCGATTCAACGACGACGGGCTATCACTCTCGGGAGAAACATTGGTGGATTTTTTGCGCGGCGCAAAAAAAGCAATCACCGCGCTGGAACGCATTACCGAAGAAGTGCTGTCTCAACTGCCGGAGCTTGAGGTGATCGGTAAATACGGCGTCGGAACGGATATGCTGGACAAACAGGCGCTCATTCGTCACGGCATCCGGCTCGGCTGGACCGGCGGCGTGAACAAACGCTCGGTCGCGGAACTGGCGATTGCCTTCATGATTTCCACATTGCGGCTGATTCCCGAAGCGAGCCTCGATGTCCGCAACGGCATCTGGAAAAACCGCATCGGGCGACAGCTCACCGGACGCACTGTCGGTATTATCGGCTGCGGGCACATCGGCAAAGATTTGACGCCGCTGCTGCGTGCGTTCGATTGCAAGGTTTTGGCGCACGATATTTTGGATTTTCCCGAATTTTATAAAAAATACGATGTTACGCCGGTTTCGCTGACAGATTTGCTGCAGCATTCGGACGTTGTGACGCTGCATGTGCCGCTGGACAGCAGCACCCGTAATATGCTTTCCGCCGAAAAATTAGCAATGATGAAACCGGAAGCTGTGCTGATCAACTGCGCACGCGGCGGCATGGTGGACGAGCAAGCGCTGAAGGCAATGCTTCGTGACGGGCGGCTTTCCGCTGCCGGATTTGATGTGTTCGCAACCGAACCGCCGGAAGATTTGGAATTGCTGCAACTGCCCAATTTTTTGGCGACGCCGCACATTGGCGGCAGTTCGGAAGAAGCGGTTTTGGCGATGGGGCGTTCCGCCATTCGCGGATTGGACGACAACAAAATTCCCACCGCCGATTATCCGCCGGCAGGCTAAACAGGAGAATGGATGACGATCGAACATCAGCAATTTGATGATATGATTTCTGCGGCGCATGCATTGGCGGATGAATTAGCCATTGTTTTGCGCAACGCCATCGACCAGCGCGGCAACGCGCTGATAGCCGTTTCCGGCGGTCGCACGCCCGAACATGTGTTCAAACGGCTGCGGCAACAGCCGCTCGATTGGCAAAAAGTAACCGTCACGCTCACGGATGAACGCTGGGTTCCGGCGGATCATCCCGATAGCAACGAAAAACTGGTGCGCACCCATCTGTTGCAGGATGCGGCGGCAGCAGCAGCGTTCGTTCCGCTGTTCGGCGGCGAAGCCACACCGGAAGCGGGTCAATCCGCCTGCGAAGCGCGATTGCAAAAACTGAATGTACCGTTCGACGCCGTGTATTTGGGAATGGGTGGCGACGGGCACTTTGCCTCTCTGTTTCCCGGCGATGCGGCGGTAAACGTTACCGAAGGATTGTGCATTGCCGCACCGGAAACGGTGTCCCGTGTTGCCCGCATGTCGCTGACAGCACCCGCGGTTCTCAATGCCCGGAAGATTTTTTTGCTGTTTTCCGGTGCAGACAAACACGCCAAATATGCCGAAGCACAACAACCCGGTGTGCCATCGGAAGTGCCGTTGCGGCTGGTGTTGCGGCAGTCGCAAACGCCGGTAACCGTGCTCAGCGCACCGTAATGTATTGTTTCGAAACAGTATACGGGGATTCCGGAACAAGCCCGGAATGACAATCAATTCTTTTGTGGTCATTCCTGCGAATGCAGGAATCTCAATCAGACACTTAAAAACGAAAATAATCAACCAAAAACCAACATACTTAACGAGGGTGTAATGAGAAAAAATACGCTGAAAGAAATTTGGGCTCGCGGCGAAGCCGTCATTAATGGCTGGTGCTCGATTCCCAGTTCGTTTTCCACAGAAATTATGGCGCATCAGGGATTTGATTCGATCACCATCGACATGCAGCACGGGCTGGTCGATTACACGGATGCGGTAACAATGTTGCAGGCAATTTCCACAACAGATGTGATTCCGCTGACGCGCGTGCCGTGGAACGATCCCGCACGGTTGATGAAAATTCTCGATGCCGGTTCGTACGGCGTCATTTGCCCGATGATCAACACGCCGGAAGATGCGGAATCGCTGGTTCGCGCCTGCAAATATCCGCCGCACGGCTTCCGCAGCTTTGGCCCGATTCGAGCCAAATATTACGGCGGCGGAAACGCGCACGGTGGCGGAAATTATCACCAGTTCGCCAACGACGAAACGCTGGTGATTCCCCAAATCGAAACCAAAGAAGCGATCAAAAATCTCGATGCGATTCTCGAAGTGCCGGGCATCAGCGCAATTTACATCGGTCCGTCCGACCTCTCGATGGCGCTCGGAAAAGAACCGCGTGCCGGACAAAGCGATCCCGAAGTGGTGGAAGCCCGCAACTACATTCTCGAAACCGCCAAAAAACACGGTATTCCGGCGGGTATTCATACCAACTCAACAAAAGTATCGGTGGAAATGGTAAAATTGGGATTCCAGTTTGTTTCGCTGCAAAGCGACGACCGCTTTTTGATGTCCCGTGCAAAAGAAGAAGTTATTGCCGTTCGCGAAGGCATTGCCGGTAAATAAACGAAAGGAATTGAAATGAGTTTTCCAGACAACAAATACAAAGATGCCGGCAGTTTTATCGACGCGTATTTTGCAGAATACAGCGCGGCTGCCAAATCCGTTAACCGCGAAAAACTGCAGCAGGCGGCGGATATTCTCACCCGCGTTTATACGGAAGGCGGCATCGTTTATTCCTGCGGCAACGGCGGCTCGGCGGCGATTGCCAATCACCTCGTTTGCGATCACTGCAAGCTGGTGCGCACCGATACCACGCTCACGTCGCGAATCGTTTCGCTGAGCGCGACGGTGGAAATTATTACGGCGATCGGCAACGATATTTCGTATGACGAAGTGTTCGCCTATCAACTGCGCTGTCTCGCTAAAAAGGGTGATGCGCTGATTACCATCAGCTCCTCCGGCAATTCCGAAAACATCGTTCGCGCAGCAGCGTGGGCAAAAGAAAACGGCATTCCGGTGATATCGCTGACCGGTTTTGAAGGCGGCAGATCTGCCCAAATTGCGGATGTGAACCTGCATGTAACCGCAGATAATTACGGTGTTATCGAAGATGTTCACCAATCGCTGATGCACGTTTTGGCGCAATACATTCGCCAAGCGCATATGGATGAACATTTGATTCAGGAACGCAAATTCTGATTTGTCAAATCAATAATGAACACAAAAACGCCGGTGATGGGTTTCCGTCACCGGCGTTTTTTTTTGATCGTCGAATGATTGTTTTCAGGCAAAGATGCAATTGGTTCAGGCAAAAAGGCAACTCGTGAGTTGCCTCTACGGGTTTTTGTAATGGAATATTTTTGATTATTTCCCTAAAACCGCCGGATTCACCAGCGACCGGTGATCGATTTCCCCGCTGTTCAGCACAGAAAAAATATTTTTAATCGCATCTAATCCCATGTTTTTCATGGAATTATCCGATGCGCCGCCAACGTGCGCAGTGACGATAACGTTGTCCTGTTTGAACAGCGGATCGTCCATTGCCGGTGGCTCGGTTTCGAACACGTCCAGCGCTGCGCCGCGAACTTTTCCGGATCCCAACGCCGCCAGCAAATCGCTTTCGTTGATGATGCCGCCGCGCGCCACGTTTATGATACACACGCCGTCTTTCATCATCGCGATGGATTGTTCGTTAATCAGATTACGGGTTTTTGGCGTCAACGGACAGTGCAGGCTGATAAAATCCGCTGTCGCAAACACGTCTTCCGGCGATGCCGCTTTTCGAATATACTCCGGTAAATTTTCCATTTTGCCGGATGGATGATACACCCAAACGGTCATGTTGAACGGCGCAACCAGTTCCGCCAACCGTCGGGCAATTTTGCCGAAACCGATCAATCCGAGCGTTTTTCCGGTCAATTCGAGCCCGCCGTATTGTTTTTTATCAAAAATGCCGTTGCGGATTTGGCGATCCTGTGCCGGAATCTGGCGCGCCAGCGAAAGCAGCATTGCCAGCGTATGCTCCGCGGTGGATTCGAAATTGGCATCCGGCGTGAAAAAAACCGGAATGCCGCGTTCTGTTGCTGCGGCGATGTCAATATTATCCGTGCCGACGCCGTGTTTGCAAATTACTTTCAGATGTTCGGATGCGTCCATCACTGCGCCAGTAATTTTGCCCTGCCGGACAATCAGCGCGTGCGGCTGAAAATCGCGCACTTTCGCAGCGATTTCCTCCGGCGTATCTTTCGGCTCGCCAACGGCAGATTCACAATTTGAAACGCGCAGCACCTGCTGTGCTTCCGCCGCAATGCCGGAACCTGTGATAAAAATTCGATATCCCATACTTTCCCTCTGGTATTCAATCCCGTTTTTTTTAGTGCAACAAAGCACCGTTTTTGCTGCTCAAATATAATAATTGGTTGATTGGTTTGTGAGATTTGAAATACAAAATCGCAAATTGTTTTGCCGTGCAAATGGTGTTTGCTGAAGGGCGGCAAAACTTCAGCAGTTCAAATAAAATCAAGGGTTTATCGCATTCCAGATTGCCCGATACAGCTCTTCCCTTTTGATCGGTTTGCTGACGTAATCATTCATTCCTTCAGCGATGCATTTTTGGCGATCACTCAGCAAAGCACTGGCTGTTAGCGCGATAATCGGTAAAGATCGCGTCGAAGCCGTTTGTTTTTCCCATTCGCGAACCGCGCGGGTTGTCTCAAATCCGTCCAACTCCGGCATTTGGATATCCATCAAAACCACGTCAAAAGCGGTTGATTGAATATGCTCAAACGCCATAACGCCATTGTCTGCCAGCGTAACCTGAACGTTAATTTTGCTCAACAGCGCGTTCACCAGTTTTTGGTTCACCGGATTATCTTCCGCGAGTAGCAGCCGTAAATTGCGTTGGCGGATCAATTCCGGGTAATTTTTTTCCTGCTGCGCAGCGATTAAATTTACGGTTGCAAATTCGGGATTTTCACTGGTTGCAAACGGAATCGAAATGGAAAAAGTGCTGCCCGGTTGTCCGGCAACAGCATGATAATTTACCGGATTTAACGGCGCTGCGGGGCTTTGCACAAAAATATTGCCACCCATTAGTTTGGTCAGGTTTCGGGAAATGAACAAACCCAAACCCGTGCCGCCAAAACAGCGGGTTGTGGAAATATCCGCTTGAGAAAATGCATCGAAAATGATTTTCTGTTTGTCTTCGGAAATGCCGATTCCGGTATCCGATACCGCAAATAGGAGCGTGACGGTTTGCGCAACGGCATCGACCGCCGTGCAGCTTACCTCCACCAAAACCTGTCCGCTGGTGGTAAATTTGATTGCGTTGCTAACCAGATTGATTAAAACTTGCCGCAGCCGCGACGAATCGCCGACGATCACATCCGGCACACCCGTTTCGATTTTCCAATCCAGCGAAATGCCCTGTTCTTCCGCCCGAAAAGCCATCATTCGTATCGTATTTCGCAAATTTTCGCGCAAATTAAATTCGATTGATTCGACTATTACCCGCTGCGCTTCGATTTTGGATAAATCGAGAATATCGTTCAACAGCGACAGCAGCGATTTTGCCGAGCTGTCCACAATTCCCAAATATTCGATCTGCTTGGGTTTTAGCGGAGTTTCCAGCAGCAGCTCTGTCATACCGATAATACCGTTCATCGGTGTGCGAATTTCATGACTCATGTTCGCTAAAAACAAGGATTTAGCCTGCGTCGCTTTTTCCGCTTTTTCTTTTGCGGCAGATAATTCTTCCACTGTTTTCTGAAGCTCTTGCGCCTGTGCTTCCAACCGGGTATTGGCTTGGACTAAATCATCCGCATATTTTTTCAGTGCAAATCGGGTTTCCTGGCGGTGCAGCACATGATTGAGTGTTTTGGCGAGCACGGCAGCGGAAAGCTCGTCTTTGTTGATAAAATCATCTGCGCCGGCGCGCAATGCTTTTTGGATAACAAAACCACCGCTATGTCCGGTTATCAGAACAAATGCCGCATCGCAGCCCTTTTCTCTCATTTTGGAGATGGATTGTGTGCCGGGATATCCTTCGATATCGTAATCAATAAATACAACTTGCGGTTTTAGTTGCCTTAAGTATATGGGAAGCTGGCTTGCTGTGTGGATGATATTGATTTGGGAAATTTGGTAAGGCGGCACATTTTTCAGAAGCCTCGAAATTATTACTGCATCTGCTTTATTATCATCAACAATTAGAACACTAATTGCCTGATTATTGGCTGTAGTTAAGTCCGGTTCCATTGTTTGTCTCACATTTTGGATTGTAAAATCAAATGGCACTTTTGCGGAGAAATAAAACCCGCTAATTAAATATCGGTTGAATGAATTGAAATGCTTAACACCTTATTTTGAAAAATTATAAAGCTATAAAAAACAAACACTTGTATTTATATAGTTGTATGCATATTTAGCTAAAATATGTCAGTTTTGACAAATTGTCACACCCTGCCGAAAAAATTTCAGACAATCTGAAATTCCTGCATTTACTCTGCCAGCCGTTGGCAGCACCTCTGAAAAAAATTCATAACGCCAATTTTGTCAGACGTTGACGAATTTAAAAATCTAAAATAATTAAAAACAGCCGCTTAGCGAGCCACAGTTAAAATTGGCACAGCCTTTGTAAATACTACCGGTTGAGTATGAAAATAAAAACGATGGAAACAGAATTAACATCAAAATAAACCAAAGGAGATTTACCATGGCACATGTTCGTTTTTTTACCGGCAATGATTTTGGCAACATCGCTCAGGAATTTGATCGTGCGGTTGAGCACTTCCGGAACGGTTTTTCCGGCGAAACAACCAACGATGTCCAAAATGAGAAATGGCAGCCTCGCGTAGATGTTACGGAACTGGAAGACAATTTTGTGTTGAGCGCCGAATTACCCGGCATTCGCAAGGAAGATTTATCGATAGAATTTGACAAAGGCATCCTGCGGATTTCCGGCGAGCGCCTCCCTCAGGAAGTTACCGAAGGGGTAAAAGTGCTTCGCAGCGAACGGTTGTTCGGCAAATTTTCCCGCGCGTTCAAAATTAAAACGCCGGTAAAAGTGGACGCCATCGACGCAACATATAAAGATGGCATGTTAACGCTAACCCTGCCCAAAGCAGAAGAAGCGAAACCAAAAGCTATTAAAATTAGTTAAATAATACATAATCCGAGTGATGTTTTATCGCCCGGAAATAACTTAAAATTATAAACTTAAGGAGGTTATCACTATGAAACTCGAACGTTGGATTCCTGCTCGCGATCTGTTCCGCGCTCATGACGAAATGGGTCGGTTGATTGATCAGTTTTTCAGCAACGATGTGATGGGCGGCAGCGCCTGGGATGCCTCTTCGGATTGGCTTCCCGGGATGGATGTTCAGGAAGATGAAAACCAGTTTACGGTTTATCTTGAGCTGCCGGGTTTAACCAAAAAGGATGTGAACATCACATTTACCAATAATACCCTGAGTATCAAGGGTGAGAAAAAACGCGAATCGGAAGAGAAAAAAGCGAATTACCATCGCGTTGAACGCAACTACGGAAAATTCAAACGCAGCGTTACCATGCCCACTCGTATTCAGGATGGTAAAATTGATGCGCGTTTCAAAGATGGCGTGCTGACCATTACCCTGCCCAAAGCGGAAGAAGTGAAGCCAAAAGCCATCGAAGTGAAAGTGGAAGGCTGATCAAGCGGTTGAAAATGCCATCGCTTCTCACGTTACATTAAACACCTCATGCACCTCACAAAGGCGGGTTTTACCCGCCTTTTTTATTTGGCAAAACATCCGTTCGCAATTCCTGAAACAGACTGCCCATCGATTATTATTTCAAAAAAAACATCGTCCGCTGTGATACAAATTTGGCTTTTATGTATGAAATTTAGTAATTTCGAAAGCTTTAAAAATCTATCCCAATTAAGCCATTGCTAATGGCATTCAAATACATTTATAAACTGCGGAGTTCATATGAAAATGTTTGGAAAGATTGTTGCGGCTCTAGTTCTGCTCGTTATTGTTGCAGGTATTGGCGGTTATATATATTTGAATACAGCATATCCCTATGTGCCATCTGCATTGGAAATTTCAATAGACAGCACACCGGAAAAAATAGAACGCGGGCGATATCTCGCGCATAATGTTGCGGTGTGCATGGATTGCCATTCAACCAGGGATTGGAATGCTTTTGCCGGTCCGCTGGTTACCGGAACAGAAGGTAAAGGCGGCGAAGTTTTTCCGGAAGAAGCCGGTTTTCCGGGTACGTTGTATGCGCCAAATATAACGCCGGCTGGCATTGGTCACTGGACGGACGGCGAGTTGATCCGGGCGTTTACAACGGGCGTCAACCGGGAGGGCAGACCATTGTTTCCGCTAATGCCGTATCCGAATTACGCAAAACTCAGCACGGAAGATGTGCATGCAATCGTCGCGTATATCCGCAGTCTGGCGCCGATAGAAAATAAGGTTCCGCTTACAAAATTAAATTTCCCGCTCAATTTAATTGTCCGGACAATGCCTGCACCTGCTGATCCGCAACCAAAGCCAAACCCGGCAGATACAGTAGCTTATGGCAAATATTTGATTACTGTTGCATCGTGTGGTGATTGCCACACGCCGATGGAAAAGGGCGAACCGTTACCCGGTATGAATTATGCCGGCGGTTTTGAATTTCGTATCCCGAACGGCGTGGTGTATTCGGCAAATATCACCCCGGATGTTGAAACAGGGATAGGCACCTGGAGCAAATCGAAATTTATTAATCGTTTCAAACAGTATGCGGATTCCAGCTATCAATCACCGGTGGTTTCCATCAATGAATTCAATACAATAATGCCCTGGACAATGTATGCAGGTATGAGCGAAGAAGACCTTGGAGCAATTTACGCGTATCTTAAAACCGTTTCTCCGGTGAAAAACAAGGTTATTGGCTTTCAATCGGATCCAAATC
This sequence comes from Calditrichia bacterium, assembly GCA_020634975.1. NCBI lineage: Bacteria > Pseudomonadati > Calditrichota > Calditrichia > Calditrichia bacterium. The sequence continues at coordinate 1,851,745 of JACKAQ010000001.1, read as the reverse complement.
CGTCATTGTTCAGCGTCCGGGAATAAGCGAAAAGCCACGACAAATATTTCAGATGCCACGAAAATCTGCCGACGAATGAATAAAGGGAAATAACGCAACTAAACCGCACTGATTGCGTTTCAATGGTTGTATTCAAAGAATTGTGGAGTTTTGGAATGAAAGTGGCATTGGTGTTGAGCGGCGGCGGTGCACGCGGATTGGCGCATGTCGGCGTACTAAAAGCGCTGGAAAAAGCAAATATCAAAATAGATATGATTGTCGGATGCAGCTTCGGCGCGATAATCGGCGGAATTTACGCCCAAAATCCCGATTGCGACGCGTTGGAAGCACGGCTAAACGCATTTATGCACGAAGCGGCATTTCGCGGACTCGGGCTGGATTTTCTCAAAAAAAGCAACGTAAAATCGGACGACACGCTCCGCCAGTTTGCCAATGGCATAAAAGATTGGGTGCTGATGAACCTGATCGCCAAAAAAGTTGCGTTGCTGAAAGCCGAGCGACTGGAAAAAGCTGTCGAGTCGCTCATCGCGCCCGGAAACATTGAAGACACCAAAATTCCATTTGCCTGCAATGCCACCGATCTGATCTCCGGCAGCCCGTTTTTATTCGCCGAAGGCGATATGCGTAAAGCGATTACGGCAAGCGCCACCATTCCCGGCTATTTTCCACCCGTTTCGCACGAAAATCGCATGCTGGTTGATGGCGCGATCACCTACAATTTGCCAATTCGCCATGCCCGAAATCTCGGTGCGGATTTCATCATCGCGGTGGATGTTCACCCGATTTTGCATCCGGAGCTGAATTTCAAAAATGTGTTCGAAGTCATTTTGCGATCGAAAACGATCACTTCAAACACGCTTTCGGATGAAATCCAGAATAGCGCGGAAGTGCTCATTCAACCACCCATCCGCGAATATTATTGGTATGAATTTGACCGGTATGTGGAAATTATCAAAGCGGGAGAGGAAACCGCCAACCTGCAACTGGAAGATATTAAACATGAAATAAAAGTGCGCAGCCGTGGCAAACGCCGCATTTTTACGCGCCAGCGTTCCAAATAATCAATTTGTTTTTGAACGAGATACCAACCAGCGCTTAAATGACTTTTGACTTTCGCCGGAAGGTTGACCTAAAATAATATTTTCCAGACTAATATCTTCGTCCAGATCCGGCCAATTTATACCAATTCCGTTGCCGATAATACGCCATTTTTTTCGTTCTTCGATGGACCCGTTAAGTAATCTTGGATACCAGGCTAATGGCACAGAAATGGTTCGGGCATCAGATAAATCGATCGTTAGCGTATCGTTATCACTGCGGACATCAATAATTTTTCCATTTATTTTTTCAATCGTTGAAGTACTCATTCCAAGCCTCAATTAACAATTCTTCATTTTCATAAATTATTTTTTGAAATTTTTCCAATTTCCTGACGGTTAAACCCTCCGCTACTTTGGATTCTGACAGGATCAAGCCAAAATTTAGCAGTGTTGCCATCCCGTTCAACATGGATATGTAATGGTTCGCTCCGGTCACCGGCAAAAAAGAAAAAACGATAAGGTCCAATTCTCAAAACTGTCGGCATTCGACAACCTTCATTTTCAATAAATATACGATCGAAAAATTAATTGAGCCAAATTTTTTAGGGAAAATAAAAAAGCGCCGTGATTTCACGGCGCTTTTTTTGTGGGAGGTTTCTCTGACGAGAATAAAAATTACTATTCGACAGTAACGCTTTTTGCCAGATTCCGGGGCATGTCCACATTGCAGCCGCGCATAACGGCGATGTGATATGCCAGCAATTGCAGCGGCACAATCGAGATGATCGGCTGCAGGAAGTTGAAGGTGGTGGGAATGGGAATCGTGTAATCCACCATGTTTTCCAGCGTTGTGTCGCCTTCCGAAACTACCGCAATGACACGGCCTTTCCGGGCTTTCACTTCTTCAATATTGCTGATAATTTTTTCGTAAGTGCTATCTTTTGTGGCGATGACTACAACCGGCATTTCTTCGTCGATCAACGCGATCGGTCCGTGTTTCATTTCCGCAGCCGGATAGCCTTCAGCGTGAATGTAGGAAATTTCTTTCAGTTTGAGAGCACCTTCCAGCGCAACCGGGAAGTTGTATCCACGACCCAGATAAAGGAAGTTCGGGCGATCTTTAAATTCTTTGGCGATTTTTTGAATCAGCGCGTCGCATTGCAGCGCTTTTTCCACTTTTTCCGGCAATGCCTTCATTTCCTGAACGATGCGGCGACCGGTTTCGGCGGACATGGTTTTGGTTCTGGCGATCATCACGTTCAGCAATGCCAGTGCCGTAACCTGCGATGTGAACGCTTTTGTGGAAGCCACGCCGATTTCCGGTCCGGCGTGAATATAGGTGCCGCCCTGTGTTTCGCGGGCAATGGATGAACCAACCACATTAACCAAACCCATTACCGTTGCGCCTTTGCGTTTGGCTTCGCGGAGGGCAGCCAGCGTGTCGGCTGTTTCGCCGGATTGGCTGATGGCGATAACCAGGTTATCATCATCAATAATGGGATCGCGATAGCGGAATTCGGAAGCATATTCCACTTCCACCGGAATGCGGCAATATTCTTCAATCATGTATTCGCCAATCAAACCGGCGTGATAGGATGTGCCGCAAGCGGTCACAAAAATTTTGCGGGCGCGCATCACGTTGTGCATAATCTGGCTCAATCCGCCGAGGTGCGAAACGCCGTCTTCTTCGATCAATCGTCCGCGCATGCAGTCGGCAACGGTGCGGGGCTGCTCATAAATTTCTTTGAGCATGAAATGATCGTAACCGGCTTTTTCGATACGTTCGAGATCGAATTCAACCCGTTCAATTTTCTTTTTGATGATTTCGTTCTGAATGGTTTTGGTGACATAGCCATCTTTGCTGATGATTGCGAACTCGCCATCTTCCAGATACATGACGTCGCGGGTGTGCGCGATAATTGCCGACGCATCGGAAGCCACATAATATTCGCCTTCGCCGATACCCAGCACCAGCGGGCTGCCCATTCGCGCAACGTATAATTTATCCGGCTCGTGACGGGAAATGACAGCCAGACCATAAGTGCCGTCCAGCTCCAGCAGTGCAGCGCGGAAGGCTTCCTCAAATGACGAATCACCTTGTTTGTAAATTTCTTCGATGAGGTGAGCAATAATTTCGGTATCAGTTTCGGTGCGGAAAGTGTGACCTTTTTCGATCATCATTTTTCGCAGGGTTGCATAATTTTCCACAATGCCGTTGTGAACCAGCACGATATCGCCGTAAGAATCGCTGTGCGGGTGAGCATTGGTTTGATTCGGAACACCGTGGGTTGCCCAACGGGTGTGCGCGATGCCGACATTTCCGGTCATCGGCGTACCGTTGACGGATTTTTCCAGCGCCGCTATTTTCCCAACCTGCTTTTTGACATCAATTTTACCTTCTTTCAACAATGCCACGCCGGAAGAATCGTAGCCACGATATTCCAATCGTTTTAATCCCCCGATAAGCACCGGGTACGCATCACGTTTACCAATATAACCGACGATTCCACACATAAAATCTTATCCTCCTTAGTGAACTCAACTGGTTCTGTTGCCCTGTCCGTGGGCAAACTGTTTATGAATATTTTCTTATTTTCGACCCTTGATTTTTAATCGCTGTTTATTCCCACTCGATGGTTGCCGGCGGTTTGGAGCTGACATCGTAAACCACTCGATTGATGCCTTTCACCTCGTTGATAATTTTGTTCGACACATCCGCCAGAAAATCGTAAGGCAACGGGTACCAATCGGCCGTCATCCCGTCTGTGCTGGTTACGGCACGCAGGGCGAGCACGTTTTCGTATGTCCGTTCATCGCCCATCACACCTACTGTTTGTATCGGCAGCAAAACTGCAAAAGCTTGCCATATTTCATCATATAAATTTGCCGCTTTCAAAGCGTCAATGAATATCTTATCGGCTTTTTGTAAAATCTCTAAATCTGTCTCGGTAATTTTTCCAATAATTCTTACCGCCAAACCCGGTCCGGGGAAGGGATGACGTCCGATTATGTTCTCCGGAACACCCAGTTCGCGTCCAACCTGGCGCACTTCATCTTTAAATAATTCGCGAAACGGCTCTAACAATTCGAAGTTCAGCCGTTCCGGCAATCCGCCAACGTTGTGATGGGATTTGATAGTTGCGGACGGTCCTTTGAATGAAACGCTTTCAATGACGTCCGGGTAGAGGGTGCCTTGAGCCAAAAAACGAAATTCGCCGGCTTTGCGGGCTTCTGCTTCAAATACATCGATGAATGTTTGGCCGATCAACTTGCGTTTTTTCTCCGGATCAATTACGTCGCGTAACTTATCGAGGAAAACCGGCCCAGCCGTGACAACGGTCAAATTTAGCGCTAAATTTTCCCTGAAAGTATAACTTACTTCTTCCACCTCGTTTGCCCGCAATAACCCGGTATCCACAAAAACGCTGGTAAGCTGATCACCGATGGCGCGATGCAGCAACGCCGCCAAAACGCTGGAATCTACTCCGCCGCTAAGTCCCAGTAAAACGCGATCTGCGCCAACGGTTTCGCGAATCTGCCGGATCGCCATTTCGATGAACGATTGCGGCGACCAATCCCCTGCAAAATCGCAAATGTTGAACAAAAAATTGTGCAGCATTTGTTTGCCGGCTTCGGTGTGGTGCACTTCCGGGTGAAACTGGATGCCGTAAATATGCCGATCACGATTTTCGATGGCGCAGATCGGCGAATTGTCCGTTTTGGCGATGGCAGAAAAACCTTCCGGCAATTTGGTGAGGTGATCGCCATGGCTCATCCACACCTGCGTTGGCGATGCGATACCCGCAAACAGCGGATTATCGCCGTCGATGTGCAGTTTCGCGCGGCCGAATTCCCGTTTGTGCGCCGGGTCTACCGCGCCTTTCATCGAATACGCGATGTGCTGCAAACCGTAGCAAATGCCCAAAACCGGCACGCCAAGTTCAAAAATAGCGTTGTTTGCGTGCGGTGCGCCATCCGCGTAAACGCTGGACGGACCGCCGGAAAAGATGATCGCTTTAATATGTGCATCCGCGCGAATGTCATCAATTGAATAATTGAACGGATGGATTTCCGAAAACACGCCCAGTTCGCGGGTTTTGCGGGCGATCAGTTGGGTATATTGCGAACCAAAATCGAGAATCAGCACTTTTTCCATGAATTGTTTCCGTTTCGTTTTCTGTATTTGTATTCATTTGTGAACAGTTTAAAAGATAACACAGAAATGTGCTGACGGAAAATTGTTTTTCGGAAGAGAGGGTATGCGTTTAGAGTGAGCGTTCCAAACGGGTATTTTTAACGCTGGGAGAACCGAATGTCATTTTATCGTGAATGACAGATGCTGTGCGCCAAAATTTTTTGCCACAGAGACACAGAGAATCACAGAGAAGTTAAGGGTAAAGCATTCTTTGGTAAATATTTGTTTTTAATGATAATAGCTTTTTTTTCTGAAACTATTTTTTTAATTCGTTTATAAAAAAACTCTGTGCTCCTCCGTGACTCTGTTGCGAAAACGTCCAAAAGATTACAGCGAGAACCAGTAATTGAATTTCAACAGAAAAATATTTTCTGGATCGATACCGAACAGGCTGTCCACGTTGCGCCGGAAATTAAAATTGCCATTGTTAAATGAATCGTCGCGCTGTTGCGCCCACACAAAATACATTGTGGAGCCGGGGCGAAATTCCCATCGAACCACTAAATTCGAGCGAAATTCCTGAAAATTGAAATCGGGAATTTCGAACGAATAATCGCTGTTGCCGTCGGCATCTTCGTCGATCAAAACTTCATCATCATTTTTGGAAATTTCGTCATCGATGTTTTCAAATCGATCTTCGTATCGTTCCGCCCGTGAATCGGTGATGCGTTTGTAATGGCTGTATTTTCCTGCGGAAACAAACGGCTGGCCGTAATATTGGAACGATAATGTTGGCGTGATGCTGTAATTCAACCGGACAATGACACCGGTTGTTTTCTGATCGATTCGCGCGAAAATATAGCGATCTGCGTTGCTAAATTCAGTGGTTTCAACATATTGCAAATCACGTTTGTTGATGTTGAAAAACGGTTGCAACGATAGCGACATCGATTTTGCCGGTCGCCACTGAACCCCACCATAAAATTCGCGTGATCGGGAAACGTCGTCATCTTTAAAGCTGTTGAATCCGCCAATTTCAAATTGAAACGGTTTTGTATCGTCCGAATCGATGCTCCACCAACTGTAAATCGCGCCCTGATAGCGCAGCATCGGGCCGCCCCGCAATCCGCTGGCATCCAGTCCGCTGGCTTCCAATTCCGTTCCGCCCCAAAATTGCCAGTTGTTCGCAAAACGGCCGCCGCCGTTTACATTCATGCCGCGGAACGTTTGTTCGCCGTCAAAATTCCAGCCGGTCCACTGGTTGAGGTTGATGCGGTATTCCCGGAAAATCCACTGCGGGTTCCACTCGCGATAGGACAGCCACGAAAATTGCAAAATGCGGTCCGCGGAGCGCATGTATCCCAAATCGTTAATTTCGAATCCGGGTGAGCGCCAGGTGCCGCCCAGCATTCCCTGAATATGACCGTTGGATCTGCCGATGCCAAACGCGCCGGCATGTCCGTCCAGCGATGTGCGGGTGGAATCCAGCGTGAGGTGCGGCGCGTCCGGGCGCTGGAAATAGCGCCGCGAGGATGTTTGCGCTTCAATCAACGCTTCCGGATCGCCTTCGATGCGGCTGAATGCGGTTTTCAGGCTTATCCAATAATCTTTGTTGTGCCAATTGTGGCGCACATCGAAACCGCCGGTGTATGCGGCTGTGTTCAAAAAGCGGAGGTTTTCGCTGGAAATATCGCGATTGGTTGCAGTCGCGATGCCGCCGATCGACGTGTTGCCTTCGGAAAAATCTTTCTGCAACCGTCCGACGAAATAGTTGGTTGCAGGCTCCACAATTTCTTTCCGGCGAACGCCGTTCAACTCGATTGCTGCGCGTTCCCGTGCGGTAAATGCGTTCAGTACGCCAATCGAAAGCCCGTTGTGGGTTTTGCCGGTAACTTTTGCTGCGGCAATAATCGACGTGTTGTCGGGCATTTGCATGTATTCGTTATCCCCGAGATCCGGTTCGTACTGCGGTTGTCGTCCCAACCGGCGGGAATAAAACAGCGATTCGCGGGAATCCGAGCCATCGCCAAAACCGAGGGTGTACGTAAAAATATTGCTGCCTTCGATAAAAAACGGTCGTTTTTCCTGAAAAAATGTTTCGAAAGCGGAGAGGTTCACTTCGGAGGGATCGGCTTCCACCTGCCCGAAATCCGGGTTGACGGTAAAATTGAGCGTTAAATCGCTGGTGATGCCGATTTTGCCATCCAGCCCGCCGGCAATTTTGCCATCGCGTCCGTCCAGAAACGGGTCGTCCGGATCATCCGGAAAAAAGCTGAACTGGCTGAGCGAATAGGGCAGCAACTCAATTTGCCGGGGCGTTTCCAGTCCGGTCATTCCCTGCATTTCGCCAAAATAGCTGACAAATCCGCCAACGGACGAGGGGTAAAATTGCCACATCGACCATTCATTATTGCGATAAAAATAGCGGGCAACTTGCAAGCCCCAGGTGTGTTCCTCGCGATCCGCAAAGCGCAACTGGCTGAGCGGAATACGCATTTCCGCAACCCAACCTTCGGGAATGCGCCGGGTGCCGACTTCCCAAATCGGGTCCCAGTTCATGTCGTCGTAATCGCCGTCCTCGGTCATCACGCCGTCCATTTTTACGCCGGCGGCGTTCACGCCAAAATAGAATGCGGTTCGTTTGTCGAAAAAGCTGTCCAGTAAAATCAACACTCGATCGGATTCCCCGGCCTGATCCCGCCGGGTGATGCTGTCCACTATTTTTTCCGGAACGGAATCCAGCGAAACGATCGCGACATACAGATTTTTGGCGTCGTAAGCAATCATGAATTCGGTGGGTTGGCTGGCAGGTTTGCCTTCGTTGGGGCTGGTTTGCAGGAATCCTTTATCCCGCGGTGTTTTTTGCCAGATTGCATCGGTGAGTTTACCATCGATTTCCGGCGCATGCGGATTGACCGGCAATGGTTTGTAGATGCGTTTTTCCACATCTGTCTGGCTGGCTGCGATGCCAAAACACATCGCTAAAAAAAGTAACGTTTTTAAGAACATGTACGCGCACCTCACAATATTTGACACTCTTGCTTGTTACGGAGTGTCAAACACGAATGTTGCGCAAACGTTCAAAAATAGAGCTGTCTCGGGCAAAAAAAAGAATCAGCTTTCCGGCTGAACCGTAAGCATGATTCGCTGGCTTTCCTGGCATTCGCGAACGGCTGTTTCCGACTGATATTGAGATTTCGGGCAGGCATACGCTCCTAAAATCAGGCAATTGTTGCGTTGCAAATACCAGCCGCGAATAAACAGATCTTTATGTTGCGCACTCGAAAAATAGCTGTAACCGCCAAAAACGTAATCGCTGGTTACCGGTTTTCGCACATCGAAAACGGTTTGCAAATCTGCCGCATTAATAAATTGACGCAGATTTTCCTCCAGTTCGGCAACGGTTTTGTCGGGTGCGGCATCGTCAATTTTGCGGATGCGCAGCACGCCGATCCGGGCTTCGGAGCGTGCCCAAATTTCCGTTTTCACCTGACCAAACAGCCAGTTTTCCGGCGCTTTCAGCGACATTTTGCTAAAATTTACGGATACGTATGGCATCGTATTCATCCTTTTGTTGAACAGTCATCGGATTATCAACACTAACGTGTAACTGTTGCGTCACAATATTTTTGTAAAAAAAATCAGATTCAAAATCGCTTTGTACCGTCGATAAATGTATTATATTTTGCCGGCAGATTTCAATAGAAACTGTCACGTTTTTTGGGTTTGGGAAAAAAAGGGTGGGTGAGCGGAGCGCCCAATCTACTTTCATCACAACTATATGTTTTGCGCCAGCCGCAGTTTTTATGTTTCCGGATGAATTCCGGTGCAGGCGCTGGCAGCGTTTCCCTTTTCGAAGCGCCGGTAAAATGGAATCCCTGCAAATACGAATGCAGGATACTCGTACGCGTTTGCATGTTGCGAATTCTCAAATGGTTACGAAAACAGGATGAGCCGATGATTACCGTAGTTTCCGGAATGCCAGATAGTGGTAAGCGATTGTTATTAAACGTGTTAAGCGTCGGTGGATTGCCGAAGTACGACACACCGCCAGACGCGGTGATTGACCTCGCAACGCCCCGTTCAGCCGTTGCGGATAATTTCCCCAAAAAGAGCGTTTGGCTAAATCAGTCCAACGGGAAAGCGATTCTGATCGATTACACGTTGTTGGGTTCGCTCGATCCGTTGTTCCGGTATCGGGTGATTTATTTGGAAAAATCGATTGATGAATTGATCCGGTATCACAGCGAATTGTTGGTTGAGCAGGGCAGCCGGACGCCAGCGGCCAGCGCCCGGATGATCGCCAATTCGGTTCATTTACGATCCGCGCGAATCAAAAATTGGCTGGTCAAACAACCGAATATGGAGCACCTGTTTCTGAACCGGGGAGAACTGCTGGCATCGCCGGTGGCGCAGTTAAAGCGCATCCGCGTGTTTTTGGGGGAAAGCGTGGACATGCACAAAATGCTGACCGCGATGGATCCGCACATTTACAGCGAAACCGCATCGCCGATGCTGTAGCCGCGCGCCGTTCGCGTCACGGTTGCGCAGGGCAGCAGCGGATCGTGCTCGAAAACCACCAGCCAGTTTTCGCTCGCCGCGCGATTCAAATATTGCTTTTTTTCTTCGATGGTGATCAGCGGAAACAAATCGTAAGCCATCACCCACGGCACCGGAACATGGGCGGAAGTGGGAATCAGATCCGCCGGAAAAAACAGCGGTTGTTCATCGCTGTGAATCAGCAGCATTTGCTGCGCCATTGTATGTCCGTCCGATAACAACAATTCAATTCCCGGAAAAATTTCGCTGCTGCTTTTCAGCAAATTCAGCTGTTCTGTTTGCACCAGCGGCACGATGTTTTCTTCAAGAAAACTGGCGCGATCTTTTTCTGATGCTTCAACGGACCATTCGTAATGGCGTTGTTGCACATGATATGCCGCGTTCGGAAATGCCGGACGAAATGTGCCGTTTTCATTTGGAATAGTGGCCCCGCCGGCGTGGTCGAAATGCAGATGGGTGAGGATCACATCGGTCACATCCGCCGGCGCAACGCCGTGATTTGCCAGGCATTGCGGAAGGTTGTGCACGGCGGTATCCACCGCATAAATCTGGCAAAATTTGGCCGGGTTGTGCTCGCCGATGCCGGTATCCACCAAAATGGTTTTCCCGTTGCCGCGCAACAGCAGCGCATTGGTGCACATGTGGATGCGGTTATGCTCATCCGGCGGTTTTTGTTTGCCCCACAACGCTTTGGGCACTACGCCAAACATCGCGCCGCCATCCAGTCGGAACAATCCGGTGTTGAGCAGTTGCACATCGTAATCACCAATTTGCATGTTTTTTTCCTCAATTTTCTAATCTAAAAATGATGTCGATCGCATCACCAAACGGTTAAATCACCAGTTCCGAAATAAATGGAATTTCCGGGAAAACGCAACCCGGATTTTGAAAAATTTGGCTCATACAGCCGAAATCCGGATAAAAATACCCAATGCAATGCCTAAATTGAAATGTCTCTAAATCACGCAATAGCTTGAAGAAAGTTTGTTTTGGGAAAAGCGTAACAATATAAATTTATTTTTTACTTTGTCACGCCGGAATCGATGGGTATTGTGTAATAGGCCAATTTGGCCAATTCAAATGGAAATATTATAATCCAGAGCGTCGAAAAAACAATCTTAAAATATGCTTTTCCGGTATATTTTTATAAATGACAGTCAGTCATTTTATGGTAATTATCCTGGCTAAATTCCATTAAAACAACATGTTAATTGTAGTGCGCCTATTGTTTAATATATTAAACAATAGTTTTAAAAAAAGAAATTTTTTTATTGCATTGTTGATTTTTGACGATGTATATTGGCGCGCCATTTGAGAATGTTGTGCAGTGAATATCTACAAATTACTGATTTGCTGTGCAGCAAAGTTGTATCTAATTCATTTATTCTAAAATCCAAATTGGGAGGATTTATGAGATGGCAAAAATCGATGCATTCGGACCCCACTTAACGCTTGACCTCAATTATTGCAATCCTGCAAAATTGAACGATTATGATTTAGTTTTTGACGTACTGAACAATTTGCCCGATATGATCGGGATGACCAAAATCACCCAGCCGTATGTGTTCAAATATTCCGGTCTGGTTCCGGAAGACAAAGGGATTACCGGCTTTGTGGTGATTGCGGAAAGCCATATTTCGATTCACACATTTCAGGACAAAGAATACTGCTTTGTTGACCTGTTTTCCTGCAAACCTTTCGACTACACTTTCGCTGAAAAATACCTGATAGATGTGTTCGAATCGCAAAAACCAACGGTAAATGTCATCATGCGCGGGCACGATTTTCCCCGCTCGGAGGCATTGAGTGGACCGGCGAACGGCATCCACACCATCAACAACGGATTGGTTACCGCGGTTTAACACGCAACAAGATTGAATGCGGATGACGGCGCCGATTTTGTCGCCGAAACATCCACTATGTACAAAACAGAGGAACCGGAAGTGAAAAAACAAGATTATCTGCAACAGACAATCGAACATATTGACATTAAAGCGTTCGATGCCACGCCGATCATCGATCAGTATGAAAAAATGGCGTTTCAGTCCCGCAATTTGGCGCGGGCATCTAAAATTTACGATATGATGTTGGGCGATAAAGACTGTACTGTCATTTTAACCCTGGCCGGTTCATTGATCAGCGCGGGTTTAAAAACAGCAATTGTGGATATGTTGCGCAACAAAATGGTGGATGTTATCGTTTCCACCGGCGCGAATATTGTTGATCAGGATTTTTTTGAAGCGCTGGGCTATCGCCATTATGTGGGCACCCAGTTTGTCGATGACCAGAAACTGCGAAAACTGGCTATCGATCGTATTTATGATACTTACATCGACGAAGAAGAGCTGAAAGAATGCGACGATACCATTCGTAAAATCGCGAACACGCTGCCGCCGAAAGCCTATTCTTCCCGCGAATTTATTGTGGAAATGGGCAAATATCTGGTGGAAAACAATCTTGGGGAAGGCTCCATCGTGCGCACAGCGTACGAGCTTGGCGTGCCGATTTTTGTGCCGGCTTTTTCCGATTGCAGCGCCGGATTCGGGTTGGTTGTGCATCAGGTGGAAAATCCTGATACGCACGTTTCCATCGATTCCGTAAAAGATTTTCGCGAACTGACGGACATTAAAATCGAAGCCGGCACCACCGGATTGTTGATGCTGGCGGGCGGCGTGCCCAAAAACTTTGTGCAGGATACCGTCGTTTGCGCGGAAATTCTCGGTCACGATGTGGAAATGCACAAATACGCCGTGCAGCTCACCGTTGCGGATGAGCGCGATGGCGCACTCTCCGGTTCCACCCTGAAAGAAGCTTGCTCCTGGGGCAAAGTGGACACCGCGTATGAGCAAATGGTGTTCACTGAATTGACGCTATCCTTCCCGCTGCTGGCGAGTTACGGCTACCATCAGCGCAACTGGGAACAGCGCAACCGCCGCAACTGGAACGAATTTCTGGCTGTGAATCAAAAAGCGGAATTGATTGCTTAAGGCTTCAACTAATATCATTTATATAGATTAAACCCACTCGCGAGAAATTGTGAGAGGGTTTTCTTTTTGGACAATTGGCCATTTAACGATTGCCGCAAAGTCGCGAAGTTCGCAAAGGGCAAATACGTTTTTCATTTGAGCAGAATCCATCAATTTGTTCAATGAAAAGAATGCTTTTCAATCCGCAAATTGCTCCAAAACGGATTACTCTGTTTCCACGCGATCCAGCGTCATCTCAAAAATTGGCGCCAGTTCTCGCCGTCTGCGGAAAACTCCCCGATTTCGTGCCATTGATCGGCGCTGTTCAGTTTGATCGTATAGCGAATGGTGCCCTGCGGCGTTTTGAACCACCAGACAAATGAGCCATCATCGTTGAATTTGGCATCGGCGGTGGTGGATCGCCCGTTCGATAAATGCGATTGCATTTTGTAACCGCCGCCATGCGGATCATACGACATCAGACCGAGCGCATTGTGCACAATCATTTCTTTCCCGGTTTCGGGGTCCGTTCGTTTACCGACACCTTCCACCATCAGCACCAAACCGTCCAGTTTCGGCGGATATTTTCTTCGACCATCGCATCTTCTTTGGCGCCTTGCGGCGTCATTTGCCAGCCAATTCCTTTCCATTTCCCGATCAAAAATCGAGCTTTTCATTGCCGCCACATGTTTTTCGGACGGCCCTTCCTGTGCAGAAACGACGCTTGCACACAGAAATAACGACATTGTTAAGCTAATGAAAAACAGCGATTTGAGGCATGAAATATCAGTAGCAGGCATATCTGTCTCCTTAAATTTTATTTGTAAAAAAAAATAGCTTTTCCGGGCGAGAAATGATTGTAAAAAACGACAACATCAACGCTGTGCATCGGGCGGTGAAATGTTGCGATGATCGATTTGCGAAATGTATTTTTTTAAACAAAGTGGGATTGGTGCCGGCAATTGCGCCGAAATCGCGGATAAAATGAGCCTGATCGAAATATCCCGCGTTGTGAATAACCTCCTGCAAATCCCGGTTTTCCAGCACCATCTTGATCAGCGATGTGCGGATGCGGCGAATCCGTGCAAATTCTTTGGGCGTCAGCCCCACTTTTTCGCGGAAAATGCGCTGCAACTGCCGCTCACTGAGGTGCACTTTTCCGGCGATATCCGCCATTTTGATGTTGCCGTTTGCCGCGACAATCAGCGAAACGGCGCGGGTAATCCGCTCGTCCGGTTTTCCGGCAAATTTGGTGATGAATGGCAGCAATTCTTCGTCGAACAGCTCGTATTGGTCGAAATTTTTGCAGATGCATTCCAGCAATTTGCCCAAATTGAGGTTGCTGCAAATCGTGCTCGCATCGATGGATTGATCGCGCAACGCCGCGCCGCTGATACCGAACAGTGCATCCACAACGCCGGGAAAAAACCGCACACCCACAAACACGCTGCCGGGATACATCTGTGTGTTATAATTCTGCATCCGCGCCTGAACAGCACAGAAAATCGTTGCTTAACATATTGATTATAATGAAATACCAGCGACACACAACCGTCCGGCAACACTGTGTGATCGAGCATTTCCGGCGGTTTTCCGTCGGATGAATCCGGGTGATATTCGAATTTCCAATAGGATAAAATGTGATTTGCCAGCCGCTTGTCCGGCACAATTTCCTGATAGAGCAACATTATTTTTCCGCCTGCGGATGACAAAACAGCTCGTGAATATTCCCGTCCGGATCGGCGAAAAACGCGGTGTGCATGCCCCACGGCATGGTTGCTGGCGCTTTTACCGGCGTTGCGCCGTTGGCGATAATTTCATCATATTTGGCGTCCACCGCCGCCGGGGAATCCAGCACAAATGCCAACTCAAACGACTGTCCGGCGGGCTTTTCGCGATAGGATTTGTGTCCGGTTGCCTGCGTCATTATCGGGCGTTCGCAAATGGCAAATCGCACGGATTCGTTGGCCAATTCCACATATTTTCCGGTATTTTGCGCCACGGAAAAACCGAGCACATCACGGTAAAATTTGCTGAGTTTTGGCGCGTCATTCGTCAAAATGGTGATCAAGTCGATTTTCATCAATCAAGCTCCTGTAAATTATGGAATTAAACGCTGAATGTTGATCGTCAAAAAATTCGAAATTATTCCACCGAAAACTGCTGTATCCGCCGAAAAGTTGTTGATCATCGCTGCCGGGCGATTCATCTGCCGCAGCAACGCGGAATCGGTGTTTGATATTGATACAGCACTCTTCGTTGGATTCGCCGAATGCTGCTTTCGCGAAGCGCAATCACCTGCCTCGTCCGGCATATCTGCAGCAAATAAACCGGTTTCGTCCTTTTCAGCTTCGCCAATTCATTTTCCGGATAGCTGAGCACCGCGATGCGCATCGCCAACCAGAACGTAAACATCGGCACCGCTTTTTTGCCAATTCCTCAGCCCGCCGAAAATCTTTTTTGCGAGTGCAGCGCGACCGAGATTGGCTATCCGCCGCCGGTCGCGTCGCGGTTAATACCGCCAGAAGCGTTTCGTAAATGGACACCACTTCCCACAATACTTTGCTCAAGCGTCGTAATCGCCTTTGAGCACCAGCGAACGTCCGTAGTTGTTCATCGCCAATGTCGATATAATTGCACATTGCCGCAGCGATGGTGAAAATATTACATCCCGAATGGATCAATGGCTGCTTTTGGCGATTAGTTGAGCCCCGCGTCCCACAAACCAATTCTGCTGATGTAGAAAAATCCGGCAGCTTCCAGCGCAACGCCTCGCTGTTCGGTTTGCGTCCAGCGCTTGTTGAAAGCACTGCGTATGTTGAATCAATGCTCACGCCGGAAGTCAGATAGGAATGCGCCAAAACCGCGAGCGCATCGGGATTGTCCGGCGCCAGCCGGATAGATTTTTCCGCCCAGTCAAGCTTGCGGCGATGCGCACCCCTGTCCCGGAATCCGCTAAACACCCATTTGTGATGCCAGCGCATAGTAATGCCGATGATGCCGGTGCATAAGTTGAATCGGTTGCCAGTGTTGTTTTATAAAATTCGAGTGCCTTTTCTCTGTTTCTTTTCCTGCGAAAAGCATGTGGTTACCGCGCTTCACGAGTTCGTATAGGCGCGTATCCTGTTTTTGCTATTTTCCTCGATGGCGGCGATGGCTTTCGGTGATAGTTGCACATGCAAGGCTTCTGCAATGGATTTGGCAACATCATCCTGCAGTGTCAAACACATCATCGAGTTTTTGTCATACGATTCCGCCCAGATATGCGACTCGTCATTCGTGCGGATCAACTGCGCGGTCACGCGGATGTTATCCTCATGTTTGCGAATGCTGCCTTCCAGCACGGTAGACACATCCAGTTCCTCCCCAATTTCCCGAATGCTTTTTCGGAGACAATTTTGTTGCGATAGCGCATTACGGATGTCCGGGCAATCACTTTCAGTTCGCCCAATCGCGCAAGTTTGGTGAAAATTTCGCCTCGGTCGGCTGTCGCGCAAAAATATTCCTGATCCTGTTCCGGGCTGAGATCGTCGAACGGCAACACAGCAATGGAATTGAGCTGTTGGGCATAATCTGGCAGGTCGGACGTTCGTCCGGTAAAGCGGGACCATAAAACCACAGCGATAATAAACACGGAAAAATAAAAAGCGTGCTGATAATCGCCTGTTTGTTGATGGTCGATTTTTTCCGGTTTTTCGGCGGATGGAATCCATTGAGAGCGGGAAATACTATCCACCTGCCGATCCGCACGTTGCAATTCGCCCAGCAATCGATGCGCTGGCATAGCGGTTTTCCGGATTTTTTGGAGCATTTCTTTTCAATTGCGCTGGACAGATTTGCAGCAATCGCCGGGGCACATCCGCCCGTTTTTGATCGACCGGCTCGCGAATGTTTCGTTGAGAATCGCGTAAATAACCGCCTGCGCTGAAATCGCCTGCAAACGGCATTTCGCCGATAAGTAGTTCGTACAGCACAACGCCCAGCGACCACAAATCGCTGCGCTGATCCACCGGTTCGCCCTGCGCCTGTTCCGGCGACATATATGCGGGCGTGCCCAGTGTCGATGCCGACCTGGGTGAGTTTTGCTGCGTGCCAACTTTCGCGATGCCGAAATCCATCAATTTGCACCTGCCGGTCAGCGGTGACCATGATATTGCCGGATTTGATATCGCGATGAACAATCCCTTTTTCATCGTGCTGCCTGCAACCCTTTGGCAATCTGGATGGCGATATCAGTTCCAGCCGTTCGATCCGGGCAGCCGTTCCAGTCCGGCAATCTCATGCATTTGGCGTCGGCCTGCCCGTCGATGTATTCCATGACAAAATAAACACATCTTCTTCTGCATGTTCGATAGCGTGGATCGTTGGCGATATTCGGATGATTCAGCGATGCCGCCGCTTTTGCCTCAATTTCGAATCGCTGCCGAGCTTCTGTATCCGTAGCGATGTGACCGGGCAGAAATTTGATGGCAACTTGTCGATCGAGCCGGGTGTCTTCGGCAAGATACACCACGCCCATCCCGCCCTCGCCGAGCTTTTTGACAATGTTGTAATGGAGAATTTTTTTACCAATCATACCTTGGTTTCCAATGTGTTGGTCAATTTTGAATCGACATCTCTGCTACCCGTTTTACTACCGAATCTGCTGCTGCCGGGCGATTCATCTGCCGCAGTAACGCGGCATAAGCGGTTTGGGCTTGCAGCACTTCTTCGTTGGCTTCGCCAAATGCCGCTTCGCGAAGCGCGATTACCTGCCGGAAAACCACTTCCGCTGCCGCAACATCGCCGGTTTCGGTTTTCAGCTTCGCCAGTTCAAACATGGGATAGCTGAGCACCGGATGCGCATCGCCAACCAGTTCGGTAAACATCGCCACCGCTTTTTTGAGGTATTCCTCAGCCCGCCGGAAATCCTTTTTTGCGAGTGCAGCGCGACCGAGATTGGTGTATGCTGCCGCCGGTCGCGGCGTGTCTTTGCCATATAGCGTTTCGTAAATGGACACCACTTCCCACAACACTTTTTCCGCAGCGTCGTAATCGCCTTTGAGCACCAGCGAACGTCCGTAATTGTTCATCGCCGTTGCCACGTCGTAATGCACATTGCCGTAGCGTTTTTTGAAAATGGTTACTGCCTGTTTGTGCAGTTCAATGGCATCTTCGTGGCGATTGAGCGATGTGTAAGTGGACGCCAGATTGCTCATCGCGATGGCCGTTTCCGGATGATCCGGCCCGTATATTTTTTTGAATGTTTCCAGCGCCTCGTTGAACAATTGGACGGCTTCGTCGTTGCGGCTCAAATCCAGCAGCCACCACGCGAGATCAATTTTGATGCGGCTGGTCAGCCAGTGATCGTCGCCGACCTGCGCTTTGGCGATGCGCAACGCTTCCCGAACCAGCGGCTCCGCTGCCTCGTATTTGCCCTGATTTGCCAGCGCAAACGAGAGTTTCGACACCGATTCCGCGTACTGAATATTATTTTTACCGATGGTTTGTTCAGCATATTCAACAGATTCCTGATGATAGTTGAGCTGCTTTTCCTGGTCGCCTTTTTCCTCCCAGACATCGCCGAGCTGCCGGAGATTTTGCACCACTTTTTCGTGATTGCCGTTTTCGCGGAAAATTTGCAGCGATTGTTCCATCAGCACCTGCGCACTGTCAAATTCGCCAAGCTGATAATAAGTGTAACCGAGATCGTGCAGCGTCGCGCCGAGTTCCGGATTTTGGGTGTCGAGCAGCGCCCGCTGTTTGGCCAGCGCGGAATCCAGCAGCGGTTTGGATCGCCCGAACAGCCCCATTTCCGAATATACTTTGCCCATCGTGTGCATTAGTCGCGCCTGAATTACCGGCTCATTTTTGAGCTCTGCGCCGATGCGCTCGGCGCTGCGGTCGAGCAATTGCCGCGCAGAAATCGTGTCGCCAACGGCTTCGGTGGGATCGGAAATTTTGAACAGATCGATCAAAAAATTGGAGACTTGCCGGGCAGATTCAGCTTCGCGGGAGGCTTTCTGCTCCGCTTTGGTGGCGCGGACAAATCCGGCTGTTGCGAAAATGAACCCGATCAGCAATCCTGAAACGGCAACGCCGGCAGCGATCACCGCCAATCGGTTGCGCCGCACAAATTTTGAAATACGGTAGCCTGCGCTCGGCGGTCGCGCAAAAACCGGTTCGTCATTCAAATATCGCCGGATGTCCATCGCCAAACCGTTAGCGGTCTCGTAGCGGCGATTGCGATCTTTTTCCATCGCTTTCACGGTGATCCAGTCGAGATCGCCCGCGAGCTTTTTGTGCAGCGATCCGGCATCCGTGCGGCGATTTCTGGCGATTTTTTCCCGCACATCGCCGATGGTTTGCAGCCGTTTGCTGGGCGTTGGCGGATCGGTTTCGCGAATCATTTTTTGCAGCGAATCGCCCGGTTTTTGGTATTCGCTGAAATCGAAGGGCAACGCGCCGGCGAGCAATTCAAACAGTATCACGCCGAGCGAATAAATATCCGATCGCGTGTCAATATCCAGTTGGGAATTTTCCAGTTGCTCCGGGCTCATGTATGCGGGCGTGCCCACCACCTCGCCGATGGCAGTCACCAACGTGCTGTCGGTGAGCGGCGTGTGGATTGCTTTCGCGATGCCGAAATCGATAATTTTGGGCACCGGTTTGCCGTCCTGCAGCGAAACGAGGATGTTCGACGGCTTCAAATCGCGGTGAATAACGCCCTTTTGGTGAGCATGCTGCACGGCACCGCAGATGGCGGTGAACAACTCCAGCCGTTCGTTGGTGGAAAGCCGTTCCGTATCGCAATAGGTGTTCAACGGCACGCCGGGAACGTATTCCATCACAAAATATGGGCGACCTTTGTCGGTGGTTCCGGCTTCAAAAACTTTGGCGATGTTCGGATGATCCATCACTGCCAGCGCCTGCCGTTCCGCTTCGAATCGCGCCACAATTTGTTTGCTGTCCATCCCCAATTTGATGATTTTGAGCGCTACTTTTCGGCGCACCGGGGCGATTTGCTCCGCGAGATACACTTCGCCCATGCCGCCCTCGCCGATCTGCTGACGAATTTTATACGGCCCGATTTGCTCTGCCTGCGGATCTTCTTTGGGCAATTTTGTTTCGCCTGCGCTTTTACCTGGTTTTGATTGAATCGCATTCAGCGCGGCGATCATTTCCGCCATCGTCGCAAAGCGTTCATCGGGATTTTTGGCGAGCGCTTTTTCGATAATCGCATCGATTTCGGCGGGAATTTCCGGTCGCGTTTCCGCGAGTTTTTCCGGCGATTCGTTGAGGATGGCGTAAATCAGCACCTGTTCGTAATCGCCCTCGAACGGTGCTTTTCCGGCAATCATTTGATAAAACACCACGCCCAGCGACCAGATGTCGGTGCGATAATCGACCGTCATGCCCTGCGCCTGCTCCGGGCTCATGTATGCGAAAGTGCCGAGTGTTGTGCCCTGGCGGGTTTTCAGCGCGGCATCGGCCATTTTCGCCAGCCCGAAATCCATGATTTTCACCTGCCCGTCACCGGTAATCATGATGTTCGTCGGTTTGATATCGCGATGAATAATGCCTTTTTCATGTGCTGCATGCAACCCGTTCGCAATTTGGTTTGCGTAGTCGATGGCAACCTCTGGATGTAGGGGCGATTCACGAATCGCCTCAATGAGTTCGTTACCGTCAACATATTCCATCACAATAAATTGTGCATCTTCGCTATTTTCGATGGCGTAAATTTGGGCGATGTTGGGGTGATTGAGCGCAGCGGCTGCTTTTGCCTCGTTGACAAACCGCTCCCGCGATTCGCTGTCGTTGGCAATATGATCCGGCAAAAATTTGATGGCAACATTTCGCCCGAGCCGCGTATCTTCAGCGAGATACACCACGCCCATTCCGCCTTCGCCGAGCTTTTCGATGATGTTGTAATGGAGAATGGATTGTCCCAGCATCAATTTCCCCAAATAAAAATTGGATGGTAAACTGTTTTTCCGGCAGGTGAGCCAGAAAATTTCAATTTGTCAGCAGGTGCCGTCAACGCTTCCCGATGTTGGTCGGTGACAATTTAGCATAAACAGGCAAGATTCGCAAACTTGAGATTTGGCAAACGGTTGACAACTGCAATTGGTCGACATATCTTGAATAATCAAACCAAAGGAGGAAATATGACCAGCAGGACAAAAATAAATGAGACAGATGCAAAAAAAATGTTGGGTGAAATTCCCGGTTGGAAAATTGTCGACGGCAAGCTGCACCGGGAAATCCAGTTCCCGGATTTTGTGGCGGCATTCGGATTCATGACTCGCGCAGCGATCCTCGCCGAAAAGCAAAATCACCACCCGGCATGGTTTAATGTTTACAATAAAGTGGTGATCGATCTGGATACGCACGACGCCGGCGGACTCACCGAATTCGATTTCAAACTGGCTAAAGCGATGAATCAGTTATTGGAGAAATAATCGCTCAGCATATTGTTGTGTCATTCCTGCGCAGGCAGGAATCTCTGAATAATTTGTTCAGGAAAATATTTACCACAGCGCGTTTTACGACGTTGTGGTAATTTAACTCTTTAAACATATATTATTCCCCGAGATAGCGCTTCAGCACATTCTCCCACTCTTCGCGACGGATTTCCGAAAGCAACGCCCGGTTGAGCGGCTCGCGCAGGTCGCTGCTATCCGGTAGCCCGATGCCGTAATCCTGCCGGGAGAAGGTGAACGGCAGCACATTCAGCGATCCCTGATATTCGCTTTGGGCGAGGTATCGCAGAATCGGCGCGTCGTACACGGCGGCGTCCACCGTTCCGTCGGCAACGGCTTGCAGCGCACTGCCGATCGTGTCAAAACTGCGGTGCCCGATGTTATCGCGAACCAGATAATTTTCGCTGGTGGAGCCGCGCACCGTAGCGACTTTCACATGCCGCAAATCATCCGCACTGTTGATGTTCGATTGCAACTGGTTCACCGTTAACGCAGATGCGATACCCGCCGTAAAGCTCGAAATAATGATGATTGCCATAAACATCCAGATCAGCCCGAGGATGCGTCCCCAAAAGGTGACCGGTGCTTTATCGCCATAGCCGACGGTGGTCATCGTGACTGCCGACCACCAGAAACCGGCGCCGAGCCCGTGCATCGCCGTGCCGCCAAATTGTTCGGGATTGCGGCGGCGTTCCACCAGCCAAACCAGCGCGCCTACGGCAAAAAGCAACAGCGCGAGCGCCGCAACAACTTGCAAAAAATCTTTGGAGAATAATCCCAAAAATAGCTGCCAGTAGGTGTTTCCGCCGGTTGTGCGCACCGCAACGCTCAGCCCGGTGTTGTAAAACGCGTGGCTGAAATCGAACGCTTTTTCGCGATCCGGTGTGATGGTCAGTGCCGCAACGGCGAGGTCAATCTGGTTGTTTTCCAGCCCCTGCAGCATTTCTTCGAGGCTCATTTCGCGATATTCAAAGGTGTAGCCTTCGTTTTTGGCGATCTGTTCCCACAGGTCGATGCTGATGCCGCGCCAACTGCCGTCCGGCTGTTTCATGGAAAACGGCGCTGCTTCCTTTGTGCCGACAATCCATTTTTTCTGCGGTACATTCGCGGTCGCCGCGATACAAAATAACAGTCCCCAAATCGCCAAAACATATTTTAACTGCATATCCGTCCACTTTTTTTATTGAATGAATTACGCTATCTTTAGCTTTAAATATAAAAATTTCTCAACTTTGCACAACAATTTCGCATATTTTCGCGTTAGCGAATGTCGGCGAGGCGCGAAATAATCGGAAAAAAATCAATCAAATAACGGGGAAATACATGCAATTTTCGATCAGAAATTTCAGAAAATACACGGCAATCGGCGTTGTTTTGCTGGTTGGTGCGGGATTGTTTTTGGCGTGCGGCGGTGGCGGCGATGCCGAACAACAATCCGCCAAACCTGCCGACCGGCAATTTTTGAGCTTGGGAACGGCACCGCCCGGCGGGGCATTTTTTGTGGTTGGCGGCGCGATTGCCCAAACCGTAAACGATAACGCCGGCGAATCAGGCTGGCAAATTTCCGCGGAAGCGACCAAAGGCACGCAGGAAAATATCCGGCGGCTGGACCGCGGCGAACTCGATTTTGCGATGGCCAACGCAGCGATTTCCTATTTCGCAGTGCGCGGCGAAGGCGATTGGGAGAAAGCCTACACCGTCCGTTCGGTGATGACGCTGGCGCCGAATATCGCGCTGTTTATCGCACCGAAGTCCAATAATATCAATTCGATAGCAGATTTGCGCGGAAAGCGGGTAGTGGTCGGTCCCGCCGGTGCGGGATTCGAATATTTTATCCGCCCGATTTTAGCGGCGCACGGATTGACATATGACGATTTCACGCCGTTGAACAACACGCAGGCCGGCGCAGTGGACATGCTCGCCGATGGTTCCGCGGCTGCCGCATTTTTGGGCGGCGCGGTGCCAACAGCATCGATCACGCAGGCATGCGCAACGCAGGATATCGTCTTCATTCCGTTTGACGCGGCGGCACGGGAAAAGCTGATCGCGGATTACCCCTTTTTCAACGCGGCAAATATTCCGGCAGAAACCTATCGCGGACAAGTTGATGAATATCAAGGGCTTAACGTGGGTTCTATGCATTTGGTTACATCGGCAAATGTGGCGGAAGAAACGGTGTATCAATTCACCAAAATTTTATACGAACAGCGGGAAGCGGTAGTAAAGCAGCATCCGGCGGGACGGGCGATCAACCCCAAAAACGTGATTCGCGATACCGGCACGCCGTTCCATCCCGGTGCGATCCGCTATTTTAAGGAAATCGGCATTTGGCCGGAAGCGAGCGAATAAACCGGCATCGCGGAGCACGGGCTTCGCAACGAAATTAAAACACAATGAAAAAAGGCACGCAGATTTGCGTGCCTTTTTGTTTTCGGAAATTTTTGAAAATGTGGATAGTTTCTGTTAAATCCAGTTGAGTGGCCGCGGAGATTCGAAACACGCCAAACAGCAGGTTCTCAAACGCCAAAATAACGGTCGCCCGCATCGCCGAGACCGGGCAAAATGTAACCGATCTCATTCAACTGGCGATCCAGCGCAGCGGCAAAAATCCGCACATCCGGGAAAGCTTCCGTCACCCGTTTTACGCCCTCCGGCGCAGCAATCAGCGCAATCATTGTGATGGTTTTAGCGCCGTGCTCCCGCAACTTTTTCAGCGCATCGGATGCGCTGCCGCCCGTCGCCAGCATCGGATCGACCAGAAACACCTGCTTTTGATCCAGGTTTTTTGGCAATTTTAAATAATAATCCACCGGCTGCAGCGTATCGTGATCGCGATACATGCCAATCATCCCGACAATCACCTCCGGCAAAATCGGCGTGATGCCGTTGACCATCGCCAGTCCTGCCCGCAAAATGGGCACCAACAGCACATCGCCGGCCAAACGCGGCATTTCCACCTGCTCCAGCGGTGTGCGGATGCGCTGGTTTTGGGTCGCCAAATTGCGGCTGGCTTCGTAAAACAGCAGCGAGCTGACGGCATCCAGCAGCATTTTGAACTCGTGATGCGGTGTTTCCACCGACCGGAGCCGGGTGAGTTTGTCGGCGATCAGCGGGTGATCCACCACTGTCAAATTTTTGAAATCATGATTCATATTGCATAAATCCCGAGGCTACTCGCTGGTAGGTTTCGTCCATTAATTGTTCACGGCTTTCGTAACTGGCATTTTCCACAATTACCGGCGGGTGAATGGTTACCCGAACCTGCTGCCCGCCGCGAATGAGCAATTTTCCTTTGGGCAAAATGGGAAAAGTGCCGCTGATCGACACCGGCAACACCGGCAAACGGGCATCCAGCGCCAGCATAAACGGCCCTTTCTTGAACGGCTTCAACTGCCCGTCCTCGCTGCGGGTGCCTTCCGGGAATGCCAAAATGGAGATGTTTTTGGATTTGGCAATTTGCGCCGCGTCTTTTAGCGTGGCAATCGCCCGGTTGCGGTTGCTGCGATCGATTTCCAGAATACCGAATCCGCGCATTGCCTGGGCAAAAATGGGAATCCGGAACAGCTCTTTTTTGGCGATAAAGGTGAAATGATTGGGCATTGCCGCCAGCAGCACGGGAATATCCATATGGCTTTGGTGATTGCTCAGCACGATATACGATTGCCGGAAATCCACATTTTCCACGCCTTCTACCGTCAGCTTTATCCCGGCGATCCATACCAGGGCTTTCGCCCAGGGTTTCATAATCCATTCCAGCGCAATTTTGGAATGCCGCTGAAACAATCCGATCACCATTACGCCAATTCCGCCTATCGTTGTGTTAATACCCAGCGCGATAAAAAAAAGCAGTGTCCGGATCATAACTCACCCTGAAAATATTTCTTTTGCAATGTGCAACCCGGTTCGTTTACGTGTTGCGTATTTTATCTTTTAATATAACCCTAAAATAGATATTCCGGCAAGTTTTAGCGGACATTATTCAAACTTTTCAGTTGTTTTTTGGGTTTCTGGTAGCGGTTTAATCAAACGCGAACGGGAATTTTCGCTTAAAAAATCTGTTTGTTCTTTAGGTGGGAATGAATATCTTTGGGCTTTGTGGAATAAAGAATCAACAAAGGGTTTCAATTTGGAGTTTGGAATGGTTCCAATAATTCAGCGGAATGTCGGGTGGATAGAAGTGGTGTGCGGTTGCATGTTCAGCGGCAAATCCGAAGAGCTGATTCGCCGGTTGCGGCGGGCGCTCATCGCAAAGCAAAAAGTGGCAATTTTTAAGCCGAAAATCGATAATCGCTACAGCGAAGATCACATTGTGTCGCATTCGGAACAGCGGATTCCCTCGATGGTGGTTGAAAGTCCCGCCGAAATTCTCGAAAACGCGTTGGAAAGCCACGTTGTGGGCATCGACGAAGCACAATTTTTTGATGCAACGCTCATCGAAGTATGCCAGCGATTGGCCAATATGGGCAAACGCGTGATCGTCGCGGGGCTGGATATGGACTATCGCGGTGAGCCGTTTGAGCCCATTCCGCAACTGCTGGCGATGGCGGAATACATCACCAAAACGCAGGCAATTTGCGTGAGCTGCGGCAATCCCGCATCCTTCACCCAGCGAACCAGCAAAGATGCCAGCCGCGTGGTTGTCGGCGCGACGAATATTTACGAAGCGCGTTGCCGCAACTGTTTCGAGCCGCCGGCAGAAGCAAAAAAAGAGAATAAAAAATCTGCGGAAACAACTGAAAAATAGACGTTTACAACGCGGGGTGATCGCCAGGTTTTAGCCGGCTTTCTGCCAATTGTTGCCGTGACAGTCATCGACAAATCAAGTTCTGGAGCAGCTATGTTAACAGATATGCTATTTGGGTTATTCGGATTAACGGTGTTGGTTGGTATTGCCGTGCTGTTTTCCAACAATCGCGGCGCCATCAGTTGGCGATTGGTGGGAATCGGTATCGGGCTGCAGTTGCTCTTTGCCGTAATTGTTATTCTCACCACCTGGGGATCACGTTTTTTTAGTTTCATCAGCACTATTTTTGTGAAAGTGATTGCGTTTACCAACGAAGGATCAATGTTTATTTTTGGTGATCTGGCAGATGGCAGCAAAGGCTTTTATTTCGCGTTCCAGGTGCTGCCGACGATCATTTTCTTTTCCTCGCTGATGTCTGTTTTGTATCACCTCGGTGCGATGCAAAAAGTGGTGCAGGGTATGGCGTGGGTGATGGCCAAAGCCATGCGCGTCAGCGGTGCGGAATCGATTTCCGTTGCGGCGAACGTGTTTATCGGGCAAACAGAAGCGCCGTTGGTGGTGCGCCCGTATGTGTCGCCAATGACCCAATCGGAACTGTTGACGCTGATGGTCGGCGGGATGGCGACGATCGCCGGCGGCGTGCTGGCGGCATACGTTGGTCTGCTCGGCGGCGGCGATCCGCAACTGCAATTGTTCTATGCGAAACACCTGCTTTCCGCCAGTATTATGGCTGCGCCGGCAACCATCGTCATCGCCAAAGTTCTGGTGCCGGAAACCGAAACCTCCCAAACCATGGGCGAAGTAAAAGTGCATGTGGAAAAAACCGCATCCAATATTATTGATGCGGCAGCCAGCGGTGCGGCAGACGGTTTGAAGCTGGCGTTGAACGTTGCGGGAATGCTGCTGGCGTTCATCGCGCTGATTGCCATGGTCAACTGGATTTTTGAGGGCATTTTCACCGAACTATTGGGATTGACCATC
The DNA here is from genome assembly GCA_020634975.1 of Calditrichia bacterium. Classification (NCBI taxonomy): domain Bacteria; kingdom Pseudomonadati; phylum Calditrichota; class Calditrichia; species Calditrichia bacterium. The sequence continues at coordinate 1,824,854 of JACKAQ010000001.1, read as the reverse complement.
GCCGGTGAGCCGATTACGCTGCAAGTGTTGATCGGCTACGCGCTCAGCCCGATCGCCTGGCTGATCGGTGTGCCGTGGGGCGATTCCGTGACGATCGGTTCGTTGATCGGGCAAAAAGTAATCATCAACGAATTTGTGGCTTATCTGGAATTATCGCAAATTCCTGCGGGACAACTATCTGAAAAAGCAACACTTATCGCCACTTACGCATTGTGCGGATTCGCCAATTTTTCATCCATTGCAATACAGATTGGCGGCATCGGCGGGATTGCGCCGGATCGCCGGTCGGATTTGGCGAAATTCGGTTTGCGCGCTGTCCTCGGCGGCACCCTCGCCACAATGATGACCGCGACCATCGCCGGTGTGTTGAGCGGCATCGTTTTATAGTTTTCCAACATAAAACACAAAAATTGCCACAGAGACACAGAGTGCACAACGTTCCAAAAATCAATATTTTATATCCTCTCTGTGTTCTCCGTGACTCTGTGGCAAAATCGTTTTGAAATCGTTGCCCAAATGAAAAAAATTCTCATCATACATACCGGCGGCACATTCGGAATGGTGCCGTTGAAGCCCGCGCCAACGCTGGCGCCCAATCAGGTTCAGGCGAACATCACCCAGTTTGTTCCGGAGTTGCGGCAGATCGCTGAAATCGATTTCCGGGCGTTGTTCAATCTGGATAGCGCCAATATTACCCCAACCCACTGGCAGCAGCTTGCCACGCTTATTTTTGATGAATTGCCCAATTACGACGGATTTGTGGTTATCCACGGCACGGATTCCATGATTTATACTGCTGCGGCGTTATCGTACATGTTGCGCAATTTGTCGAAACCGGTGGTGCTCACCGGATCGCAGCGTCCGCTCGCGGAAATCCGCTCCGATGCCCGGATGAACCTGATTAACGCGGCAGAGCTGGCCACGCGGGATATTCCTGAGGTGAGCATTTTTTTCGGCACGGAACTGTTGCGCGGCAATCGTTCTGCAAAGGTTTCCGGCATCGATTACGGCGCGTTTGTCAGCCCCAATTATCCGCCGCTGGCGGATGTGGGATTGGAAATTACCCTGCACGACAATTGTTTGCGACCGTCCGGAAAGCCGGAATTGCTCACCGCCATTTCCGATGAAGTGCTGGCGATGCCCTTTTTCCCGGGGCTGCATCCGGAATATTTGCGTTGGATGATTGATTCCCCGCTGAAAGCGATTGTGGTTCAGGCGTTGGGATTGGGCAACGTTGCCACGCAGGAAAAATCGCTGGTGCCGTTGGTGCAATCGCTCTCCGATGCCGGAAAACTGGTGGTGATCGCATCGCAGAGCCGCCACGGATTTGTGGATTTGCAACGCTACCAGAACGGCAAATTGATCGCCGAAGCCGGTGCCGTCGGCGCGCAGGATATGACAATGGAAGCCGTAATTGTGAAACTGATGCACCTGTTGGGCACCCATCCAAATGCGTTGGAAACGGTGAAAAAATTGCTGCACGAACCCATCGCAGGAGAAGTCGATCCGCAGGCGTAATCAATATTCCTTTATCCTTAACCTTTTATAATTGATAAATATGACCACATTTGAAAGTTATCTGAAATTGGGATTCAACCACATCGCCGATCTGGCGGCATACGACCATATGTTGTTTATCGTGGCGCTGTGTGCTGTGTATCGTGCGGCGCAGTGGAAACACATTCTGGTGCTGGTTACCGCGTTTACGATCGGTCACTCGCTAACGTTGGCGCTGGCAACGCTGGGTGTTTTTGTCATTCCCGGCGATATCGTGGAATTTCTCATCCCGCTGACCATTTTTGTGACCGCATTTCTGAATATTTTTGAACACGTTGAACGGGCCGAGCGCCGGAAAATGAGCTGGAATTATGGACTGGCAATGTTTTTCGGGCTGATCCACGGTATGGGTTTTTCCAATTATCTGCGGATGCTGCTCGGCGATGAGGAAAGTTTGCTGCAACCGCTGTTCGCGTTTAACGTCGGGTTGGAGCTCGGGCAATTGCTGATTGTTGCTGTAACGATGGGTGCGGCATATCTGGTTATGAACGTGTTCCGCGCGCAACACCGCGAATGGAATTTATTCGTTTCCGGCGCTGCGGCAGGCATTTCGCTGCTGCTGATGGTCGATGCGAAATTTTGGTAAGTTTATTTAAATCAATATATTAAGGACGTCATTTTTTTTAGTTTACATTGTCGCTTTCAGTGCGTATTTTAAACGATGTATAAATCGGGAGTGCAATAATGGATTGGTTCAAACGAAAAAAAGGCATCGACACCGGCGAAAAAAAAACCATACCAGATGGTTTATGGGTAAAATGCGAAAACTGCGGCGAAATCATTTATCGTGCGGAATTACAGAAACGCATGTTCGTTTGCCCCAAATGTGACAACCATTTTCGCATCACCAGTAAAGAATTTATCGAGTTTTATTTTGATGAAAAAAGCTTCAAAGAAGTCAACGGGCACATCAAATCCGTTGATCCGCTGAAATTCAAGGATTCCAAAAAATATACCGACCGGCTGAAAGCCGCCCAAAAAGCAACCGGATTAAACGACGCTGTTGTCACGGGTTCTGCCACTATCGAAGGACAGCCGGTGATTGCGGCAATCATGGATTTCTCGTTTATCGGCGGGAGTATGGGGTCGGTTGTTGGCGAAAAAATTGCCCGTGCAACCGATATCGCCCGGGAAAAACGCCATCCGTTGCTCATCATTTCCGCATCCGGCGGTGCGCGAATGATGGAAAGCGCACTCTCGCTGATGCAATTGGCGAAAACCAGCGCAAAGCTGGCGCAGCTGGAAGATGCCGGCGTGCCGTTTATCGCCATTTTAACCGATCCGACAACCGGCGGAACAACCGCCAGTTTTGCCATGCTCGGCGATGTGCAAATTGCTGAACCCGGCGCGCTGATCGGTTTTGCCGGGCAGCGGGTGATCAAACAAACCATCGGACAGGATTTGCCGGACGGTTTCCAGACCGCGGAATTTGTTCAGGAACACGGGTTTATCGATATGATTGTTCATCGCCACGAGATGCGCGAAACTCTTGCCCGTTTGCTCCGTTTGCTTTGGCCGCTACCCACGGATGAACCGATGACCAACAACCAATCCAAAACAGATGTTGCTGCAGAAACGCCAAAAACGCCTGCCAAAACCACTCGAACGACTGCCAAAAACGGAAAATAACGGAGCTGTATTTTCATGAGCGAACGCCCAAAAATTCTGGTGACCAACGACGACGGCATTTTTTCTCACGGTATTTGGGCGTTGTGCAATGCCATGAAAAGCATCGGCGAGCCATACGTGGTTGCACCCGATTCCGAGAAAAGCGCGGTTGGGCATGCGATCACACTGTCTGATCCGCTGCGGGTCGCAAAAGTGGAACGCCACGGCGAATTTTTCGGATGGTCGGTGAACGGCACACCCGCAGATTGCGTAAAATTGGGCGTAAAAGGCATTCTGGAATTCAAACCGGATTTGGTCGTTTCCGGCATCAATCAGGGCAGTAACGCCGCCGTAAATGTCATTTATTCCGGGACAGTTTCCGCCGCAACCGAAGGCGCGATAATGGGCATTCCATCCATTGCTTTTTCCCTCACCAGCTTCACCAACCGCGATTTTTCCGGTGCCGCGGAAGTGGCAAAAGTGTTGGCGGATGCTGCTTTAAAAAATGGAATACCGGAAGATACGTTGCTCAGCGTAAACATTCCCGCATTGCCGCTTTCGGAAATCAAAGGTATCAAAATTACCCGGCAGGGGCGCGGCAGGTTTGAGGAATTTTTTGAAAAACGCACCGATCTCACCAACCGCACCTACTACTGGCTGGGTGGCAAAAAACTGGTGCTCGATACCGACGACGACGTGGACGAAGTCGCCATCTCCCGCCAATATGTGGCGGTAACGCCGCTGCATCTGGATTTAACCCAATATCGTTTTCTCGCCGAACTGCGCAATTGGCAGCTCGATCTTCCCCAATAAAAAATCACCACTTCAGAAAATCGTTTGCGGATCTTGTGCAATTCGGCAACCGGTCGCGTTCTCATTCCGATATATTTTAGCTCAACCATGCTTTTTGGTTTTGTATCGTTTAAGGGGCTAATTTATCATCAAACAAGGAGGGGATCATGAGTGGATCTCTGAGAATCGCCTGGGATGACTCGCTAAGTTCCGGTAATCGCGCGGTGGATATCCAGCACAAATATCTCATCGATATTATTAATGAACTTGCGGATGTTATCGAGCAGAAAAAAGGGCGTCAGGCAGTAAAAAAAGTCATCAATTTGCTGAAATATTACACCGTTTGGCATTTTGAGCGCGAAGAAAAATGTATGGAAAAGTTCAATTGTCCGACAGCAAAAGCCAACAAAGGTGCTCACGCCAAATTTATTGAAACATTTTTGCAGTTTGAAAGCGATTATCGCAACGGCGCTTCCGACGATCTGGCGATGCGGATGTACAAAGAGCTGACAGACTGGCTGGTATCACACATCAAAAAAATTGACGGCGGTCTGGCATCGTGCGTTCACACCGATTCCTCCCACTAAATAGTGGCAAAAAATTGTAACTTATTTTCGCGGGACAGTTTATTTTTGTCCCGTTTTTTTTTTGCACCTACCATAATTTTTGAGATAAATGTAGTTGAACTTGGTTTTCCATCAAAAGGTTTAAATTACACAATATTGAACTTTGATAAAAAATCGGTTTGTTTTTCACGATGTTTCAATTGCGCAATAACCTACCCTGGTAACATCGTTTGAAGAGCGTGATTTCAACGGGTTTCCCGGCGAATTTTCCAGGCCATCGGCAATGACCGCATCCGTTCCGGCGTGAATCGCAACAACCAACGAAAAATGGAAATAATCCGGCGGAAGCGTTTTTCCTGCCGATCAGACCAATCGAAACCGAATGCGGGGCGTAATGATTTTGGCAGCATCCCGATCGTCAAAAATTTCACCGGCGCCAGCGCAATATTGGGAATCCAACGAATATTCGGACGAAAAATACTTTCGCAAATCTCGCGCCCCGCAACGCCAACTGCCAGTTGTCCGGTGTCTGCCATGCTTTGCAGATAGCTGCAAAATGCCGGATAATCCGGCGGCAGCACATCTGCCGAAACGCCCAACCAACCGCCCCAAATGCAGCTTTCCCGGTAAAACTGCTCTTTTTCCGCATCGCTCAACGGTTGAAACAGCAGCTCGTAAATGACAATCGAAGTATCCACCAGCGTGGCAAAAACCCACATCAGCAGCACCGGATTTTCTGCAAAATACCGCCGCTTTTGTTCGAACGAACCAACCGTTTCGCCCATTTCGCCGGTAACGCTGCGGTGAACAGTGCGAACGCGGGCGGCAACTTGTTGGGCAACTTCGCGCTCCGCAAATACAATCTGGATAATGCTGAACAATGTGCGAAACAGTCGGTCTAGCGGTCGTTCTCGAAAATCGCTGTGATCAGCAACACCCTGTGCGACCATCGGGTGGGCAATTTGCATCAGCAGCGCGCGCCCGCCGCCGAGCAGCAGTGCGATTTCTTTGTTTATTCGCCAGGTTTGCGTTCCCGGCGGGAATTGGTAACGACTTGTTTTCTCTGATGTTATCATTTATAAAGGATAAAGGATAAAGGATAAAAGTTTAAGAATACGCATCGGCGAGCCCGGCGACCTAACGTTTACTCCCCGAGCAAAGCCGAAGGGCGGTATTATTACGATTTCATCTTCAATTTTTAAATCATCATTCGCCGGTGCAAAGTAAACCTAACATACGTAATTTTCAAACAGCCAGAAAAAAATGGCGTCACTTGCGTCACATTCCCAACTCACCAAAATTCATATCTTGCATAAAAGACAAAATTTCCGTTATTTTGTAGTGATATTACCACAAAACCGGATCCGAAACGGAAGCAAAACGCAAATTTATGAAAATTTTACACACAGCAGATTTGCATTTACGCAGCATTACCGATGTGCGATGGCAGGCACTGGAACGGGTTGTTGAACTGGCGCAATCAGAAAATGTTCGTGTGCTGGCCATCAGCGGCGATCTGTTCGATAGCGATGCCGACGGGCAAACATTACGCCCAAAAATCCGCGAAGTTTTCGAACGATTTGGCGGGAACGTGCTGATCATCCCGGGAAATCACGATGCCAACGCTTATCCGGATGGCACCTATTTTGGTGATAACGTGACCATATTGCGTGATTTGCTGATGCCGGAAACCATCGACGGCGTATGCTTTTGGGGATTTCCCTACGAAGAAATGGGTGAAGAAGAAATCCTGCCATTTTTGACAATGGCTGCGGAACGCGCCGAACCTGACGCAACCCACGTGCTTTTATTCCACGGCGAATTGTATGATATGATTGGCGGATGGGCGGAATATGGCGAGGAAGGGCGGCAACGGTATTTGCCCGTAAAGCTCAGCTATTTTCAGCGATTGCCGTGGCAATACGTACTCGCGGGACATTTTCATAGCAATTTTTCGGTGCACGAAATTCAGGAAAATCAATACTTTGTGTATTCCGGGTCACCGGTTTCGGTTACCCGCCGGGAAACGGGCATCCGCAAAGTGAATTTATTTACCATTGGCGAAGTGCCGCAGCCGCGATTGCTCAATAGTTTTTATTATCACATTTTGCGAATTTCGCTGGATCCGTTTGCGGAGAAAACGCCGCTGCAAACGATCACCGAACGGATGGTTAATTTGCCGGAACACGCCGGAATGCTGCTGCACATCAACGGATTTATCAACAGCAAAAAATTGGCGATGAGCGAAACGGAACTGCGCGAGGCGTTGTTGCGGCTGGTCAGCGAAAAAGGCGATATCGCCAGCATTGAATTTCGCGATGTGCACGAAGTGCTGGAGAACGATCTGTTCAAAAGATTCCGGGAACGGCTGGATGCCAGAGATTTGGATGACGCGGAAAAGCAGCGCATTCTGGATGTTACCGTGAAGGCAATGATGGAGATAAACGAATGAGAATAAAGGAGTTCCGAGTCCATCGCTATGGCCCGTTGGGCGAAAGCGGCGTGGTCAAACTGGAAAACTTCAACCTTTTTTATGGCAATAACGAAGACGGAAAAACCCTCACTCTCGAAGCGATGGTCAATTTCCTGCTCGGCAAACGCGCAAAAATTTTCCCGGGCATCGACCGGGTTTCGCACCGGCCGGAAGGGTATTTGCAACTTGAAAATCAGTCCGGCGAAACGTTTATGCTGCCGGAAGCCGGTGATATTTCCAGCATCATGAACGTTACTGCGGAGGAATATCGCAACCTGTTCATCATTCGCAACAGCGATTTGACGATCTCCCGCGAAAGCGAATTTTACGACGCCATTTCCGAACGCCTGACCGGTTTGCGAACCGGATCGGTGCAAAAAGTGATCGACAAATTGCGGGAAATCGGTGATTTTACGCCAACGATGGAAGTGGTGAATACTCGCGAAAGCCACTATCTCAAAAAGCGATTGCTGGCAGCGCGGGAATTGGTGGATGAGTGCGAATTGCTCTATCACGAAGCTGCGTCCGATGGCTACGATATTGTGGAAGAAAATCTGGTGGAAATCCAGCAACGGCTGCGAAGCGCCGAAGAGCGCATCAGCGGATTGGGCAAAGCCCGCCAGCGGGAGCGCTATGAAAACGGGCGGCGTCATCTCGACCTGATTTACAATCTCCAGCAACAACTCAATGTTTTTCCAGAACTTAACGACGAAATTTATCTGCAATGGCAGCAGATGGAAAATGTGGTTCGCGAAAAAGAAGCCGAATTGAACGCCAGCATCCGGCAAAGCCAGTCCATCGAAAATGAGCTTGCGGAAGAGCAGCGCAAATTACTCGAACAACGCAATACGTTTGAGGTGGTTCGCCAACGGAAGTTTGCGGTAGATAACCGGCTCCGCCCGCTCATGCAGCAAATGAACGAATACCGTAAAGACAACGCCAAGTTTATGGCGAGCAAACCGTTCTTCACTACGGCGATAGCCGTGTTTTTACTGGTGGCGCTAATTTCGCTGGCGGGAGTGATGTGGCAGCCGGGAAATACGGGCATTTTGGTTGCGGCGGCATCGTCTGCAACCGGCACTTTTTTGATGTCGCTTTTTTACTATTTCCGGTTTATCAGCCCCACCGGCGAACATCAGTTACGGGTGTCGGATGCCTTGCTGATGGCTGAAGAAATCAACCTTCCTGGCGAGAATCTATCGCAGATACAGGAGCAGATTTTGCGGCTGGAAGAAACCTATCAGCGACAACAAAAGCAAATTAATGAAGCAGAGAGCCGCGTTCAGTTTCTAGAGAAAACCTACGCAAATTTGCGCGATGAGCGCATCGAAGGATTACAGGCACGTATTTCCGAAGCGCAAAACAGCATCAAAAAAATTCATCAATCCAGCAAAATGGACACGCCGGCGGAATACCAGCGCAAGCTGAAAGAGCGCCAGCGGGTGGAGCAAAAAATCAACGAGTCTGTCACGGTTCTCACCAGCTTTTTTGGTCCGGCATCCGGCGATTTGACGGAGCAATTGCAGCAGTGGGAATCATCGGTTTACGATTTGCGAAGCTACCAATCCGAAGCAGCGAACATTGCATTCGAGGAAAAAACGCTGGCACAGGCAACCGATGAACGGGATGATTTGCTGTCGGAAATTCAGATGTTGCAGCAGCAATTGCATGAATTTCGCACCCGCCTCGGTGATATCGAACGTCGGGCGTACGAGGTTGTATTGCCGGAAGAAGACCGCTTTCCCAGCCGTACACTCAGCGATCTGAAGCAGCTGGATCACATGCTCAAACAGTTCATTAGCGATACGGAAATGCGTCAGCACAACGTGCGGACATCCATCAATATTTTTGAAGAAATCGAACGGGAAGAGCGCGAAAAAATTCGCGAATTGTTTGGAGAAGGTAGTCGTATCTCTAATATTTACAGCGAAATAACCGATGCGCTTTATCCGGTTGTGCATTACGATGCAGATGAAAGTGGCATTCGCATTCAGCGCAGCGACGGCAAAAAATTGCTGCCCTCGTGGCTATCAAGCGGTGCGTATGACCAGCTTTATTTTGCCGTGCGGATCGCGCTTGGCGAACGGTTGCTACAATCGGAAAAGGGCTTTTTTATTCTCGATGACCCGTTTCTCAAATCCGATTCCAAACGGTTGCGGCAGCAATTGGATATGCTGGTGGAAATTTCCAAACAAGGTTGGCAAATCCTCTATTTTTCCGCGAAAGATGAAGTGGTCAGCACGCTGAATCATCACATCGACAGCGGTTTGGTGGCACTGCAGGAAGCCCCGCAAGTCGATTACAAAGTTGATGCTTAGTAGCTGCTAAGCCGGGATTTCGAATCGCCCGATGAGGTTGTCCCGGTATGTTCGTGTGAGGGTCAGCTCGGTGTTGTCGCTCATCACGATGATCAATTCCCCATGCGATGACGGCTGCATTTTGCGAATCCGCTCGATATTCACGATGCAGGAGCGATGGATGCGGATAAATTTATCCGGATCGAGTTTTTCCTGCAAATTGTTCATCGTTTCGCGTAGCAAACGCGATTTTTTGCCGGTGTGCAGATAGACGTAGTTTCCCGCCGCTTCAATCCAATCGATATCATCTGTTTTCATGATCAAAATATCATCGCCGCTGCGGATGAGCACGCGCTCCATGTATCGCGGGCGACGAGTGAGCTGGGAAAGCAGGCTTTGCAGGTGCGAATCCAGCGCTTCCGGCGTTTCTGTCTGGTGTAAATCGCGGTATTTTTGAATGGCTTTTTTGAGTCGCGCCGGATCAAACGGCTTCAGCAGGTAATCGAGCACGTTCAGTTCGAAGGCTTTCATCGCAAATTGATTGTGTGCCGAAACAAAAACCACCGCCGGCGGTTTGACGAGCTGGTTGAGTGTATCCGCGATTTCCGTGCCCATCATTCCGGGCAAATTAATATCCAGAAATACGATTTCCGGTGCGGTTACGCGAACCATTGCGAGCGCTTTTTCGCCATTATCGCATTCGGCGACCACTTGCACATCGTTTTCTGCGTCCAGTAAATGGCGCAGTTTTTCGCGTGCCAGCGGTTCATCATCGACGATTAACGTTCGAATGTACTTCATTTTTTCACTCCTTTGAAGGGTTTACTGCGGCGGCATCTTTATGAATACGAAAAGGAATCAAAATTGTTACATTGGCGCCGCCAGCTATCCCGTCAGAAATCCGGAATTGGTGACGGGTGCCGTATAATTGCTCTAACCGTTTGATAGTATTGGAGATACCAACGCCGGCATCTTGCCAGTTTGCTTCTTCCAACGAAAAGCCTCTGCCGTTATCGGCGATATCCAACTGTAATTTTCTGCCGGAAATAGCTGCGCTGATGCGTATGTTCCGGCTATCGTCAACCGGATTTGCGCCGTATTCAATCGCGTTTTCGACCAATGGCTGCATCAGCAAATAAGGCACTTCTGCGTTCAGCGTTTTGGGTTCGATGTCAAATGTAATTTGCAGCGTGTTCTCAAAACGAGTTTGCATGATGTCCAGATACAATTTCAGCATCGCAAGCTCCTGTTCCAGCGCGATCACTTCCACATCCGTTTGGCGAAGGGTAAGCCGCAGCAAATTGCTGAGCTGAACAATCGCCTGATCTGCACGGTTGGCGTCGTTGTGCACCAGCGCGCTGATCATCTGCAACGCATTGAACAAAAAATGCGGGTTGATCTGGGCATTCAACGAGCGCAATTCTGCCCGTTGCAGAGCATCCTGCAACCGCCGGGTTTGGCGATCGCGTTCGCGGGAGCTGTGCCAAAACAGCACTGCGTAATGGCTGCCAAGCATCGTTGGATAAATACACAATGCCGGCAACATCTGGTTTGAAAAAAAGCTTCCGATAGCAGCATAAACATTTGGAAATGCATCAGGGCAATACGAGCAGATCAGCCACGTAACATCACGAAAAACAAATAGGTGTGCAATCGCAACACCGATGGTTATTCCCAAATGGACCAGCCCGTGTTTCACCGGTGCCTGCGCCAGCGGAAACCGTTGGCATAGCCAGATAACGACAGGAAACATCAGCAAAGCAAATCCGGTAGCGACAATCAGCCAGACAAAAATGGTGACCGGTTTTAGCGTTGCGGACGCATGTCCGTGATGGATGTAACGGCTGTTCAGCAACAGAAGACTCATCAGCACGCCGGAAAGCAGAATTTTTTCCCGGTATTGCCACGAACCTCGCTGAAAGCCCGAGTCGTTCAAGTAGCGCTGCATCATAAATTGGCCTGTTTTGCCTGTCAACCAACAAATCTCCAGTTTTGTTGGCAATCAGGTACGTTAAAGCTACTTTTTTGAAATGGAGCTCAGCAAAGCCCAGGCGGCTTAGATGTGTCTCTGCGGCAACGGCGAAAAAAAACTTCGCCGACTCAATACCTCTTCCTTGCGAACAAAATTTACAAAAAAGGTACCATTGCAAATAAACTTGATCACAAAAACATACTATGTCGATTATTTATAATAGTTTAAATGCTTACTCTTTTGTTCAAAAATGATGATGTGAGGAAACGTTTTTCCACAGTTGGGAAGCGTGTTTCCCGGTACGGTAGAAAATTGTGTTACGTTCCGGCGGTAATTTTCGGTGATTAAATGGTTGCTTTCGAGCGAAAAAAATAACTTCCTTGACACGCTTTTCACAATTTAATAAGCTGAACTAATTTGTGAATATCGCAAATATCAACAAACAATCATCGGTAGTTGTAAATAAAGGATATAGCATGCGGGAAAACCTGGAAATTCGTCAGCAGATCATTGATGCGGCAATCGATTTGCACATCACCACTGGCGGCAACTTTACGCTGAAACAGCTTTGCCAGAAGGCGAAAATCAAACAGGGTGAATTTTATCAGCAATTCAACAGCAAAAATCAGGTGCTCGGACAATTTTACCCGCTGTGCGTGCAGCGCTGCCGGGAAATGTCGCTGCAAATTGAAGCTTACCACAGCATGAGTTTGGCTGAAAAGCTGGGCAATTTTATTTACATGATGTTCGATCTGCTACAGGAACAGCGCGAATTTGTGGACGAAACGTTCGGGGAAATGGTTTTCCAAAATACCGGGACGGCGTTTCATCGCGAAGTTGCCGATGTCATTGGCGAAATTTTGGAAAGCGATCCGCAAATTCCCGATCTGCAGCGCTCTTTTTTGCTCAATGCCCAAATGTATGATGTTTTGGCGAAAGAATACATTCATCTGTTGAAATTCTGGCTTTCCGATGACAGCCAAAATTTCGAGAAAAGCATGGCGCTGACAGATAAACTGGTCAATTTTTTGGAGGAAGTGCTGCACAGTAACGTGATTGGACGCGCCGCAGACTTGCTGAAATTTTTTGTCCAAAATGATGTTGTAAAGTTGAACTTTCCGCTAATAAAATGGCTGATTCAGCGATAATTTAGCATACTCCGGTTATTTTGCGATTCACTTTTTTATATCACACCAACCACAATTTCTATAAAAAAATATCTGTCGGTAGCGGCTCAAATCTGGTGATGAGCGGTCGATTTTATTTGCTGTTAAGCTGTTGATTAATATGGGTTTGAGTTTTGTTGTTGGAAGTAATAAATTGAAACGGGGTAAGTTTCATTATTGCGAAATATAGGTTGCTAACAATCTAGCCCTGCTAAAATAGTATTAAAAATATAGGGCGTAAAGTATGCAATGGTTCCGTCGAAAATAGTGTAGCGGAAAAGCTATGTTTCAAAGGGAATTTGGGCGATTCATGGGTGAAAATAAGTATTATCGAATATTAATCATTCTCATTTTTCTCAGTGTTTGGGGGGGCTCAAAACCGTCTGTGATGAACCCGGCGTCCGGGCTGCCGATAAAAATGACGATTGAGCAAGCCCGGATCGATAAAAATTTCGATGGTTTACCGGATAAAATCGGTCAAAAAGTAACCATTTCCGGTCGTGTTACTGTGGCGGCAGGTGTGTTTCACCCGAGCGAATTGCGAATTTTTATTCAGGATGGCACCGCAGGCATTCAGGTGATTTCCAAAACCATCAGTCGAAATTTGCAAGTTGGCGACAGTGTACTCGTCGCTGGTAAAATCGGTCAAAACAATGGCTTAGCCCATATTGATGCAGAGCAGATTATCCAGTATCGCGGTGATTCAAAACCGCCCGATCCCGTTGAGGTTGAGTTAACCCTCGCAAATATGGAATCATTCGAAGGCCAACTGGTTCAATTTGAAGCCCGCCTGCTCAAATATGAAAAAATCGAAACCGGCGAATATCTGATGCTCCATTTGCAAAGCCGGGAAGTGATATTGGCATTTCGCCAAAAAACGCAGCAGGACGATCTGGAATTCACCCGTTTTGAACCCGGCGATCTAATAGCTGTAACCGGCATTTTGGGGCAATACGATCGCACCGAACCGTACGACGGCAATTACCAGATTTATCCCCGGTCGCCGAAAGATATTGAAATCAGCGGGTTATCCAGCGATATCAAATATTATCTGGTGTTGGGAATCGTTGGTTGTTTGCTGATCGTATCGTTTTGGGGAATGTTGCTCCGTTACAAAGTAAAGGAGCGTACCCGGGAGCTGGAAACCCAAAAAACGCGCCTGCAAGAAACCGTGGATGCGTTGAACAAAGCCCGCAAAATGGCGGAAGAATCTACCCTGATGAAAAGTGAATTTTTGGCAAATATGAGCCACGAAATTCGCACGCCGATAAACGGCGTTTTGGGGATGAACGAACTTTTGCTGAAAACAAACTTAACGCCGGAACAGCACGATTATGCAGAAACGATTTTCTCCAGCGCGAAATCGTTGTTGAACCTGGTAAACGATATTCTGGATTTTTCAAAAATAGAGGCCGGAAAATTGACCCTCGAACAACTACCCTTCTGTACCGGCGAACTGACGGAACAAACGGCTGCGATAATTGCGCTGCAAATTCAGCAAAAAAAGCTCGATTTTGTATTGGAGATCGATCCGGGATTGTATGGCGCCTACCTTGGTGATCCCACCAGAATTCGCCAGATAATGCTCAATTTGTTGAGCAATGCCGCAAAATTTACCTCGAATGGTGAAATTCGCCTTCGTGCCGAGCTGCTCGATCGCCCGGAAAACGGCCCCGCCACCATTCGATTTTCGATAAAAGATACCGGCGTCGGTATTCCGCCGGAAAAAAAAGATTTGATATTCCAGAGCTTTTCGCAGGCGGACGGCTCCATCACGCGCATTTACGGCGGCACCGGTTTGGGGTTGAGCATCTCCCGCGAACTGGCGTTTCTGATGGGCGGCGAAATTGGTGTTAACAGCGAAGTGGGCAAAGGGTCGGAATTCTGGTTTACAGTAAAACTGGATACGCCGACACCGGCAAATTTCCTGAAATTGCCATTGGACAAACTGGGAAATGTTTCCGTTGTGGTGATCACAAAATCCGCATCGACAGCCCGCTATTATGAGAAATCGCTTTCTGGTATTTGCCGGAGAGTGTGGACATTTTCTGATATTCATTCCGTTAGCGAACACTGGTTTCCGGAAATTTCGATGGCTATACCGGCCATCATTCTCGATTCCGATCTCATCCAAAATGAGCAGGAAGCCGCAGCCATTTTATTCAGAAAATAATCAGCGCCAATTTACCGGTGATTGTCATGCAATATCACCATCACGGGCGAAATCAGGAATTGCTGGAATCGTTGTCGGACCGGCTGGTGTTTATCAAAAACCGATTTCCGCGGTGCGGATTACCGAGTTGCTGCTGTTTTTGTATGAGCAGCCTAAAGTCAACGAAAACAGAAAGTTACTGCGCCGTTGTGATATCAAAAACGAAGCAGAGGACGAAAATGTTAACGGTGACGGTCGTCGTGTTTTGATTGTCGAAGATAACCCGGTAAACCAAAAATTAATCCGGCGGCTGCTCGAGAAAAAAGGATACGAAATTACCGTTGCCAACGACGGTTTGGAAGGCATCGCCGCTCACGAATCTGTTCGGTTTGATATTGTGTTGATGGACATGCAAATGCCCCGGATGGATGGTCTGACCGCCACCCGCGAAATCCGCCAGCGGGAGCTGAATTCCGGCACACATGTGCCAATTATCGCACTAACGGCAAACGCCATGCAGGGCGATCGCGAAAAATGCATGCAAGCCGGAATGGATGAATACATTTCCAAACCGATCGATACGAAAGAGTTGTTCCGGATTATTAGCAGATTTCATGATAGTAAATAGGTATCATCCAAAATCGCTGCTGTTTACCATCGCCAACCTCTTTTTCAAATAGACGATTTATTTTTTGCAAAATTTGCGGAAAACAGTTAGAATAAGGACTGTTTTGGAAATCGAGCAATGAAACGCGAAACGCGAATGCTTTGCGCAAATTTTATGCTGTTGATTGCAACAGACATGCGAATATCGCGAAAAAAAGATCACTCACAAGAAAAGAGGACGCACGATGAATCGTTGTCTAAAAATCCTGAGTTTGTGCTGTTTGCTGATTTGGGGATTGCCCGCTACCGGTTTTGCCCAAATGGAAACAGAAGAAAACAAGGATGAAAAAATGGTGAAAGCCATTTTTGATGAAGCCCTGCAAAGTGGCGAAACCTACCAATTGCTGGATTATTTGTGCAACACTATCGGACCACGGTTGAGTGGCTCCGAAAACGCCGCAAAAGCAGTGCAGTGGACACGGCAGGTGATGGAAAGTTTTCCGTTCGACAACGTTTTTTTGCAAAGCGTGATGGTGCCGCACTGGGAACGCGGTGCAAAAGAGATCGCGCAAATTGTCCCGAAATCTGGCAATCGCGTTGATTTGAACGTGCTGGCGATCGGCGGATCGGTTCCCACAGCGGATGACGGTATTCTGGCGGAAGTGGTGGAAGTGCAATCGCTGGACGAAGTTGCCGAACTGGGTCGCGAAAAAATTGCCGGAAAAATTGTGTTTTATAACCGTGCGTTCGATCAGCGGGTGATCCGCACCGGCGCCGGATACGGCGGAGCGGTAGATCAGCGGGCACGCGGTGCCAGTCGTGCGGCAGAATTCGGCGCGCTGGGCATTGTTATTCGTTCCGTTACATCATCATTTGATGATCAACCGCATACCGGAACATTGATTTATGCGGATTCGCTGCCCAAAATTCCCGCAGCGGCACTCGGTTTTCAATCCGCAGATAAACTCACCGATGCGTTGAAAAACAATCCTGCGCTCAAATTATTTTTGAAAATCAACAGCAAATGGTTTGAAGATGCTCCGTCGCACAACGTTATTGGCGAGCTGAAAGGCAGCGAAAATCCCGATGAAATTATCCTCGTTGGCGGACACCTCGATAGCTGGGATGTCGGGCACGGCGCGCACGACGACGGCGCCGGATGCATGCATTCCATTATCGCGCTGCGAACGTTGCAGAAAATCGGTTACAAACCGCGCCATACACTCCGTGCGGTGATGTTTATGAACGAAGAAAACGGCACGCGCGGCGGCAAAAAATATGCGGAACTGGCTGTCCAAAACGGTGAAAATCACATCGTTTTGATCGAAAGCGACGCCGGCGGCTTCAGTCCGCGCGGTTTTGGTGTAACCGCAGAAGATTCTTCATTGGAAAAAATGCGCAACTGGTTGCCGCTTTTCCCCCGCGAAACCATCTCGTTTTTCAACAAAGGCGGTGGCGGCGTGGATATCGGTCCGCTGCACAAAGCGGACGGCTCGCCGATGATTGGATTTATGCCGGACAGCCAGCGCATGTTCGATGTGCACCACTCCGCAAACGATACGTTCGACAGCGTGAATCGTCGCGAACTGGAGTTGGGCACAGCGTCAATTGCCGCACTGATTTATTTGATTGACCAATACGGGATGTGATGAAAAATTTGTTGCGGATGGTTTTACTGACCGGATGGGATATGTTTTTTTGCAACGGCAAATGCTCACGAAATTTACGTGAGCATTTGCACCATTCGTTTTTTGCCGGAAGAACAGCGCGTTACCGTGCGCATCCGCATGTTTACGGATGATCTGGATACAGCGTTGAAATCGCTGTCCGGCGCATCGCCAAAACTGGATTCTCCCAACGAATCACCCGCCAGCGATAGCCTGCTGAACGCATACGTGCAACAGCACTTTTCATTGAAAATGGATGGCGAGCCGTGCGATCTGCAATTCCGTAACCGGCGATATGACAACGATATCACCGAATCCAATTGGGAAATTGCGACAAATAGCAGCGTTCGCAAGTTGAATATTCATAATAGCTTGCTGACGGACATTCAGGAGGCGCAAACCAACATCGTTCGGGTGCGGTTTGGCGAAGAGCGGCTGCAATTCAATTTCGATTTCAAAATTACAGATGAAACGATGTCGGTGGAATAAATTAACCGACATCAGGAAATCAATTCCGCAGTTCCGTGTTGTATTTGTTCCGGTAATCCACCGGCGACATCCCGGTAACTTTTTTGAACACTTCGCGGAACGCTTTTGTGTCGTTGTAACCCACATTAAACATCACTTCGTTGATGGTTTTCCGCCCTTTTTCCAACTGCTTTTTGGCGGCTTCCACCTTCACCCGCTGAATGTATTCGACCACCGTATTTGCTGTCGCTTTTTTGAAGCGTCGCTCAAATGTCCGGCGACCCACGCCAAACCGTTCGGAAAGTTCATCTACTGAAAATTTATCCTGAAAATTTTGCTCGATGAGCCGTTGCGCTTGCAGCACGGCTTCATCTTTGTGCTTTTTCTGCCCGTTGAACATAATGAACGGCGATTGGCTGTTTCGGTCGATATCAATCATAAACGATTTTGCAGCAACCACTGCAACATCGCGACCGGCAAATTTCTCGACCAGATATATCAGCAAATTGGTGAACGAATACGCCCCGCCGCTGGTGTAAATGCCGTCTGCTTCGGTGAGAATCCGGTCATCGTCCGCAAAATGGCTTTGGGGAACAACTGACGGAATTCATTGGCATAGCGCCAGTGAGTTGAGCATTGTTTGCCATCCAGTAATCCGGTGGACGCGAGAAAAAATGCGCTCACACATAAGCTGACCACTTCTGCGCCGCCGTTGTATTGTTCAACAATCCACGGGATAAATCCGCTGTTTTGCTGCAACACCTGCGCATATTCCCCGTGAATGGCGGGAATAATGATCAGATCCGTTCGCGGCACCTCGCTGAGCAGCAAATCGGGATTGATGCTGAACAGCCCGTTGGTTTGGGTGACGCTTTTTTCCATCCCGACCAATTTTATATCGAATAGCGGTTTCCGGCCCATTTCAACGAGAATTTCGTTGACCAGATTGAAAATCTGGTGGCTGCCTTCCAGATTGACCATGCTGAAATGCCCGTTCGGAACCAGGATTGATATATGCTTCATCGAATAAACCTTTCGGATTAACGTTTCAATAAAATTGAAAACCGGATATCGAGTGTAAAAATCTAACCAGATTTTCTGTCGTAATCAACCCTGTAGATTGTCGTTTTTGCACAACGCAAAACAGTAAATGCTGAATTATATTTTATCCGGTTGGTTGATCAACCGGATTTTACAATTATTCGAACATTTTAAACATTCAGGAGGTAAGATGGCGACCCAGATTTTTGTGAATTTGCCAGTACAGGATTTAAATAAATCGATTGAATTTTTTACCAAACTCGGGTTCACTTTCAACCCGAAATTTACGGATGAAACGGCAACCTGCATGATTATCGCGGATAATATTTTTGCGATGCTGCTGACCAAGCCGAAATTCAGCCAGTTTACCAAAAAAGAAATCTGCGATGCGACGAAAAGCACTGAAGTGTTGATTGCGTTGGATTGCGCCAGTCGGGAAGAGGTAGACGAAATAGTGAATAACGCAGTCGCCGGCGGCGGCACCACTTACATGCCTGCGCAGGATCACGGGTGGATGTATCAGCACAGTTTCGCAGATCTGGACGGGCACCAATGGGAAGTGATGTATATGGATCAATCTGCAATTCCAAAGGAGTAAGTCGTGAAAAAATGGATGCTTAAGTGGTCGATAGATATCGCGGCAACGCCGGAAAAAATCTGGGATGTGCTGCTGGCGGACAAAACGTATCGCGTGTGGACATCGGTGTTTCATCCCGGATCGTATGCGGAAACCGACTGGAAAGAAGGCAGCAAAGCGCTGTTCAAAACGCCGGAGGGCGGTGGAATGATCAGCAAAGTTGTCCGACACAATCCGGGAAAAATCATTGTTCTTGAGCATTACGGCGTGCTAAAAAATGGCGAAGAAGTGTTTGAAGGTGAAACTGTCGAAAAATGGGCAGGCACAACGGAAACCTATCGTCTGGAATCAAAAAACGGGATTTCCACCCTGTTTATCGAACAGGGAATTGAGGAATCGTATATCGACTGGTTCAAAACAACCTGGGAAAAAGCGCTGCAAAAAGTGAAGGAATTGTCTGAATCTGAAAACTAATTTGTTATTCCTGCATCTGCGAAAATCACCGAAATTTATCCACAAAAACAAAAAGCTGCCAAAATTACGGCAGCTTTTTTTATTCAAATATGCAAAAACGATCAATCGTTCAGCACAAACGTCACTTTCAGCGTGACGCGGTATTCGGTAACTTTGCCGTTATCGATAACCAGTTGCTGATCCTTTACCCATGCACCACGGATATTTTTCAGCGTTTTCGATGCGCGTTTGACACCAGTTTTGATGGCATCTTCAAAGCTTTTATCCGAGCTGCAAATAATTTCCGATACTTTTGCGACAGACATGAGCGTCCTCCTTTTGGGGTTGGTGAAAAGTGGAAAATTTCAGGATATTGGTCTGTTTACCAACGTCCTTAAAATAGTATAACGGCTATCTTTCACAATTGCAAGACTTTCCAAAATTGGTGCAGTTACCGTAAAACCGATGGCAAAAAAAACGCCCGGACAGCGATTGCCCGGGCGTTTGCAATTTCAGTAAAAACAGGATGTTCTATGCAGTTGTTTCTTCCGGTTTTTGGCGATGTTGATAATATTGAAATCCGAAAAACGCCAGGCCGAGATACACAACTATCCAGCCAATCCACGAATAGGTGATGCTCGTGTAATAGGTGGACGGCTCAAAGGTCATCGTTAGCGTGTGGTTGCCTGCGGGTATCACCACCGAGCGCAAAATGTGGTTGGTTTTGTGAATCTGCAATTCTTCGCCGGTTTCCAGCGTGGCTTTCCATCCTTTCGGATAATACACTTCGGAGACCACCAGCAGCGCGGTTTTATCCGTGTAAACATCAAATTCTACTTTGTTTGGCGAGAAAAATTTGACGCTGGCAGAACTGCTGTCCGGTGCTGAAATTGGCTGATCCAGCGGTGCTTCCAAGATCGCCAGTGTTGCCGGATCGAACGCAGCCGTGTTCATGAATCTGAGGCGCTCCACCCCGTCGCTGATAACGGTGGTGCTGTCCACAAAAAAGGCGCGCGGCAACACATCGTTGTTGCGGTAAAGGAATAAATTTTGCTGCTGATCCGCGCCGACAAAAGTAAGCTCCGGCGAATTATATTGCTGTTGAGAAATGATGTATTTGGCATTGAGCATGCTGATCACCCGCAAATTGAGCGGCAGTTGCGGATTGGTTCGATCAATTAAATTGTTGGTGATGATATCCTGCGCGACCTGCGGTTTTGCCGGCGAATAGCCGCCAATCGACTGGTGGTAATATTGCCAGCGCGAATCGCTGGCGAGCACTCGCAGCGGCGGCACTACCCGGAACATCGATTTATCCTGCAAAATGAGGCGATCAATCGCGTTCATTCCGTAACGCTGCTGTTCTTCGCGTTTGAGATCGACAAATTTACCGTCAAGATAGTTGATGGAAATCCAGCCCAAATCCACCGTGACGAGCAGTACCAGCGCCAGCCCCCAAACGGCATTTTTTCCGCTGTTGCGAACCATCATCCACATGCAGGCACCGCCGAGCAACACGATGAAAAGGGTGCGCATCGTCGATTCGCGGAGCACTTCCAGCCGGGCTTCGCGGAAAATATCAATCAATTGCTGCGTCTGCTGCTCGCCGAAACGCTGGGCGTACTGGGCAAATTCGTTCGCGCTGCTCAGCGACAGGCTGCCGCCAAACAGCAGCGGCGAAGCCATCAACAACGCAAATCCCCAAAATCAGGTAGAAATTTTTGGTTTTTGCGGCGTCCCAATCGGTTGTCAACAGATAATTCAAACCGTATCCCGCCAGCACAATCGCGTTGAAAGACACCAGCGTGAGGATCATCATGGGAACGCGAAATTTGTCGAAATAGGGCAAGTAATAGAAAAATAATTTGTAAAGCGGCGCAAAATGTTTACCGAGCGAGAGCAGCAGCGCCATCAACGTGAGGAGCGAGATGCTGCGAACCAGCGTATCTTTCCAGCAAAAAATGATGCCGAGCAGCGCCAGCAGCGCCACCAAAACGCCCATGTATTCATACGATTGCGTAAACGGCAGATCGCCCCAATACGCCGGAATTTGCTGATTGTTGAGCTGCGGCACGCGAATACCTTCGTCCGATGTGCCGCCGTGGAATTTGGGAATCACCAGATTCCAGAATTCCGCCAGCGTGTACGACCAGTTGGTGGCGTAATCGAAGCCCACGCCTTTTTTATCTTGTTGGGAAATATCTTCAAAAATGTTGACTGCGTTGCCGCCACGGGTGGAATACGGCGTGTAATCGCCTGTGACAAACAGTGGTTGCGCCACAATGAGCACCACCAGCGCAATCGCGCCGATGAACAATCCGTTAAATTTGAGAAAATCGCCGGTTTTTTTGTCGATGAGCAGTTTCAGATACGGCCAAAACCCGATGAAAGCCATCAGCAGCATTGTGTAAAACACAATCTGGTAGTGCTGGGTGCGCAGTTGCAGCGCAAATGCGGCGGCAAACAGCAGCATGCTCAGCAGATCGCGCCGGCGCAGCAGCATCAAAAAAGTGATCATGATATACGGCATCCACACCAGCGCCCGCAATTTGGAAAAATGCCCGACCACAATCAGCGCATGCGAATGCGGCAACAGGATGAACGCAAACGCGGCCATCATCCCGGAAATGGCGCTCAGTCCCAAATATCGCATCAGCAAAAACATGCCGATCGCGCCGAGCCAGAGATACCAGATTCGCCAGTCCAGCAGCGGATCAATTTTGTTGATAATCGTATCGATCGACCAGCTTGCAGCGTTGTGGCGGTGGTAATACGGCATCCCGGAAAACATATTCGGATTCCAGAGTGAGCGTTCGCCGAGCTGTTTCTCAAAATCTTTGGCGGCTTTGGTGTTGCCGATGTTTGAAATTACGTCGCTGCCGCTGGAATCCAGCCCGTCGAAAACGATCGGTTTGTATAAAATGATGATCGCCAAAAATACCACGCCGAAAAAAATGAGCGCGGTGCGGTTCTCATTCAGCGTTTCCGAAAGAGTGCTCGGGGATTTGCCTTGCAGAATTTCGGCGCTGTTGCTTTTGGATTGCTGCGCCGTTTTTTTGCGGGATTTTGCCATGAAATTGCCTCGTTTACTTCATCATCTATTGTTGTATTCAGCAAAGAATATATCGATAACCCGGCGAAATTCAAATGAGAAGTAACTATTTCAGCCGCAGATTTTCGCAGATAAACGCGGATTATGATTCACTATAATACAAACAGAAGCTTCGAAAACCGATTGTTTGCCCAAATGCATACGGGTTGTCAAAAATGATTGCGGAACACAAATTCTGTAAATGATTGATAAACATACGATTCATCCGTGTTTATCCGCGGCTGGATCGTTACAAAAATTCTTTGCGCTCATGCGCTGCGGGCTCGCTATCGATCATAAAAACCGTTGCTTTCGATGGCTGTGATTTTTAATAAAGCGTTGTGCTGCGAGATTGTCTATTATATTTTGATTCGTTTCGCGACAGTTGTGAAAATTCAATGACAGGAGATCCCGTTTCATGATGAATTTTGAATTGACAGACGACCAAATTTCCATCAGGAATATGGTGCGGGCATTTGCGCAGGAGCGCATCGCGCCGCATGTGATGGAATTCGATAACAGCAAAACGTTCCCCAAACATTTGATGAAAGAAATGGGTGAACTCGGTTTGCTGGGCGTTTTTTATCCCGAACAATACGGCGGTTCGGGAATGGGTTACATCGAATACGCGCTGATTATTGAGGAAATTGCCGCGGTTGACCCGTCGATTGCGCTATCCGTTGCGGCGCACAATTCGCTGGGCAGCAACCATATTTTCACCAACGGATCGGAAGAGCAGCGCCGCAAATACATGCCGATGCTCACCTCCGGCGAATCGCTGGCATCGTGGGCGCTCACCGAACCGAGCGGCGGCAGCGACGCATTCGGGCTGAAAACCGTTGCGCGTCGGGACGGTGATTTTTACGTGCTGAACGGTTCGAAAACCTTTATCACCAATCCCAATTATTCCAAAGCGCATGTGGTGATGGCCAAAACCGATCCCGAGGGCGGGAAGGCAGGCATCAGCGCGTTTGTGATTGACGATGGCACACCCGGATTCACCGTTGGTGCGCCGATGGACAAGCTCGGCATGCGCGCCAGCGACACCGCAGAATTGTTTCTGGAAGACTGCCGCGTGCCGGTTGCCAATCGCCTCGGCAAAGAGGGACACGGCTATTTCGATTCGCTGAAAATTCTCGACGGCGGCGCATCAGCATCGGCGCGATGTGCGTGGGCATTGCCCGTGGCGCGTTCGAGCACGCGGTTCGCTATGCGCAGGAACGCTCGGCGTTCGGCAAAAAAATCCACCAGTTCCAGGCCATCAAAATGAAACTGGCCGATATGGCAGTGGAAGTTGACGCCGCGCGATTGCTGATCATGCGTGCCGCATCGATGAAAGACAACGGCAAAAACGTTAGCCTGGAATCTGCGATGGGCAAGCTGTACGCCAGCGAAGTGGCGGTTCGCGTTGCCAACGAAGCCATTCAGGTGTTTGGCGGTTACGGATACATTAAGGAATATCCAGTGGAAAAATATTACCGCGATGCCAAACTCGGCACCATCGGCGAAGCACCTCCGAAGTGCTGCGACTGGTGATCGCCCGCGACCTGGTCAAAAAATATTCGATCGATATGACGCCGGAAACAGCCGGATAAATTTACGACAAACCAACTTTGGGCGGGCAAATTGTCCGCCCATTTTCAATTCACCAAATGCCAGAACCCCGAAAAATACTGATTATCCGCATGAGCTCCATCGGCGACGTGATTTTGACAACGCCGGTGATCCGCCAGCTCCGCGAAACATTTCCCGATGCGCAAATCGACTTTTTGATTCGCCGGGAATTTGCGGACGTGCTGCGGGCAAATCCGCATATTTCCAATCTCATCGAAATTGACGTTCGGAAAAAGGGCGCGCTTTCGCTGGAAAAACTGCGCATCCGCGCGACGGGATACGATGTGATTCTCGATTTGCAGGGCAATTTGCGCAGCTTCTGGCTGCGGCTGTTCAGCGGTGCGAAGTTAGTTCTCAAGATGAGAAAAAACAAAGTGTTGCGGCATTTGCTGGTGAATTACAAGATCAACTGGTATACGAAAATTTACGGCAATGTGCCATCTGTCGCGGAGAAATATTTGCGCGCCGCAGCGCCGCTCGGCACGGACATTCGCGACACAAAAACCGAACTGCATCTCTCACCGGAGATCCGCAAAGCAACGGATACGCGCTGGCAAAACTGGCGGGAAAACGGCATTCACGTGCTGATGGCGCCGGGCGCCCGGCATTTCACCAAACGCTGGCTGCCGGAAAATTACGCCGCGCTGATTCGCCGGTTGCACGCCGATTTCGGCTGGCGAACGCTGCTGGTTGGCGGACCGGATGAGCGGGACATTTGCGCGGAAATTTTGGCTGCAGGTGCAGATTGCACAGAAAACATCGCCGGGGAATTATCGCTGACCGAAACATTCGGCGCGATCAGCCAAACGCCGTTGTTCATCAGCAACGATTCCGGATTGATGCACGCCGCCGCCGCTTTCGCTGTGCCGCAAATCGCCATTTTCGGCTCCACCACCCGCGAGCTGGGATTTTTTCCGATCAACCCAAACGCCGCAATTGTGGAAAATAGCGGGCTGAATTGCCGGCCGTGCAGTCATATCGGCAAAGCCACCTGCCCCAAAGGGCACTTTCGCTGCATGCGGGAAATTTCGCCGGAAATGGTGCTTGAATCTGTGGCGCAATTGGCGGGGTCAGTTCAAAAACAAAAAAATAGCAGCTTCCCGATTGAAAAATCCCCCTTTTGGGGCATGGAAAACCGCACTTTTTTCCGCTATATTTATCTCAGGTTGAACGTTGAACACAATCAACACAACCTGCAGAAAACGGAATCTCTGCGACAATATAGAACTCATATCTCTGATGCGGGAAACTGCAAATTTACAGGCGGCGGCGGTTTCCCGTTTTCTTAAAAAAAGATGCACTGTCCGGTTTTGGGCAGCAATAAAATAGAACTCATATCTCTAAAGGCGGGAAATCGCACAATACAGGCGGCGGCGGTTTCCCGTTTTTCTTTTTGGGAAGAAGTGTTTTTGCACCTTTCGATACGCATTTCCAACGCCGCTCAGGATGCAACGGTCAGGTTTGGCGGCGCAAAAATTTGTAAAGCGTCGGCTGATCGAGAATCTCCATCGCGTCGCTGTAATCCATTCCCGCGCCAACCACAAATTCCGTCAACAGCACTTTCATCACCTGAATCAGCGATTCCGCAGCCCACGGTTTTTCGATGTAGCGATCGAGCTGCGCCTGATTGATGGCTTGAATGGTATCCTGCTGGGTTGCCAGTCCGGTGAGCAGCAGCTTTTTGGTTCGGGCAAAGCGCGAATCTTTGTTCAGTTCGATCAAAAAATCCACCCCGTTTTTGCCCGGCATAATGTGGTCGCAAACGATCAGCGCGACCGGTCTGCCTTCGGCATCCAGATCTTCCAGCACTTCCTGCGCTTCTTCGGCGGATTCGCAATACGTCAAATTGCAGTAATCCTTAAATCCGGCGAGATCGCGTTTGAGCGCAGCCAGCACTTCACGTTCGTCGTCTACGCAAATGATTTCCGGTTTTTCCATTGATTGACCTCTGTAATACGATAATTTCAACGCCGGTTTCCGTCGCGTTTGTTGCGGATGCGCGTTGATGAAATCAAAAATCCTGTCTATCCTGCTCCGAAGGACTGCCTTCGGGATTATCCTGTCAAAAATTTGATTCCGGAACCGGCAGCAAAATTTTGAAAACGGTTTTTCCCGGCTTGCTCGTTACCGAAATTTTTCCGCTGTAACTATCCACCAGCCGTTGCACAATTGTCAGCCCCAAACCGAGCCCGAAAGACAACCCTTCCACTTTGGTGGTAAAATTGGGCTGGAAAATATTTGCCCGGATATCTTCCGGAATTCCCGGTCCGTTGTCCTCGACTTCCACACAAATGTTGTTGTCCGAAAAACTGCTGCGGATGGCGATGCGCGGGTTCGGCGTAGGATCGCTGAACAGGCTGTCGCAGGCATTTTTGATCAGGTTGATCCAGATCTGCACCAGTTCTCCGCGATTCGCCGTGATCAGCGGCAGCTCTTTTAAATCGTTGATCACATTGATTTTACGAAGCGGGCTATACATCAGCGCCAGCCCTTCGCGAATGCTTTCGTTAACATCTTCGTCATTGCGGCGATAAGAGTGCGGTGCGCCGAGTGTTTTCACCGATCGCGATACATATGTGGCGTGATTGGCCGCCGAACGCATCCCGCACAGCGATGCACCAATTTCCCAGCAGTGATGCAACATTGCCGCATCGCGCTCCATTTCTTTGGGTTTTTAGGCAACAGGTCATCGGGAACGCCGGTTTCGGCAAAGTGCTCCGCAGCGTCGTCGGAAATGCCGAATCGCTGCTGCAATTCGC
This sequence comes from Calditrichia bacterium, assembly GCA_020634975.1. NCBI lineage: Bacteria > Pseudomonadati > Calditrichota > Calditrichia > Calditrichia bacterium. Next base: position 1,797,995 of record JACKAQ010000001.1, on the reverse strand, counting down.
GCTTCCGCTGGCGAACATCCCGGGTAGAAAGATGGCGCCCGTGTTGGTTGCCGGCATCAAAAAATTGTTTCTGCTGCTCATTTTGAATCAGCACAGCCAGATTTTCGCTGAGCCATTGCGAGCCGCGCTGCAGCACGGCAACGGCGTTATTCAATTCGTGAGAAATGCCCGCAGCCATTTGTCCGAGCGACGCCAGTTTTTCGGTTTCGATCAGTTTTTTGAGCGTTTGCTGTTTTTCGAATGAAATGTGTTGCGCCAACTGCTGGCGATGCGCCAAATCCGCCGCCACTACCGGCATAAATTGTTCGCAGATGCTCTCTTTTTTATCCAGCCGCACCGGTTTTTGGGAACGATCGATAAATGCCACTTCCGCCGGTTCATCCGCAATGATGGTTGTGCTGCTGCGAAATGTCTGCGAAAAAAAGCTGTAGACACCGGCAAACATGCCGCTTTGCAGCCGGAAATAAAATCGCGAATGACCGTCCGGATCGTTAAAATAACCGGAAAGCGAACCTTTCAACACCAGAAACAGCCGGTCGTTGTAGTCACCTTCGCGCATCAGATAGTCGCCTTTTTCCAGATTAATCCGCTGTTCGGGATCGGAAAAATAGGCGCTGATCAGCACGTTCAGGTTCAAATGTTGGTAGAAATCTTTCATTTCAATTTTTCAAAGGATAAGTGATAAAGGATAAATTTCCTTTTGTGGCGGCTGAGCCAGTCGAAGCCACTGTTTATCAACAAATCGTATACTCACACCATTAAAAAAATGCAATCTGTTTCAATATAAACATCAGCAGGTAAACACCCAATAGCCCGACGATGCTGATGGTCAACCCGCTTTTCATCAACTGGTCGCTGCGAACGAGTCCGGTAGCCTGCGCCATCGCATTTGGCGGTGTGGAAATTGCCAGCGCCATTGCCAGCGAACAGGCGAAAGTGACCGACAGAATCAACATTTTTCCGCCGCCAAACAATTCGAGGCTGGCGAGATTCACGCCCAGCGCTGAAACGATCGGCAAAATCAGGTTGGATGTCGCCGTATGCGACATGAACGTTGCCATCAGCAGCGCGATGAGCGTGGTGGACAGCACGATAGCAATCGCCGGGAAAGTATCGAACGGGATGTTTTCGATGAGGTTTTTTGCCAAACCGGTTTCCTCCATTGCCATACCCAGCGCGATACCGCCGGAAACCAGCCAGAGCACATCCCAACTGATCAGCTTCAGATCTTCTTTGGTGATGATGCCCGATGCGCTGAACACCGCCACCGGAATCATCGCGACGACGTATGAATTCATCCCGTGAAATCCGTCCAGCAACCACAGCAAAATGGTGATCACAAAAGTTGCGTAAACCGTGACGGCTTTCCAGTTTTTAAGAAATTTGCTTTTGATGGTCAGTTCCAGTTTTGGTGATTGGGGCGGAAACAAAAAGAGCAGCAATCGCCATGCGAAAATGAGCATCACGATTACAAACGGCACGGCAAAGCTCATCCACTCGCCGAAACCGATGGCAAATTTTCCGGTGAGATATTTTAGTGCAACCGCATTTGGCGGCGTGCCGATGGGCGTTCCGATCCCGCCGATATTTGCCGCAAACGGAATGCCCAGCACAAATGCGGCTTTGCCCGCGTCGCCATCATCCAGCGAAGCGAGGATGGGCGTGAGCAGCGCCAACATCATCGCGGTGGTGGCGGTGTTGCTCATAAACATCGAAAATACGGCAGTTATCACCATTAACCCGAGCAGCACCCATCGGGGATTTGTGCCGAACGGTTTGAGCAGCACCGGGCGAGGTTCACATCCAGCCGGTATTTGGTGGCGGCCATCGCCAGAAAAAATCCACCCAAAAACAGCAGGATAATCGGCGAGGCGAATGTTGCCATTATCGCTTTATAGCTGATCGCTTTGCCAAAATTTTCCAGTCCGGCGGTGTTCTGGAACAGCAGAAAACTTTATCGGACATCATGAATAATTCCAGCGCGATGATCAGCACGGAAGTGGCAAAAACGGGAATCGGTTCGAGAATCCAGAACAGGGTTGCCATCACAAACAGGGCGATAACCCGCTGCTCGATGATGCTCAAATTATCGATGGGAATTGCCGTTGCCGGCAGAAAAAGGATAAAATGGGAATCGCAATGGCAACAATCAGTTTGATATTTTTCGCGGTGAACATAAATCTATTTAACCTTCCGGCAGTCATTTTTAATTTTCGAAACCAAACGGTGGATATCGGCAAATCTGCTGCCAGTCGCCGATCGTTTATCTAAGATGTTGATAATCATGAAAATAAGCGTGGCAAAAAATTTTGGAAAAAAGCAAAATACCTGCCACAATTGATGTGAAAACATGGTTTGCATAAAAGTCTATTTTCAGAAAATCAGCAAGTTAAATCGCCTGACACTTGCAGATGCTGTGGCACCGCTGATGTGCGGCGATCTGCCAACAGTTTTCACGATGGCAGGTAGCCTTTCGCAAGTTCAATAAAATCATGGGTTTGTTGCTGCTCCCACTGCGCATTTTTTTTCAATTCGTCCGCCATAATTTTGGCGACAGTTGGTGCCATTTCGATGGCAGCGCGGGCATCGAGCAGCAGCGCGCGGGTTCTGCGGGCGAGCACATCTTCCACGGTTCGTGCCATTTCTTTTTGTACGGACCAGCGCACTTCCGCCGGACAATAGGGTAAATTCGGGTGCAGCGGTTTGCCGAGTTCGGGGCTTTCTTTGATCATTCGTTGAATGGACAGCGCGTCCGAGCCGTAAAAGTGCAGCGGATCGCTGTCGTCCACATTTTTGAGCCAGCCGTGGATGCGCAAATTCGCGGTTCGGGTGGGGCGATGCGGCAGTCCGGCAATCATCGCGGCTTGCGCAACGGTATCTTCGCCCATTTTGCGATAAGTTGTCCACTTCCCGCCGGTGATGGTCAACAGCCCGGATGACGACACCAGAATGGTGTGATCGCGCGACAGCGCCGCCGTGTTTTTCTCGTCCTCCATTTTCACCAGCGGACGCAATCCGGCGAACACGCTGAGCACGTCGTCGCGGGTGGGATCTTTGGTGAGGTATCGCGCGGCGTGTTTCAGGATAAATTCGATTTCGCTATCCAGCGCGCGCGGCTCCAGCGATGGCGATTCAATCGGTGTATCCGTCGTTCCCACGACCACTTTTCCGTGCCACGGCACCGCGAACAGCACGCGACCGTCGTCGGTTTCCGGCACCATAACCGCGGCATTTCCCGGCAAAAATTCGGCGTCCAGCACCAGATGCACGCCCTGACTCGGCTGGATGATCGGGGTGGCATCCGGCTCGTCCATGTTGCGGATCGCATCGGTAAAAACGCCGGTTGCGTTCACCACCACCCGCGCGGCAATTTCGAAATTTTCGCCGGTTTCCATGTCCATCGCGGTCACGCCGCTGGTCATGTTGTTGGATTTTTGCAGCCCGGTAACTTGCATGTAATTGAGCGGCGTTCCGCCCAGATCGACAACCGTTTGCGCCAGATTGACCGCCAGCCGCGCGTCGTCAAATTGTCCGTCGTAATAAATGACGCCGCCGCGTAAGCCTTCCGGCTCCAGTGTGGGAATGCGTTTAAGCGTTTCGCTGCGGGAGAGGATTTTGGAGGGACGCAGCCCAAGTTTTCCGGCGAGCATGTCATACATTTTCAGCCCGATGCCGTAAAACGGTCCTTCCCACCATTCGTAATTTGGCACGATAAACGATTGGTGCCGCACCAGATGCGGGGCGTTTTCCGCCAGCAATCCGCGTTCGTGCAGCGCTTCCAGCACCAGCGAAATGTTGCCCTGCCGCAAATAGCGCACGCCGCCGTGAATCAGCTTTGTGCTGCGGCTGGAGGTGCCTTTGGCAAAATCGTGCTGCTCCAGCAGCAGCGTCCGGTAGCCGCGCGATGCGGATTCCACTGCTACGCCCAATCCCGTTGCGCCGCCACCGATGATGACGATATCCCAAAACCCCGGCATTTGCCGCAGCGATTCGATCATTTCCGTGCGATTCATTTCCGATCTCCTGTTTTTTCGATGACTCAATTGCATCCAAATCCAGCCCAAAGAAGAGCTGGCAATGACCAGTTATGCGGATGATCCCGAAGCGGAGGCAGTTGTGCTATTTGCAGATGGCGATCTCAAATTAGAAAGTGACGGCAATATGTATTTTGTGGAAGGGGAGTATCATTTCCGCATCAAGATTTTAACCGAAGAAGGCAAGGGGCAGGCGGATATTGTTATTCCATACTATTACGAGGATGACATAAAAGACATCAAAGGTATTACAACCCTTCCAAACGGCAAGCAAATCAAGCTGGATAAAAAGGATATTTTTGAAGAAAAAGGCGAAAAAGTAAACCGTATCAAGTTTGCGATGCCGGGTGTGGAAGTGGGTTCGGTAATTGAATACCGGTTCCGGATGGTTTCCGAATATATTCATAATTTAGAACAATGGTATTTCCAAAATTCAATTTACACCCGGTTGAGCCGTTATTCGGTAACGGTGTTGCCCTATTTTCGCTATAATGCGTTTTACCGGAACATGTCGGAAATTCAACCCCATAAAGATGAAATTTTGGTGCCCGGACAGCGCATCGCATTAACCAAATACACATGGGAAATGCGCGATCTGCCGCCGATTCGCAAAGAGCCGTTTATGCGCACAACAGAAGATTACCAGGCTGCCATCCATTTCCAGATTATCGATTACAAAAGCCCGTATGTGTATCGCAAATTTATCAGCGATTGGGCGGAGTTGGTCAAAGAAGAACGCGAGTATCTCGATAAATTTTACAGCAACGATGGCGATTTGAAAGCGCTGGTCGCCGCCCAGACAACACCGGAAATGACGCCGCTGGACAAAATAAAATCGCTTTATACATACGTTCAGAATAATATCGAATCAACTTCGCAGGGCGGCGCATATTATGATGAAAAAAGCGAAAAAATATTAAAAAATCTCAAAGGCACCGGTAGCGAAAAAAACCTGTTGTTGATCAATCTGTTGCGATTGGCAGGGCTTGAGGCTTATCCGATGCTGATCAGCACCCGCAGCAACGGGATGGTTGTTCGCAATCAGCCCCGGCTTTCCCAATTTAACTATATTTTGACCGCTGCGATGATCGGCCGGCGTTTGGTGCTGCTGGATTCGCGTCTGAAACATTATCCCTACGACATTTTGCCGGAGCGCACGCTGGTTGATATCGGTTTGTTGATTGACGATGCTGAAGGGCAGTTTATTAATTTGCCAGAGCCCAAAAAAACAAATATGCGCTACTGCAAAGCCGATGCAAAACTGGACGAAAGCGGCACGCTGCACGCTTCTGTAACGATCCGGATGGAGGGCTATCACGCAATCGATGCACGTCAGGAAATTACCGCAGACGGCGATGAAGAATATGTCAAAACACTGTTGCAAAACAGCTTCAAAACAGTTGAATTAGATTCCTTTACAGTGGATGCGCTGGAAAATTTGGAACAACCGGTTTACATCTCTGCGCATTTCCGCTCACCGGAATTTGCCCAGGTGGTTGGGAATATGATTTATATCGCAACGCCGGCAATCAACAAAATGGAAGAGAACCCGTTTAAACGCGAAAAACGGTTTTTCCCGGTTGAGTTTGTTTATAATGTTGCAGAATCAGATGATATAAATATAGAATTACCGGAAGGTTACGTATTGGATGAACTACCGCAAAACGTCACCAGCAAAAAACCCAATTTTGATATTACATTTGTAAATGACTGGACAGCCGACGGCAACAAAATATCCCTGAAACGCCAATACATCCGCCGCCAGCTAACCTACGGTTCCGGAGATTATGCCACATTGCGCGATTTTTACGATCGCATAATTGGTGCCGACCAAGCTCAAATTGTCATTCGTCAGGGCGCAACCAGCGAAGGCGAATAATTGAAAAACAGCTCTTACCCGGCTTGCCGGAAGCGGTGGCCGGGTGAATTTATTTTGGGTGAACTATGGAAATGCGATCAATTTACGGTGTGATATTTTTATCTGTTGCGTTGTGGGGCGGTTTCGGCACAGCCCAAACCGTCGATATTTTGTCTGGTTCGCACGATGCAATCATCCTTTCCGATGAGACAGAATTCGAAGTTCTCGGCCAGGGAAAAGCTTATGTTCGCTATTCCCGCAAAGTTCAAATCAATAACGATGAAGGCAAAGGTTACGGTATTCCTGGTGTTAGCGAAAACAAATTTATCAAAAAGAAAAAAATAGATGTGCGAATTTTGAGCACCGATGGTGAAGAGCTAAAAAAATACAAAAATAGCGACATCCTGAAAGAAGATTATTCGCCCGGATATTCGTTGTATAGCGATTCGCGTTATCAATGGATTAATTCAACTTGGCCAAAATTTCCATATGTTGTGGAATACAGCACCGAAGCAGAAATGAGCACACTGTTTTTTGGCCGGACTGGTTTCCACAAAAAAATGTGCCCGTGTTAAGCAGCAGCTACAAACTGGTGTTGCGCGATACGACAGTTGCGTTTCGCACCCATGCCGTAAATATGGAAACATCACCAAAAACGATTCGCTCCAGCAGTGTTTCGCACATTTGGAATGCCGCGTTGCTCCCCGCTTTTGAGAGCGAAGATTATATGTCGAAAAACAACAGCAACCGGATGATCCTGTATTTTACCCCGGAAAGATTTGCGCTGGAGAACTCATTCGGGCATTTCCGCGACTGGAATGGTCTGGCGCAGTGGTATCGCGGATTGACAGCCGACCGGCTGATTTTGCCCGAACTCATTCGTCAGGAAGTTGCTGCGCTGGTGAATCCTGATGACGATGCCAAAACCAAAATCAGCAAATTATACGCCTATTTGCAGAATAATTCGCGTTATGTGAGCATCGATCTGGGTATCGGCGGTTGGCAGCCATACAGCGCGCAATCTGTTTTCGAAAATAAATATGGCGATTGCAAAGATTTATCCACCCTAATGGTCGCGATGCTGGATGTGGTGAATATTCCCGCACATTTGGCACTTACGCCCACCCGCGATGCCATCAATTTTATTGAAGAATTTCCATCCAACCAGTTTAACCATTGCATTGCCGTCGTGCCGTTACCGGAAGATACGGTTTGGCTGGAATGCACCGCAGATTACATTCCCGCCGGAGAATTACCATATTCCGTTGAAGGCGCAAAAGTGCTGGTGGTTGAAGCCGAGGGCGGCAAAATTATCCAAACACCAGTCAGTCGTCCGGAAGATAATTTGATGACCAGCCGCACCGAAGGCCGCATTGGCGAAGATGGTGCGCTGCAAATGAGCGGTTGGTTTGCCACAACCGGTAACCGGTCAAGCTATGTTCGTGGGCGGTTTATTGGTGTGGAAATCGAAAAACAGCAGGATTGGCTGCGCAGTCGGTTGATCAGCCTCAGTGCCTCACGATTCGATCTGGCGGAATTTACTGTCGAAAATCTTGCTGAAAATGTCGATCAGCCCTGCGTTGTGCATTTTTCCGGCGAAATGAAAAATTTTGCGACGCGCAGCGCCAGCCGGTTATTTTTGAGCCCGAATGTGATCAACCAGTTTTCAAAAATACCCACCGGAAGAATCGCCGGATGAACGCAAGTTTTCGGTTTCATTTAACTACGCATTTGAGGATGCAGATACGGTTTATATCAGCTTACCGCCCGGTTACGCGCTGGAAGCCGCACCGCCGCAGGAAACCATCGAATCTGAATTCGGCACTTACCGGATCGAATACGAATTGGCGGATAATCGGCTGCGCTATTTGCGGCAATTCCGGCTGGAAACGCGGGAAATTCCGCTCGAAAAATACGCCGCTTATCGCGAATTTATCAGCGAAGTTGTGAAACGGGATAACATGCAGTTTGTGTTGAAGCGGTAGGTTCGCGTTTCCGAAAAATTGTGTCGGGAGCGCAAAAGTGCGTTCTGCGAAAGCGTTAAACATCCCAGTTTTTGGCGCGTTCCAGCGCGCGTTGCCAGTTACCGGTCAAATCGGCAATGGTTGATGCATCCGCTGTCGGCCGGAACTGGCGTTCCAGTTGCCACTGCGCCGCAATTTCTCCGGTGTTTTTCCAGAAATTTACGCCGAGTCCGGCCAGATACGCCGCGCCGAGCGCGGTGGTTTCCAGCACTATCGGGCGATCCACCGGAATGTTCAGCACATCGGATTGAAACTGCATCAGCAAATTATTAGCCGTTGCGCCGCCATCCACCCGCAGCGATTTCACCCGGAAACCGGCATCCGCTTCCATCGCTTTCAGCACATCCATTGTCTGAAATGCGATGCTTTCCAGCGCCGCGCGGGCAATGTGCCCGGCAGTGCTCCCGCGCGACAATCCGACCATCGCGCCGCGTGCGAACGAATCCCAATGCGGTGCGCCGAGACCGGTAAACGCCGGGACAAAATAGATGCCGCCGTTGTCCGTCACGGATTGCGCCAGTTGCTCCACTTCCGCAGATGTTTTGATGATGCCCAGCCCGTCCCGCAGCCACTGCACCACCGCGCCCGCGGTGAAGATGCTGCCTTCCAGCGCATACGTTATTTTCCCGTCAATTTTCCATGCAACCGTGCTGAGCAGCCGGTTTTGCGATGTAACCGGCGAATCGCCCGTGTTCAGCATCATGAAACAGCCGGTGCCGTAGGTGTTTTTGAGCATACCGGGTTGTGTGCACATCTGACCGAATAATGCCGCTTGCTGATCGCCGGCAATCCCGGAAATAGGCAATTCGAACGGGAATGCGGTTTGTTTCACGGTGTTGCCGTAGTGCTCGCTGGAGGCACGGACTTCCGGCAGTACAGATGCGGGAATGTTCAGCAGATCCAGCAATTCCGCGTCCCATTTGCCGGTATGAATGTTGAACAACATCGTGCGGCTGGCGTTGCTCGCATCGGTGATGTGCAATTTGCCGCCGGTGAGTTGCCAAACCAGCCAACTGTCGATGGTACCGAATGCCAGCTCGCCATTTTCCGCCAGTTTGCGGGCACCGGGAACATTGTCCAGTAGCCATTTCAGTTTGGTGCCGGAAAAATATGCGTCGATCACCAATCCGGATTTTTGCCGGATTTTCTCCGCCCAACCCTGATTTTTCAGCGAATCGCAATACGCCGCGGTGCGGCGATCCTGCCAGACAATCGCGTTGTGCAGCGGTTTTCCGGTATCGCGGTGCCAGAGCACCGTGGTTTCCCGCTGATTGGTGATGCCGATTGCCGCAATATTTTTCCCCGACGGATCAACGGCGCGAATGGCCTCTGCCGCAACGGCGGACTGCGTTCCCCAAATTTCCAGCGCATCATGTTCCACCCATCCGGAATTGGGGAAGTGCTGCCGGAATTCCCGTTGGGCAACCGCACGGATTTTTCCGGCTGTATCGAACACAATTGCCCGGGAACTGGATGTGCCCTGATCGATTGCTAAAATAAATTTTTTCATTGGTTTATGTGTTTTTTAATACGGTGAATTCATATCAAATCAAAAATGGAAACAGCCGTTTGGTTCGCGCTGCATATGCCGGATATTCCGGGAAATGGGCAAAAAGGAGTCGCTCTTCATAATGCAATTTGAATAATAAAATGATGAAAAGCAGCATCCACATCGTCAGACGTAGTGGTGAAAAAGCATTGCCAATTTCCGCCAAGGTGCTCAGTAGCAGAGCGGAATACATCGGGTGTCGAATGTGGCGATACGGACCGGAGATGACCATTTTTCCATTATTTTTCACATCCGGAATAATATTGAAATTGCCGATTTTCATCGTCAAAATTGCCCAGATACCCAAACCGATCCCGCTCCAAAAGAGCAGCGCCCACATCAATTTGGAAGGAATAACAGGCCCGCTGAATGCAATTATACCGACAAACAAAAACTGGAGTATGACCAGCGAAAAGGATGTTAATTTGCTATTTTTCATCCCAAAAATCAGGCTGTCGATTTGCCGTAAAATCGTACCAGCGCCCAAACCGCAATCGCGCCGAACGGCAGTGTCAGCCAGTGGTTCATCCCGAAGCCAACTGGAATGTAGCCGAAAATGCAGGCCACAGCGCCGGCGGTGAGCGCGTATGGCAATTGGGTGCGCACATGGTCGATGTGATCCGATCCGGAAGCCATCGAAGATAAAATGGTGGTATCGGAAATTGGCGAACAGTGGTCGCCAAAGGTTGCGCCGGCCAGCACCGCGCCGGTCACACAAAGCAGCAGCGCCGTGGCATGCGCTTCGTCGATGCCGGGTACTTCCATCGGGAATTTGTGTGCCAACGGAATGGCGATCGGCATGAGAATCGCCATCGTTCCCCACGATGTGCCGGTGGCAAACGCTATTACCGCAGCGCTGAGAAAAATGAGCAGCGGCAGCCACTCCGGCGAAAGGAATTGTTTGGTGAGACTAACCACATAGTCGGCAGTGAACAGGTCGCCGCAAATACTGCCAATCGCCCATGCAGAGGTGAGGATGATACATGCCAGCATCATCGATTTGATGCCGCCGAGCCATGCGTCCAGCGATTGCTGCAACGTTAGCAGGCGTTGACTCATCGCCAGAACAATTGCTACCAATCCACCGATAAACGATGCCCACATCAGTACGGAAAACGAATTTGCCGCACCGATAATCGCGCTGGTTTTGTGAATCCATCCGGCATCGGCGAGGGTTTTGCCTTCCTCTGCCAATTGTTGGGCCAGCCCTTCCAGCCCGCTGTTCCAGCCTGTGGCAAACAGCCCGATGCCCACGGTGAGGATTACCGCTGCCACCGGAATGAGCGCGTTGTACCAGCGTTTTGGGGTGCTTTCATCCGCCATCAGCTCTGCACCGCCCAAATCTGCCAGTGGGTTGGCGGTAGCGCCGAGCACTTCGCCGGTGGTTCGGGCGCGTTTTTCGGCTGTGTACATTGGGCCGAAATCGCGCATCATTATCGCTACCAGCAATCCCAAAAACAGGGAAAACAGCGGATAAAAATTATACGGAATCGTTTCGATAAACGTGATATACGCGTTCCGGTCGATGCCGTGGGTTTTGAATGCCTGGCTCATCAGGCTCACTTCGTAACCGATCCAGGTGGAGATAATGGCGATATTCGACACCGGTGCTGCGGTCGAATCGACCAGATACGACAGTTTTTCCCGCGAAATGCGCAACTTGTCCGCCAATGGGCGCATTGTGTTGCCGACAATCAGGCTGTTGGCGTAATCGTCGAAAAAGATCAGCACGCCCATCAGCCATGTCGCAATTTGCCCGCCACGGGCATCTTTTGCGTAAACAGCCAGTTTTTCGACAATACCCTGCGTGCCGCCGGATTTGCTGATCACACCGACCATCCCGCCAAGCAGCAGGCTAAAAATAATGATAAACGCGTGATCGGGATTCGCCACTGCGTTCACGATATATTCATCCAGCGTGTGCAAAAATCCGCTGAAAACGGAAAAATCGTACACAAACGTCACACCCAGCCACACGCCGAAAAACAGCGCGACAATCACCTGTCGGGTGACCAGTGCCAGCACAATCGCCAGCAAAGGCGGCAAGATGCTCAGCACCGGCGGCAGCACCCGCAGCGATTTCTCCTGCACGGAATCGCCAAAGCGAATCTGCAGTTTTTTTGCACCGCTCTCGGGAATTATGACATCTGCGATGCTGATGTTTCCCGGCGCATCCGGCAACAACTGCGCGTTTCCGCTGGCCAGTACTGTGCCGTCCGAAAGGCTGATTTGGTAGGGAATTCCCGCCGAATCGCTGTTGAAATAGGCGGTCAGCGCCGGCTGGATTTCCACTGTAAATGCGATATCCGCCAGTGCAATGCGGGGTAACTTTGCATCGAAAGTCGTTTCCTGCGCCGCTGCTGTTGTGCTGATAACTGCGGTGAAGAGTGCAACAATACAAATCGTTACTAATCGGCGGACGTGGTGGCGTAATAGCATACAATCCTTTCGCGATAGGTTCGGTCAAATGGGAATCCCCGTTGATTTTGCTGGGGTTAGAACGTGCCAAGGTACAAAACATCGCCAAAAAAGTAAAGGGCGATCGCGGTGAAAAATCCGGTTTGCGGGCTATATGTGCGCGGCTTCGAAAAAAAACTTGAGAAATTGCCCGAATGATGGTAAAATAACCTGCTTCAGTGTCGGAGGAAAAATGGCTAATCGCAAACGCAAACGGCAACCTGGCGTGCAACCGGCCGCAATCGATGCGGAAAAGATTCAGCCGGATCATGCACAGCCGGAACAGCCGGCAACCCCAATCCGGGGATTTTTAATCGATATCGACGGTGTGTTGTGTATTGAAAACCAGATCATTCGTGGCGCAATCGAAGCGCTGGAATATCTGCGTCGCGAAAATATCCCGTTTTTACTGGCGACCAACACCACCCGGAAAAGCCGCTATTCGTTGGTGAACAATCTCAAACGGATGGGGTTTAAAATTGAAGTGGACCAGATCTACTCGGCGCCGTATGCGGCATCGTGCTGGCTGCATGCCCAAAAAGCAGCATCCGTTTGCCTGCTTACCAGCGGCGATACCCACCGGGAATTCAAGGATTTCAGAATCACAACCGCGAAACCGGACTATCTGGTTATTGGCGATCTGGGCGAAGATTTAACATACAACAAAATCAACCAGGCGTTTCGACATGTGATGGGCGGCGCCAAAATGCTGGCGATGCAGAAAAATCGCTACTGGCGGCGCAGCGACGGTTTGTCGATCGACACCGGTGCGATCGTTGCCGCGCTGGAATACGCCACCGGACAAACCGCCGCGCTGGTCGGGAAGCCGAGCCCGGCGTTTTACGAACAGGCGGTAAATTTACTCAACTTACCCAAAGAAAATGTTGCGATGATCGGCGATGACTGGGAATCGGATATCGAAGGCAGCATTGCCGCCGGATTGCAGGGCATTGCCGTAAAAACCGGGAAATTGAGCGACGATTCTACGGAGAAACACAAAAACGCAGCCGCCATCTGGCTGGATTCCATCGGCGAATTGCCGGATTGGTTGTCTGCCCGGTCGGGCAATAAATAAAAAGACCGGAGCCAACTGGCTCCGGTCCTGATGATGGAGGTAAGTATGAGTACAGGTTGTATTTCTATTTTAGCAAATACGGTACCAATAATTTTTACAAAAATTACCCAAATTAACTGTTGTAATTGTTTGATTTAGGTTTTGTGCATAACGGTTCTAATTAAATCTGTCGCTTTTGTCGTCAACAACTGTTGAGAATTCCGTTACGAAAGATTTGTATTTATGAAAACCAGACCTTCGGCGCTATCCGCCAACACCTACCAAAAATTATTGAACACAGCAGATCGCAACGGCTGCGGGTTTATTTTGCTGCTGGACCCGGACAAAATCAGCGCGGATGCGTTGCCGGATTTGATGGGAAACGCCATCGACGCCGGTGTGGATGCCTTTTTTGTGGGCGGCAGCCTGCTCCACGGCGGCGATTTTGATGAAACCATCCGCCGGATGAAATCGGCAGCTGGCGATCATCCGGTGGTCATTTTTCCCGGCAGCCTTTTCCAGATTTCCCGGCATGCGGACGCAATCCTGTTTATTTCGCTGATCAGCGGACGCAACCCGGAGCACCTCATCGGTAATCAGGCAGTTGCCTCGCCGGTAATTTTCAACATGGGACTGGAGGCGATTTCCTGCGGCTACATGCTCATCGAATCGGGCACGCTCACCAGCGCTTCGTTTGTGAGCAACTCCATGCCAATTCCCCGCGCCAAACCGGGCATCGCGCTGGCGCATGCGCTGGCTGCACAATATATGGGCATGAAAATGGTGTATCTGGAAGCGGGCAGCGGCGCCCAGCAAACCGTTCCGGAGGAGATGATTGCGCTGGTTTCCGCACATCTGGAAATCCCCGTGATCGCCGGTGGCGGCATCCGCACGCCTGAAATGGCGCAGAAAAAAGCCGCAGCCGGTGCCAGATTTGTGGTGGTGGGTAATTTTTTTGAGGAGAAAAACAGCCTGTCGCAACTCCGCGATTTCGCCGATGCGATTCATTCCGCGCGCTAAAACGCTTTCAATAATTTTCGATTGACCAAATACACCGTTAACAAAATGGCGAACGTAATTCCCAATAAGATTGCCGCGTAAGTATGTGCTGTGGCATAATTTAGCGCTTCAACTTCGTCGTAAATGGCGATGGCGGCAACCCGTGTTTCGCCGGGAATGCTGCCGCCGATCATCAAAATCACCCCGAATTCGCCGACCGTGTGCGCGAAACTGAGCACCGTGCCGATCAGCAGGGACGGTTTGATGTTTGGCAGCAACACCTTCCAAAATGTTTCCAACCGAGATTTTCCCAACGAAACAGACGCTTCCGCCAGCGATGCCGGTAAACTCTGGAATCCTGCCTGGATGGGATTGACCATAAACGGCAGACTGTAGATAATGGAAGCGATCACCAGCCCTTCGAACGAGAACACCAATCTCAGGTCGAATGTATTTTCCAGAAATTGCCCGAACGCGCCGGTGGGACTGAACGCCAGCAGCAGGTAAAAACCGAGTACGGTTGGCGGCAATACCAGCGGCATGCTCACCAGCGTTTGCAGTACGTATTTCCAGCGATTTTCCCAACTCGCCAGCAGGTAACCCAGCGGAATCCCGATCAGCAGCAGCACCGCAGTGGTGATGCCCGCCAGTTGAAATGTGAGCGCCAACGGTTGCCAGTCGAGGTTCAAATTGCCCCCCCGTCATCGGCGAAAATGGCGATTTCGTTGGCTTTCACCAATCCGGTAACGGCGTCGCCGGGTTGCAGGTTGAGTGTTGCAGCGGATCGGGCGGTGATGATCGAAATGATCGAAATGCCGTGAAAATCCATCGTAATTTTGCTGAGCACCACGCCGTTTTCGATAGCGCGGATGGTCGCCGCAAAGCGATTCCGCAAACTGATCTGACCGGAAAAATTTTTCGCGATGGCGATTTCCGTTTCTTTAAACACCAGCGATACGCGATTTCCGATCCGCAAATACGGCGCGGTTTCCGGCGTTTCGATCAGCACGCAGGAAAATGTGTCGCCGAATGCAACCAGATCGACCAGCGAAATAGCATCTGCGGTTTCAATATTGATAATTTCTGCGGGTACGCGATTCATGGCAATTGGTATCCGTAATGGTGGAAAATACTCCGGGCAACCGGACTGTTCAAAAAATCCAGAAAATGTGCGGCGGCAGCCTGCAATTGCGGCGGTCGATTGGCGATGATCGCCGCTGACTGGGCAATCGGTTGGTAGAGCGTGCTGTCCACAAATGCCCATTGTGCTGTGGGAACATCGCTGCCAACCACAGCGGATTGAGCGGTGATCGCCGCATCTGCCGCGCCGCTGCGCAAATATTGGTTCACCTGCGCCACGTTTCTTCCGAAAACCAGTCTCGGTTCAATATCATTATATATACCGGCATTTTCTAGCGCGGTAACTGCCGCCGCGCCATACGGTGCAATTTGGGGATTGGCAACGGCAATCGCTTTCAGCGATAGATCTGTCAGCGCAGACATGTCCAACGGTCCGTGGTGCGCAGCTGAAAACCAGATCACCAGTTTGCCGGATGCGTAAATTTGCGGTTGGCGCACTGCCAATCCATCCCGGAACAGTTGGTTGGGATATCCCGTATCCGCCGAAAAAAACAGATCGAACGGTGCACCGTTGCGGATTTGGGTGGTCAACTTGCCGGACGAACTGACAATCGGCTGCACGGATTTACCGGTGCTGTCCCGGTAGGCTGCCGCCAGTTTTTCGAATGGCGCCTGAAAATTTGCGGACACCGCAACCGTCAGCGATTGCTGCGCGCTGTTTTCACTGTCGCCGCATCCGGCAATTAAAGCCACGGCAAGCACACCTGAAATTATTAAACCCGCCCAACGCAACAACTTTTTATCCTTTATCAATTATCCTGCATCCTTTTTTCTCCCGTGACATTTTTTGACATCCATTTACAACGCGGTAACATCTATGATAAGCTACTTCCGTAAACTATAACTGAGCGAAAGAAAACACGGTTCGAATTCAAAATAAAGGAGAAAATTATGAAAACGTTTATCGCCACCCTTTTGGTAATCTTCAGCATTACCGTTGCAGCCCAAACCCCGGAATCATTGACCCGCGGTGTAAAAAGCTACACAAAATCTTTGAAATCCGATAACGTCGGAATTGTGGAATCCGCAGTGTTCCACATCGCAAAACTGAAACTGTTGTTCCCGGAAGAAGAAACCGGTGCCGCATTGGCCGAATTGGAAAATCTTTCCGAATCCGGAGCTTCCGAAAGCATTCGCTTTAAAGCCTATCTGGCAACGCAAGTGCTCGAATTTCCGGAAAATTTCAGCACCCTGGAAAAGAAAAATTACAAAGATGCCGAAGCGTTTTTCCTGATGATCAGCACCGAACTTCAGAAAAAATTGTTGGTCAACCGGTAACAGAACCTCAGACCAGCCACAAATTTTAGCGTGCATCCGACACTATCTGCCGGATGCACGTTTTTTTGTAAATATATGTTCCGCAGCTTTTTAGGTTTGCTTCATTCACCCCATAATCATATATTTTCAACAGAAATACTGTGTTTTAACCGCTGCATATTCGCTGAGGAGGCCGCATGCAAGCAGTAAAATCTATCCCGTTGTTCGGGATTGTTTTGGTAATTTATATGGCAATTGGTGCTATTTTTTTTATGGGTGGAAGCGCCGATGTGGGAAGCGAAGCATTTGATGTCGCGTTGGGTGGTGTAATGTTGCCATCTGGTATTTTTTGGGTTATTCAAATAAAAGATGTCATTATTTTGGGCGGATTGTTCTGCCTGTTTATCGAAATTATTAAATCCACCCGCTCAACCGATGCTCAAATTGTTGAACATATTTTATCTACCTTTGTTTTTATTTCGTACATGGTTGCGTTTTTATGGGCACCGATCGCCGGAAATTCTACGTTTTTTGCGTTGCTGGTTATGTCGTTAATCGATGTTATTGCCGGGTTTACGATAACAATTTCTGCCGCGCGCAGGGATTTTAGCATGGGTTAATTGAAGAAAAAGGATAAAGGGTAAGTGAAAATTGGAGAAATTAAAATAAATATTGAAAAAACGCGGGCGATTGCAGAATGATGCGTCCGCTGAACGACCGGCATCGTATCGAGATCATGCTGGAAATGATTCAACAGATCGAATCCTACGCCTATTACGGTTATTTTCAGGATTTCAGCATCGATAAAACAATGGTGCTGGCGATGCTCAAACGGCTGGAAATTATCGGCGAGGCGGCGCACTGGCTTTCGCCGGAGCTAAAATCTGTCCATACGCAAATTGATTGGGAAAATATCGCCGGACTCCGCCACTCATTAGTGGATGAATATCACGAAATCAATGCCAAAACCATTTGGCGGGAAATGACCCGCAACATGCCTTCCCTCAAAACAAAACTGGAAAAAATTCTCAGCGAATTGCCGGATGAGCCGTCTGGCACCTCAACCGAAGTTTAGTATCTCCCAAAATTTTTCACGAAGCAGCGAAGCACTCATTTCTAATGTGTCAACATAACCACAAAAAACTTACCTTTTGTATTATCCATCGTTCATTTGCAAATTTTTTTTCTCAGCGAAAATGCGTATAATTTCGCGAAACAGAACAACAGGGCAGCGATGAACACCATTCAATGGCAAACAGCCGCATGGCTGGCAGGATTTTTTGTGTTGGCAATTTTGCAGGGTTACCAGCTAGGTATCGGAGATTTATCGACCTATCTGGCGTTTGTCTGGCATAAATTTGACCCCGCATTGCTGAACAACGATCTGCTGATCGAAACGCTTGGCGATCACCCGGTTTACATTTGGGACGCAGTCGCGCTTTTGTTGAATGTCGCCAATGTGCAAACCGTTTTTCTGGGATTGTTTTTTCTCCAGACGGCACTAATGATCGCGGCGGTGTTTCTGTTTTATCGCCAGTTTTTTGGTGAAAATAACGGATGGCTGGTTTTGGCGCTGACACTTGTGCTGGGCACATCAGCCGCGGCAATGGGCGAATACGGGCTGAATCCCTACGGCTATTTTCACCCGAACGTTGTTGCCGTTGCAATTGCGTTGCTGGCGTTTGTGTTGCTGGATCGCGGAAATTGGCTGTCCGGCGCGGCGCTTTGCGGGAGCATTTTTCTCTTCCACCCGTTTACGGCGCTGTATGCTGCGCTGTTTTTTGGTTACAAATGGCTGTTGGGTTTTCGCCAAACCACTGTTTTTACTAAAATTGGCAGTGCTGCGATATTTTTGCTGATTTCTGCGCCAAGCTGGCTGCCGATGCTGCCGAAAATTCTCGCCGGCGCGCCACCGCAGTTTGATGTTTCACTCTGGCTGGATTTGGTGCGGCAGCGGATGCGCTTTTCATTTTTTGCCTCGCAATGGGTGCCGGATCGTTGGGTGCATCTCGGTTTAGCCGGATTCGGGTTGTGGTTTTTCCGGCATCATCCGGCGTTCCGGCGACTGCTGCCGGTCGTGCTGGGTACGCTTACGGCGCTGGCGCTGTTTGTTCTTGCAGATGTTTTCACCGTCAAATTTTTGCTGCAATTGCAGTTGGCGCGATGTTCCTATTTTCTGTTTATCGTGTTGTGTGCATTTATTGCCCACAAGATAGCAACGACG
This sequence comes from Calditrichia bacterium, assembly GCA_020634975.1. Classification (NCBI taxonomy): domain Bacteria; kingdom Pseudomonadati; phylum Calditrichota; class Calditrichia; species Calditrichia bacterium. Next base: position 1,779,399 of record JACKAQ010000001.1, on the reverse strand, counting down.
AACGACTCACCGAAAAGCCCGTTGATCATCTGGCTACTGTTGGGCATTGTTTTTATGATTGAAAACGTGATTGACGACCGCACCCTGTCTGTGCGGATGATCGTATTGGTCGGATTGGCGCTATTGCTGGTTTATCTATTTTGGCGACAGCCGGTGCACTGGCAACGGATTTACCTTGCCGGAACGCTGGCTGCCGTGCTGTTGGTAACCGGCGAAAAAACGATCGAGCGCATCGCCGAAACCGGGCGCATTTTTGACACTACCCTCACAACACCGTGGGAAGATATGCAGGTGTGGTGCGCCCAAAACACACCAACAGATGCGCTGTTGATGACGCCGATTTATATCGAAGGTTTCCGCAGTTTTTCCAAACGCCCTATTTACGGCACTTACAAAGATGGTGCCCCGCACAACTACAGCCGGAAAACCATTTTCCGCTGGTGGGCGCGGATGCAGGCGCTCGGCTTATCGTTGCCGTGGAACCGTGCCGCTTTTCCGTCGCTCTATCATCAACATGCGCTTTCGGTTGCCCGTGAAAACAATATCCGTTTCGTTATATATGAAAAAAGCATCGCCCTTCCCCCGGTTGCCCCACTTTACGAAAATCAACAATTTGCCATTTTCGAAACGCCTGCCTTGCCGGATTCTTCCGCCACAAATTAATCAAAAATGATGCGTTTATCCTCCATGACTGTGTTCGTTTAAACACGTTGTCCGGTTTTGCGAGAATTATTTGCACACATTGTGTAAAACCGAACACTACCCGTTCAGGGATATTTTGGAAGTTGAATTTCCCTAAGATGTTGAAAATATTCAAAATAAATAATCTTGTTGAATGTTTGGCACGCCGCTTGTTTATAAACAAACCTGGCAAAAAAGAAAAAACACTGGTTCGCCAGAATTAGCTGTGAGTCAAAAAAAAGTATCATTAATCAAGGAGTTGGCCAGCATGTCGGTCAAAAGTTTTTATAAGATAGTTGTAACCGTGTTGACAATCGTAGTAGCTGTGGGTTGTACGGACCAAAAAAAAGTAAAAGAAATGGAACAACGTATTGCGCAGCTTCAGGCGGAATACGAACAAAAAATGGAAGAAGCTGCAACGCAGTCCGAATTTCTGCAGGAATATTCCGAAACCATTAACGATGTTTATGATAATCTGGAGCAAATTCGTCAGCGCGAAGGTTTTTTGAGCAGGGCATCCAGCGATGTTGAAGAACAGGATAAAACGCCGCTGCGCGAAAAAATGTTGGCAAATGTTCAATCCATCGACACCTATTTGAAATCCAGTAAAGCTAAAATGGCAGAATTACAGCAACGCTTTAAGGATTCAAAAGTGAAAAATGATGCGTTGAGCAGCACCATCGAAAGCCTCAACAAAGCGATTGAGGAACGTGAAGTTCACATCACTCAGTTGAAAGATGATCTTGCAGCGTTGAACATTAAATTCGACGAAACCGAATGGCAATTGAAGGAAAAAGAAACGGTGATTCAGCAGCAGCAGCAACAGTTGAATACGGTGTATTACATCGTTGCTTCTGAAGATGAGTTGAAAGACAAAGGCATTATCGAAGAAAAAGGCGGATTCTTGGGTCTGCGTAAGACCAAACGGTTAGCTGCCGGATTCGACGAAGCCGATTTTACCCCTGCGGACATTGTGGAAGTTGGTAATCTTCAGATTGATAAAGAGCCGGGCAAAGTGAAAGTATTATCGCCGCACAACCCGAATTCCTATCAGTTGCACAAATCGGCGGAAGGCAAAACCACTCTCGAAATTACCAATCCCCAGGAATTCTGGAAGATCCGGTATCTGGTGATCGCCGCCAACAGCTAAGAAAAAAATCGCTAAAGATAGAGCAAAAAAAGCCCAATCACCCCCCTAACCCAAGCGTAAAAGACTAATTGTCTTTTACGCTTTTTTTTTGCCCGCAGACCATTCCAGCAAACCCTGTTGATAAAAACCGGATCGTTGAACGCCTTTCCGGAACGGATGCCGGCGATCCAGCCCGCCGATAAAATGGTTGAGCATCTCCGGTGTTTCGGTTGACGGAAATTGTTCAAAAATATGCTCGATATATTGCAGAAACCCGAAATTTCCGCCCTGTTCTGCCCAACTGTGCATCAGCGGCAACACGGCGTTTAGCAAAAACTGGCGTTGGCGCTGGTTTCCCGCTGCCCGTTCGGGCAATTGCCTGAAGCCGAGCATGTGTTGCAAATTGCGGATAAAAGCCGGCTGCAGCCGGATATCAATGGCGGATTGCCAGCGATTGCGCAACAATCTTTCCGGCAGGCGTTCCCGGGCAATAGACAGCAGGATTTCGAAGAGCCCGGTATTGCGAAAGTTGAACCAGATTGCAGCAAATCCGGCTAAACGGATAAAGGGGCTGTTGAACGGCCGCAGCCGCGAAAAATGCCAATCTGTCGCTGAAAGCACCGGAAATATCATCCGGTTTTGCCAGTTGCGGATGTGCTGGTTGAACAGTAGCGGAAACGCCCCGCTTTGCCGGAAAGCAGATTGCCGCAGCAACAGCTCGCCGAGCCCGCCCGCATATACCAGAAAAAACCAGACATCCATCGGCGAATGCCCCGGTGAGCAAAACGTTCCACCCAGCCGGGAAGCCGGGAACTGCCAGAGCAATTGCCGGAACGCGTTTTTGTTTGCGCTGTAGCCCAGCGTTTCGCCGAGGGAGAGAAACAGCACGTCCTCCGGTGAAAAATGACTCAGCCAGTCACGCATTTTCTGCACTTTCCGGCGAAAGCGTTGTTCGGCGAAACCGGCAAGTTCATGTAGTGTAACATCAGCAATATCAGGCGGTTGCGATGCGCTACTCTCGAGCGTTTGCATGGTTTCCCGCCATGTTTCAACCGGCATCGTCAACTGACCCGAGAGCAGCACGTGGGAAAAACGTTGCGCCAGCCGTTCGGGAATGCCTTTTGGCGCATCCCAGAGCAAGTGCAGGCAAACCTGCCCGTAGCGTTCGTCGTGATCGTGCCCGTGCTGATACCAGCATTCCGGTGATATGTGAATTTCCACATCACCGATTTGGCGAACACCGTCGATTTCCAGCAGCGCGCTCCGGAAATCCGGACCATTGCCAAAATTGAGCGTTCCGGGTTGCAATATGCGGATGCGCTCGTTCCGGGTTCCCCGGATTTCCGGCGGCAGCCCGATGGCTTCGCGATAGCTCCAGTGCAGCCAGCGCTCCGGAATCGATGGTGGCGATATTGCAATCATTGTATTGTATTTGTGATATTTTGTTTGTAATATAGCAATCGTGATATGATTTGGCAATAGCGATCTGAAATTTCAGTATTTTTTAGTTTTGTTATTTCTCAAAATAGCTCAAGAGCCAATAATATAAAATATTTTACCGGAGCGAGAATGAAGATGAATGGCAAACAAATCGCGGAGCGCATTCAGCAAATCATGCGCGATGCGGAAATGACCCAACAGGATTTGGCAAACTGGCTGGGCATCAGCCAGCCGGCTGTATCGCAATATCTCGCTGGAAGAATACCGCCGCCGGATGTGCTTTTTCAATTGTCAAAATTGGGGAAGTGTTCGATGGAATGGCTGTTAACGGGTGATGCGAATGCCGCACCATTGCTGGCTGTGCAGGAGCCGGTGCCCGGTTACGGCAGGGAAGCTGCGCTGCTGGCATTGTGGCGGGAGTTGCCGGAGGCGCTGCAAAACGCCCTGTTAAACCTCATGCGCCAAATGTCCCGGACTAATACTGGCGCTCCTGAAGAAAAGTCGTGATCAGATAGAGCGGATTGCCGGATTCCTGTGGCGTCACCTGTTTGAGTGCTGCCAGTGCTTTGTCGAAATAGGTTGTGGCTGCCTGCTCGCCCGCTTCGATAATCTGCAGTTCCCGCAGCGCTTTCTGGAATGCCGGGAAATCGCTGTATTGCTGTAAATCCCGTGGATAGGTTGCTTGCAACGCAGGATCAGCGTCGAGCATTTCGCGGTATTTGAGGGTGACGTAAGTGGTTTTGTGCATCCGGAAATCGCTGCCGACTTTTTTGCCGAGCTTCACTTCGTCTGCCACAAAATCGAGCAGATCATCCTGAATCTGAAATCCCATGCCCAAATTGTAGCCGTAATCGCTGAGGTGTTGCACTTGCTCCGGCGTACCGCTGCCGCAAATCGCGCCCAGCGCGCAGGATGTCTGGATCAGCCAGGCGGTTTTTTTGGCGATCATATCCAGATATTCATCGAGCTGCACATCGTTACGGCTCTCAAATTCTTTGTCGAGCGCCTGCCCTTCGCACACGCGAACCAGCGCTTCGGTAAATATTTCGGCGGCAGGATCGCGGGCATCGGCGGGTGAACGCATCAATTCCCGGAATGCCAGCCCGATCAGCGCATCGCCGGCCAAAATGGCGGTGCTTTCGTCGTATTTGATATGCAGTGTGGGAAATCCCCGGCGCAGCTCATCCTGATCCATAATGTCATCGTGAATCAATGTAAAATCGTGAAACAGCTCCACCGCTGTGGCTGCGGGCAGCGCATCTGCCTGGCTGCCGCCGACTGCCTGACTGGCGAAAATCGCCAACAGCGGACGGATTTTTTTACTGGGCATTTTCAAAAAATCCTGAATGGGCGCCCGTAGCGAAACCGGGAAATCTTTGGGAACGCAGTCAATCAGGCGCTGTTCAATTTCTGCGAGTGGTTGTTTCAGGTTGGATGCGAGGTTCACAAAACTCTGGGGGTTTGGGGTTCTGTTTAGTGGATCTTACTTAAATGTTTTCAATATGTTATGCACGTCAGTTAGTGTTGATGCACGCAGCAGTTGCTGAGTAATTTCCGGGGTTTGGAAATTGCGCGCCAGCAACGCCAGTGCCTGCAAATGCGGACCGCTGGTATCCACCGGCGAGAGCAGCAAAAACACAAAATGGGTGGGTAATCCATCCAGCGAATCGAAATCGATGCCTTCCCGGTAGAGCCCGAAAACCAGCACAATTTCGGAAACCGCGGTGGATTTGGCGTGCGGCACTGCCAGCCCGTTTTCGTATCCGGTGGAAAGATACCGTTCCCGTTCGATCAGATCGTTGAGCGCCTGCTCGCGGTTTTGCACTTTTCCTGCGGTCATTGCCACATCCAGCAAGTGCTCGATAACCGAAAATTTATCGCCATCGGCGGGCGACATTTCGATGATAATTTCGTCGATAGCGTCCGAAAGTTTCATGTGGATTTGCTTATCCTCTGCTAAAAATGGTGCCTGTTAAACTGCATTAAAGTATAATACGCACCTATTAAAAATGCAAAGCAAATGTAAACTCCGCAGCTTCGCTTGGGGCTTGAAAATATGCCGCTTTCTCCGTAAACTTAATGTACTGCACAATAAATCAATATGCTGGAAAATTGAAAAATTGGGGACAATATGAATTGGCGATTGGTCACATTGCTGTCTGATTTCGGGTTTGTGATGGGCGCACTGGCTGTGTTGGGTTTAACCGTGGGCGTTGAATGGGTGTTGTGGCTCTTATTCTGGGTTGTTGCATCATTTGTTCTCGCCAAAAAAGTGGGCGAGCAACTGTTTCAGCACGCGTTTGCCGTTGGATTGCTGTCAGCTATTTTTTCCTCGATTCTCACAGTAATATTTTTTGATCGCTGGGCGATAAATTATCCGGAAATTTACGATGTGCCGTTGAACCCCAAGCTGTATCTGATTCTCGTATCTTTATTTATCGGCGCTGCCAGCGGTGCGATTTTGGGCGGATTAACCCTGCTCAACCGCAAATTGCTCAATATTTCACCGGGAAAACCCGCAGGAAAAGGGAAACGTGCCAAAAAATGATGTCAACCGGAAATCGTCGCTGGCGGTGTTGCGCAACCGGCTGGCTGCCGTTGCAGCGCTGATCCCGGCGGATGTTCGCTGCGTTGCGGATATCGGTTACGATCACGGCCGGCTGATCAAAAAACTGGTGCAAACGCGTCCGGAAATCCGGGCGATCGGCGTGGAATTGCAGCCGCATTACATCGACCAATTCTGGCGGCTGAATATTTTTGAGAATGAAGCGGATCGTCATCGCGTCGATTTGCGAACCGGCTCCGGTTTGGCGCCGCTGTACCCCGGCGAAGCCGATTGTCTGGTGCTTGCCGGCATCGGTGAAACCGCGATCGCAAATATTTTAACTGCTGAGCCGGAAAAACTGCTGGGTGTTTCCTCGCTGGTGCTGGCGCCGTCGCGCTATTTTATCAAATTGCGGGCGGTGTTGCGGGAGTTGGGATTTTTCACTGCGAAAGAAGATTTGGTGTTCGAACGGGGAAATTTCTATCATTTGGCGTTGGCGCAGCGCGGCAGCGATCCGGCGGAAAATAGCCTCATCTGGCATTTCGGTCCACGTTTATTTGAAGCGCAACATCCGGGGTTGTATCAATTTTTGACCTATCTCAAACCGTATCTGGCAGTCCGCATGCCGTTTATCGAACAGCAGGAACCGTCCTTTCAAGTATATTTAAAACAATTGGATAGTGCGATTGAAATTGCCAGACAGTTTGCGGAGGAAAAGGATAAAGGATAAAGGATAAAGGATAAAGGATAAAGGATAAAGGATAAAGGCCAGAATCAGGGTGCGTCTGTATGCACGATAATGTTATCCTTTATTTATCCTTGCTTTCCACCCTCCGGCAATTTAAACCGGAACACAACTTCCCCGGTTTCGCGATTGATTTCCACTGCGGCATCATCGGTGACGAGCGGTTTGCCGGTGGCCATTTGCATCAATCCGCTCAGGAATTGCAATCCCTGATTTAATGTATTTTCCAACTCGTCGGGTGCAGATTGTGCAGGTTTTTCCGTCTGTTCAGCGGCAACCGTTTCCGCAACAGCGGGCTCAGCCGGTTCATCGATAATGGTTTCTGCAGGATCTTCCAGTGCCTCTGCAGGGGCAAAATCGTGCGGCTGTGCGAAGCTGCCCATCACGCTTTCCCGCGATTCTTCATCCGGCACTTCCTCAAACGGCTTCACCAGTTTTTGCACCTGATCGATAAACGTCGCGCGACCTTTTTTGCTGAAATCGACTTCATCGGTGACGCTGCCTTCGTTCAGCACCGCGTCGAACAACGATTCCTTCAGTATAATTCCGCCCTGAATGCGCTCCTCAATGCTGTTTCGCGCGATCAGATTAATCACCGTAATTTTGTTGCTTTTTTGCCCGATGCGGTGGATCCGTCCGATCCGCTGATTTTTCCGCGCGGGATTCCAGGGCAGCTCAAAATTGATAACCGTGTCGGCAAATTGCAGGTTCAGTCCGGTGCCGCCGGCTTCGGATGCCAGCAAAATCTGGCATTCCGGGTTGTCGCGAAACTCAGCGATTACATTTTTGCGGTTTTTCACGGGCACATCGCCGGTGAGGGTTGCGCTGCCAATCCCGTTGGCGTTGAGCATTTTCCCGATCAGCCGCAGCATGGTTTTGAATTCCGAAAAAATGATCACCTTTTTGCCGCTGGATTTGATGTCCAGTTTGTCCAGCAAAATTTCCTGCAGTTCGTCCAGTTTGGGCGAGTGATTGGTTTCATTATCCAGCAAAAAGGTGGAATTGCAAGCCATGCGCATGCTCGTCAGCAATTGCTGGATGCGCTGCATATCAAAAATGGTTTTGTGCTTTTTCATCAAAATGGGCATCAGCGAGCGGGCAAAACCGCTGTGCATTTCTTCCTGCAACGGGTGCAAAATGACCGGAATGTTGATTTCCTGCAGATCCGGCAATTGTTCCAGCACATCCTTTCTCTCCCGGCGGATCAGCCAGGGCGAGATGCGTTCTTTCAGCGCCTGCAAATTGAAATATCCGGTGATCATATTTTTTTTCGATTTGTCAAAATAGCAGTGGTTCATGGAAAATTCCCACAACGGCGCCAGAATTTCCGGGTCCACAAAATTCATGATCGAATAGAGATCGCCAAGCCGGTTTTCGATGGGCGTTCCGGTGATCACCAGCGAATGTTTTTTGGGAATCGCCTTCACGGCGTATGAGGTTTTGGTGGTGTAATTTTTGATGCGCTGGGCTTCGTCCAGAATAATCATGTCCGGCGGATTGGCGATAATCGTGCTCAAATCGCGCATTACCGCTTCGTAATTGGCAATCAGAAAATACGCCGGGTTTTCCCGGTAGATCGCCTGCCGCTGCTTTCTGCCGCCTTCCACCACCAGCGCTTTTTCGTGGCAAAACCGTTCGATTTCCTGCTGCCACTGAAATTTCAGCGATGCGGGACAAACCACCAGCGTGCGCCGCAAGCCGTAAATTTCCTTTTTGAGCACCGCCGTAGCGATGGCTTGCAACGTTTTGCCCAACCCCATTTCGTCCGCGATAATCGCGCCGGGTTTAAACAGCGAGAACAAAATGCCTTCTTTTTGATAGGGAAACGGCGCGATTTTCAGCTGATCGAGCGATGGCGTAATATTCTCCGCCAACTTGCGCATCGATTCCCGCTCGAAATATTTTTCGATAATCGTGTGCACTTCCGGGCGAACCAGAATTTTTTTGTGCGCCGCCGCAGCTTCCAGAAATTCCAGAAATTGCGGATAATTTTCCGGGCTGATGTGCCGCTGTCCGCGAAAATGTTTTTCCAGCAGCGATGCCACGCCGAGCGTCAGTTTATCTTTGTAAAAATAGGTAATCTGGTAATTGTTGTGCGGATCGGCAAAAATTTCCACAAACGGATACGGTTGGGTCTGGGTGAGTTTTTGCACCGGATAGCTGCGCGAAATCTGCTTTCGGGCAAAAATTAAATGTTTGCAGGTGCCCAGTTTGTTCGTTTTGAAATCCGGGCAGGAGCAGTAGCCGCTGCTGCGCTCAAAATCGCGGATGGTGAGCGCGTAAATTCTGCCCGACTCCGAGCGCAGTTGATGCACGCCGTAAATATTATCTGCCACCGTCAGCCGGTAATCCTCCGTTTCGGCGCGTTCTTCGCGTTCGCGGAGCACCCGTTCGATCATTTCCTCACGGAGATATGCCTCGCCTTCGCCGGAGGGCTGGACGAGGGCTTTGCGCATTTCCTTTTCCAGCAACAGCAACGCCGCCGCCGCATGATGGCAGCATTTGAGCATCGAAGCGCATTTGCAGGTGTGCCGCAAATGGTGATCTGCAATGGATACGTGCACATCATAATCCTCGAAACGATCCTCCACCAAAAAATGGTAGCTGTCGCCGCTGCGGGCCAACAGCGTGATGTTATCCATTTCCAGCGCGTTCTGTGCACGGTAAAAAGTGATGTCCGAGCGAATATATTCTTTTTTGAGCTGATTAGCAGATGGAAAAGGCGGTGTGAAGTGCATGGCGCGCTCCCGGTTTTTGGCGTTTTGTGAATCCAAAATTAACCCAACGCGCACTCATTTCAAAACAAAAGCCGGGATCCGGTTCCGAAAAACCAAACCCCGACTTGAGATGATGAGGTTTTAACATTTATTGATTTGTAACGGCGGTCATTTTTCGCTGACAAACGGTTGCGGACGTACTTCCGCCGATGCGGAATGCCATAACTGCTGCGACGCATCGATACTGGTGATGCGATAAAAATACCGCTCGCCGTTGCGCACGCTGCCGTCCACAAATTCGAACCGCGATGCAGTGCCGTTGGTCGCCTTCCCCGGAAATTCGCTGACGACGGTGAACACTTCGCCGTCATTGCTGCGTTCCACAAACAAACACAAACTCTGGTGACTTTCGCTCACCAGCCAGTTGACGGTAACTTTCGCATCACCCGGATAAACCGACAGGGCAACGGGTGCATTATTTTCGATGGATGGTTCCGGTGTGCTCTGGGCAAGTAACGGTAATCCAACGCTTATCAGGCAAAGCCATAACTTCCAGTTCATATCCAAACTCCTTTTTTGTGAAATTTGAGCGATGGCTATTCCGCTCAAAACCTAACATTCGGATAAACCGGAAAAAACTTTAGGGCGTGATGTTGTATTTTTGATGCGGGATCTTTTCCCGTTTTCAAAAGAATCGTAAATCAAATAAATAGGCGCCGCTGCGCCGCAACAAACATCTACAATTTGTTGCAAAAATGCTCGATATCCAGAATCCAGAAACCAGAAACCAGAAAATCACTGCGCGATGCGCATGGTTGTGAGCGGCACAGAAAACGCATTTTTACGAATCGCGAAGCGGAAATTCCCGTCCGGTTGCTGAATGGTTTGCTGTGCCAGCGATAAACCTTTGGCGTAAATGGCCACCAGTTTGGCGGTGTAAAAATCGAATAGCTTCACCTCATTTTCACTGACAGACAGCACGTATCGCTCGCCGGAATAGCGCACATCCGGGAAAATTTCCCGGAATTCCTTACTGACAAACGCTTTCGGCGGATCGGGCGGCGTCAACCGGATGTTGCCGCGCAAATCAAAAAAATAGGTGTCGCCATTTTCCCAAATGCTGCCCCAATCAGCCTCAACCACAGCCGCCGTTTCCGGGAAAATTTCCGGAAATGAAATTGGATTCAGATCTGCGTGCGCATCCAGATATGCCGCAAAAATGCTGTCCGCCGGCAGTTGGGACGCCGGAATGGCATTGCGAACGGGCGTCGTCCGGCTGTATTTCCGGTAAAATTCCAGATATCGCGGCAATCCCCATTCGTCCAGCAAAAAACGGTTGTAAAACGCGCTGGCGGGATAACTCAACGATGCATCCTGTCCGGTGAACTGTTGGGCATTGAGCAGCTCTTTGTAGGGTAAAAATTCACTTTTTTGGAGAAAACGACCCAAATTGAGGATCACCTCGGTGGATTTATCGCCCCGGCCACCCACCGCAGCAGCAAACCCCTCCTGCAGAAAGGGGTGGGTGTATAGCGGCAATTGCTGCAATTTATAATTGATCAGCAAATGTGCCACTTCGTGAAAATGCGCGTTAAACTGGCTGATAATCGCATCGATGCCCAACAGATAGATGCCGCGCGTGTTAAATCCGCTCACCTGTTCGATTTCTTCGGGCGAATCGCACAAAAAATAAATGATCTTTTCTTGCTCCAGTCGTTGGCGACCGGCTTCGTCGATTTCCAGAAAATCGAGCATTTTCTCGGTGAAATCGCGCATTTCTTTTGCGGCGCGTCGGTTGAAATTTGCCGGATTGCTGATGCGATAATCAAAATAGCGGGTCAGTTCGCGCTGCCAGTTTCGCGAAAAATATTCTACTGGTGTCACCAGCTTTCCCTGCTGGAAATAAAATATCAGGGTATCTTCCCGTTCTGGAATGATGATTTCAATGGTCGAAAAACCGTCTGCCAACCGGGATTCTGTCAGCGAAAATGTTGCGGTTTTCTGGCGAATTTCCCGCAAAGTCGCGCTGTCGATATCGTACTGGATCAATTCTTTCCGGGAAACGCCGGAATAAGTGATGCCCAAACGTTCGGAAATCCGGCGGGTTTCCGCCGAAATCATGCGTTCCGGAATTGCCTGCCCGGTGTTGAGCCATCGGACGATTGCATCCCGCGCAGCCGGTGGTTCTGGCGCTTGCTGCACGTTTGATGTGCTGCATCCAAACAGGTTCAATATCAATATAAACAACAGGTAAGGCGATTTGGTTTTTGTTCGCAAAATATTATGGCTCCGGTTTTTTTGTGGCGAATTTACGATGTGTTCGCACGGTTTCAAACCGGAAAAAACCACTCATTATTCTGATCGTTCGACCGGACTGAATTCGCTTGCATCGGAAACCGGATTGTCTTAATTTTAATGATACTTCTAAAATCACATAATGAAAGGGTGGATTTATGAAACGTGTGTTGGTGCTATTGATGGCAATGATGGTGTTGGTGGGTGTTGTGATGTTGAGCAGCTGCGAAAAAAGCGACAACAGCGCTGCGCAAGCCGAAGTTCAGGTTGTGAAAGCGGAAAAAGTAAATTTGAGCGTTGAAGGCATGACCTGCGGCAGCTGTGTAAACAGCATCGAAACGGCTTTGGCGAAGCAAAATGGCATTATCAAAGGTAAAGTATCGCTGGAAGAAAATGCCTGCGAAGTAGAATTTGATGCATCCAAAACCAATACCGATGAAATTTTAGCGACGATCGAAAAAGCGGGTTACTCTGCAACTGTCGTTCAGTAAGTCAATAAAAAACAGTATTTTAAAATATGGCCGACGCGTAAGGTATCGCAATATCCGCGTCGGCTTTTTTTTAACCGGGAGAGTGACGAATGGCGCATCCGCCGATTGGCATTGCCAATTCCGTGTCCTATAATTTTCAGTACGACCCGCTGGATACCCTCGCATTTGCCAAACAAAGCGAGTTCGATCCGGTGCAAATTTATGTGAACGCGGCTATGCTGGCCAATCCGGATGTGTTACAGCAGTTGCAATCGCAGCAAACCGGTTTTCAAAATGTATATTTTCATGCCGAAGGCTATCTCAATGCAGATTTTTCCGGCGGCGATTATCGCAGCCAGTTGACCCGTTTTGTGAAGGGCACACCGAAGCCAAATTACATCCTGCATTTTGATGAGCGGGTGAAAATTGACGATCTGGTTAAAATTGCCGATCAGCTAAAAAAAGATGCTGTTGAATTATATCTCGAAAATTATTTTATGGCTGAAGGCAAAGCTGAAGCAGAGCGGAATATCAAAAAATATTTGGCGCTGTTTACGTTAACACAACTGAACGGCATTGATATTATGCCGGTGCTGGATATTCCCCGGCTGTTTCATCACAAATTGGGATTTGAAACTGCCGAAGCTGTGGAGTGGTGCTACCAGATGATCAACTTTTTTGGCAACCGCAACATTCCCCTCCTGTTGCATTTAATTGATGCAACAGCGCCGGAACAGGGGCGATTGAATTTTACAGCCATCGGCAACGGCTACATTCCCTATGCGGAAATTTTGGGATTTATCCGCAAAACCCGCCCGAATATTTCCGGCATCATTCTGGAATTTGAGGATAAAATCAATCCGCTGGCTTCCCGCGAATTTATTATCGATGCTTTTACGGACAAATAATTGTATTAGGATTACATTGGCATTAACGAAAAAAGCTTAGCCGGAATATCTGGCTAAGCTTTTGTTTTATATGCGGTTTATGAATTGAAGCCTGTGATCAGAAAACATACTTTTGGGTAACGGTGTGCCGTCCGTATTCAATGGGAAGGGGTTTGAAATTGCGCCAGTTGCGAATACTGCGGGTGATGCATTGGGCAATTTCCGGATTCGGCAGCGTGGATTCAATAATCCGCACGCTTTCCGGAATGGCGTATCCGCCCGGGTGAACATCAAATTGAACCGTGATATATCCCTGAACATTGTTATACAGCCGGTAAATGCGGTCGATGCAGTGTTGCACACGACGCCGGTTTTCGGTGGCTGTTGACAGCGTTTGTTCATCGTCCCGGTAGCCGGTAACAATGTTGAAATCGGTAAATTGACTTTTTTCAACGGTGTATTTTTCGTCCGCAACGTTAATTGCGCGCACCGATTTTTGGTATTCTCGATCCTTTTGGCGGGTTTTATCCAGCGGCGTAACTTGTTCCGGTGCTGTTTGCTGTGTGGCAACCGCCGGTTTTTTGCGGGGAATCGGCTCAACGCGTGTGAGCGCCTCTTCGATATTTTTGGGCACGAAAGCTTCAACCGCCTTGACGGATTCTGTTTTTTCGGCATTCATGCGCAGCGTCTGTTTCGGCTGGGAAACAGGGCGAACAGATGCAAGTTCCGTTTCGACAAGCATGTTTTCTTCTGGATTTGGCAACATGGTAACAATGCTCGACATCTCGTTGCTGTTGCTGGCAAATATCGGTTGTTCCGGCAAAATTTTTGGCGCCAACCGTGTTAAATACGCCTCACGTACGCCCGGCTTTAGCTTCATCGGGCGATCGAAGCGATAAATGGTGGCAAACATTGCCGTTGCCAAAAACAATAGCAATGCTGTAACGCTCAAAATTTTTCCGAACAGAATGTTGTTAGACGTCCAAATTGGTCGCCGAAAAAACACACTTCGGTAGTTGTATCTGAAATTCTCCATATCTTCCCATCTTCCGTAAAGTTGAAATACCACGTAATCATACGCAACTTGCAGCGTTAGAATGTTGATTCAGATCAACAGATTCAATATTATGAGTTGAAAGTGTGTAAAAATTACACTATTTCGGTTGGTTTGGGGAATCTTGCGGATGTGTCCAATTGTCGAATTCGGGTAGATTTTCCACATCGTCAGACCCATTTTCATCCGGAATTTGCGTTTCAACGGCGGGTTTTTTGCGCAATAGATCGATAATTTTTTTGATGAACGGCGAAATCACAATCACAATAAATAGCGTGATCAGCACCCAGGTCGGAATTTGCAGCGCATGCCCCAATAGCGCCAAAATGTAGTATCGCGGCGTTCGTCCCACAACCAGTGCGCTTTGGTATTTCCATTGCGGATAATGTCCGGCAACGCTCAAAAATTTGAACGGATAAAACGGAACGGGAGATATAGCAGCGAAAACCAGAATCAAAAATGGATATTTGAAAAAATAATGCAGCGATTTGCGGAACAGCCGGGTGTTGTCCAGTTTTGGGCGAATGCGGCGGTGATTGATTAGCGGCGCAATAATCCAGTAATCCAGAAATCCGGCGATGCAACAACCGATGGTACCAGCGATGGCAATTTCCCACGCCGGAAAATGTTTGGCAGTTTGCAGCAATGCCGGCTCATGCGGGAATGGCGAGATCAGGAACTGCGATGGAATGGAATACATGCCAAACAACGTTAGATCGCGATATGCGGGATAAAAATGAATTAGCGCCACACCTGCGGCAATCGAAAAAGCGGCAAGGCTGACAATTCTTCCCCAGTACAATTTTGCCGAAGGTGCTGTTGCAAAATTTTTTTTCACACATTCATCCGGATGATTCTCAAACCACATAATTAGCTCGTTAATTTATTCCGGCGGGAATCCATAACCAAATGGTTTCCGAAACGAAATGGCAGACAGGCAAGCTGAATTTTTGCAAAAATGTTACCCATTTATGGTATTGGTTTGCCCGAATTTCATCTGTAAATTTGGTCCAGAACTTCAAATAGAAAACCAATCATGTGGCAGTGCAGGAGTTAGTGGAGCTGTTTCCGGACGCAAATTGAGCAGAGAAAAATGCGACAATCGCTGTTATTCAGGCAGCGGGCAATTCGGAATGGTTCCCCGATTTGAAAGGCAGATGCATCATGAAAAATGTCAACCGGGTCGTTATTTGTTTGCACCTTTTTTGCGTATCGCTGTTTTCGCAGCCCAAAATGGATTCGCCAATCGAACAAATCAGCAATTTTGAGAGAACATTTGCCCTGCTAAACGTTGGCAACTGGGAATATTTTGTTCGAAACGATGGCGTGCAGGCGCAGCAGCCCAATGGCTTAGCCGGTGGAATTTTCCCAAAAAATACGGATGTTGTGGTGTATCAATCCGGATTAATTTACGGCGGATTTGTGGACGATATCCGCGATACTGCGGCGGTTCGGCTGCGGGTTGGCGGCAGCACTTATGGAACCGGATTGCAGCCGGGCAGAATTTTGGTGCCGGGAACGGCAACCGCGCTGCCGGTTTACGGCTCGCCGGACGAGAAAAACCAGTGGCGCATCAGGCGGGACTGGCAGCAATTGCAAATCGGCGATTCAATTTTGATTCGCGAAGCGGCGTTGCAGAACCCCACCAACAACGAAACGCAAATCATTACCGATGCAATGCAGCAGGAAATTATCGATCAGTACCAATTGGATTGGGAAACCTGGCCGGTGGAATGGGGCGCGCCGTTTATCGATCACAACCAAAACGGTGTTTACGATGTCGGCACGGACGAACCGGGCATTGCCGGTGCGGATCAGGTCATCTGGCAGGTGGTGAACGACGCAGCCGCGTTTGATCTTTATCTGTCGCCGCCCATCGGGCTGGAAATTCAGGAAACATTCTGGACATACAACAGCGAGCACTTTCCCTTCGATCAGCTGATTTTTATGCGCTATCAACTGATCAACAAATCCGGTTTGCGCATCGATTCCATGTTTGTGGGGCAGTGGTGCGATTCGGATATCGGGAAATTTGTGGATGATTTAGCCGGATGTGACCGCGAGTTAAGCCTCGCTTACGGCTATAACGGCAACAGCTATGATGTTGATTTTCAAAAACTTGGATTACCTGCGCCAGCGGCAGGTTTTCAAGTGTTGCAGGGACCGGTGGTTGCAGCCAATGCCGGAAGCGATGTAAACCGGAACGGCATCGACGATATTTCAGAACGGGCTGTTTACAATTTCCGGCAAACGAGCCCCGGTTTTATTAATTTGCCGATGACGTCTTTTGCCGGTCTTTTTAATACTTCTGATGTACCGTGTTTCTGCTATGACCAAACCCTCCAATATTATAACAGTTTGAACGGCTATATGCATTCACGCATTGTGCTGCCTCAATATATTTTTCTCGGCCCGAGTAACGGAATGCCAACAAAATTCCCGTTGGATGGCGATCCGATTGCCCGAACCGGAGATATCGACGGTTTTTTATTTCCGCCCAGTGATCGCCGATGGATGGTTAATACAGGCGCGTTTACCCTGATGCCGGGCGATACGCAAGAGGTTATTTTTTCTGCAGTTGGCGGCATCATTGATGCAGATGAAAACATGAGCCGTTTTTCCGTGCAGCAGCTAAAACGCAACGCCCGGGTGGGGCAATATTTCGCGCGGAACCTGTTCCAGAATCCGTTTCAGCCGGGACCGCCGCCGGATGTGCGGGTTTCCGAACAATCGACCAAAATTGTGCTGGAGTGGGGCACCAATCAGGATGTGCTGACGCAGATCGAATCCGCCGAAGCCGCCGGATTTTATTTCGAGGGTTACAATGTATATCAATTGCCATCGCCGGCAACACCAAAATCGCGGGCAAAACGCATTCTGACATTCGATAAAGCGAACCTGTTGCAGGATGTGCAGATGGAAGTATTCCTCCCGGAATTTAGCATGTTCCAGCCGGTAACAGTGTTGCGGGGCAGCAACAACGGCGTCCGGCGATTTGTGGAAATCGATCGTGATTTAGCCAATGACAAACCGCTATACAACGGCACGCCGTATTATTTTGGCGTGACCGGATTTTATGTGAAAGATGAAAATCGCGATGGCATCAGCGATTCGGATTATCCCTATCCGTTTATCGAAACCGGGATGACCGTGGTAACTGCCATTCCACAAAATGCCCGTCCCGGATACGACCCGCCGGAAACCGGCGACATCGTCGTGACCCACGCCGCCGGAAACAGCGATGGCGCGACGAATGTGTATCTCGTTAATCCACAGGCAGTTACCGGACACAATTACGAAGTTTTTTTCACCCGGAATTCGCCGGAAATCCGTTGGAATTTACAGGATATCACCGAAAACAAACTCGTTTTTGCAGATCGTCCGCAAGTTGATGTGGCGGATATCGATCGCGGGAAATTTATCGCCGATGGTTTTGCCGTGAAAGTAGCGACGCCAAAAGCCGGTGTGCGATCCGGAAACGCGGGTTGGTCGGTGCCTTCCGGCGAACAGCGTTTTGGAAATGGCGGAACCGATGTGGCGCTGGAAGGTTTTGCCGGTGCGATCGGTTATTTTAAAAAACTGGATGAAAGTGGCACAGAAAATCCACCGCCGGTAGACAGCGTGGCGCTGCCGGATATCCGGCTGGTGCTCGCTACCGCTGAAAATCCGGTCAGCAGCTTCGATCCCGAATTCGACCAGAACGGCGACGATGCAAACGTGTCATTCGCCTATCGCTGGCTGCGCAATGCGGCAGACCCGCCGGCACGCCCGGAATTTGCGCCGAATATCGCCAATGCAGCCGCAGGCTATGCGTTTCAGGATTTTTCCCGGAGTGTACCGCTGGCAGCGTTCGACATCAGCGATCCGGAAAACCCCCGGCGACTGGCAATCGGTTTTCTGGAAAATAATGTGCCGGAAGGGTTGGTGGACGGCAAATATTGGCCGCCGGACGGTGAAAATGTGCAAATTGCCAGCCCGCGGGAATGGCTGTTTATCATGAATGCGGATTACCGGGAAACGCCGGATTCGCTGTTTCAGCGCAATTTACTGGCGAACAGTCACCAACTGCCAATTATGTATCTGTTGACCGTTTCGCGCCGCACGGATGCACCATTTTCGCCGGGAAACAGCGGTGCGGATCAGTTCGAATTTTACACAAATCGCATCAATTCTCCCGGCGATGTGTTCCGTTTTCAACTGCCGGAAAATGTGTTTCGCGCGGATAAAGCGGCTGCGGATGTGGACAACATCAGCGTTTTTCCCAACCCGTATTACGGCGGAAATCCACAGGAATCCGGCGATAATCTGGATCGTTTCGTCACTTTTGCGCATCTGCCGGAGCGCTTCACGATGCGCATTTTTACGCTTTCCGGTCAATTGGTCACCAAAATTACCGAACGCAGCAAAGATCCCGGCAGCCAGTTTTTGCGCTGGCATCTGCGCAACGATGCGAACATCCACATTGCCAGCGGATTGTATATCATCCACATCGAAATGCCGGAATTGAACAAAACCAAAGTGCTCAAACTGATGGTTGTGCAGGATCAGGAACAGGTGCTGTTCTATCAGAACACCTGGCAAAATCCGGTTGATTGATCGGCGGGGCACATTGTTGTGCCCCATATCTTTCCACATTCCCCAAAAATCGCTTGAAAACCACCGAAAATTGCCCCAATATAGACGCCTGAAACGAACGGGTAACTGCGTCTGGCGCGTTGAAATTTGATGATGGAAATGAACCTTGTCATTCCTGCGAAGGCAGGAATCTCCCGATAAGGCACGCTAAAATCAACCAATTTCGTTCGACTGCGTCATTCGCGACTTTGCGGCAAACAAAAATACAACGGAAATTATGTGCGGCATTTGCGGCGTTTTTGAGAAACATACAGACAATCGGGAACTGGTGCGGCGGATGCACGAAATTATCGCGCATCGCGGACCGGACGCAGCCAGCGTTCATCAATCCGGCGATGTGACGCTCGGTCACCGGCGATTGAGCATCATCGATCTGGACACCGGCGACCAGCCGATTTTCAACGATGACAAATCCGTTGGCATTATTTACAACGGCGAAATTTACAATTACCGTGAGTTACGCGCAGAGCTGGTTGAGCGCGGCTGCCGGTTTCACACCCAATCCGATACCGAAGTTATCCTTAAATTATACGAAATGGACGGCCCGGACGCGTTCGCGTTGCTGAACGGAATTTTTGCGTTTGCGATATTGGATGAGCGCGGCGGCAGCCAAAAACTGGTGCTGGCACGCGATCATTTTGGCATCAAGCCGCTGCATTATTGGGCGAAAAACGGGACGTTTATTTTCGCCAGCGAGCAAAAATCCATTTTGCTGCATCCGGCGGTATCGCGGGAAATCAATCCGCAGTCGCTGCATATTCACATGAATTTGCGCTACACGCAAGCCAGCGAAACGCTGTTTCGCGATATTTTCCGGCTGCCGCCCGCGCATTTCATGATTGTCGAAAATGGCGACATTCGCAAAATCGAGCGATTTTGGCAGCTCGAATATCAGATTGATTATCGCAAAAGCGAAGCGGACTGGCTGGCGGAAATTCCTCATTTCATCCGGCAGGCGGTGCAGCGCCAACTCGTCAGCGATGTGCCGATCGGCGTGTATCTCTCTGGCGGGATGGATTCCAGCAGCATCGTCGCGATGATGCGCGAGGTTGGCGTGGAAAATATCAACACATTCACCCTCGGTTTCAACGAACCGACCGACGAACTGCCGGACGCGCAAATTGTCGCCAATCACTACCAAACCAACCACCGGACGCTGAGCATGGAAATGAATCCGATGCGCTTTTTACCGGAGGTGATCTGGCATGCGGAGGAGCCGAAAATCAATTTGTTGCAGGGATTTATGATGTCCCGTTTTGTGTCTGAGCATGTGAAAGTGGTGCTCGGCGGGCTCGGCGGTGATGAGCTGTTTTCCGGTTACGACATCCACAATTATGTGTTTCCGTTCAACACTTTGCACGGCATTGTGCCATCGGCGATCGAAAAATCGCTGCTCTCGAAAATCGGGAATCTGGGTTACCAGTTGCAAACGCGCTTCGCCGGAATGGCGACGGACGAATACCGGCGCGGATTGCAAATGGCGCTGGCGACCGGGAATATCGCCAAATTTTACCTCATTTTGCGCAATACCTGGGATTTCGATTCGGCACATTGGTCAAAAATTTACGCGCCCGAATTTCTGAAAAAACAGCAACTTAACCCGGTAGTTCGCGAGTTTGAACCGTTGTTTGAACGCAACGGGAACATCACTGCGCTGGACCAGGTGTATTGGGCGGAATTGCACAGCAAAATGGTGAATGATTATTTGCTCACCGAAGATCGCATGTCGATGGCGAACTCGGTGGAGGAGCGCGTGCCGTTTCTCGATCTCGATCTGGTGAAATTCGGTTTCACCATTCCGGCGAAACAAAAAATGCGTTTCAACGAAACCAAAGCGCTGATGCGCAAAGCCCTGCAGCCGCATTTGCCGGAGAAAATTTTGCGGAAGAAAAAATGGGGATTCACATTTAATCCGTTTTTGCAATATCAAAAAGATTTGAAAACGACCGCCGAGCGCATCCTCACCCGCGAGCGTATCGAGCGCGATGGGATTTTCAATTACGATTACATCCGGGCGATTTTTGACGCGCCGCCGCGTCCGCGCATGCGTTGGCATTACAATTTTATCTGGGTGCTAATGGGCTTTTATATCTGGAAACAAATGTATATCGACAGCAACGCCTTCACCGAACGGCAGTTCGAGCTGGAGCAATTTTTTGAGTGATAGTTGACGGGATAACAGGATTTTCAGGATTAAGTATTTCCGAAATTTGTTAGTGGATTAATTTGATGGAATATGTCATGCCCGTCCCGATGTATCGGGATTATCGGGCATCCAAAATATCAATCTACTGGATTCCCGCTAAAAACACGCGGGAATGACATTGGCAATCCTGTCAAAAAAAGGGCTTTTCTCCGCGATCTTGGCGCCCTCTGCGGTTAAAAATATCCCGTAAATCCGGCAATCCTCTCAAAAAAATGGAAAAATCATGCGAGTATCTCAACTTTTTGGCGAAACATTGCGGGAAGCGCCCGCAGATGCGAAAACGGCTTCGCACCAATTGCTGGTTCGGGCGGGATACTTCCGGCAATTGGCGCCGGGAACGTTCGCGTTGACGCCGCTCGGCAAACGCGCTATCGATAAATTGATTGCGCAGTTGGGCGCAGCGCTGGCAGAAATCGGCGGACAGGAAATGCTATTGCCAACCCTGGTGCCTGCAGATTTTGCCGAACGCGCTAATTATTTGCCGGGAACGCCGGTCGCCACCCGAAAAGATGAAAACAGCCTGCTCGCCGATTCCGCCGAAGCGCTGGTTGCCGCGCTGTGCGTCAGCGATGCGCGGTCGTATCGCCAACTGCCGCGATTGCTCTGGCAATTGCGTCCGGTAATCCGCGATGAACGCCGGATTTCCGGCGGATTGCTGCGCACCCGTGAATTTCTGTTGCTCTCCGCTTTTTCGCTGGATCGCGATGCGCAAGCGCTGCAAAAACAATATCTTGCGATTCAGAAAATGTTCAAAGATTTTTTCAAAAAAATAGAATTACCCGTGAAATTGGTTGAGGCATCGCCGGAAATTTTCGGCGGCTCGCAGACGCACGAATTTGTATTTTTATCGCCAAACGGCGATGATGCAGCGGTTTTTTGCGACAACTGCGGCACAGCGTCCAAATGGAAAATCGCCCGTTTTCGCAAAGACACATTCGCAGATGCGCCGCCAAAACCGCTGGAAAAAGTGCACACACCGGCAACCGCCAGCATCGAGGAGTTGAGCAAGTTTTTGGAAATTGATCCGCGCCAAACTGCCAAATTGGTCTTTTTTTGGGGAAACTTCGGCAAACGAAAGCCGGAAAAACTGATCGTTTGTGTGATTCGCGGGGATATGGAAACGAGCGATGCGTTGGTGCGGCAACTGTCCGGTGCGCATGCCTTGCGACCCGCAGAGCCGGAAGAAATTGCCGCGGTTGGCTGCGTTCCGGGATTCGCGTCGGCAATCGGCATCGACCGGGAAAAGGCGTTGGTGATCGCCGATGCGCTGATCGCAACATCCGCCAATCTGGTCACCGGTGCGAACGAAACGGATTATCACCTGCTCAACAGCAACTACGGCCGCGATTACACAGCGGATATCGTCGGGCATATTGCCCTGCCACCGATCGATGCCCGTTGCGACAATTGCGGCGAGCCGCTGCGCAACGAAAAATGTGTGGCAGTTGCCAGTCTGCGCGATGTGGGCACGTTTTTCAGCGATGCGTTCAACGCTGTTTTTCTCGATGAAAACGGCAAACCGCAGCCGGTTTTCATGGGCAGTTACGACATCGGGGTTTTCCGATTGCTGGCATGCCTCGCGGAAGCGCATCACGACGATTTCGGGCTGATGTTACCGCGCGCGGTTGCGCCGTTTGATATTGCCATCGTGCAGCTAAAGGGCGAAGAATCCGCAACGGTTGCGGAACAATTGTATGCCGATTTGCAAGCCGCCGGTTTTTCCGTATTGCTGGACGATCGGAACGCGAGTCCCGGCGTCAAATTTAACGATGCGGATTTGCGGGGAATGCCGCTGCGCATCACCGTTTCGGAGCGCGCATTGGCGCAGGGCGGTGTGGAAGTGAAGCTGCGTTCCGCAGCAGATCGCGAGCTTGTTCCGCTAGATCAACTTCCTGTTTTCGTCAAAAAGGTGTTTGCCAATTAGTTATGCCTGTCTGTTTCTTTCGGTTCATATCTCACCTTTTTTCTTAAAAATTTTTCTTGAATTGCCGATATTACATATCGTAAATGGAATTAAACTAACTTCAGGGATGAACAATGAAAAAGCTTACCAGATTTTTCCAAATCGCGACTTTATTGGTTGCGTTAATGATTGCAGGCTGTGCCAGCGACACACCGCTTGAGCCAGAAGACACCGGAAACAATGCAACCGGTAATGCTGGAGAATTCGCCGGAAAATGGGGTGCCAATACGTTTAATATGATCAACGTTGCGAACCCGTCGCAGGTTATCGATTTGACAGTGTATGGCGTTGAGTACTCGATGACCATCAACACAAACGCCACCTATTCCGTTTCGGTTATATTTCAGGGGCAACCGATTGATGAAGAAGGCGTGGTGAATTTTGACAACGGAACCGTCACGTTTACGCCGAATGCCGGAGCTGTCCGGACTGGAACTTATACGTACGCCAACGATATTTTGACACTGGATGTCGCTGGACAAGAATTTGATTTTAATCAGGATGGTGTAAACGAACCCGCCAAATTGTATTTGGAGATGGTTAAGGTTCAATAATTTTTCCCACAGCATTTTAAAAAAGCAGATTGCCGAAACAGTCTGCTTTTTTTTTGTACAATTTTCCGGCAATTATCAATTCACTTGTGAAATCAGCCGGAATTCTGGATATTTTGGGCGAATGGAATTTTGGGAGATTAAACACAGAAACGTATGAAACAGAAAACACCAACATTTGCAATTATCGGCTGCGGGCGATTCGGCAGTTTTTGGGGAAAGCACCTCAGCAACCATGTTCCGGTTACCTTTTTTGATATGGAAGAATCTCGGAAAGATGCGATTTTACCGTTCGGAAATTGGGCGCCGTTGACGGAATGCCTCAAAAAAGACGTGGTATTTTTGACAATTCCCATTCGCCACATCGGCGATTTTCTGAAAACGCATGCGTCGGAATTTGCGCAGGGAACAACCGTTATCGATTGCGCGTCGGTGAAAATTGCGGTGGTGGAATGGTTTCGCGATTATCTGCCGGAGAACGTCAATTACGTCGCCAGCCATCCGCTGTTTGGTCCGGATTCCGGTGCCGGTGGTATTTCCGGGCAAAAAATTACCATTTCGCCGGGACGAATTCCGTTTCGTAACTATCAGTTTTTAGTGAATTTATTTGAAAAGATGGGCTTGCTCGTCATCAGCATGACACCGGAAGAACACGATAAATTGATGGCGTACAACCTCAGCCTGATTCATCACCTCGGGCGAACGTTCCATTTTATGCAGATCGATAAATTATCGCTGGTAATGGCAAATCTCGACAAAATGAACTGGATTTCCCGCGTTGCGTCGAATGACAGTTTGGAGTTGTTTCAGGATTTTTATCGCTACAATCCGTATGCGGAAGTAGTGCGGGATAATTTTCTGGCGAACTTCCACAAAATCAGCTCCAAAATTTACGACCGCGATACCTACCTGAAATTATTCTGATTGCGAAAATTATCTAACGGGAAAGCGATTGGTGCGTTTCTTCATCAATCGGTTGATGTGCCGGCCGCAACAAATCGAGCACGGTTTTAACGGGGTTGAAAGTGCTGTCCGGCACTTCCACAAAAACGCTGTTCCAATATGCCATTCCGCCGTTCCACAAACCCGGCAATTCCAGCGCTTTCAGCTCCCGGCCATCCTTGAATTTGTTGGTGATAAATCCGCTGTCCGGATCGCGAAACTGGTGCAAATCGAACGGTTCGCCGCGATAATTGCGAACACCGCAAATAAAATCCACCGGGCTAAAATGGGTTGCTGATTGCAAAATGCCTTTTTGTCCCGGATCGCTCGTTTCAATTTGTGCGGTTTCCACCACCTGCAGCGAAACATCACCGTTTTCGTTCATCACCCAAAATGGCCCGCCACCAGGTTCACCCAAATTTTTGACCATTCCGCACACCCGGATCGGTCGATTGAGTTGGTTGAACAAATACCGTTGCTGCGTTTCCAGCGATGCCTGAAAAATTTCCGCCGGAACCACTGTCGATAGTTCGCTGCGCAAAAACACCTGAATTTCAGCGAGCAGTTCCGCCTGCGGTAACGGATATTCCAATTGTTTCAGATAGCTGAAAATCTGATCCTGAAGATGCAGCAAATAGCCGCCGAGCGCCGCTTTATAACGAATCGTATCGTGTTTCCGGTCGTCTGGCGTTACGTTATCGATATTTTTGATGAAGATAATATCACCCTGCAGATCGTTCAGATTTTCCAGCAACGCGCCGTGTCCGCCGGGACGAAAATGCAACGAACCGTCGTTTTCCCGGAACGGTTGATTGTCCATATCTACCGCAATAATATCGGTTGAAGGTTTTTGGCTGGAGTAGCTGATCTGAAATTGGGCGCCGTTTTGCGGAAGCTCTTTTTGGGCTGTGCCGATATGCGTTTTTACCTGTTGCTGGATCGCCGGATCTTCGGTAATCGTAAAATGAATCCGGGCAATTGTGTTGCTGTCTTTGGCGTATGCGGCGGTTTCCACTAAATGTTCGGCAAATGGGGTGCGGGTGCCATTGGTGTATTGATGGAACTCGATCATCCCTTTTGGCAGTACGGCATAATTCAATCCATCCGGTAGCAGCAGCGCTTCCAAAATTGCCAGATAATGACCGGTTTCGCAAAGATTCGCGATATGTTCGCCGCGTTGTTTCAATACCTTGGAGAGGCTGTCGTAAAATGCAAATCGCGGTAAATTGGAAATAAATTTAACGAGGTGCTGGCTGGTGTCATCGCCTTTTTCCGCCCGTTGTTTTACGGTTTGCCAGTCCGGTTTTTCGGGATCGTTCAGTACCGCCAGCAGCGCGCTGAACATTCGTGTTGCCGCGCCGGACGCCGGCACAAATTTGCAAACGCGCCCGTTGGCTTCCGCAATGCGAAATTCCCGGATAAACTGATCAATTTGGGTGCTGCTCAATCGCCGGATGCCATCGCCGATGGTGCAGGCGCGTATCAACCGGACAAACAGGTTGCCCCGCCGAAAATGTGCCAATTGCTCCTGAACCGTTTCCGGGGAAATTTCCCGCTCGTTTAATTGGTGCAAATCTTTTTTTGAAAATATGTGTCCGGTATCGTTCATAATCCCGTTTTCTTTTTTTGCGATAATTGCGTCAGAATTTCTGGATTTTTTACGGGAGAGTCAACTGTTCCCTCAAACTTGAACGCAAAACTACGCGGTAAATCGCTGCTGTGCGTAATCTAAATCGCAAATAATTTAACCGGAAAATTAAAAATTACAAAGGAATTGCCATAAAACAACAAATCCGCAGCCGATGAATGTTTATCGACTGCGGATCGCCAAGTTCAATAAAACGGCAACGTTACTCGCGTATCTCGATACCCAACAATGTAACGTCATCTTTCAGCGGGCCATTTGCCCACATATTAACTTCCACCAGCAACATGCTGATGCTTTCCTTAATATTCATTGCGTTGTAGTCTTTCAAATATTTGACCATCCGGTCCATGCCGAAAAGGTTATCCGCCGGATCTTCCGCTTCCGGCAATCCGTCTGAATACATGAAAATCCGGTCGCCGGATATGAGTTGAACGGTGTGCTCTTCGTAAACATTTTCATCCAGAAAACCAATGGGTAGGCTTGGCACTTTCAAAATGCGCCCGTCGCCATTGCGGGATGTGAGGATGATTCCCGGATGCCCGGCGGAGGAATAGCGCAATTCTTTGGTGCGTAAATCGATGATGCCATAAAGCATTGTGAAAAACTGCCCGTTTTCCGGGGACATTTGAAAGCGACGATTGAGTTGTGTGGTCACTTCTGCCGGTGGCGTGATTCGCGGTTGATTATCCGCGCCGCGCGTTTTTAGAAGCGATGCGCTGTCTATTTCCGGCGAAAGCATCCGACTGAGCGAAACCGCCAGCAACGCTGCCGGAACGCCGTGTCCACTAACATCCAGCACGTAAAACGCGAGATGATGCTCATCCAGTTGAAAAACGTTGAGAATATCACCAGCCAGTTCATCACACGGACGGAATTCCCAACCGATGCTGATGCCCGGCACTTGCGGCGGACGGGATGGTAGCAGCGATTTCTGGATTTCTGCGGCGGCAGTCAAATCCAGTTTCATGCGTTGGTTAATGCGTTCCAACTCCTGATTGCGGACAAACAGATTTTTTTCCAGATTAATCACCCGTTCACCGGCGCGCAGCCTAACTTGCAACTCACCTTTGTCAAATGGTTTTGCCACAAAATCATCTGCGCCGGCGTTCATTCCCACAACCAGATCTTCCTTTTTGGAATTGGCTGTCAGCATGATGATGTAGACATAATCCCGGTTATTTGTGTTGCGAATTTTTTCAACCAACTGCACACCGTCCATTTCCGGCATCATCCAGTCGGTTATCACCATCGAAAAATCATTCTGCTGAAAAGCACTTAACGCTTCAACGCCATTTGCGGTGGATACCACTTCGTATCCCCACTTTTCGAGCGTTTTTTGCAGCATCCGGCGCGATACGTTTTCGTCTTCAGCAATCAGCACTTTCATTAAATCAATCCTCCAGAGTCGAAAGGCAGCAAAACGATTTTTCACTGCTGATCTAATTATCGAAAATTATGTGAACTTCTTAATTTAATTTTTTTGAAGTTTTTTTGGGGATTATCATTTTGATGGTTAAATTCTGCAACTTTGTCGCGCTGATAAATTTTTGGTAACTTCAAGTTTTAAAACAGGTTAGCTGGTATAGCAGATGAAAGTTTTGCCGTTTATCAAATTTTCTTACAAAAATTATATGCGCCAGCACCGCTATCTGCGGGACCTTGCTGCGGTTGTTTTGTTCAGTATTTTTTTTGGTGGATTTTTAACCAGCGACCAGCTGCAAGAAGGTATTTGGTGGGTATTTGCCGTATTTGCGCTCATCCTCAATTTGCTAACGGCGCCATCCGTTTTTTTTATGGATAACGGCAATACGCTCTATTTTCTGTTGGGACAGCCGCACGGGCGCCGGCGATTGCTGATTGCCAAAATTGTGCTGATTGTGCTGATCGATCTCGCCTGGGTGGCAATTTTTGCGCTGGCTTACGGGCTCCGTTTTGCCGATGCCGGCTATTTTCTGCTGCTGCCGTTCCGGCTGATCATCATCGCGATGGTGCTGACCTTATCCACCCTTCTGCTCAGTTTCAGCTATACGTATCACCCGCAATTGAGCTGGTTAATTTTTTTGGTGCTGATTTTCGGGAACATTGTCAACAAAGAAAAGTTGTTTCCCATTGAAAAACTTTCGGATCTTCCCGGATTGCTGGCGTTATTGCTGCCGCCGTTTTTCGAAATCAACTTTATTTCCGTAGCGGTGGATGTTACTGTTTGGCATGCCGCATTTGCCGGGTTAGCAATCGTTCAGGGTGCCATCCTGTTTTGGCTGACATCCCGGAAAATGATGCAAAAAGACTTTTTTTAAATGGATATACGTCTGAAAAACGAACCATTGGGAATTGCAAAGTTACGCTGTTTCTGTTGAAAAGGAGAAAATGCGAATGTCGAAGTTCAGGAAAACCCGCTGGCAAATGATAATCGCCGTTTGCTGGATTACCTTTTTCGCCATCCAATCGGCTGCCGGTAAAGATGATGCCCAAACAGCAGATAAACCCGATGTTCCCGAAAACCGGCTGTATATCGATCCCCAAAGCCGCGATTTTGCTGCCAATCCTGAACTGCTGGACCGCATTTTGAAAGATCCGCACGGCTATTTCCGGTTTATAAATGTGTTGTTTAGCGAAGAAGTGTGCCGGCGGTTTTCGACAAAATTGCCCAATTCGCCATCGCTGAATTTGCATGGCGACGCCCATATAGAGCAATACGCGATCACCGATCTCGGGCGCGGGCTGACCGATTTTGACGATGCATCCAGCGGACCCGGATATCTGGATCTGCTGCGGTTTGGCGTATCGCTGAACCTGACCTGCCAATTGAATAACTACCCGGATTCCGCAAAAATTGCCTTCAACGAATTTCTGCGCGGCTATCGCGATGCGCTGAAAGACCCGGCGTTCGAAGTGCCGGAATGCGCATTGGTGCAAAACATTCGCAGCAAATTTTTCATCGATCGTGAAGCATATTTTAAATGGGTGGCAACCGTTGCAGACACAATGCCGGAAGCAGAAAAAGATACGCTGAAACGCGCGCTTCAGCCGTATGTTGATATGCAACTGCTGGAAAATCAATCGCTTACGCCGGAGTATTTTTCGATCGTTTCGCTCGGGTATTTGAAAATGGGTATCGGCAGCGCGTTGGATATCAAATATTTGGCGCGGATAAAAGGAAAAACGGACGACCCGATGGACGACGTTGTGCTGGAACTTAAGGAGGTGCGGGACTTGAGCGGCATTTCCTGCATCAACACCCAACACACAACCGATCCGTTCCGGATTTTGGTCGGGCAAACCCGGATCGCCTATCAGCCATTCAAGCACCTCGGCTATTTTCGCTTTCACGGACGCACATTTTGGGTGCATTCGTGGGTCGATAATTATAAAGAAGTAAACGTCAACAAATCCTTCCATAATTTTTCAGATTTACGGGATGTGGCATACGATGTGGGCATCCAGCTTGGCAAAGGGCATGTAAAACACATTGCCGCACCGCTGGATTTACAGCTCCGTCGCGAGCAGCAACTGCTTGTCCAGAAAAACCAGAAATTGCTCTGGCAAACCTGTGTAAATCTGTCCGAAGAAGCCACCAAAGCATGGGAGATGTTCCGCGATCAGGTCGCAAATCAGCAATAAAAGCACCACCCCCAAATGGCGTTAGAATTTCAATTTGGTAAATTCCGGGCAGTTGCGGCTCGATAAAAAAATCACGCTGCTGTCCAAAAAAAGTGCATATTCCCAATCAGTTTACAGCATTTCTTGAAAACGGGTGTTTCGCTCGCTAAATTGGCATCCTAATTAAAAATAATGGAATTGCATATGAAAAGTCGGTTGTTACACCGGCTCAATCCGTTTTTGGATATCGCCAAAACGGGATGGGAAAATCGCGATCAGCTGGGATACGCCTGGCGAATTTTGAACAAAGGCGTTTGCGACGGCTGTGCGCTGGGCACAAACGGCATGCGCGACTGGACGATGGATGGCATCCACCTTTGCTGGATTCGCCTGAATTTGCTGCGATTGAACACCATGCCCGCATTCGATACCACAATATTACGTGATATTTCCGCACTGCGGCAGCAATCCGAAAAAGAACTTCGCAAACTGGGGCGCATCCCCGCGCCGTTGCTGCGGCTGGCAGGTCAACCCGGTTTTACGCCCGTCAAATGGGAAAAAGCATACGAATTGATGGCGGATAATATTCGCCAAATTGATCCGGAACGGCTGGCATTTTATCTCGTTTCCCGCGGAACTGTAAACGAAACCTATTACGTTGCCCAAAAAGTTGCCCGGTTTTTGGGAACCAACCACATCGATAATTCTGCGCGGGTGTGCCACGCACCGAGCACCACCGCGCTGAAACAGACCATCGGATACGCCGCAACCACCTGCAGCTACAAAGATATGATCGGTTCGGATTTGATCGTATTTTTCGGCAGTAATCCCGCCAACAACCAACCGGTTGTGATGAAATATTTGCACTACGCCAAAAAGAAGGGCACCAAAATTATTTGTGTGAACACCTTCAAAGAACCGGGAATGCAGAAGTATTTTGTGCCGTCGGCGATCGATTCTGCGCTGTTCGGCACCGAAATCGCGGATGATTATTTTGTCATCAAACCGGGCGGCGATATCGCGTTTATCAACGGTGTGCTCAAACACCTTATCGAAAACGATTGGGTGAGCCATCGGTTTATCGAAGAAAATACCGGCAGTTGGGATGCACTGGTTCGCCTGCTGAAAAACCAGACATTCGAAGAGTTGGAAATGCTTTCAGGTGTTTCAACTTACGAAATGTTGCGATTTGCCCGAAAATACGCCGCGGTTTCTTCTTCAATTTTTGTGTGGTCTATGGGCATTACCATGCACAAACACGGTGTGGAAAATGTCAAAAGCATCGTTAACCTGGCGCTGTCGCGCGGGATGGTCGGCAAACCGAAAAGCGGTTTGATGGCTATTCGCGGGCATTCCGGCGTTCAGGGCGGTGCGGAAGTTGGCGCTGTGCCCAACCAGTTTCCCGGCGGATTTTCGGTAAACCCCGAAGAAGCGCGGCGCTTCGCCACATTTTGGGGATTCAAAGTGCCGGAAAAACGCGGTTATTTTGCTGCCGAAATGCTCGATGCCGCGCACGATGGAAAGCTCGATTTCCTGTATTGCATCGGCAGCAATTTGTTTGGCATTTTGCCGGACAGTCATTACGTAAAACAGGCCATCGGAAAAATTCCGTTCCGGGTGCATCACGATATTGTGTTGAACCCTCAAATGCTGCTCGATCCGGCGGAAACCGTACTCATTTTGCCCGCCACCACCCGATACGAAATGGCCGGCGGCAATACCGAAACCACCACCGAACGGCGGATCATTTTTAATCCGGAAATTCCCGGTCCGCGCATTTCCGGTGCACGGGACGAGTGGCAGGTGTTGATGAATCTTGCCAAATTGGTGAATCCGGATCATGCGAACCGTATCCATTTTGACGACACCGCCGCCATTCGCGAGGAAATTGCGCAGGCTGTGCCGTTTTATCGCGGCATCGAACAGTTGACGATGCCCGGTGACCAGTTTCAGTGGGGCGGCGAACGGCTGGGCAGCGGCGGGCTGTTCCCAACAGGTAATCGAAAAGCCAGTTTTGCACTCATCGTTCCGCCGCAAAAAGAGGTGCCGCCCGGTTACTTCCGGCTATCTACGCGACGCGGTAAACAGTTTAATTCTATGACATTTAGCGATACAGATCCGCTGGTAAACGGCAAGCGCGAAACGATTATTTTTTCACCGCAGGACCTGCGCGAAACCGGACTGACATCCGGCGATCCGGTGCGGCTGCACTCCGCCACCGGCGAATTTGTCGGCATCGCCGTAGCCGGCGAAGTGGTTCGCGGCACAATAATAATGTATTGGCCGGAGGCAAATGTGCTCATTCCCCGGGGCGTCAGCGATCCGCTTTGCGGCATTCCCGCCTATCGCGATGCCGTTGTCCAGATTGAAAAACTACCAAAATCCCAACCCGTTTCCTGATCCCCAAATTCTCAAAAGGAGTCGCCTGTTGAAACGAAAATTGTTGATTGTTCTGGCTGCATTGCTCATCGCCCCAATATTAATATGGTTTGTGGGACGATTTGTCCTCTCGTTTTCCGTCGCGGATTACAGCGGCGAAATCGCCATTTCCGGCGTAAAAAATCCCGTGGAAATTACATTTGACGAACGCGGCATCCCGCAAATCTGGGCGGAAACGGATGACGATCTGAACTTTTCGCTCGGCTGGCTGCACGCTTCCGAACGCCTGTTTCAGATGGAATTGACCCGCCGATACGTTCGCGGCGAACTCTCCGAAGCCTTTGGCGAAGCCGCATACGAAGTGGACAAACGCCAGCGGCGATTGCGGTTCAAACGCATCGGGCGAATGGCGGAAGCGGATTTGACGCCGGAAACCGCGCAGGCGCTGGAAAGCTATTGCGCCGGCATCAACGCGTGGATTGAACACAAATCCATTTTGCCGCCGGAATTCGTGATTTTGGGGATCGATCCCGAACCGTGGAAAATAAAGGATTGTTTGAGCATCGCCAGCTATCAGACGTGGTATGCGCATTCGCTGATGGATCGCGAGCCGGAATTTCGCGCACTCGCCGACAGCCTCGGCGAAGCCGTTTTCGAGAAATTGCACCAGCCGCAAAACTGGTCGCCGGCAACTGTGCCGCCAATCAGCGAAGATGCAATGTTCAGCGCAATCAACTACGATTTCCGGATGACCGAAGCCTCCAATTCCTGGGTCATCGCTCCGCAAAAATCCGCTTCCGGTGCAGCCATCCACAGCAGCGATCCGCATTTGGAAGTGCGTCGTGTGCCGGGATTCTGGTATCTCGCCGGGCTGCATTCCGCGCAGGGCACCGATGTTTTGGGCGTCACCGTTCCGGGCATTCCGGGCGTGGTGATGGGTCACAACGGAAAAATCGCTTTCGCGTTCACCGTCGCATCGGTAGATGTGATTGATTATTATCGATTTACGCGCGATCCGCAGGACAGCCTGAAAATTATCACGCCCGAAGGCAGCGTGGCGCTGGAAGTGTTCGAGGAAAAAATCCCCGTGAAAGACGAATCGCGCAGCCGCAGCGAAACAATGTTTGCCACACCGTTCGGTCCGGTGATCGACATGCAAAAAGATCATGTGGTGGTGATCCGCTGGGCAGGTTGGGATTTTTCGCCAGCGAAAATGATGGCATCGTCGCTCGAATTGCAAAACGCGGATAATTTTGCCGATTTCCGCAAAATCGTCACCAATTTTGGCGCGCTGGATGTCAACTGGACGTATTCGGATATCCGCGGGAACATCGGTTACCAGCTTGGCGCACCGATTCCGGTTCGCAACGATATCAACACGTACGCGCTGCTTAACGGTGCGGACAGCGTTCAACATTGGTCGGGATATCATCCGCTGGAAGAAACGCCGTATGTGTTCAATCCGCCTTCCGGATGGGCGGCAACCTGCAACAACCGGATCGTTTCGGAAAGCGAGTGGCCATATCCGCTGCCGGGATTTTACGATCCGTACCGGATTACTCGCGCAACGCAATTATTGCAGGAAAAACAACAGTTTAGCGTCGAGGATTGTTTCGCGATGCAGATGGACGATATCTCCGGCGTAGCGATGCGCTGGAAGCAACTGATGGCAGACGGCGCACGCACGCTGAACAACACGGAGCTGGCCGCGGAAATCGACAATTGGAACGGCGCGATGACTGCCGACAGCAAAACCGCGGCAACATTCCGGCTGTGGTGGGAATTTCTGCCAAAACCGGTATTTGAAGATGAGCTCGGCGATGGCTGGAAAACCGGCAAACGCATTTTGGAAGAAACGCTCAGCGATGGCTGGGCAACGGTTATCGACGATAAACGCACCGGCGACAAAGTGGAAAATATGGCGGATGTTTCCGGCAGCGCGTTGCAATATGTGCTCGATACTTTCGGTCGTCCGGCGTATGGCGAAATCAACAAATTGGTGATCGATCACCCGTTGGGTGTGGTCAGCATTTTGGACACATGGCTGGGGCTGAATCGCGGGCCGTATCCCATCGGCGGTGACAATGGCACGTTGAACGCCAATTTCAATTTCTGGATTGCCGACGAACAGGAATTCCACTGCGCTGCCGCGCCGAGCATGCGGTTTGTGCTGGATTGGGCAGATGTGGACGGCTTCACCATCAACGGAAATTTGGGACAATCCGGCAACCCGTTCAGCCCGCATTACGATGATTTTTTGAAAATGTGGCAGGAAGGCAAACGATGGAACGTGCCGTTCAGTAGGGAAAAAGTGTTCGCGCGAAAAACCAGCTTACTGAAATTACTGCCCGAGAAATAAGGATGAAGGTTGAAGGATAAAGGATAAAATTGGCTTAGAGGGAATAATGATTCGGGCGCTTCATGAAGCGCCCCTACTTTTGCCTTTATCCTTTATCCTTTATCCTTTAACCTTTTTCCTTGCCGCATATTCCTTTTTGCGCTTTTCAATCACCGCCACAATTCACTATATTGCCTGTCGAAAATCAGAATTTTGTCCTTCAGTGAACCTCAAAAAAACGGGAATTTTTGCCAATGGCTCGCAAACGTTTATTTTTGATAGATGGCTCCGCCCTGTTTTATCGCTCGTATTTTGCGTTTATCCGCAATCCGCTGATCAATTCCAAAGGTGAAAACACCAGTGCGGCGTGGGGATTTGCGCAATATTTATTGCGCATCATTTTGGATGAAAAACCCGAATACCTGGCAGTAGTTTTTGACCCGAAAGGTCCCACATTTCGTCACGAAATGTATGCGGATTACAAAGCCACCCGCGAAAAAATGCCCGAAGATATGGCGGTGCAATACCCGCGAATTGTGGAACTGACCAAAGCGTTCGACGTGCCGTTGCTGGAGAAAAAAGGATTTGAGGCAGATGATGTGATCGGAACGCTGGCCAAACGCGGCGAAGAGCAGGGCTTTGAGGTGTTCATGGCAACATCGGACAAAGATATGATGCAGTTGCTTTCCCCGCACATCCACATGTATAGCATGCGTCCCGGCTCCGATTCCGAAATTATGAACGAAGCGTATGTGATGGAAAAATTTGGACTTACGCCGGTGCAGGTGATTGACTATCTGGCGTTAATGGGTGACAGCAGCGACAACGTTCCCGGCGTTCCGAAAGTGGGCGACAAAACCGCCCGCAGCCTGTTGCAGGAATTCGGCTCGATCGATAAAATTTATGAAAATCTGGAAAATATCACCAAAAAAGCGGTGAAGGAAAGCCTCGCAGAAAACCGTGCCAAAGCGGATCTTTCGCGAACGCTGGTGACCATCAATACGGAAGTGCCGATCGATTTCGATTGGGAATCGATCAAAATTACGCCGATCAAACCGGATCTGCTTGCGCCGCTGTTTGAGGATCTGGAATTCCGCACGCTCATCCCGAAATTGTATGAAAATATGGGCGCCGAGCCGCCAAAAGCGGAGCAATCGTTTGACGATGCAAAACAAAATTATCATTTGGTGGACACGCCGGAAAAATTAAATTCGCTCGTCGAACTGCTGAAAAAACAAGCGTTTATCGTGTTCGATACGGAAACCACCGGACTGGATGCGTTCCGCTCAGACGTGATCGGTGTTGCCTTCAGTTGGCAGGCGAAAACCGCGTATTACGTAGCGTTCGGTCATCCGGAAAGCAAGCTTTCTCGCGACGAAGCGCTGGCTGCGCTAAAGCCCATTCTCGAAAATCCGGAGATCAAAAAAGGTGGGCAGAACATCAAATTTGATGCGCTGATGCTCTGGCAACACGGCATCGCGGTGCAGGGGATGGATTTTGATACGATGATTGCCAATTGCCTCGCCACCTCCGAAACCCGCCAGAACAAACTGGATGTGCTTGCCGAAAAATATCTCGGCTACAAAATGATTCCCATCGAGGAGCTGATCGGCAAAAAGGGCAAGAACCAGAAAAGCATGGATGAAATCCCGATAGCAGAAACCAGCCCGTATGCCTGCGAAGATGCGGACATCACGTTGCAATTGAAAGAAATTCTCGCGGAAAAATTGAAGGAATCTGAAACCGAAAAGCTGTTCCGCGAAGTGGAAATGCCGTTGGTGAATGTGCTGCTGAAAATGGAAATTAACGGTGTTGGGCTAGACACGGATTTTCTCGCGGAGATGTCCGTTCAGTTGGGCAACGATGCGGAACGGCTGACCGCGGAAATTTCCGAAATTGCCGGGGAAGCGTTCAATTTGAATTCGCCGCAGCAGTTGGGCAATATTTTGTTCGAGAAGCTGGAAATCCACAAAGAAATCGGTAAACGCGCGCCGAAGCGCACCGCAACCGGGCAATTTTCCACCGCGGAAGATACGCTGATGAAATATGAAAAACATCCGGTGGTGCACAAAATTTTGGAATATCGCAAGATGACCAAATTGAAATCGACGTATGTGGATGCGCTGCCGCTGCTGATCAGTCCGCGAAC
The DNA here is from genome assembly GCA_020634975.1 of Calditrichia bacterium. NCBI lineage: Bacteria > Pseudomonadati > Calditrichota > Calditrichia > Calditrichia bacterium. The sequence continues at coordinate 1,743,025 of JACKAQ010000001.1, read as the reverse complement.
CGGTCGATTGCACACCTCGTTCAATCAGACCATCGCAGCTACCGGGCGGCTCTCCAGCAGCGATCCGAACCTGCAAAACATTCCCATTCGCGGTGAACGCGGGCGGGAAATTCGCAAAGCGTTTATCCCGGCGGATGCCAACAGCGTCATCCTTTCGGCGGATTATTCGCAGGTGGAATTGCGGATGGTTGCGCATATTTCCGGCGACGAAGCGCTGAAAGAAGCGTTCGTTCGCGGCGAAGATATTCACAGCAGTACGGCTGCGGCGGTGTTCAGCGTGCCGATTGCCGAAGTGACCGCCGATATGCGCCGCAAAGCGAAAGAAGTGAATTTCGGGATTATTTACGGCATCTCGCGATTCGGGCTGGCCGGACGGCTGGATATCGGTGTGGACGAAGCGGAAATGATTATCACCAATTACTTTGCGCGATTCCCCAAAGTGAATGATTATATTAGAGATACGATTGCGATGACCCGCGAACAATTGTATGTGACTACGCTGTTGAATCGCCGCCGCTACATTCCGGATATCGCCAGCCGCAACGGCACGCAGCGGCAAATTGCCGAACGTGTGGCTATCAACACGCCCATTCAAGGCAGCTCTGCTGATCTCATCAAACTGGCGATGATCAACATTCACAACCGTTTGGCGAACGAAAAACATCAGGCCAAAATGATTTTGCAGGTGCACGACGAACTCGTCTTCGAGGTGCCGAAAAGCGAAATCGATGCGGTGAAAAAACTGGTGGTCAGCGAAATGGAAAACGCCATGCAACTGGATGTGCCGCTGAAAGCGGACGCCGGTGTCGGCGCCAATTGGCTGGAAGCGCATTAATTTTGGCTATTGATAAAATCATTTTTCATCGCTATTCTCTAACGCAACTGCGAATCGGCAAAAATCACCGTATTTTGCCGTTTAACGTTTACAAATATTCATTGGAGATACACCTATGCGTTGGCAAGGCAGAAGACAAAGTTCAAACGTAGAAGATCGGCGCGGCAGCGGCGGCTCCGCACCGCGCAAGCTGTTTGGTGGCGGGATGGGCACAATCGTCATTTTGCTGATTGTGTGGATGCTTGGTGGTAACCCGCTGGATTTCCTGAATTTAACGGATTTGGGAAGTGCGCCTTCGGCGTCGAGCAATTATCAACCCTCTGCGGAGGAAGATCAACTGGCGCAATTTGTGTCCGTGGTTTTGGCGGATGCGGAAGATGTTTGGGAGAACCTGTTCCGGCAATCCGGTAGCAATTATCGCAAACCGACGATGGTGCTCTATAGCGGAATGGTGCAATCCGCCTGCGGGATGAACAGCTCCGCAACCGGACCGTTTTATTGCCCCGGCGATGAAAAAATTTATATCGATTTGTCATTTTACCAAGAATTGCAGCAAAAATTTAAAGCGCCCGGCGATTTCGCGATGGCCTATGTGATCGCCCACGAAGTCGGGCATCATGTGCAAAATTTGTTGGGCACATCGCAACAAGTGATGTCGCTGCGCAACCGGCTCAGCGAAGCGGAGTTTAACAAATATCTGGTGCGGCTGGAATTGCAGGCTGATTTTTATGCCGGCGTGTGGGCAAATCACGCCCAGAAAATGAAAAATATTCTCGAAGAAGGCGATATCGAGGAAGCCATCAACGCAGCCAGCGCCGTTGGCGACGACCGCATCCAGAAGCAAATGCAGGGTTACGTTGTGCCAGATGCATTCACCCACGGAACCTCCGAACAGCGGATGCGTTGGTTTTTGAAGGGCTTTAAATCCGGTGATGTGAATCAGGGCAACACATTTGAAGCTTCGTCGTTGTAATTACAATAAAAATAGATGGATACGCAGGGAAATTTTAACCGGAAGCCAGATCGCAAATGAGTAACGAAACCCGCCAAATGATGATTCGCGATTCGCGGATTATGATAACCCTGCTCAGTATTTTAACTGTGATGGGTGTTGGCGCTGTGCTGTATCAGGCACGCGGAATTGTATTACCATTTGCGTTGGCGGTGTTTTTTGGCTACATCCTTAATCCGGTTATTTTGTTTTTTGAGCACCGTAAACTGCCGAGCGCCATTGCCATTCTTATTTCAATAATTATTACTTTTATCATATTGTTGATGGTCGGGCTTCTCATCAACCAAAGTATTCAGTCGTTTGCAGAAGAATTCCCGTTTTACGAAGACCGCTTCAGCAAATTGATGGCAAATGTGTTCACCAATTTGGCAAAAATATTCAAGATTCCGCCGGAGTTGTATAACGAGCAGCTCGGCGGTTCCGAACGGTTTCAAATGTTGGCCGATCTGAACCAGCTTTCGATGACGGATATCATCACCACAACCCTCAGTTCCATTACCCGCTTTTTGTCCAACACGGTTTTGGTAATCCTGTTTCTGTTTTTCATTTTGCTGGGACGCAACCAGTTTATCAAAAAGCTGGATTTGGCGTTTGACGGCAAACGCTCCGCAAAAATTGTGGCGCTTTTTTCAAATGTGAACGAACAAATTCAAAAATATATTTTGATGAAAACCCTCATCAGTTTGGCGACGGCGGCTTTGGCCGCGGCGATTTTGTTCTATTTTGAGGTAGAATTTGCCATGATTTGGGTGATCCTCACGTTTCTGCTCAATTTTATTCCCAGTATCGGTTCGGTGATCGCTACCGTTTTGCCGCTTACTATTGCACTTATTCAATTCGAAAGCTACCTTACCATTTTGATGGTTGCGCTGTCGCTGACCACCATTCAGTTTATAATGGGCAGCGTGCTGGACCCGCAAATTGTCGGTGGCAGTGTCAATCTCAGTCCGCTGGTTGTGCTGTTCTCACTGATTTTTTGGGGCTGGTTGTGGGGAATTATCGGTATGTTTCTGGCTGTCCCGCTTTCTGTAATTATCAAAATTATTTTCGAAAACATCGACGAGCTACGGTTTCTCAGTATTTTGATGAGTAACGGCAAATAACTTCTGTTTCTATCGTAGGTTATCCCTTCTCAATTTCCCCCGGTAATGATATTTTTAAATTGAAAATTTTTAAACTAACGACCAAAAGTGGCGATGTTTATATATGTGGCCAAGACTCAGGGATGAGGCAAAGCTTAAAAATTACGATAGGGAATGTCGGAACAAAACAGGGGAAAGAAAATGCAATCGTTGTCGCATTCGTACGCAATGAAATCAAATCCGGAAATTTCATCGGTTACGCAGGATGCTTTGGTGTTGGCTTTTATCCGAAACCGGTTGAACGTTATTGGAACTTCGATGTATCTATTGGAAAATGTGGGCGAAAGCGACCCGTTTTCACGCCAGAAATATATAAATAAAATTAAATATGAGCTGGAAATCATCCGAAAATCCATTAATGAATAGACTGAAACCGGTTTATTCGGTAATTTGTGAACAATATTACGGCAGAAATTGACACAAATAAGCAATGCTTCTTTGAAAAACAAATGAAGTCCGCTCGATATTGTGAAGTGCCAACTAATTGATTTTTAGAAGTTTAAGCGAACAATTTAACGTTATTAAATAAATTATGGACGAATCTCAAATCCGGTTGTTGTTGGTTGATGATGAGGCAATCATCCTCACATTATTCAAAAGCGCCCTGCAAGCGTGGGGTTACACCGTAGATATTGCTGAAGACGGCAAAAAAGCCCTGCAACTGTGCAACGAGAATAATTACCATATTATGATCACGGATTTAAACATGCCAAATATGGATGGCATGGCGCTGTTGAAGCGTGTAAAATCCCGCTGGCCGATGATGGAAGTGATCGTTGTTACCGGTTATGGCACTATTGAAACCGCCATCGAAGCGATGAAAATGGGAGCGTCCGATTTTATTTTGAAGCCGGTAAACTTTGAACAAGTGCAGTTTACCATTAAAAAATGTTATCAGAAAATTAAAGCCGAGAGCGAAAATCAGGAGTTGCGGGAAATTAATGCCCAGTTGCGCTCGGTGAACGAAATGAAAGATAAATTTCTGGCGATCACCAATCACGAAATCCGGACACCGCTGACGATTATCAAAGGGTATCTGGAAATTTTGGAAATGATAATGGAATCCGATGATCCGGAAATTGCTGAAACCATCGATATTATCCGGCGAACCACGCTGGATTTAAACAGCACTGTTGAACGGATGCATGCCCTCAGCCGGGCCAATCAAATCACCTGGCAGGGGCGGAAAGAATCTGTCGATTTAAAGGAATTTCTCATAAAAATTCGCGAAGATATGAGCGGATTGTTTAAACATCGCAATATTACATTAACGGTTCAAACACCGGAAAAACAACAATTTGTGATGGGAACTACGCCCAGCATTCGCATCATTTTGCAGGAGTTGTTGCAAAACGCTCTCAAATTTACGCCGGATGAAGGCAAAGTAATCGTATCTGTAAAAGAGAAAGATGAGCACTTTGTGATTTCTGTTCAGGATACGGGCATCGGCATTCCGTATGAAAAACAGGACCTCATTTTTTCCGATTTTTATGAAGTGCAGGATACTATCAACCACAAAACATCCAAAGCTGAATTTATGGGCGGCGGAATGGGTATCGGATTATCGCTGGTTAAAGAAGTGGTGACTTCGCTGCGTGGCCAAATTGAGCTCGAAAGCGAACCGAACGTCGGATCAACCTTCAAAGTATATCTGCAAAAAGCGACGCTGCCGGAAATGCAGGATTAAAAAAATCTCGCCAAAGCTTCAAAATCACCTCCAAATTTCCAGATTAAGTGAATTTTTGTTCACTTAATTAAAATCAGTTTGCCATTTATACCGCTCTATCGTTATATTCTCGCCGCAAGATTATCAAAATACGAAATCGTTACCGGCTGCCATTTGGGTGTTGCGATTGCCGCCGGCAAGCGTTGTAGCGTTAAACACAATTGAAGAAGAGGTTCGCTGCATGTCGGAAAAAGATTTTTACGGATTAATAGCTCAGGAACTCAACTTACGCGCCATTCAGGTTGCCAACACAGTGGAATTGCTGGACGATGGCAACACGGTGCCGTTCATTGCGCGATACAGAAAAGAGCGCACCGGTAAAATGGACGAAGAGCAAATTCGCGCGGTTGAGGAGCGCATCAAATATTTGCGGATGCTGGAAGAACGTAAAACCACCATTCTCCATTCGATTTCCGAACAGGGCAAACTGACGCCGGAGTTGGAATCGAAAATCCGCGAAACCATGAAAATGCAGGAATTGGAAGACCTCTACCTGCCGTATCGTCCCAAAAAACGCACCCGCGCAACCATTGCCAAAGAAAAAGGGCTGGAGCCGTTGGCGGAAATTATTCTGAAACAGGATGTCAACAGCGGTAATATTTTAGATTTCGCCGCAAAATTTGTGGACGCGGAAAAAGAAGTGAATTCACCGGAAGAAGCTTTGGCCGGTGCCCGCGACATTATCGCGGAAGCCATTTCCGATGATGCAGAGGTGCGCAAAGCTGTTCGCGAACGCACCCGTTACGCCGGCATTCTCGTCAGCAAAGCCAAAGATCCTGACGCACAAAGCGATTACGAAATGTATTACGATTATGCCGAACCGGTGAAAAAAATTCCGCCGCACCGCATTCTGGCAATCAATCGCGCCGAGCGCGAGAAAATTCTCAAAGTGAGCATCGAAGTGATGGAAGAGGAGATGTTCGAGGAAATTCGCCGGCGGCATCTCAAAAATCCCAAATCCATTTTTGCAAATGAAATTGAAGCTGCGCTCACCGATAGCTACAAACGGTTGATTGCGCCCTCCATTGAACGCGAAGTTCGCTCGGAACTTTCGGAAGTTTCGGATGAACACGCCATCGGCATTTTTGCAACAAACCTCAAAAATTTGCTGCTGCAACCGCCTGTAAAAGGTAAAGTTATCATGGGTATCGATCCCGGATACCGGACCGGTTGCAAAGTTGCCGTTATCGATGAAACCGGCAAATATCTGGAAGGCGAAACGATTTTTCCGCATCCGCCACAAAACCAGGTGTTCCAATCCAAAGCTGTGCTGCGGGGAATGGCGGACAAATACGGCGTGCAGATTATCGCCATCGGAAACGGCACCGCCTCCCGCGAAACAGAGGCGCTTACCGCAGATTTGATCAAAGAAATTAAAGAAGGCGATCCGGCGCGCGAACTGATGTATATCATTGTGAACGAAGCCGGTGCATCGGTGTATTCCGCGTCGAAAGTGGCAAAAGAGGAATTTCCCGATCTGGAAGCCAGTTTGCGCGGGAATATTTCCATCGCGCGGCGATTGATGGACCCGCTGGCGGAATTGGTGAAAATCGATCCGAAACACATTGGCGTGGGGCTGTATCAGCACGATGTGAACCAGAAAAATCTGGATGGCGCGTTGACCAACGTTGTGGAATCCGCGGTGAACGCGGTGGGCGTGGATTTGAACACTGCGTCCGCCAGTTTGCTGCGCTACGTTTCCGGATTAACCAGCCGCACGGCGACCAGCATTGTTAATTTCCGCGACAAAAACGGTAAATTTAGCAGTCGCGAAGAGCTGCAAAAGGTATCCGGCGTTGGCGATGTGGCGTTCCAGCAAGCCGCCGGATTTTTGCGAATTCCCGATGCGACAGATCCGCTGGACAATACCGGCATTCACCCGGAATCTTATGAGGCAACACATAAATTGTTGAAATTGTTCAAGTTAGAGAATGATCGAAAATCGTGGAGTACCTTAAAAAATACCATTCGCCGGGAAAAACGCAGTCTGAAAGAAATTGCCGAGCAGATCGGTGTTGGCGAACCGACGCTGGAAGATATTCTCAACGATCTCGAAAAACCGGGGCGCGATCCGCGCGATGAGATGCCCAAACCGATTTTCAAAAGTGATGTGCTGAACATCGAAGATTTGCGCGAAGGCATGGTGCTGAAAGGCACGGTGCGCAACGTGGTGGATTTCGGCGCATTTGTGGATATCGGCGTAAAGCGCGACGGGTTGGTGCACGTTAGCGAAATGGCGGATCGTTACATCAAAAACCCGATGGAAGTGGTTGCGGTTGGCGATATTGTCAGCGTAAAAGTAATTGAAGTAGATATGCAGCGCGGCCGCGTGAAGCTGTCGATGAAAATTTGACTATTGCTCAAAGTCGTCATTCCCGTCCCGATAAATCGGGTCGGGTATGACAAGCTTAAAGTATGTTATTTGGGGCGAACGAACGGTTCGCCCTTTTTTTTATGCATCCAGATCGATCACCATTTTGCCATCTTTCAAAATCACGACATCGTCGATGGTGAGCGTGGGGTTGAGCAAAATGCCGTCCACATGAAACCCGACATCGCAGGTGCCGCCCATCGACATGTTATTTCCCAATGCCAGATGAACCGTGCCGAGTACTTTTTCATCTTCCAGAATAGTGCCGTTTATCTGTGCGGAATCGTTAGTGCCAACGCCCAGCTCCGCCAAATTGCGGGCTTTCGGCCCGACAGATTCGACAGTTTTGGCAAATTCGCGGGCTTGCTCGCCGCCCTCAATTTTTACGGCCATCCCTTTTTCAATCGTGATGCGCACCGGTTCGCCGGTGATCATCCCGATGCCGGCCAATGAGCCATCGACCACATAAACGCCTTCCGCTTCATTTTCGCGGGGCATCAGATACGCTTCGCCGGAAGGCAAATTGCCAAATTTGCCGCTATCCAACACCATTCCGGTAGATGGGATGCCGTTAATCCCAGCGATCGGCAAATAAATATCCGTGCCGGCGGGCGTAGTAACATGAGCCATTTTGCCGTTCGTGAGCAGCTCAGCCACTTTGTAGGTGCGTTTCGCGACAGATTTGTAATCCGCTTTCATGGTTCGGATCAAAATATCTTCGGTAATGCCGGGCATTGTGCCCACCCTTCCGCCGGCAGCGCAGGCGGTTCGCCGGGCGTTGGTGTGCGTCAGCGATGTGCTGGTCGGGCAAATGGAAACATCTACCGCCTTCATCGCCTCGGTAATTGCCGGCGGCGGTTCTTCGCCGTTTACCCGGCGCGGGGTCATTTCCATCAGCAGCACTTCTTTGGCAATGTCCTGGCATACCTCAAACAGCGCCATTCCAATACTGCGTCGTTTGATATCGGTAACGATCAAAACGCTTTCGTTTTTTTGAACACCCAAACAATCGCGCGCGGCAACCAGGGCGGCTTCGTGTAATGCGCTCATAAATATTCCCCATTTTATCCAGTTTGATTTTTGCGAAAAAATATACTTGAGTTTCCCGAAAATTAACCTTAGTTTCAACGTAAGATAAAAAATACATAATGTCAGTTTAGCGATTGAGGGTTTTATTTAAAAGTTCAAAGTGAAATTTGTGGCTTTGATAATTTCCCGTTTGGATGAGTGACTTAAATTATTCATAATATTATAGATGATGCGGTTTTATTTTACGCATCCGGAGTAACGGGCGAAACAAATTTTCGGTGTTGGGAAGGCTTAAATCCCCGAAAAACCGCAAATTCAAAATCCGAAAACGATTGCAGTGCACACAAAAACGGCTAATTAGCCGTTTAATTTATTTTAGGCGTTTTTTATTACCAAGGATTGCGTATGGGCGTGCTCGATACGGTAGACACGCAAAATGCTTTGTATCAGGATTTGCGCAAGCAGTTCGATCCACTCTATGAGCAGCTGATCAAAATTGTTCGCGAATATAATCCGCAATTCAACGAAGAAATGTTATACAAAGCCTATACTTTTGGGCTTTGGGCGCACCGGGAACAGAAGCGCCAATCCGGTGAGCCATACTATTTGCATTGCATGAACGTGGCAACCATTTTGGCGGAAGTAATGCGGATGGACAGCACAACCATCGCCGCCGGTTTGCTGCACGATGTTGCGGAAGATACAACCTATACGCTTGATGAAATTGAAGAAGAATTTGGACCGACCATTCGTTTGCTGGTAGATGGTGTTACAAAAATTACCGAAATGAGCGGCAGAAAAGGGCTAAGCCGGGAGTTGCGGCAGGCAGAAACATTTCGCAAAATGTTGCTCTCAATGGCAAAAGACCTTCGGGTGATTTTGATAAAACTGGCAGACCGGTTGCACAATATGAAAACGCTCGGCGCCATGCCGCCGGAAAAACGCAATCGCATTGCCATCGAAACCCGGGAAGTATATGCGCCGTTAGCCAACCGGTTCGGGATGCAGCGCGTCAAAAGCGAACTGGAAGATTTAACATTCAAATATCTGGACAACGCCGCGTTTCTGGATCTCAAAAACCGGCTGAACCAGAAAAAAGAAGAACGCGAAGCGTATATCCGCAAAATCATTAAACCGATCGAAGCGGAAATTGCGGCACATAATATTCAGGCATCTGTATACGGGCGACCGAAACATCTGTATTCCATTTACAAAAAAATAAAGGTGCGCAATAAGCCGTTTGAAGAAATTTACGATCTGCTGGCGATTCGGATTATCGTTACAAAAGTGGAAGAATCTTATTACGTGCTGGGGTTGGTTCACAACCTCTATACACCTGTTTATGAACGATTTAAGGATTATATCGCGATGCCGAAAATAAACGGCTACCAATCATTGCACACAACGGTGGTGGATAAACAGGGGCACATGGTAGAGATTCAGATTCGCACGCAAGAGATGCACAACATCGCCGAAATGGGGATTGCCGCACACTGGCGATACAAAGACGGCATGCCCGATCGTAAAAAAGATGAGATGGATCAGCAGCTAAACTGGGTTCGCCAGTTGCTGGATCAGTATAAAGAAAAAGAAATGGTTGATGCACAGGATTTTCTGGAATCGCTGAAAATTGACCTGTATCAGGACGAAGTATTTGTATTTACGCCGCGCGGCGATGTGATGCGGTTGCCGCTCGGATCAACGCCGGTGGATTTTGCATTTCAAGTGCACTCGAATGTGGGAATGCACTGCATCGGCGCAAAGGTGAACGGCCGCATTGTGCCGTTGAAATCTACGTTGAACAGCGGTGAAATGGTTGAGATTATCACAAGTTCTAACCAGCGCCCCAGCCAGGATTGGCTCACGTTTGTAAAAACCAGCAAAGCGCGGCATCATGTGCGGCGCTATTTGCGGGATATCCAGTTTGAACACAGCCTGAAACTTGGCGAAGAGATCATTGACAAATATTTTAAGCGCTTCAAAATAAAACATCAGGATGATAAGCTGGATGAAGCGGCTAAAAAACTGGGTGTCGAAGATGTGCCCAGCCTGAAGGCGGCTGTCGGACGTGGTGAGCTAACTATCGAAAAAATAATGGCTTCCATCTCCGAAAAACCGGTGGAAGATCTGCCAAAAGAATCGCTGTTGCAGCGCATTCTGCAAAAGAATCGCAAACATTCTGCCATTCGCGTTCAGGGAATGGATAATATTATGATTAACCTCGGGCGTTGTTGCCAGCCGGTTCCCGGCGACGATATTTTGGGATACATTACCCGTGGTAAGGGTGTGACCATCCATCGCCGCAACTGCCCGAACATGCTCAATCTGGTTGACCGGAAGGATCGCACCATTTCGGTAAACTGGACGGTGGAAGTAGAGGAAGAATTTCGGGTGCAACTGTCGCTGTTGGGTGAGGATCGCAAATATTTAATTCGCGATATTACTCAGGCACTTGCAACAAATAACATCAATATATTAAATTTGGACATCCGGGCGAAAGACAAAGTTGCGCTCGGCAAAATTATTCTCGAAGTCAAAAATCTGCCGCATCTTACGCGAGTGATTAATGCGCTCAACCGGGTGAATGGTATAATCAGCGTTGAACGTATAGAGCCTGCATCACGTAAAAAAGATTCGTAATTCCTATTCGTAATTTGGATATTTTAACCGCTTTTGTGGTAAAAGCGGTTCATTATTTTTGTGCCAGTTTGAAATAAATGTATAGCGAAGTTAAAGATTCGGAGGACTGCAAATGTCAAGTTTTATGTATATCTCCAAAGAAGGATTGGAGAAATTGAAAGCCGATTTACACTATCTGAAAGCCGAAAAACGCCCGGAAATTTCCAAAAAAATATCTGAGGCACGCGACTTTGGCGACCTTAAAGAAAACGCGGAGTACCACGCCGCCAAAGAGGCAATGGGATTGCTGGAATCCAAAATTACCCAGTTGGAAGAAAACATCCGCCGCGCCAAAGTGGTTGATACGAGCAAAGTGACCAATGAGCAGGTTGCTATTTACACCACCGTTGTGATGAAGGATTTGAAGCGCAACCAAACTGTGGAATATACATTGGTTTCGCAGGAAGAATCCGATTTCCGGGAATCAAAAATTTCCACGACATCGCCGGTTGGCAAGGCATTGCTCGGTAAAAAAGCCGGCGAGGTTGTCGATATCAAAGTGCCTGCCGGAATTATGAAGTATGAAATTCTCGAAATCAAAGCGCCAACAGCATAAACCGCGAAACTCTGACGGGTTTTTTACGTGTTATTAAATGGGAAAAACCCGTATGAAGGAGTGAAAATGGAAATGAATAACAAAACTCAGAAACTGTATCGTTCCAAAACCGATAAATACATCGGCGGGGTTTGCGGTGGATTAGCAACATACACCGGGCTGGAAAGCAATATGATTCGGCTGTTGATGGTCATCAGCGTGTTTGTCGCCGGTATCGGATTTGTTTTGTATATCGCCGCGTTGCTGATCGTTTCCGAAAACCCGAACGAAACAGAACCGGAACGCCCCGAGCGTCCGGAAACCGACAAAACCTTTTTGTGGGGCATTATTTTTGTCAGCATCGGCGCGTTAATTTTACTTCGCGAGATGGATTTATTTGACCTGATTTTTATCGATTTACCGTGGTCAACCATTTGGGCAATCCTGTTGATCGCCGCCGGTGCAGCGTTGATTTACCGGCAATATCAACAAAAAGAAACCCAAACAGAGATTGCCGAAATAGACCCGGATGCCGCATCGTCCAATGCTTCAACATCGCAAAAAAGCACATTCGATATCTATCGTTCCCGGAGCGACAAAAAAATCAGCGGTGTGTGCGCCGGAATAGCCAAACATTTTAACGTCGATCCGACACTCGTGCGGCTGGGTTGGGTGGTGCTGAGCATCGCCTCCAAAGGATTGGGCGTGCTGATTTATTTCGCGTTGGTATTTATACTTCCGGAAGAAGAATCGACCGAACAAACCGTTTGATACCGGGAAAATATGAGAAGGTAAGCAAAATGAAAAACAAGACATCTGCATTTATCGGTATTTTTCTGATACTTATTGGCGTGGTGCTGTTGCTGCGCGATTATATTGATCTGGATATCAATAAATACACTGTGCGCAGTTACGGGCTGCTTTTTCTCGGAATCGCCGGATTTTTGATGAATCTGCAGCGCAAACCGCGTCGCGGTATGTTTGTCTTCCCATTTCTTGGGCTTATCGGGTTGTATTACACGCTCGGTGAACTGGATATTTTGTCCACCACTCGCGGGATGACCTTATCCGCATTTACGATCGCTTTTGGTTTGGCGCATTATCCGGCATACATTTTTGGATCAATCCGCAGTCTCAACAAATTAATTGTAGGTAATATCGTATTGCTTGTCGGGTTGATTTTTTTAAGTTACGAACTGGAATATATTTCAACGCGGTTGTTTGTTACGATTATTGATGACTATTGGCCGGTGGCACTGATTTTGGTAGGTGTCGGGTTTATCATCAACAGCATTATCCAGCGGCGTTCGACAAATGGTCCGGTTTCGTCGAAAGAATTGCAACATCACCCCTGATTTTACTGAAAAAAAGAATCCTTTTGATACAGCCCGTAAACACAGATAACTGGTTTGCGGGCTTTTTTTTGCCGATTTTTTCGCATTTTTGAATAATCGGCGTGTGATTGCGCACGATTTTGTTTAAATTCCATACTTATTTTTTAAACGCATCGCATCAGTTTAGCAGAAATTGGCGCAGCGGAACAGATTACAGAGGGTTCTGTGGAAAATTTTGGATTACACGACAAGATTGAGATTTTTGACCGGGAATTTCACATTCACACCGGCGCAATGATTGAGCACAATCGTATCATCACCGAAGTTTTTGAGCGAGGGATGTTCCTGCTTTCCCGCCAATACGATATCAATTTGCGAAAAGACCGCATCGGGCACGATTACGATTTCCTGAGCAAAGTGACCGAAAATTTTCATCAGAATGTAATCGATGAACTGGAATCGCTGTATTTGGTTCAGGAAAAATTGATGCGCTACCGCCACCCGAAGTCGCATTATTATCTGGGTATTTTGTTCCTGAAGCGCAATTTGTTTGAAGAATCGATCCGCGAATTCAAAACCTCACTGGAGCAGGATCACAGTTTTAACCGGGCATTTATCGGATTGGGCGTCAGTTACTTGAAATCCCGGAAATTTGTAACCGCCAAAGAAACGTTCAAAACCGCGCTCAACATGAGCGAAAAATTCCCGGATTTTTTGAATTATTACGGATTGGCGCATCTTTTTTTGGACGAATATGACGAAGCTATGTCGCTGTTTAAGGAAGCAATTCGCCTGAACCCCAAATATGTGGAAGCCCAGTTTAACCTTGGCGTGGCGCTTTACAAATCCGCGTTGCACGGCGCGCATGACCCGGAAGCCGTTGCTGTTCCGGCACGCGTTTCCATCTATCTAAAGCAGGTGCGCGATTTATCAAAATATCGTGTGCCGATGTGGCAAAAAGAATTCAACCAATTGCTGGAGCTGTTGCGCGACAATCAACACAACACCATTATTCCGGAGCTGGAGCAATTCCAGCTAAAATTGGTCGATCTGGTTTCTGACCGGGAAAAAATATTTGAATTTTTTCTGCGATTTTTGTTTGGCGGAAAAGACCTCACGCTGGAAACGATCAATAAATACCAATCCATTTTTGTGGCAAACGATAGCGATACGCAACATTATCCGGACTATTGGAACGATTTGGGAACGTTCAACCTCATCAAAAGCCGTGGATTGTTGATGAAAGCCATGAGCGAGTTTGAAAAAGCGCTGGAGCTTGCGCCCGGTTTTGATGAAGCCCAAAAAAATCTGGATACCATTCGCAGCCACGAAAAAGGTTTTATGATTTTGCTGCGTGCGATTCTGAAATAATCACCCCAAAATACAGATACCATGCCCCAAATTCTCATCGTTGATAACGAAGAAAAATTCTGCAAAGTGATCAAAGCGTCGCTGGAGCTTGAGGCGTTGCCGGCAACCTACGTCACTTCCGGGGAGGCGGCGTTGGCGCATCTTTCGGAAAATACGGTGGATGTCATTATCAGCGATTTGCGAATGGACGGCATTAGCGGAATGGCGTTGCTGGAGCAGGTGAAACAGCAGTATCCGCAAACCGAATTTATCATGATGACTGCTTACGCCACGCAACAAACCGCCATCGAAGCGCTCAAAAAAGGGGCGTTTGATTATCTGATCAAACCGTTTCCGGATATGGATGAACTGACACTGCGAATCCGGCGGATTCTGGATCAGCAGCGGCTGATCGCCGAAAATCAACGGCTGAAAAAACAGGATGAAACGCCGGTATTTTTTAGCGAGATGATTGGCAAAAGCAAAAAGATGCAGCAGATTTACCGGCTTATCAAAAAGGCAAGCGAGAACGACGCAACCGTTCTGGTTCGCGGCGAAAGCGGCACCGGAAAAGAGTTGGTTGCACACGCCATTCACGGCTCATCGCAGCGGAAGAACAAACCGTTTGTGACGGTAAATTGTGCCGCACTACCGGAGAATTTGTTGGAAAGCGAACTGTTCGGTTTCGAAAAAGGGGCGTTCACCGGCGCAACGCACCGGCGCATCGGCAAATTTGAGCAGGCTGGCGGGGGCAGTATTTTTCTGGATGAAATCGGCGATATCAGTCCGGCAACGCAGGCAAAGTTGCTGCGCGTGTTGCAAAATAAGGAAATTTACCGGCTCGGCAGCAACGAGCGCATCATTGTGGATGTTCGGATTATTGCGGCAACCCATCAAAATTTGGAAGAAATGGTGGAAAGCGGGCGTTTTCGGCAGGATTTGTATTATCGCCTGAATGTTTTTCAATTGACACTGCCAACCTTGCGGGAGCGCAAAGAGGATATTCCGGCGCTGGTGCATCATTTTGTGGCGCAATCCGCTGCGCAGGATATCGACCGGCTGGCGCTGGCGGAATTGATGGATTACGATTGGCCGGGAAATGTGCGTGAATTGCAAAACGCGATTGAACGCGCCGCCATCGTTTGCAACGGCATGATTACGCGGGAAGATTTGCCCTCTACCCGCAAAAT
The DNA here is from genome assembly GCA_020634975.1 of Calditrichia bacterium. Lineage (NCBI taxonomy): Bacteria > Pseudomonadati > Calditrichota > Calditrichia > Calditrichia bacterium. The sequence continues at coordinate 1,727,822 of JACKAQ010000001.1, read as the reverse complement.
GATCGCGCATTCGGCAAAACCCGGTGAATTTGTTTTACCCGATTCAGGCATTAAACTGGATGATTTCGAGAAAAAATTGATCCGGCAGGCGCTGGAAAAAGCAGACGGCAACCGCACTCATGCGGCAGAGCTATTGGGCATTACCCGCCGCAGATTGTATTCGATGATGGAGCGTTTCGGTATCAACCCGGATGGCTGATGTTACGGTTTTTCGGGATATACAACAAAATCATCTTTCATCCCTTTATCCGCATCTTTTTTAACTTCATCGCGAACGCCTTCTTTTGGCGGCGTGCCCGGTCCCGGTGCCGGCGGTTTTGTGCCCGGTGGTTGAATCGGTTGATTCGGCCAAACTTGCGTCCATAAACGGCTTTCCGGCCCGGCAAGCTGGCTGCCTGGAGGAATTATATTGGCATCTTTTTTGGCATTCAGCTCTGCTATCGCGGTTTCTTTATTATTGAAAGGACCGATTGTTACCATGTAGCGTTTATCGCGTGTGAGAAAAACCTGGCTGGTCAACCCGCGTGATTGATATTTTTGCGCCTCAGCAATGGCGCTTTCCTGACTGTTGAGACCCTTCTCAACCAAAATGTAGGTATTCCCGATTTTACATCCGCTCACCAGCAGTAAAACAACGCCGATCACCCAAAGCTTCAACCGATTTTTTAACAGCATCGTACGCATATTTTTTTCTCAAATTAAATGAATACTCGTTTTTGACAACCGTTATGATAGTAAATATACATTATTCCCAAAGCAATGAAAAGCCGAAAACACATGTATTTAAAGCATTTAGCCCGGTTTTGTTTCCGCTGTCGACAATAAATGATAGTTAAATTAAATTTCCGGTCTGTGATATGCCAGTGACGATCCTACCCAGGTTTTGTTTTTATTGAAATCCACACCCATCATTTTGCCTTTGCTGGTGCGGAGTAAGTTATTGACCAGAATAGGTTTATCATCCCAAATAAACATCAGGCGAATTTCCACCCGGGCATGCTCGTCCGGTGTTTTGATGAGCGGTGCATATTCAATTTTTCGTTGCAAAATGTAATTCTCCCGATCGTCAATCTCGTTCAGCATTGCTTTGGTGACATCGACCTGAACGCCGGTACCGGCAAAGGAATACAGCGGTTTGAGCACATAATTTTCCAGATCATCAGGATAGCTCGTAAGCTCATGTAAATAATATGTTTGCGGGCAATATTTACTGTCGATCAACGGCAGCGTGTGTTTGCTGATTTTGAAAAACCAGTTGGGATGACCCACCCATTCTACATCCAGATCGGCGTTAATATCAAATCCCGGTTGGATATTTTTGCGAATGAGTTCATCAAAAATAAAGCGATAGTAAATTCGCTCGATGGGAATTTCCCGCCCGTTTTGGCGATAGAAAAGCTTGTTTCCGCGCTGGTAAACATCTGTGACGCAAACAAACGGAATCCCGAAATACTGCTCCGTCAGATAAAAATCGATACGGGTTTTTTGCTGCTCCGGCTGCAATTCCAACAGCACCACGTTTTCCGGCGCGCTGTTGCCGAGTAGCAGTTTCCCCAGTTTCTCTTTGTAAGTTTCCGAGTTTAGCCCGCTGAAAAATGGCAAAAATCCGTCCGGAATCGGGAAATATTCGCGAAGTTTGGTGTCCAGATAATGCTGAAAAGCATACAACGACGGAAATCCCTGCAGCTCGATCAGTTGCGGCAGCAGATGTCCGTTTTCGTCGCGGCAAATTGCAAAATCGACCTGCAAAAAATGGGTGTGCTGTGTTTCGTTCGCGACGCTCATTCCCGCCGGAATGGCGTTTTTGCAGCGATCGGGAAAATCCGGCTGGCGCACCACGCGCATCACATCATTTGCAGCTTCTATCAATTTATCCCGCAGCGCATCGGATAAAAACAGCGGCGTTTCGCAAACGCGAAAAACCAGGCTTTGCCGGTTGTTGCGGTGAATATCAGCGACGAACGCATCATATTTGCTCTGGTCAAAATTCGTGTTGAATTGTTCACGGATTTCCGGAATCATTATTTCCCCTGATGTTTTTGATTTACAGGAATTTACGCGATCAACCGATTGTTTTCAATGATTTATCAATTCTGCAGCAAAGGTATAAAAAAAGCCGGTGAAAAACTCCACCGGCTTATGTGCGATAAAAATGCTTTTGTTATTCGTCCAGACTGACAGGCAAGCCGAAATGTGTTTCTTCGATGATGTAGTCCACCACGTTTTTCAGATCGTAGGATTGCTCCCAAATGGCTAATTGGCGATCGGCGCCGCTGCCGCGTTCCACCATTGTTTTGATGAAATTCATTTCTTCGCGAACGCCCAAATCGTCCACCACCTCTTCCACAAAATCCAGCAATTCGCCAATCAAATCTTTGCAGGGCACTTCTTCCTGTTTTCCGAAATCGATCAGTTTGCCATCCAATCCGTAACGGCTGGCGCGCCATTTGTTTTCGAGAATCAGTGAGCGGCGATAGAGCCGGAAGCCCAGATTCTGCTTTTTGAGGCGATACAATTTGGCTACAATCGCCTGAAACAGCGCGGCAATTGCCAGCGTTTCTTCGGCACGCATGGGGATATCGCAAATGCGGAATTCCAGCGTATCGAAATAGGGGTGCAGGCGAATATCCCACCAGATTTTTTTGGCGTCGTCGATGCAATTGGTTTTGACCAACAGCTTCAGAAAATCTTCATAAACCGCGAGGCTGTCGAAATAATCCGGCAATCCGGTGCGCGGAAAACGATCGAACACTTTCACGCGATAGGATTTGAAACCGGTGTTTCGTCCCAGCCAAAAAGGGGAGTTGGACGACAGCGCCAAAACGTGCGGTACAAAATATCGCGCCGCATTCATGATCTGGATGCCATCTTCGCGATCGTCGATGCCGACGTGCACGTGCAACCCGAAAATAAGGTTGCCCCGGGCAACCATTTGCATGTCCTGCACAATGGTTTTGTATCGCGGATGTTCGGTTATTTTTTGATCTTTCCAGTGCGAAAACGGGTGCGTTCCGGATGCTGCGATCCGCAAATCCGCTTCCAGTGCGGTTTTCGCGAGCGCAGTCCGCAATTCCATAAGGTCTTCGCGGGCTTCCTGAATATTGTTGCACACATGTGTACCAATCTCCACAACCGACTGGTGCATTTCCGGTTTTAGCTGTTCGGTTAATCTGGGTAATTTACTGCCCTGAATAATCTGCTGTATATGCGATTTTAACTGCCGGGTTTCCGGATCGATAATCTGAAATTCTTCTTCAATGCCAATCGTAAATAGCTTGGACTTGCTCATACAAAACTCACTTTTTAGATGTGTTGAATGAACGCGGTGTAACACGTTGATTTTTTACCGCGTTGGTAACAAACTTGCCCCACGTCAGGTTAATTTTCCCGGGTTTATGTGCTTTTGCCAGTTCGATGGCGAAATTGGCAGATGTTTCCACAATCCATTCGAAATTTTCTTCGCCGACGGAATAGTAGTCGGCGTCCGGTGCCGGGTTGCCGAAATCGATGGCATACGGCTCGCCATCGCGGATAGCCAGTTCCACAGTGTTGAAATCGTAGCCCAAGCCGCTGCAAAGGCGCAATACTGCGTCCTCGATTTTGGCGTTCAGTTTTGCTTCAACCGGCGGCGCATTGCGAATATATTGCATGTGATAGGGCTGCTTCGGATCGTAGCGCATCACCCGGACGTATTTTTGTCCGAGGCAATAACAGCGGTAATAATCCGTAAACTGGATTTCTTCCTGCAACATCATCACCAGTTGTTCGGTTTGATTATATGTTTGATAAAATTGTTCGCGGTTTTCTATTTTGTAAACGTGTTTCCATCCGCCACCGGCAAAGGGCTTAAAGAACGCCGGAAAACCGACATAGCTGAAAATGGCATCCCAATCTAACGGATAGGAAAGGTTGCGCATGGAGCGTTCATCCGTATCCGGCGGATGGGTGTTAGAGGGCAACAAGACTGTGCGGGGCACTTTTACGCCAGCCATGAGCGCCAGCGAATTGTTGAAGAATTTATCATCCGCACTCCACCAAAACGGGTTGTTGATCACCGCTACGCCGGCGGATGCCGCATTTTTCAAATAGGCACGGTAAAATGGAATATCCTGCGATATGCGATCGATAATGACAGCATACTCATCGCATTCACCTTGCACTACTTTGCTGATATTTACAAATTCTGCAGAAATACCTTTCAGCTTTTTGGCATTAATGCGTTCGACAAATGCATGCGGATACGTGTTTTCTCTACCAAACAGGATACCGATTTTCTTCATGCGATAAAATCTCCTTAAAGGTTTTGGTCGCTTTCGTGAGTGTTTAAGTTGCGGCGTTGGGTGCTTTGCTCCAAATTACACTGCGAAAATCGGGCGTGCAAAATCCCGGTTACGCATTTTGAGGCAAAGGTAAATTGGGTTAAAACCCGCCTTCGCATGCGATTGATAACTTTACGACGATGCTACGAAAGTTTAATTTAGCAAGAAAAATGGTATTTCAAAAATAATTTTGGGGTGGTTTTTATATTTCACTATTTCCCGGTTTGACAAAATCGAAAGTGAAAAATGGCGAAAAAAAAGCGCGGTGTTTGCCTATAAAACAAATACCACGCTTTTTTTTGATAATATTGAAACTGCTGTTTTTATTTATTTTAATCTGCGTAAAGCACCAACTCTTCACCGGGTTTGATTTTGTTGTTCCGTTTGGCATTCCAGCGTTTGAGATCGTTGATGCTAACGTTGTGTGCGCGGGCAATATCCCACAGTGTATCGCCGGAGCGAACGATGTAAGTATTTTTGTTATCGCCGGATGTTTCAGTGACCGTTGCAGCACCCGGTACCGGCAGATTTGCGCTGGCCAACGCATCGTTTGTGCTACCGGATTGATTCGGGAGCCAGATATTCAGTTTTTGACCGGGCCGGATAATCCGTGAATAATTTAACCCGTTCCATTCGCGCAGTTCATTTACGCTGACGCCAAACTTTTTGGCGACTTCCCACAGGTTATCGCCGGAACGGATGGTGTAAACTTGTTTGTAATGTCCGGGAACATCAGCAACTACTTTGGCTGAACTGTTCAGGCTTGCGCTGGTTGAGCGCGGTGCGGTGCTTTTTCTGGCGGTGCTTTTGGGTGTGTTGCTGGCAACCGCTTTCGGGCTGTTTTTTCCGGCAGGAATAGGAATCATTAATGTGCGTCCGGCGCGAATCAAATTGCCGGATAATTTATTGAAATGTTTGACTTCTGTAATTGAAACACCATATCGCCGGGCGATTGTTGAAAGTGTTTCGCCGGAACGAATGCGGTGCTGCACCCAGTCCATTTTTTGGGATTTTGGCAAATTGTCGTATTTGCTCAAAAATGTGTCGCGGGTGCCGGAAGGCAGGTAGAGCAACCATTCATCAACATCCGGCGGTGTGCACCAGCGCAAAATAGCCGGGTTAAGGTCGCGAATCTCGTTGTATGTGCTGCCAACCGCTTCGGCAATTATATTCAGATCGATGCTTTGTTTGATGGTTACCGTATCAAATTCAATCGGGTTATCCGGGATAATATCTGCAAAATTATATTTTTCAAGATTGCTGGCGATCGTTACGGCTGCCAGATACGTCGGCACATAATTTCGGGTTTGTTTCGGAAGTTTTGGCAGATCCCAAAATTCGCTAACGTTATACGTTTTGATGCGTTTTTCAATTTTTCCGGGGCTGAAATTGTAGCCGGCAATGCCAATATACCAATCGCCGAAGCGCTCGTATAAATCGAGCAGGTGTTGCCCTGCCGCCCGGCTGGCTTTGATAACATCCTGACGGTCGTCGTACCACCAGCTTTGGGTTAATCCGTAATAGCGGCCGGTTGCGGAAATAAATTGCCACATCCCGACTGCGCGGGCGTATGAACGTGCCTGCGGGCGTAATCCGCTTTCGATCATTGCCAGATAAAACAATTCTTCCGGTGCGCCTGTTTCCCGCAAAATGCCTTTAACCAGCTTTTCATATTTTCCGGCACGTCTCAGCCAACCTTCGAAAGTTTTACGTCCGCGACGGGTTTCGGAAAAATATTTGATGGCATTTTCGATTTTTTTGTTGAGAATTAAGGGAATCCGAAGCTGTTCCAGCGAGTCCACCGCAAATCCGGCGGAGTCGGAAACGGCGAAAAGCCGTTCGATGTCGATCATCATCTCTTCTTCGGTAAGGGTATCCGCATCCAGAACAACCATGCGGTGAAGGTAGGAATCGTAAGAATCATTCACCCGGAAATACAGTGCGGTCAGCAACGAATCTTCCGGATAAAGCGTGGAAAGGCTGTCTGCCTTTTCCAATGCTTTCAAATAATTTCCATCTGTCAACATCGCGTCTTCGCTGATGCTGTTGCTTTCGGCGGCGTTGAGATAGGCTGAAATTTGCTGCAATTCAGCTGCCGGTGCCGTTTTGGGTGATTTTTTGAATATCCAAACATTACATGCTGATAAACTAACCAGCATTAACATACAACCTGCGATCTTCACGATCTGCTTCATGAAACGATTCTCCTTCCGTATAACAACCATTACTTCAGAATTCCTTTTCGGGTTAAAGCAACTACCTTTTCAACAAAATTGGTTGTGGATCGATTTGGTGTCAGTGGAATGGTTAGCACCCGTCCGCCACGTGCTTCAACAATGTCTTTCCCTACAATGTCGTTGATGTCGTAATCGCCGCCCTTGACCAACAAATCCGGTTGAACCGACCGGATAAGCTCATACGGCGTATCTTCATCAAAAACAGAAACATAATCAACAAAAAATAATGATGCGATAATAAAAGCGCGATCATCAGCAGGCATTAGCGGTCTTGCGGGACCTTTCAGCCGGGTGACAGAATCGTCGCTGTTGACGCCGACAATCAGGATATCGCCAAACCGTTTGGCTTCCTGCAAATACTCCACATGGCCGCGATGCAAAATATCGAAACAACCGTTGGTAAAAACAACATTACGGTCTTCGAAATCCCAATCTGTGCGCATCTGCGCCAGCGTATCACGTGTTTTGATTTTTTGTGCAACAGTCATCCGCTCACTCCCCGAATACTTACCCTTTAGCTCGTCAATATAGTTACTTTCAGGGAATTTGAAAAATTTTTTTGCAATAAATTTTGCCAAATTTTCGAAAAAATGCAGATTCCTAACGTAGTTGCGAATAAAATTGCACCGTGTCAAAGCATGGTTTACGGGGAAGGCCGTTCGCAATTCCAACGGTTACGGAGTACAGATGGTTGGGTTGTTGATGTGCCGCCTTCCCTGGCTGCCAATCACCTGAACAATATACATCTGACTTGCGTTACGTTAGTGCGCCATTTCAAGAATTCTAAAATGCAATTTTTTTAAGATTGACAAAAAATGTGTAACATTTTAATGCAGAAATAACAATTGGTTAGATGAACGTTTTTCAACAGCGCGAATAGATCAAATGACAGAATTTTGACGTATGGATTTTGGGTGGAAAGTTAAACAATTTCTGCGGCAAATCGGTTTGTTGCAAAAAAGGAATAAGTGCAATTTTTGCGAAAATTAAATATTTGGCGTATCTTCCATAAGCTTTGCAAAACAAGAAATGTTGTGAAAAAATAACGGAAAATCACGAATGAAGTTATCAAAACTTTGCCCGATTTGGTTATTGTGTACCATCGCGATGTTGCCGGTATGGGCACAAAAACCCATGTTCAATGCCGATAGCGCATATGCGCATGTTAAACATTTGAGTGTAACCATCGGCCCACGCCCGATGGGCTCGGCAAATGAGCAGCAAGCTTTGCGCTGGGCTGCGGAAAAATTCAAATCTTATGGCGCTGATACGGCATTTGTGATGCCGTTTTTGAAAGCGCCGCACGGTGTGAACACAACCAGCGGTGTTGCAGTTGCCCTGTTTCCGGGGCTGAGTGATTCCATAATTGTGGTTGGCGGGCACATCGATTCGGATAGCCGGGTAAATCCCGGAGCCAGCGATAACGCATCCGGCACAGCTTGTGTTATCGAGCTGGCGCGAATATGGGCAAAAGCTCCGCCGCAGCGATACACATTGCTGTTTGCCGCTTTTGGCGGCGAAGAGCGCGGTTTGATCGGCTCCAAATTTTTTGCAGAAAACTATCCCCGGATGGATTTGGTGCGGTTAATGTTCAGCATCGATATGGCCGGTACACCCGGTTGGTTGATTCCGTTTATCGATACGGAAACGCACCAGGCGCCACGCTGGCTAGTGGAAGATGCCTACGCTGTCGATCGCGCCTTGGGGTACAACAGCCTGGAATACCCGACCCATTTTTTCAGCATCAACAACGCCATTGGCGGTGCGGGTTCGGATCACATGCCGTTTATGGAAAAAAATATTCCGGCCATCGATTTTACTGCCGGCATCAACATCGACCCGATCCACACACCGCAGGACCACATTGGATTTGTGGATAAAAACATGCTGGCGCGCAGCGGACGAATCGTGAATGCGCTTCTGGAAAAATATCAGGAAAACGGTATTCCGTCAGATCATGCCGGGCACTACATGATGTGGGAAACCTTTTTGGGACGGCAATTTATCCCCACTTGGCTGATGTTTATTGTGGTAATCGTGGGGCTGATTGCCGGCGTAGGCGGTATTTTGCAAGCCCGTAAATTTGGCGATAGCAGCTTATCCAAAGGATTGTTTTCCGGCACAAAATTGTTTTTGTTAATGATTGTAATTGCTGCATTTACCCAGTTTGGCGAAGGGCTTTTGCAAATTATCAAAGGAACGCGTTATCCCTGGTTGACCCATTTCCACGAGTATATGATTTATGCCGCAATTTGGACGGTGGCTGGATTTTGGGTTGCAGCGCAAACCACGCGTCGCTGGCGGTTTAGCGAAAACGCCTTTGGATATGCCATTCGTGCAGCGGTGCTACTCATCCTGCTCACCGGTTTGCTGCTGACTGTCAATGCGCGATTGGCGCTTTATCCGGCGGTATCGTTGCTACTGTTGTATTTGGTGATCAATCTACGTCCCGCTGCGTTACAATTGCTGGCTGCGCTGGCTCTTCCGCTGCCCATGTTCCGGCTCATGTTCATGGAAACGCTCCCGTTTTTGGCGCGAAGCCTGACTATTGCCGGATTTCAGATTACCACGTTCAAACATGCACTGTTGTTTAGCGCGATACTTACTGCCGTGCTGACAATCTGGTTTTTGCCGACGTTGTTCACATGGGCATTTATTACGCGATATATTGCTTCCGTTCAGCAATTTGTTGAACAATTCCGGCGTTCGATTGTCGGGTTGATTATTCTATTCGCCATTTTGGGGTATGGTGGTTATCTCGTTGGCTTATCTGCGTTTAGCGATCGCTGGCAGCCGATGGTTCGGGTTCATGCAACATACGATATGAACACGAACGAATCCGGCATTACCGTTAACAGCAACGATTTTTTGCGAAATGTGAACGTGCAGGGTGTTCAGCTAAACCGGCAGATTGACGGGGAAATTCTGTCGGAAAAACTCGATGTTTCGTTTTTGGCGGATTGGTTAAAAGTGAACCGGATGGATTCGCTGGCGATTGGCGAAATGGATACTATTTTCATCGATTGGGCATTTGGGACAACGCACTCGTGGTATCGTGCTGAGCTAACGGTGACGTGTGATTCCGGCGCAATTCAACCGTTGATTGAATCTGTAAATTACGCTAAATTGTCGGATACAAAATTGCAGTTCCGATGGGAAGCTGAACCTGCAGAGCGCGTGCAGGTGACCGGACGCCTGATTATTCCTGCCGGAAGAAAACTGATTCGCGAGTGGAAAGGCGTTTATCCATTTTTACCAATGCCGTTGAATGTCACTGCGCAATCCGGGACGGTAATATATCAAACAGATGTCACCTTCCGCGATACACTTTCCACCGCTGATCCGGCCGGATTTCATTCCGGCATGTCAAAAATGTTCACCCCGGATTCAACTGATGCAACTATAATTGATCCTGAAATCGATTCCGTTATGCAAACAGAACCGGATTCGCTGCGAAGGCAAATGTAGGAGTGGTGTTTTCCGGCGGCCGGAAATTTGAAGCTGTGTGTCAAGATTTCAATGAAAATACCGATGTGAAGGATAGTGGCAATTCTAAATTGCTGCTATCCTTTTTTTGTTAAATAACGGGTGGTTTTCAAATTAATGGTATAAAGAGAGCATCATGAGTCAACAGAACGACCAATCCGGTATGTCCCGAAAAGACGAAGAAATGGTAAATGAATTATTCCAGAGCGATGACGGGCAAATCCGGGGTAAAATCAAACTCAGCGATTTTTTGATTTTGATAGTGGACGACCAGCTGATTAATCGGCAAATTTTATCGCGCGGCTTATCTGATTTGGGATATAAAACAGCAGAAGCTGAAAACGGTTTGGTTGCACTTGCCAAAATGAAGCGCACGAAACCGGATGTGGTGCTGATGGATATCGATATGCCGGAATTAAACGGATTGGAAACCACCCGCCGCATCCGCACTGTTCCCGAATGGCAGGACACCAAAGTGCTGATGGTTACCGCCAACGACAGTGTCAAAAAGCTCAAACAGGCGCTGTCCTGCCGGGTGGATGATTATATTGTTAAGCCCATCAAAATTACGGATATTGATCGCAGAATACGCCAGCATTTGAATCTCAACAACGCGACGTAATAATTTCGTCGCGTTTATCCTTCCAATATTTTTACATCTGACCATTCCGGAGTAAAAAACCGCACACAGTTTCGTCCGGCTTTTTTGGCGTCGTACAGTGCTTTATCCGCCAGTTTGATCAAATCTGCCGGTGTTACGGTTTTATCGAACGGCAATGTTGAAACGCCAACGCTGATGGTCACATGATTGGACACCCGCGAAGTTTTGTGTTCGATATACAAATCTTCCACTTTTTTGCGCAAAATTTCCGCGACATAAAGTGCGCCCTCGGAATTGGTATTCGGCAAAATAGCCGCAAATTCTTCGCCGCCATAGCGGAATAATCCATCACCGGTTCTGTGCAGTGCATTGTTCAGCACTTGCGCAACTTTTTGGAGGCATTCGTCGCCAGCCTGGTGTCCGTATGTGTCGTTGTAATTTTTGAAATCGTCTATGTCTAATAAAATCAACGAAATAAATTCGGATTCACGCGGCGTTCTGCGCCACTCCGTATTCAAAGATGTGTCAAATAACCGACGATTTTTAACTCCGGTCAGCCCGTCGTGAGTGGAAATTCGCTGTAATTCCAGATTTACTTCCTGCAGCTTTTCCTGAGCCTCGACCAATTCTTTTTCGCGTTGTTTGCGCTGATCCATTTCGCTTTTTAATCGCAACGCGGAACGGACGCGAGTGAGGATTTCGGTTTTATCGATCGGTTTGCGAATGTAATCGAACGCGCCGGCATTAAACGAGTTTTCCAGGCTTTTACTATCCGTGTTTGCTGTTACCATAATGATGATAACATCCTCGAAGCCCGGAATCGCTTTTAACCGCCCGGTTGCAGTAATGCCGTCCATTTCCGGCATCATAATATCCATCAATATCAAATCGACCTGTGGTTTTGCCTGCGCAGGATTATCAATACCAAGATATTCAAACAATTCCGCTGCTGAGCCAAAAGTTGTAACATCGGTATAGCTACCGATTTTTAATATTTTCTGGATCAGAATACGGTTTTCCAATACGTCATCAATGACAAGAATTTTCACAATCACTCCCCTAATTCAGTGATAAGCTATTTTACCCATATGCTAATTTAAGTGATTGTTTTCGAAAACATTTAACGCAGCGCAAATTTTCGAAAATCGATTCTCAAATAACATGGTTTTTATCGTGTTGTTTTTGCCCAAATACCTTATTGAACATGATAGCATACCCATAATCGACCGGTAAATGTGAATAATTAAGCCAGTGGGAAACATATTGTCAAGAAATGAAATTTGCGGGCTGATATGGGAAAAATGTTCACCAGCGCGCACTGAATGTGTTGATGTATCGGTTGGGTTTTTGGCGGATTTCGGAACGGATGATATGTGAGGCCTGTGTTGTTTGGGTAATTTGGTGTTCGGAAGTGGCGATAATAATATTCAATTTGTAAACAAAAAATCTGCAAATGAGATTTCTCTTTTTCAAATTGAATAAAATAAACAAATTGGCTAAATTGGATCTTGTCAACAAATGAATTGAGAGCCGGATATGTTTGATGAAAAAATGAATAAACTGATTCGCAAAAAACGCTCGTTGCTTTGCGTAGGGTTGGATACGGATATCGAAAAAATTCCGAACTGTTTGCTGTCCGAACTAGATCCGCTGTTCACATTCAATCGCGAGTTGATCGAAGCGACGCACGATTTTGTGGCTGCGTACAAAATTAACATCGCGTTTTACGAATCGCTGGGATTGCCGGGTTGGGAATTGCTGGAACGCACGTTGGACGTTATTCCGGATAATGTGCTGGTTATCGCCGATGCCAAACGCGGCGACATCGAAAATACCGGTCAGAAATACGCAGAAACCTATTTCAAAACATTCGATTTTGATGCAATCACCGTTTCGCCGTATATGGGGATGGATTCCATCACGCCGTTTTTGGAATATGAAGATCGCGGTGTGTTCATCCTTTGCCTCACTTCCAATCCCGGCGCAACCGATTTCCAATTCCTGAAAGTGGACGACGAGCCGCTGTATCTGAAAGTAGCCGAAAAATCGGTCAACTGGAATTTCCTTTACGGCAATTGCGGGCTTGTTGTTGGCGGCACGCATACCCATGAAATCAGGGAAATCCGCAATGTTGCTCCGGCGCTGCCATTTTTGGTGCCCGGCGTTGGCGCGCAGGGCGGAAATTTGGAAAAAGTTATCGAATACGCCACAGATGCGCGCGGCGAATCTACGCTGATCAATTCCAGCCGGACGGTGATTTACGCTTCGTCCGAACGCGATTTCGCGGAAGTTGCCCGCAATCGCGCCAAAGGGTTGCGCGATCGCATCAATATGCTGATCAGTATTCACAAAAACCCCGGATTGTTGGACTTAAATTGATGCGAACACGATATTGTATTTTAGCCAGCGGCAGTCGCGGCAACTCCATTTTTCTCGAAGCAAATAATACCCGTTTTTTGATTGATGTGGGGCTTTCCGCCAAACAAATTGAATTGCGATTGAAATCGCGCGGCGTTGAGCCATCCTCGATAGATGCCATTGTGTTGACCCACGCCCATCGCGATCATGTTCATGGTGTTGGCACGTTTGCGCAGCGCCACAAAGTTCCGGTCATCGGGCATCCGGACACGCTGGATTCCATCACCAATTTGCTCAAAATCGGTCAGGAAGTATTGCCAAAAGTGGATGCGTTTGAGTTCGGCGGTGTGCGTTTTAAGCCGTTCCGCGTGCCGCACGATTGCGACCCGACCCACGGATATCTCATCGAAACCGCCACAAAAACCTTCGGTATTTGTACGGATTTGGGCTACGTTACCGGCACGGTTCAGGAACACATCTGCCGGGCAAATATTTTGTTATTGGAAAGCAATCACGATCCCGAAATGCTGAACAACGGCAAATATCCCTGGGATTTGAAACAGCGAATCGCCGGACGGTTCGGGCATTTATCCAACCAGAACGCGGGCGAATTGCTGTATGACATTTTTGGCACACAGCTCGATCACATCATTCTCGGGCATTTGAGCGACGAAAACAATACGCCGGAATTGGCGTTAAAAACCGTGTTGCGGCACGTCGGCGATCAGTATCGCAGCCGTTTCACGGTGATGGTTCAAAAAACTGTTTCGGATATGTTTACGGCTTAGCGCCGGAAATTGAAAATAAATCCACTTTTTTTATCGACCACTGCGCATTACTTTTTTGTTGATAAAATTTGAATTACACTTTTTTCCAATTTGAAATTGATCAGGTGAGTAATGATGGCAAAAAAATGGCTGATTGCCCTGTTTTGTAGCGCATTTTTGATGAACGCAACCGCACACGCCGGATTGTTTGACGACCGTTTTCCCAGCCCGAAATTAAACGCGATGGGTGGCGCCGGTGTGGCAATCAACAGTGGTATTTGGGCCGGTTATTACAATCCTGCTGCGCTCAGCCAGGTTTCCAGAATTGGTGTTGGCAGCAGCTATCAGCGAATATTCAACACACCGTTTTTGAACAATTTTTTTGGTGCAGCAGCATATCCGATTTCTCCAAAATACGGCACGATTGGGGTTAACATCGAGTATTTCGGTGTGGATTACGAAGGCGAAAATCTCACCGGCGAATATGCCTTGCGCCTCTCGCACGGATTCGATTTGTTGCGCGATATCAACAGCAGCCTTTCGTTCGGCTATTCGTTAAAATTTCAATATTTGACGTATGGTGAATCCGTTGGCGGACAGGAACTCGGGAACGCAAATGTGATCGGATTGGATGTCGGGTTTCAGGCATCGGTATATTCCCGCACATTTGTGGGCGTCTATTTTCTGAATCTGAACGCTCCGCAGGTGGGTTCGGAATCGCCGCGCGATCTGCCGCAGCGCATTGTCGCGGGCATCGCATACCAGCCGTACGATGGCGTGACTACCACGCTGGACATCAACCGTTCGCTGGACGCCAATCAAAATGAAGTATGGGGCGGCGCGGAGTTCCGGGTATTTGACATGCTCGACCTGCGTTTTGGCGGCACCACCAATCCCAACCGCTTTACCGCTGGGCTGGGCATCAACTTCAAACAATTCAGCATCGATTACGCGCTCAAAACCCACAGCGAACTCGGCGAAACCCATGTTTTTGGCATAGTTTATGGGCTTTGATCGAGCTATTTATTTGTGCAACAGTAACTGATTTTGGTATAAAATTAATGGCAAAAACCTTCATTATTCTCGGCAGTATCAACATGTTTTTGACGGTAGCCTTGGGCGCATTTGGTGCGCACGGCTTGAAAGGCCGGTTGTCTGCAGATCTGATGGCGGTTTACCAAACCGCTGTGCAGTATCACGGTATGCATGCGTTGGGGTTGCTGTTGATTGGCATTATCGCCCATTGGCTGGGTCAATCGGCGCTGATCAACTGGGCTGGCTGGCTGCTGCTGACGGGAATTGTGCTGTTTTCGGGAAGTTTGTACACGATGAGTTTTACCGGCATTCGCATGCTCGGTGCGATCACGCCGTTTGGCGGCGTTGCCTTTTTGGCTGGCTGGCTACTGCTGGCGCTTGCCGCGTGGAAAGCGGCGTAATTTTTCACTCCTTTTCCGGCACTTCCGACTGTTTTTCGCCGGTTTTCCCACCATATTTGACATACAAATCCATCGCCTGAAAAATTTTGTGAATCAACTGAACATCGCGCAACTCAGGATTGGCGCGCCCGAACAGCCGTTTGAACCGCATGATAAAACGGTCCCAACTGTCGTGCGGCACAAAATCGAGCTGGCGCATTGTGGCTTCGAGATGTGTGTAAACACTTTCCGTTTGCACATGATTGGCAAGTTCCCATTCGTAAACCGGCGCATTGCCGGGACGGGCGTTGTAACAAGCGTAGGCATAAATCATCACCGCCTGTGCGAGGTTCAGCGAAGGATGGTTGATTGCCGCAGGAATCGAAGATGTCGCCTGGCAAATGCGCAATTCGTCGTTCGTCAATCCGCTTTGTTCGCGCCCGAAAACCAGCGCAATGTTGTGCTCCGGGGCAATCTGCGCAATGCGCGAACCCACTTCCTCCGGCGTAAATGTAGGCATGCGATATTCGCGAACGCGATTGGTGGTCGCCACCACAAAATGCATATCTGCAAGGGCTTCCGGAAGACTGGCGAACACCCTGGCGTTTTCCAGAATATCCTCCGAGGCATGCGCCAATTTCCGGGCATCTTCCGACAAATGGTCGCAGGGGTTGATCAGCCACAATTTGGAAAATCCCATCGTTTTGATGGCACGCGCCGCTGCGCCCACGTTTCCGGGCGAAAACGGTTCGACTAAAATAAAATGCACATTTTCCGGATTTACCGGCGGGAAGTTGTTGTTTTCCATCGCTTTTTCGATTTTGAGTTACAATTATTGCCAAATCTGCGCGAATAATATAGCCCGGGCGACCGGCTGCGTCAAGTACCATTGAGGGTTGGAGGAAACCCGATCCGTTCGTATATTCCCGCCCGATAAAATGAAAACAGGATGAGAAATGACAGCAAATATCTGGAAATTCCGGATTCCGAAAAACGCAAAAAATGACCTCGTGCGGATGCGCGTGGTGAACGAATTGAATCAGGGAACCACCCGAAAATTAACGCTGCTCACCGCGCCGGTGGGTTTTGGCAAAACCACCGCCATTCGCCAATGGGCGGATAACAGCGGTATGAAGCACGCCTATTTTGCCATCGATGCGTTGGACAACGATCCGGCGCTGTTTTTTAAAAACTTGGTGACGGCACTTCAATCGATCCAAAAAGGCTTGGGAAAAGGCGTTTTTGAATCGCTGCAATCGGCGAAAACCGTTTCGATGGAAGCTGCAATTGAGCAATTGTGCAACCAGATAGGCATGGTTTTGCAGGATCACGCCATTATTCTGGATGATTTCCATTTGATCAAAAATGATGCGGTGCACGGCATTGTGGCGTTGCTGATTGGCTATTTGCCGCCGCAATCCAAAATGATGATCGCCGCAGAAACAGATCCGCCGTTTGCGCTCGCAGAAATGCGATCTGCCGGACAATTGAAAGAAATTCACCCGCCACACCTCAGTTTTACAATGGACGAAGCCGAAGCATTTTTGAAAGTGGCGATGGAATTGAAGGTCGCTTACGGCGATGCTTCCGCGCTGGTTGTGCGCACCAAAGCAAAACCTGCGTCGCTAAAATACGCCGGATTGTGCCTGCGCCAATATCCCTCGCTTTCCGAATTTGTGAGTGAATTTGAAAAAGAAGAACGCGACGAAAGCGAGTTTTTGATCGATATTTTGTTAAAACACCAGACGGCGGAAATAGCCAAAACAGTGCCGATGCTGACCATCGCCGATGCGATTAATCCGGCGCTTGCGGCACAAATCAGCGAGCAAAAGGATTGCGGCTGGCTGCAGGAACTCGCTGAAAACGGCGTTTTTGTCACTGCTTGCGGCGATGGCTGGCTCCGGCTGCATCCGTTTTTGGATAACGTTTTTGCCAAAGTATCTGCTATCGAAAACAGCGGAGAAGCGCACACCCGTGCGGCGCTGTGGTTCGAGCAAAATAACCAGCCGCACAACGCAATAACACAGGCGTTGGCCGGCAATAATTTTCATTTTGCGGGACAGTTAATTGGCAATCATGCGATGGAAATGTTGCAAAACGGGGAGTTGCTGTCGGTTGTTGCTTGGCTGAATGCGTTGCCGGCATCACTGGATCAACTGTTGCCGATGCTCTCTGTTTGCCGGGCGTGGGTGAAAATCGTCCGGCAGGATTTCAGCGATATCGAGCCGTTGCTGGAACAGGCGATGGCCGCGAAAATGCACGCCGCAGCGCCGTCGGAAATTGCCGAACACGTGACCGCCATTCGCGAATATTTGGCGGATAAAAAATAAGCGGTTTAATCGGTCATCGATTGGGCGGGTAAAATAACCGGATTGAAGGCTTTGGCGGCGACAATCACGCGATCGCCGATGCGAAAATCCCGCACACTTTCCGGCGTGGCAATCACCCGGACTGGCGTGTTGCCCACCGCAACGGTGACAATCACCACCACATCGCTGGGCGTCATCGCCAAAATTTCTCCCTCAAATTTGAATTTGCCGCTCAGTTGTTTCCCGATCAGCACATCCGCCGGCGCGCCGATGTTTAGCTGTTTGCCCTCATCCAGCACCAACACGCGATTGCACAATTTGAAAATTTCGCCAATGCTGTGGGAAACCAAAATGGTGGTCATCCCGAATTCCTGATGCAGCCTGAGCAAATCATCCTGCAATTTGCGGCGCATTTCGTCATCGAGTGCGGAAAGCGGCTCGTCGAGCAGCAGCAATTTCGGCTGACGAACCAGCGCTCGCGCCAACGCCACCCGCTGTCGCTGCCCGCCGGAAAGCGTTTCCGGTGAGCGATTTGCCAGTGTCGTCAAATCCATTAATGACAATAGTTTATCGATGATCTCCGCTGATTGTCCGCGCGCCAGGGCATACGCCAGATTTTTGCGAACGCTCATGTTCGGAAACAGGGCGTAATCCTGAAAAACCATCCCGGTTGTGCGCTGTTGCGGCGGCAGGTTTTTGCGAGTTTTGGCATCGAACCAACATTCGCCATCAACAATAATTTGCCCGGAATCCGGACGAGACAGTCCTGCGAGAATGCGCAAAGTGGTGGTTTTCCCTGCGCCGGATTTCCCGTAAATCGCCAAAAATTCCCCGCGTTCCATCGAAAAATCCAGCGAAAGCGGATGCTCGCCGGTGGCCGTATGCAATATTTTTTGCACAGAAATTTGCAGCATCGGCATCAGAAATCGAAAATTTCTTCCAGAATGGATTTGTAGAGCTTCGATTTTTTCTTCTTTTTATCTGCTTTCAGCGATGCGGCACTGCCGGTGTTCATCGGTGCGCTGGCTGCGGCAACTGCTCCGCCCGCAGGCGTAATTTGCGAAACGGTTCGCTCGATAATTTTATCCAACTCGCCGCGATCCAGCCAAACGCCACGGCATTTCGGGCAATAATCAATCTCGATACCCTGTCTTTCGGTAATTTGTAAATCGATCAGGCAGCTTGGGCAATGCATGGCAACTTCTCCATTTGTGTTGGTGTCTGGTTCAAAACGCAGCCGTTAGTTAAAAAGTTTCCGGCGATTTGTCAAGTGAATGTGAACTTTGCGCGATTGCGAAAGTATAAAATGAGCGATTTGAGCGTTATTCTTGACTTGAGCGTTTTACATTGTTAATATCCGTCGATGAAAAAAGCCGTAACCCGATAGCTGTTCGGACATCTAACTTTCCGGGTCAATCCGGATCAAGTTCATTTAAAAACGGAGCGAAAAAGATGAAACAATCACTGGTAGACAGTGTTTCCATTTACGCAAAAACAAATTTACCCACCCTGTTCGGCGATTTTAAAGTTTACGTATTTCACAACACCATTGATCATAAAGAACATCTGGCAATCGTGAAAGGCGACCCCGCGAAGCAGAAAACCGTGCCTGTGCGCATTCATTCCGAATGTTTGACCAGCGAGGTGTTGGGTTCGCTGAAATGTGATTGCCGGGAGCAATTGCAAACCGCGCTCAAATATATTTCGGATAATGAAAACGGCATCGTTTTATACATGCGGCAGGAAGGGCGGGGCATAGGACTTGGCAATAAAATACGGGCGTATGCCTTGCAGGAAACCGGTTACGATACCGTGGAAGCCAATCACAAACTCGGTTTTGCAGATGATTTACGGCGATACGACGTTGCCGCAGCAATGCTCCACCATCTCGGTGTGAATCGCATTGAGCTGATCACCAACAACCCGAACAAAATTAACGGTGTGGAAAAATACGGCATCGAAGTCGCCAAACGGTTGCCGCTGGAAATTGAGCCGAATCCGTTTAACGAACAGTATTTGCACACCAAAGCCGATAAATCCGGGCACATGCTGAATTTGCAGCAGTGGGTAAATCATGTGGATTTAGCCGGCTGATTGCTGACGGATGAAATTGATAATTGAAACAGATGTTCGGCAGGACTATCGCACTGTTTTTGCGGGATTTAGCCGCGAATTATTTTTGGCGCTAAATCCGCCGTTCCCACCGGTTGAGCTGCAGAAATTTGGCATGGCGAAAGGCGATGAAGTTCACATTTTGTTGAAATTTGGGCTGTTTCGTCAAAAATGGGTGAGCCTGATTACCGAAACCGGCGAGAGTGAATCTGAAATTTATTTTGTTGACGAAGGCGTTTCGCTGCCATTTTTTCTGAAGAAATGGCGGCATCTCCATCGCATTTTGCGCCGGGAAAACGGCGCCCGAATCATCGACGACATTACATTTGAGGGGCGATTTTCGCTGCTCACCTACCTTTTATTCCCCGTTTTATATGCGCAATTCCGCTATCGCTCGCCGGTTTACCGGCGATTTTTCGGCAAACCGTGAGCAAAATTCCGGAAAAATTTACAGCGGACGCAGGGCGGATAATCCGCCGTCAACCGCGATAACCTGCCCGGTTATCCAGCCGGATTCCGGCGACAGCAAATATGCCGCAAGGCTGGCGACATCGTCCGGCGCACCAATTTTTTTGATGGGATGCCGGTTTTTTGAAGCCTCAACTTTGTGTTCGTTATTGAGCAAATGCCCGGCCAACGGCGTTTCGGTGATGGACGGTGCAATCACATTGACGCGAATATTCGCCCCCGCAAATTCAGCTGCCAGCGATTTGGCAAATCCTTCCACTGCCGCTTTTGCCGCGGCAATCGACGCATGAAAATTCATTCCCGCCAGCGAAGCAACGGTGCTAAACATAACGATTGACGCCGGTGCACCTTTTTTCAACATCGGCAAAACCGCCTGAATCACTTTCACTGCGCCAAATAAATTTACTTCCATATCGTTCTGGAAATCGGCGATGTTCAATCGTGGGAACGGTTTGAGGGTGATGGTTCCGGGGCAGTAGGCAATGCCATGCAGTTGCTCCGGCACAAAATCCGCCAAAGTTCCGAGCGTTTCGCCGGTGACATCCAGCGATAAGTGCGGTGCGTTCAGGCTGTCTGCTGCATCTTTCTGGTTACGCGATGCCAGCCAGATATTCGCCTCGCGTTCGCGCAACTGCCTTGCCAGCGCCAATCCGATTCCTGAATTTCCACCGATTATCAAATAATTGTTTTTGTTGAGATGCATGGTTTCCTCCGTTTCTCAAATATTGAAAAAGCTGTCGCAGATGTCTAATTTTTCGCGCCGAATAGCAATAAAAAAGGCAGCGAAAAAAGCGTCGCTGCCAAAAAATGGGCGAAAGTTGTTGCCATTCGCTAAATTTTATAAACTTGCTCAAAGGTTGTCAGGCGTTTGAAAACCGCCGGATGTTCGTAATTGAAATTGCTGAAACCCTGCCCGCCGACAAACACATGTACGCCATACGATTGGCAGGTATTGCACAGGTTCAAAAATTCTTCGCGGAAAGATTCCGGATCAGAAATCATGGTACTGGAAATGTAGAGGCGATCCGGTTTCAGCCGGTCAAAAATCTGGCGGATTTCCAGTGTCGGTGTAATTTGCCCACTGAACATAATTTGAAAGCCACGGCTTTCCAGAATGTGATCGACCATTTTTAGCGCGATATCGTGCAATTCCAGCGATGGGTTCAGGCAGAGCGCCCGTCCGACTTTCCGTTTGGGAATTCGAATAATGCCCTGAAGCCGGACAATGCTATCGCGGATGGTTTGAGTTGCCAAATGTTCGTCCATAATCGATACGACATCATTGCTCCAATTTTGCCCGATTCTATATAGCACCGGCGTAATCAGCTTGTCGTAAATTGCATGCAGCGGATATTGCCCAAGATACAAGCCATTCAGCACCTGCTGAACGCGATCACGGTTGCATTCGAACGCCTGATTATAAACATATTCGATCAGAAATTCGAAATTCCCTTTTAAAATGTAATGGCTGATATCGAGATCAACCTGGTTTTCCAACGGAAACAAATTGATTTTTGAGGTTTTTTTCTTGTTCTGATGGAGGAATTCCGCAAGGTGATCCATTAAAAATTTGCGATGTCCACCTACGCTTTTAATGCACTGAAGCTTGCCTTCGTCCGTCCAGCGTTTAATGGTCGAAACATTCACACCAAGAATTTTGGCTGCTTCTTGGCTGTTGAAATGTTGGATGTTCTCTTTAATCATAAGTCAGCCTCATTGTTAACGAAAGAATATAGTCGAAAAAATAACCCTTGTCAATCAAAAGAGCGTTTTGAGCGATTTTGCTTGACTATCTGTTTTTCGGGTCATATATTAAAAACGCTCATAACGCTCAAATTTACGAGCCAAGATACAGATTGCGTCACAAGTTCGCAACTGTATTTTGAATTCGGGCGAAACAGCTAAAAAAAGATTCAGGGTTTTAAATGGAAAAATTTACTGAACTAACAGAATCGCGTGAGATGTTTTACAAAGCACTGGATGATAAATCTGCTATCGAACCGGCTATTGAGCGATTTGGAAATTTAGCGAAGCAATACCCGGCAATTGCCGGCAGAATGAAAACTTACACCGGTGCGTTGGTTGGATTGAAAGCGAAATATGCATTTTGGCCGCAGGACAAGCTTTCCTATGTAAATGATGGTTTGAAATTACTGGATGAAGGTCTGGAAAAAATGCCGGATGATTTAGAAACGCTGTTTATCCACGGTACGGCATGCCATTATTTACCGTCGTTTATCGGGCGAGGTGCACAGGCTGCGGCAGATTTCGAAAAAATTGTTCATTTGCTGCCCAGTGCATATCAGTCGCATGATCCCGAGCTGATCGAAGATATTCTCAAATTTTTCTCAAAAGAAAAAGTTTTGAGCGGACCAGTGAATGAGAAACTGTTGGTATTTAAACAGCAAATGAAGCAATGAAAATCGAATATTTGATATACAATTTGATTGTGTTTAGCGGACCGTTTGTGCTCAGTTTCGACCGGAAAGTGAACTTTGTGCAATACTGGCGATTCGCGTTTCCCGCGATTGCGATTCCGTTGGTGCCATATATTTTTTGGGATGCGCTGGTGACCCATCGCCACTGGTGGTTCAACGAAAACTACACGCTCGATGCCCGTTTTTTGAATCTGCCGATTGGTGAATGGCTGTTTTTTATCTGCGTGCCATACGCCTGTTTGTTTATTTGGGAAGTGTTGGGCGCATATTTCAAAAATCCGCAAATCCCGGCGCTGTCGCGGTTGCACACCGCGATGTTGGTCGGCATTCCCGCCGGTATCTGGTTTTGGGTTGACGGAAAAGAATATACCGCGCTGGTGCTGATCGCGCTGGGTTTGGTCGGGTTTTTGGAACGTGCGCTGCAAACCGGGATTTTTTCGCAATCGCGAACCTGGCGTTTTTTGGCGATTGTCTCCGGATTGACACTGGTTTTCAACGGTTATTTGACGGCGCGTCCGGTGGTGATGTACGATCCGGCATTTCAACTGGATTTTCGCATTTTCACCATTCCGGTGGAAGATTTTGGGTATGGGATATCGCTGGTGCTGTTCAATGTTCTGTTGTTCGAATTCTTTAAACAAAAAGCAGCGGCAAAATCCGATACAATGGTCGAATCCGTAAATCAATTAGCGGATTAAAACAGGAGCAACTGTGAATCAGGAAGTAGTAATTATCGGCAGTGGATTGGGCGGATTGAGCGCAGCCATCCGGCTTGCGAAGCAGGGATTTCGTGTCCAGTTGTTCGAAAAAAATCCGGTTCCCGGCGGAAAAATGGGCGAATTTTCTGCAAATGGCTATCGTTTTGACACCGGACCATCGGTGCTAACGATGCCGTTTGTGATCGATCATTTGTTTGCATCTGTTGGTGAGAATCGCGAATCGCACCTCACTTTCCGTAATCTCGACCCGATTTGCCGCTATTTTTGGAACGACGGTTCGCAACTGGACGCCAGCGAAAATGTGGCGCAAATGCAGCAGGAAATGCGCCGCTTCTCCGAGTCAGACGCCAATAATTATCCCAAATTTCTGGATTACGCGGAGCGGATTTACGACATCACCGGCAATATTTTTCTGCAAACGCCGGTGCACGAAATGCGCCATTTGTTCAGCGAACTGGACATGGCAACGTTACTGAGATTTCCGCAAATCGATCCGCTGAAAACCGTGCATAGTAGTGTCGCCCGTTATTTTGGCGATCACCGCATTCAGCAATTGTTTGACCGCTTTGCCACTTACAATGGCTCCAATCCATACAAAGCGCCCGCCACGCTAAATGTGATTCCGTATGTGGAGCACGGTTTGGGTGCTTTTTATATAGAAGGCGGGATGTATCGGCTGGCAGAACAACTGGTTTCACTGGCGGAATTTTTGGGTGTGGAAATGCACTTTTCCTCGCCGGTAGAAAAAATCGAGCACGACGGTGGTCAATTGCGCGGCATTCGCGTGAATGGCGAATTTGTGCCGGCAGATTTTGCCGTGTGCAACGCGGACGAGGTGACCGCACACAACACGCTCATCGACGGATTTTCCGGACGGCGGCAATCGCTGAACCGGCTGGAGCCGTCGCTTTCCGGGATGGTGTTTATGTGGGGCGTTGGTCGGGAATTTCCGCAACTGGCGCATCATAATATCCTGTTTTCCGGCGATTACGCATTGGAATTCAAACAAATTTTTGATGAAAAACGTGCCCCGGATGATCCCACAATTTACATCGCCATCACTTCCAAAAGCGATGCGGGACACGCGCCGAAGGGCTGTGAAAACTGGTTTGTGCTGCTGAATATGCCGTATCTCGCCGGGCAGGATTGGGCGATTGAATCAGAGCGGATGCGCCGGATCGTGCTCAAAAAGCTGCGCGAAAACGGCATCGATGTTGAAGCGCATATTCAAACAGAACAACAGTTTACGCCGCAAAACTTTTTCGATTTTTATGGCAGCAATCGCGGCAGCATTTACGGCATTTCCTCCAATTCGCCGATGGCCGCGTTCAAACGTCCGGCGAACCGCAGCCGGGAAATTAACGGGCTGTATTTCGCGGGCGGATCGTCGCATCCGGGCGGCGGTATTCCGTTGGTGATGCTCTCCGGGAAAATGTGTGCCCGGCTCATCGCCGAAGCTGCCGGCGCATCCGCGGAAGCAGCACCAGTCGCCGAAGCTGTCGCATAATTTTTTGAATTTGAAATCATATGAAATGCACTATCGCCACAAACTGAACATTGCTCTGTGGCTAAAAAAGTAGAAGGAAAATAATGAAAAAAGCAGTTGTCATCGGTTCAGGATTTGGCGGGCTGTCCGCCGCCATTCGTTTGCAGGCGCGCGGGTTTCAGGTGTCGTTGTTCGAGAAAAACGCAATGGTCGGTGGACACGCCTATCAATTTAAAAAAGATGGCTACACCTTCGATATGGGACCGTCGCTGATCACCGCGCCGGAAATTATTCAGGAAGTGTTCCAGTCTGCCGGTCGCGATATGAAAGATTATCTCGATCTGATTTACCTCGATCCGTTTTACCGGATTTATTTTCACGACGGCAGATTTATGGATTACTCCGGCGACAGCGAAAAAATGAAACGGGAAATGGCCAAATTCAGCCCGGAAGACGCTGCCAATTACGATAAATTTATCGATTACGTCGAGAAATTATACAAAGCCGTGATTGTCGACCGGCTCGGTGCAAAGCCGTTTGACTTCCCGACGATGCTGCAATTTCTGCCGCAGGCGCTGAAACTGAATGCGCTGTTGCCTGCGTATTCGGTGGTCAAAAAATATTTCAAGCATGAGAACAATCGTTTTGCGTTTTCCTTTCACCCGCTGTTTATCGGCGGCAGCCCGTTCCGTTCGCCATCGGTGTATTTGATGATCCCGTATCTCGAAAAACACGGCGGTGTGTGGTTCACCAAAGGCGGGATGTATTCGCTGGTTCGGGCGTTCGAAAGCTTGCTTTCGGAAATCGGGGGACAAATTTACACCAACAGCGAAGTGCAGGAAATTGTCGTGAAAAACGGCAAAGCCTGCGGTGTTTATGTGAACGGAGAATTTCACGAAGCGGATGTGGTCGTTTCCAACGCCCATTTTGCGCATACGTATAGCGATCTCATCAAGCCGGAAAATCGCCGCCGCTGGACCGACAAACGCGTGAAAAAGCTGGCTTACGGCATGAGCACCTGGCTGCTTTATCTCGGCGTGAAAAAGCAATATCCGCAACTGCTGCACCACACGCTGATTCTTTCCGAGCGATACAAAGGGTTGGTGAAGGATATTTTCGACAATAAAATTTTGCCGGAAGATTTCTCGATGTATCTGCACGTGCCCACCCGCACCGATGCGGAAATGGCGCCGCCCGGCTGCGAGAGCATGTATGTGCTCATTCCCGTGCCGAATTTGCAGGGCGATATCGATTGGGAAAAAACCAACCAGCCGTTCACCGAAAAAGTGCTCGATTTTCTCGAAAAAGATTTCGGTTTGGACGGTTTGCGGGAAAACATCGAAGTGATGGAAACTTTTACGCCGCTCGATTTTGCGGCGAAACGCAACAATTATCTTGGCAGCGCGTGGGGCGTGGAACCGAAGCTCACCCAAACTGCCAGTTTTCGTCCGGGCAATCGCAGCGAGGATGTGAAAGGGCTGTATCTGGTTGGTGCGAACACCCATCCGGGTGCGGGCGTGCCGGGCGTTTTGCTCACCGCCGCCGCGACGGATCGCGCCATCGCGGAAGATCTTGGGCTGCCGGTTTTCCCGGCAAGCGTTGAAGAATCGCTCATCGAAGCGGTTTGAAATAATGTCCGGCAGCAATTTAGGGAGACCCCTGCCTTCGCAGGGGTGACCAAAAGCTGTCATTCCTGCGAAGGCAGGAATCTCCTGAAAATACCCGTATTTACCATTTTCGGAGAACAACAAAGTAATTAAACCGATCTGAAAAGATCAAATTTCGAACAATAATTTTCGATGATAAAAAGGAGGCAAGTCGTGAAATTCTGGTCTGATCCAAAATGTAAGACCGCATTTGAACATGCACGGATGCTGACTGCGTATTACTCCAAAAGCTTTTATATTTCCGCACGGATGCTCCCGACCGAGCGGCGCTGGGCAACCTTTGCCCTGTATGGATTTTGCCGCTATGCGGACAATTTGATCGATAATCCCCGCCATCGCAGCAACGCGGAATTGCTGGAGGAACTCAATAATTTTCGTACGGAGCTGGAAGTTGCCTATCGCACCGGCGAGTCCGAACACCCGATTATTTGCCCGTTCATTATCGTCGCGAAAAAATATGGCATTCCCATGGAATACCCGTTAGATTTGCTCGAAGGCGTGAAAATGGACATCTGCAACACCCGTTACGAAACCTTCGACGATTTGTATTTGTTCTGCTATCGCGTTGCGGGTGTGGTCGGATTGATGATGACCCACGTTCTCGGCTACAAAAACGAAAACGCGTTTTATTACGCGGAAAAACTGGGCATCGCGATGCAGCTCACCAATATTTTGCGCGATATCAAGGAAGATAAAGAAATGGGACGCATTTACCTGCCGCTCAGCGAAATGCACGTTATCGGCGTATCCGAAGATGATATTTTGAACGAGCGAATGACCCCGCAAATGCACAAATTGATGCGATTGTATGTGCAGCGCGCCCAGCGGTTTTATGAAGAAGCCGCACCGGGAATCCCGATGCTGTTGCGCCAGTCGCAATTTGCGATCTATTCCGCCAGCAAAATTTACAGCGGTATTTTAATGAAAATTGAGGCACGCGATTTCAATCCCTTTCTCGGGCGCGTTTTTGTTCCGCAAATGAAAAAAGTGGGCATCATGCTCCGGGAAATTATCCGTACGCGACTGTTGCCGCAGGGCAAACCCAAACCCATTTGGGAATACGAAACCGCGGAATAATGAAATCGTTTTGCCGCAAAGGCGCAAAGGGCGCAAAGAATGGTTTTATCGGTCATTCCGGGTTTGTCCCGGAATTTCCTTATTATTACTGCAATTGATGCCTTGCGAACGCCGCGCCGTTGCGGCAATAAAAGTGGCAACCAAAATCGAGCCAACCCATGATTCCAGCCAAACCCGCCCGTTGGGCAAACATCGTTTTTTCGAAGTATCTGAAGCGGTTGATGAAACGCAGTTTCAACAGCGTTCAACTGCTCGGCGATGTGCCGGATTTGGCGCCGGATTTGCCCGTTTTGCTGCTGCCCAACCACAGCACCTGGTGGGACGGATTTTTTGCGTATTGGCTCAATAAACAACTGTTTCAACGCCCGTTTTATTTGCTGATGCTGGAACGTGAGCTTAAAAAATACCCGTTTTTCCGGAAAGTCGGGGCATTTGGCATCACTCAGGAAAATCCTAAAAGTGTCATAAAAACAATGGCTTATGCGCGATCTTTGTTGGCGATGGATTCGCATCCGCTGATCACGATATTTCCGCAGGGCGAATTACTGCCAAATATGCGACGGCCGCTCGGCTACAAAAACGGCGTCGAGCGCATTCTCCAAAAATACGATGGTCGGGTGAATGTGCTGCCATTGGCGATCCGCTGCGAATTTTTGGGCAAACAACTGCCCGACGCCCATTTGTTGTTCGGCAAAAATCACGTTTTTTGCCGTGACAGCTTTCCCGGAATGCAGTGGCTGGAAGAAATTGAAGAGCATGTGCTTCAGGATTTGAGCCAGCAAATCGAAACCGGCGAAATCGGTTGCAACTTGCTGACCGCAATTCCTGAGCGTTCGAAAGACATCAGCATCACCGGCAATTTTTCCCGCGATATTGAGCTCTTAAATAAACCTGTTAATTTATTGAAATGATTACACTTGGCTACATTGTATTGGGTGTGCTGAGCCTGCTGTTGCTCATCACTATCTTCAACGCGATTACGGCGCCGCAATTGCGAAAATCGCCGCAACCGGTCGCGTTTCCACGGGTTTCCGTGCTGGTTCCGGCGCGCAACGAAGCGGAAAATATCGGCAACTGCCTGAGCGGTTTGCTGGCGCAAGATTACCCGGATGTTGAAATAATTGTGTTGGATGATCATTCGACCGACGAAACCGCAGAAATTGCCCACCGCTGGCAACAGCGATCCCCAAATTTGCGACTCATTTCCGGTGCGCCGCTGCCCGATGGTTGGCTCGGGAAAAACTGGGCGTGTCACCAGTTGAGCGAAGCCGCCAGCGGCGATATTTTAATTTTCGCGGATGCGGACACTCGCCACCAACCGTCGGCGATTCGCGGAACCGTGGGTTGGATGCAGCGCCAGCAACTCGGCATGCTCACCGCTTTTTTAACGCAGACAACCGGCACATGGGCGGAAAAACTGGCGGTGCCGCTCATTTATTTGCTCGTTTACAGCTCGCTGCCGCTGTGGCTCACGCGATTTTCACGATCGCAATCGACTGTTGCGGCGAACGGCCAGTGGATTGCGTTCACCCGCGACGCATACGAAAAGCTCGGCGGACACACAGCCGTTCGCAGCGAAATTGTGGAAGACATGTGTTTGGGACGATTAGCTAAATCTAAACATATCAATCAGTTGGCGGTTTCGGCTGCCGACGTGATTCGTTGCCGGATGTATCATTCGGCAGATGAGGTTTTTCAGGGATTTTCGAAGAATTTGTTCGGCATCGTTAATTACCGGTTGAGTGGTTTGGTGCTGTTGCTTGGCGTTCTGTTGTTCACCGGTGTTCTGCCTTTTGGCTTGCTATTTGTTCCGGGCGTTGCGAATTTGGGCATTGTCGCAGTTGCGCTGTTGTTGGCGATCCGCATCATCGCCGGGTGGCGTTTTGGCATTTCCGGCGGTTGGGGAATGTTGGCGCATCCGTTTGGCGTGCTGCTGGTTTGTGCGATCGCTTTTCGCTCGCTGTGGCAATATCGAAATGGCGGCATTCGCTGGAAAGGGCGCGAAATTCGCTCCAAACCGGATGCGATGCTTCACGAACAAATTCAATAGAAAGACTAACTTATGCGAAAAGTTGTGCTGTTTATCGCCTGTAGTTTGGATAATTATATCGCCGGAAAAAATCACGAAATCGACTGGCTGTTTACCGATCGCGATTATGGTTACGACGATTTTATCGCCGGGGTGGACACGGTAATTATGGGGCGAAAAACCTTCGATGTCGCGCAGTCTTTTGGCGAATATCCCTATCCCGATCAAAAAGGGATCGTGTTTTCCCGGAGTAAAGCCGGGCAAAAAACGCAACATGTGACATTTGTGGATGATGATATCGCCGCTGTTGTGCAATCGCTGAAAGCCCAGCCGGGAAAAGATATTTGGCTGGTTGGCGGCGCGCAGTTGACTATGGCATTTTTGCAGCAAAACTTGATCGATGAGTTTGTGATTTCCGTGCATCCGGTGCTGCTCGGCGATGGCATTCCGCTGTTTCCGGCGGGATTTTCCCGGCAAGATCTGGCGTTCGAAAATTGCCAGATTTTCAACACGGGTTTGGTGCAACTCACTTATTCCCGGCGATGAAAAATTTAGTAAACCCAATATGAACAAAGAATTACGTATCGAAAATAACTGGCGCAATGCCGAAATGCTGAAAATCGGCGGGCTGTATTTTTTTCTGCTGGCGGGCGGATTGTGGCATGTGCTCGGCGTTTTCCAAACGGTGATGCGCATTTCCGCCGGCGCGGTAATTACCGGATTGGCGCTGTGGGTGGCGTGGGAAGTGTGGCAAATTTTCGCGGATTCCGGCATTCGCCGGAAATTTGCGATATGGTGCAGCGCAGTCGTTTTGGCAACATTTTGGATTGAATTTGCGGGCGTTCACACCGGCGAAATTTTCGGGAGTTACGAATACGGCGCAACGCTCCAGCCGCAAATCGGCAGTGTGCCCGTTGCCATCGGTTTTGCCTGGCTGGTGATGCTGATTTCGTCCGTTGCGGTTGCGCAGCGATTGTTACCCCAAAAATGGCTTGCAAATCTGCCGCTGTTCGTCGTCGCTATCGGTGTGCTGATGGTGCTGTTCGACGCGGTGATGGAACCCGCTGCGATTCGCCTCAACTACTGGCACTGGTTCGGCGCAACTGTTCCGCTGAAAAATTATCTCGCATGGTTTGTGGTTAGCGCCGTTTTTGCGGGCATTGCGTTCCGGTGGCAACTGTTTCGCCAATCGCTGCCAAAAATCGCGTTTCATGCGTATGTTGCGCAATTTCTATATTTCGCAATAGTGCTTTTTGCCTGACAAAACCAAAAATTTATCTTTTATCACTTATCCTTTATCCTTTAAAAAATGAAATACGACAAACAACAAATTTCCCGAACCGGATTTGCCATCGCCGCAGGAATTATTTTGCTGTGGGCGGCGAATTTGGTTTTCTGGGTTTCCCGCGATTTGAGTGCGCTGCCGTTGGCGCTGGTGCCGTTGGGTATTGTGCTGCAAATTTTTCTGTACACCGGTTTGTTCATCACCGCGCACGATGCGATGCACGGCTGCGTAACGCCCGCCAATCACGGGTTGAACAATGCCATCGGCACGCTTTGCGTTGCGCTGTATGCGTTGTTTTCATTCAACAAATTGCACGAAAAACATTGGGAGCACCACCGCCATCCCGCCAGCGGCGACGATCCCGATTTTCACGATGGCGAGCACCCGCAGTTTCTGAGCTGGTACGGCCATTTTTTGTGGAGTTACATTAGCTGGTGGCAGGTTGCCGGAATGGCGTTGATTTTCAATGTGCTGGAACATGTGGCCGGCGTTCCGGCGCTCAATCTGGTGTTGTTTTGGGTGATTCCCTCGCTGTTAAGCACGTTCCAATTGTTTTATTTTGGAACGTTTTTGCCACATCGCGAGGAAGAAGCCGGTTTTAGCGATGAGCACCGGGCGCGAAGCAATTCGTTCAGTCCGTTGCTGTCATTGTTGACGTGCTATCATTTTGGCGGGTATCATTGGGAGCACCATGCGTATCCGCATGTGCCGTGGTGGAAATTGCCGGCAACGCGCAAAAATGCGGTTACGACTCACCGAGTAGCTGAGTGATTTTGCTTTTCACGATATCAATGGCGATGTGATTTCGACCGCCGCGCGGAATAATGATATCCGCATAGCGTTTGGACGGCTCGATAAATTGCAGATACATCGGGCGAACCGTTTCCTGATATTGCGCCAGCACCGAATCCACCGAGCGCCCGCGTTCGTTTATATCCCGCTGCAACCGGCGAATCAGACAGATGTCCGGGTCTGTATCCACAAAAATTTTGATGTCCATCAAATCCCGCAATCCGGGAATCGCCAAAATCAAAATACCTTCTAAAATAATAATCTGGTGCGGTCCGATTTTCCGGGTTTCGCTGGTTCGCGAATGCGTTTTGTAATCGTAAATGGGCTGCTCGATCACTTCGCCGTTGAGCATCTGGTGGCAGTGCGAAATCAGCAAACCGTGGTCGAACGCATCCGGGTGATCGTAGTTGAATTTGGCGCGTTCCTCGATGGGCATATCGCCCAAATCGCGATAATACGCATCTTCCTGAATAATCGCCACTTTGTCCGAACCGAGCGAACGGTGCAGCGTTTTGGCAACCAGTGTTTTTCCGGAGCCGCTCGCCCCGCCAAGTCCAATTAAAATGCCATGTTTTTCCATTTGATAATCAACCTAACTATTGTTAAAACAGATACTTAAAAAAGACTTGTGTACAGTCCGTACAGGGCAATCAATTCCCAAATAACGTTCAAAATAAACAGCGGATATGCTTTGTAAAACAGCGCATTTGCAATCAACCCAACGCTGCCGGCGGCGTTCATCAATTGATAATTCACCGATGAGCTATCCACCATTTTCAACGTAATCAAGCCGTATGCAACGAGAATCAGCACCATACCGATCCAGCCGAAAATATCTATCGCAAGTTTGTATTTTTTCATAAAATTGTCAGTATGTTATTCGATTTTTTGGTTGAAACCGGATTCCGGGCATTCTACATTCCACTGGTTAAGATTGCCAATTGCGAATGGCAAACCTGAAAAAATAAGCAAGTTTTCGCAAAAACCAAACGACTATCGGAAAAACTGGGCGAGCCGGAAATTATGATTCAAAGTGATTATGTGCGCAGATTAATTGAGCAGTTGGGAAAAGCGCTTCGGGCGATTTTGCAGGCGGAACAAACGGGTGATCGCCGTGGGTTGGAACAACACTTCGAAACCGGCGGGAAAACCTTGCTGGGCTTCGATTTGAAACTGCTGGATGCGCTGGATGAGCCTGCGCTGCGCAAGTTTTTTCAACCGGATGCGGAACTGGACGCTGGAAAATGCCTCGCCGCTGCGATGTTTCTGCGCGAGAAAGCCAGCCGTTTTGCGGATGAACTGGATGAAAACCGGCGATTGCTGCTCAATCAAAAAGCGTTGTTTTTATTGACGATAGCGCTGGAAGAAAGTCCGGTGCTGCGGGAAACGGAATTTGCCGCCGCGTTTCCGGAAATGCTGGCAGCCGTTCCGGTAGAATCGCGGACAGCCGGAATTTTGGGCGCGCTCCGCGATTATAACGAAACGCTCGGCGCATTCGCCAAATGCGAAGATGTGTTGTTTGAGCAAGTGGCGCAGCAGTTTATTTCGATCGACGACGCGCAGGATTTTTTGCGCGATTTGCTCCGGCGGAGCGACGCCGAACTGAGCGCCGGAAATTTGCCCCGCAGCGAAATTGAGGAAGCGATTGCCGAGCTGGAATATCGCAAAAAACCGCACCCGAAACTTCCCAAATTGACCCGCTGAGCCCTTTTCGCATCGAACAACCATCGCATAACAGTGCTGCAAATTGCGGATGTTATCGAGCCGGCTAAAAATCAATTACCGCCGCAAAATGAAGCAATTTTTCCGGCGAATTCGGTGATGTCCGCTCCGTTCAATTTACCAATTGTTTTGATAACCATTTTTCTGTCAATTGTTGCAAAGCGCATACGGATAAGTGACGGTTTGGGCAATTTGGCCAATTGCCATTCGCGGATGATATGATCGCTCGTTCTTTCGGATTTCAAATTGCTCGTCACAAACGCGATGACGATTTCATTTCCATGATTGTATTCGGTCGGAGACACAATCAGTGCTGGGCGCTTTTTGGTCGTCGATAAATCCGTAAACGGGAACGGCACCAGCACAATGTCCCATTTTTTACAGGTGATCATAAATTTCGTCTTCCGGATTGTCCCATTCCGCAAAAGTAGATTCGGACATTCGCATCACTTCGCTGATGTCATCCTGTTCCAGCAATCCGGCAAGGCGTTCCTTGTTTTCATTGATATAGTTTTCAATCCAATCCTCAACCAAATTACCCATCGTTTTGCCTTCGACAGAAGCGATTATTTTGAGCGCTTTGCGCTTCTGGTCATCGAGTCGGATACTCATAACAGCCATCGGATTCTCCATTTGTAATATTTACTACATGTAATATAAATGGACAATTGTGGAAATCCAACTCAATTGTCTCCGGTTAGCGAACCAGCAGCATTTTCCGGGTTTGCACAAACTGGTTTGCGCTAACGCGATAGAAATAAACGCCGCTCGGCAACTGGTTTGCGTCGAACGCAAATTCGTGCTGTCCGGCGGCAAGCTTGCCGTTGAACAGCTCCGCAACGTTTTGCCCGAGCATGTTGAACACCGTTATCTGAACGTCCGCCCGCTCCGGCAGCGAAACGGAAAACGCCGTTCCGGGGTTGAATGGATTCGGGTAATTCTGCGACAGCGCGTAATCGCTCGGCATTGCCGTTGGCGAATCGTCGATCGCGAGTGCAGAAGTGCCGCCGGAAATCGCCACCAATCGCCCGTCATCCGCTGCGCCGAGGATATCGACGGAGCCGTTGCCATCCAAATCTTCGTGCGGAAAAACCAGCGTTGCGCCCTGCAGAAAATCGCTTTTCATATCAAACGAATCGAAAATAGTGCCGTCTGTGCCGTTGAGCATGTATAAATTATCGTTGCGATTGGCAACGAGCACATCCTGAATGCCATCGCCGGTGAGATCGCGAATGGCGTGTCCGCTCCAACTGAAATCGCCGAGCAGCGTTTGCCAAATGATGCTGCCATCTGCGCCGCTCACGCAGTAAAAATTGCTGCTGAAGGTGGAAATCAGCAAATCGTCCAGCCCGTCGTCATCGAGATCCTCGATGATGCGGATCTGGTTCACCGCCGAAAAGCCGCCGGAAAATTGCCAAACCATATTTCCTGTTTCGCTATCGATGCGGTAAACCGTTGAAAAATATGCACCTGCGATCACATCCGCGGTTTCGCCGGGCACGTCGTAACGGATCACTTCCCGCCCGCCGCCAGCTGGTTCACCAATCGGAAAATTCCACAGCGATGCGCCGGAAACCGGATCGTACGCAATAATCGCGTATGTATTTTGGGTACCGGCGCCGGTGGCAACCACCACATCGTAGCTGCCGTTGCCGTTTACGTCACCGATGGCGGCGCCCATCCGCAAAAAGCTGCCGACAAACCGCGACCACAAAATTTGCCCGTTTGTCCCGTCGAAAAGGTAAACTGTCCGGCGTCCGCCGAGTCCGTTGTCCGTGGCGCTGCCAGTTGCCAAAATATCGTTTACGCCATCGCCGTTGAAATCGTCAACAGCCACAACGCCGGTGATGTCGCCCAATCCAAACTGGTTGGGGTCGTCGGTGCCGAAATCCCAAATAATTTCACCGGTTTGCCCGTCCAGCGCATAAACACGCTCGTTTCCGCCGCCGGTGCCGATGACCACATCCTCAAATCCGTCGCCGTTGAGATCGTTCGCGATCGCCAGTGCGCGCTGTTGCGGTGGCAAATCATTCGTATTGCCGATGGCGCCCGCACTGGAATTGGAAATGTAGCTGGAAAACCGCCACAGCTCGATGCCTTTATCGGCGCTTGCACCATCGAGACAGATCGTCCAGTAATTACGGGTGCAGAGCACGATTTCCCGAATGCCGTCGCCGGTGAGATCGGCAATGGTTTTCAGCGCCAGCGGGCGATATTCGTTAAAACTGGTCGCGGGATGATCGGGCACCTGATATTCAAAATATTGATAGCCGCCATTGAACGGACCGCTGACGCCCGTGCCGCGCAACGCAATTTTTTGCGATGCCACAGTCACATCAAAACTGGACAGCGTGAGTGTATCCAGATAAACCTGACCTTCGCTTGGCGAGAAAAACACCGTCACATCAAACGTATCACCGGGCGAAATAATCCAGATCGTCGGCGTCGGTTCGAGATAAAATGCCGGATCGTTGTTGCTGAACCCCTCGATATTCAGCGTTGAAATGCCTTCGTTGACCACCTGCAATTCCCATTCGACGATGCCTTCCTGCCCGACCCAGATGTTCCCGAAATCGTGCGAATCCGCGATCAAACCGATGGTCGGATTGCTGAACATCCCGCGTGCGGTGAGGCTCAGTTGCGCTTCCGGTTCCGCCGGATCGTTGCTGAAAATGCTCATCGTGCCGGATTGGTTGCCCGCAGTGTCCGGCGAAAAATAAACCCAAACTGTCTGGTTTCCGCTTGCCGGAATGTTGATCGGCAGCAAGTCGTTTTCAATAAAAAACAATGGGTTATCGAAAGAAATATTGTCGACGGTGAGCGTGCCGTTGCCGATGTTCAAAATATTCAGCGCGACTGAATCGACCGTGGCAACCTCCGTCAGCCCGAAATTGAGCAGCGATGTCAGCAGGTCGATATTGCCCGCGCCGCCGCCGGAAATCTCGAATTCGAACAGCGCCCGCTGCGCCGTTCCCACAGGATCGGCCACCAGCCACAGATGATTGCCGTCCCACGCCAGCCCGCGAGGACTGGTGGAAATCGGGTCGGCAATTGGGATCAGCCCGACCGTATCGGATTTGGCGGGATCATAAATGTAGATGTTCTCGGCGTCGCCGTCGTTGTTGTCCATTGCGTAATAAAAAAACTGTCCGTCGAACGCGATGCCCTGCGGCTGATCACCGAGCGTTTGAATGGTATCGACAATCGTTTGGGTGGTCACATCCATTTTATACAGCGCGGCGTCCTCGTTGGGATAATACAGCGAATACCACAGCCCGTCGCCATCCCAGCACAGCCCGCTGACGTAATTGGTGCCGGTGAGAATCGTGTCCACCGGCGTGCCGTCCGGCAGCAGTTTCACGAACGCGGATGTCGCGGTGGTGGCGCGCCGGAAATACCAGAAATGTGTGCCCGTCCACGTCAATCCCTGCGACGAGCCGAGCGTTGTTGGGATGGTGCCGGTCTGGTTGCCGTTCAAATCAAATCGGGTCAACTGGCCGGCGTTGCCCGCGCTGGTGCTGCCGCTGGACAACCAGATGGACGAACTGTCGGAGGTCAGCCCGTATGCCGAGTTGAAATACGCTTCGCCCGGCAATTCGTAAACATTTAGTAACGTTTGGGAAAACAACAGGTTAGCCCAAAAGAAAATCAAAATGGTCATGCAACGGAAAATCATTCGCGGATTTTGCATGAATTTTCTCCCCGTTTGAGATAAAAAATTTTGTTCGTTTTGGATTTCTGTGTTAAAACAGGTTACGAAGGGATTCCCAAAAAATCAACCCTGTTGGTTGCTGCGGCTGCTTTTTTTCGGCGATTTACCCGACCAGAACCCGGCCAGCAGCGAACCGGAAATATTGTGCCAGATGCTGAACAGTGCGCCCGGCAGCGCGGCTGCGGCGGAAAAATACTGGATCGCCAGCGCAACTGCCAACCCGGAATTTTGCATCCCCACTTCGATGGCGACTGTCCGGGCGATCTGCTCATCGTCCACAAATCGGCGGGAAAGAAAATAACCGCAAGCCATGCCGGTGAGGTTGTGCAACATCACCGCGAGCGCGACTGACGCACCGGTTTCGGCGATTTTCGGCTGGTTCAACGCGACAATCACGCCAATGATAAACACGATTGCC
Source organism: Calditrichia bacterium (assembly GCA_020634975.1). NCBI lineage: Bacteria > Pseudomonadati > Calditrichota > Calditrichia > Calditrichia bacterium. The sequence goes on along the minus strand of JACKAQ010000001.1, from coordinate 1,690,405 downwards.
AGCATCGCCAGAAACGGGAACACCTGTTCGAGCGCGGCAATCTGTCTGCCAAAAAAATGGTTGAGCAGCAGTCCCGCAGCCAGCGGCAGCAGCACAATTTTGGCAACGCTCAGCAGCATATCTGCAACCGGAACGGGCACGGTTTGCCCGACATACAGCCAGGTGAGCAGCGGCGTCGCGAGCACCGCCAGCAGCGTGGAAACGAAGGTCATGGTGATGGACAGCGCCACATCCGCCCGCGCCAGATAGCAGATGACGTTGGACGCCGTACCGCCGGAAACGCTCCCGACCAGCACCATCCCCACGGTCAGCTCCGGCGAAAAACCGAACAACCGGGAAATCAGCCAGGCCACCGCCGGCATCAGGACATATTGCATCGCGACGCCCAGCGCAACAACGCCGGGACGTTTGGCAGCGCGCTTAAAATCTGCAATCGTGAGCGTTACGCCCATGCACAGCATTATCAGCATCAAAAACGGGACGATCAGGAATTTCATCCCGCTGAAATAATCCGGAGACAAAAATCCGGTGATCGAAAACAGGATCGCCCAGAGCGGGAATAATTTGGTGACAGTGGTTAGCATGGATCGTTTTCTCAATTTTTTCGGAACGGTCGCGCTTGCTCCTTTGGAGACCGCTCCCGGCTGGTTTGATTCGGGCAAACAGAAGATACGCAACTGAACGGTTTTCGTCAAATTTGCAATGTCCGGGTGTTCATTTGCGAACAGGTAGTGTGTTTCGATGAACAGTTTTTAACGCATCTCTCTATCAAAAATGATGCTAAATCCATAAAAAACAACATTGGCACAGCTTTTGATTTTAATCTATCAAATTTGCCAAACATGTTGGAGGCAACCATGTTTCGTAATTACATCATCACCGCTGCGCGGACGCTCTGGAAAAACCGGCTGTTTTCGCTGGTGAATATTTTGGGGCTTTCGGTCGGGCTGGCGATTGCTCTCGTCATTTATTTGTTTGTTTCCGCGGAGCTGAGTTACGATAAATTTCATGTCCACGGGGACCAGATTTACCGGGTGTTGCGCATCGGCAATATCAATGGCGAGAAATATCTGATCGGCGTTACGTCGCCGCCGTATGCCACCGCGCTGGAAACCGATTTTCCGTCGAGCGTGACATCTGCGGTGCGGGTGATGACCAGTGACGGGCAGGTGACCTACCAAAATCACTCTTTCCGCGAAGAAAATTTATTTCTGGCTGACGCCAATTTTTTTGAATTTTTCAGCTTTCCGCTGGCAAAAGGCGATCCGGCAACCGTGCTCAGCACGCCAAATTCGGTGGTCATTTCGCCGGAAATCGCCAAAAAATATTTCGGCGATGCCGATCCGGTCGGGAAAACGCTGCGGGTGGATAATCAATACGATTTCACCGTAACCGGCGTGACCGCGCCAAACAATTTGCGCTCGCACCTCAATTTTGATATGGTTGCATCGCTGGCGATGTTCGCGGATGCAGACTGGTATTCCAACTGGTGGAATAATAATTTGTATACATATGTGCAAATCGCCACGCCGACAGCGGCAGCGCAAGTTGAGGCGCAGTTGGGCGCATTTATCGATAAATATTTGGGCGATGATTTTGCGAATTTCGGCAGCCGCATCGATGTGACGCTGCAACCGCTGTCGGAAGTTTATTTTCAAAATGATGTGCGCTACGATTCCGTGCTTCATGGCGATCGCGGCGCGGTGATGATTTTCGCGGCTATCGCTTTGTTTATTTTGATGATAGCATGCATCAATTACATGAATTTATCGACCGCACGGGCGGGGCGTCGCGCCCGGGAAATCGGCGTTCGCAAAACGCTCGGCGCCAATCCGGGCACGCTGATTGTCCAGTTCCTCACCGAATCTTTTCTGGTCGCGTTGCTGGCGATGGTGATTGCCATTGCCGCCGTGGAACTGCTGCTGCCCGTGTTCAACACTGAATTTGCGCTGGATTTGCAATTGCCGTTGGCAGATCCGCACATGCAGCTATTGCTCGGCGCCGTGTTGCTGATCGTCACGCTGGCGGCGGGCAGCTATCCCGCGTTGATGCTCTCGTCGTTTCGTCCGGTGCGGGTGCTCAAAGGGCGTTCGCCGCGACTGGCGCACACTATTTTTCTGCGAAAAGGGCTGGTGGTTTTCCAGTTCGCGATATCCGTTGTGCTGATTATCGCGACGCTGCTGGTCGGGCGACAGCTCGATTTTCTGCGTAACAAAAATCTCGGTTTCAACGATAAGCAGGTGGTGCTGGTGCGGCTGGACAACAGCGAGATTCGCCAGAACCGGTTCCAATTTAAGGATCGATTGCGCAGCGAACCGGGTGTTCGCGCTGTTTCGCTGATGTCCGGCGAACCGGGCGGTTTTCACGATACGATGTCTCACGAGGTGACCGGACTCGACGAAAAACCGCGGTTGCGCACCGTTTTTTCCGATGTCGATTACGCCAAAACGCTCGATATTCCGATTGTCGCCGGTCGCGATTTTTCGGAATCGTTTGGCGCAGACGGGCAGCAATCCGTTTTGCTGAACGAAACTGCCGTCCGCAAACTGGGCTGGAGCAATGAAGAAGCGGTCGGCAAACGATTTAAAAATGTGTACACGGACAGCAGCTATCGCGAAGTGGTTGGCGTGCTGAAAGATTATCATTTTGCATCGCTGAAAACGCCGATTGAACCGCTGATTGTGAGCTGTCGGGATCGCGGCTGGGCGGGCACGATCGCCGTAAAAATTGACGCAGACAATGCCCGCGAAGCCATCGCCGCGATGGAAAAGCAGTGGAATGCGATATCACCGGAATATCCGTTTAACTATACTTTTTTGGACGATTCGTTTTTCCGGCTTTACCGGCAGGAGCAGCAGGAATCGCGACTGTTTTCCGTATTCACGATTATTGCAATTTTCATCGCATGTTTAGGCATTTACGCGCTGGCTTCGTTCGCGGCGGATGAGCGCACCCGGGAAATCGGGATTCGCAAAGTGCTCGGCGCAACCGTCCCGAACCTGATTCAGATGCTGTCTCAGGAATTTTTGCTGCTGGTGAGCATCGCCGGCTTGATTGCCGCGCCGTTGGCGTGGTTTGCGATGCGCCGCTGGCTGGAAAATTTCGCCTATCACATCACGATGGAGTGGTGGATTTATGCCCTCGCAATCGGACTGGCGTTGTTCGTTGCACTGGCAACAGTGATTTTTCAGGCGATCAAAGCAGCGCTGGCAAATCCAGTAAAATCATTGCGTTACGAGTAGAAGCGAAAACGACATAATGAACAAAACAGTTAAGTAAATCCCCCGGAGACCTCTGCCTTCGCAGGGGTGACAGCCAAAGTATCGTTTGTCATTCCTGCGAAGGCAGGAATCTCCCTGATAGTCATAAATAATTTACTTTTTTTGCTCAAAAACAGAGAGAACAACCCATGCTTTCCAATTATTTCAAACTGGCGTATCGCAATCTGCTGTCCAATAAAATGGTGTTTCTGATCAATATTTTTGGGCTGTCGATTGCCGTTGGCTGTTGCATCACGGTGTTTTTATTCCTGAAAAACAACTGGACGATGGATGATTTTCACGAAAACGGCGAACGGATTTTCATCGTCGAATACGCGGTTGACAACGACGGACAGGAGCAAATCTGGGGCTCATCGCCAATGCCGCTCGGTCCGGCGCTCGCGGATGAATTTCCGCAAATCGAGCGCGCCGTGCGCACAGAACTGATGGGCGGAAAAGTGTATTTGGACGATCGCGTGTTCAACGAGCTGGTGTATTTCGCCGATCCCGGATTTTTCGACATGTTCACTTTTCCGCTAAAAATGGGCGATCCGCAGGTGCTCAACGAGCCGAATGCCGTCATTTTGAGCGCAAATTTCGCGGAAAAATATTTTAATGATGAAAATCCAATGGGTAAAAATATCATTGTCGTCATCGATAATCAGCATAAAAGAATCTTCACGGTGAAAGGTGTGGCGGAAAAATTTCCGGAAAATATCGGCTTTGGATTTGATATTCTCACCGGATTCAACACGCTGGCATCCATTCGCCCGGACGCCCAAACCGATTGGACACAACCGGCCAGAGGCACATTTGTTCAGCTGCGTCAACCGGAAGATGTTCAAATTTTGGCGAAAAATATGGGAAAATTCGTTTCGCTGCACAACGCGGTGAATGACGATGTGCAGATCCAATCGTTCGTTTTTGACAATCTGCGCCACCCGAATGATGAAGCATATCAGGTGTATCGCCGCCCGTTCGAGGCATCGCACCCGTTGCTGACAGTCATGTTTTCACTCATTGCGCTGCTGATGATGGCGCTTTCCTGCTTCAATTACATCAATATTTCGCTGGGTTTGGCGGGCAAACGATTGAAGGAAATCGGCGTTCGCAAAGTGATGGGCGGAAAAAAAATCCAGCTCATCGCCCAGTTTATGTCCGAAAATCTGCTGCTCTGCCTGCTGGCGCTCATCGCCGGGCTGGCGCTCACCGAAGGCGTTTTTGCACCGATGTTAAACGCGAGAATGGTTACCAAAATATCCCTTTCGTTTGTCGATGATCCCTGGCTGTGGTATTTCCTGACCGGATTGCTGGCGCTTACCGGCGTTGCATCCGGCGCGTATCCGGCGTTTTACCTCAGTTCGCTGCAGCCGGTTTCCATTTTTCGCGGACAATCGTTGTTTAAACGCAAGAGTTTGCTCACCCGCATTTTTTTGACGATCCAGTTTGTGTTGGCGTTTTGCACCGTGATCATCGGTGTGGTGCTGGTGTTTGCGAGCGATTATTGGGAAAATTTGCCGTGGGGTTATCGACCGGAGCAGACGCTGGTGGTGCGGCTCGATCAGCCGGAAAATTACCCGTTTCTGAAAACAGAAGCGGAGCGAAACCCGTATGTTTTGCGCACTGCCGGAGCGATGAATCAGATTGGCGAATCGCTAAACCGGGATAATGTCTTTTTCGATGAAACGAAATTCGAGGTGGTACGTTTTGATGTCAGCGCCGGTTATTTCGAAACGATGGGATTGCGGCTGTCGAGCGGGCGCTTTTTTGATGAAGATCGCCAATTTGAAGATGCCGATGCGGTGGTGATCAACCAAACGTTTGCCGAAGCACGCGACTGGACAGCGCCACTCGGACAACAATTCCGTGCGGATGACAAAACCTACACGGTCATCGGCGTGGTGGATGATTTTAAAATTCTCGGTTCTGCGGCAACCCGTCCGGTGGTGTTTTATTCCGCAGATGCCGCAAAGCTGGCTTATCTCGTGATTCGTTACGAATCCGGCGCGGGCACCCGGGTTGAGCAATTCATGAAATCCGCCTGGCAGGGGCTTTATCCGGAAATCCCGTTCAGCTATTTCCATCAAAAACTGGTGTTCGAAAATTTTTATGAAAATTTTGACCGTGCGGCGAGTTCGTTTCGCTACATTGCCGGTTTGGCGTTGGTCATCGCGTGTCTGGGATTGTTCGGTCTGGCATCGCAAAACTATGCCAGTCATTTGAAAGAGGTGAGCATTCGCAAGGTGTTGGGCGCATCGGTGAAAGATATTGTTTTTCTTTCCAACCGTATGTTTTTGTTCATTTTAGCAATTGCGAGCATTGTGGCAACGACCGTCTGTTTTTCGGGAATTCAGTTGCTGCTCAGCGAGGTGAAAGAATTTACGGGAACGATGGAATTGGGGATCGCGCCGTATATTTTGGCAAACGCGCTGGTTTTCCTGACCGCATTCATCGCGATCAGCAGCCAAACCTACAAACTGGCGCGCATTTCCCCGGCGACGACGTTGCGGGATGAATAGAACTACGTTTAATCACGAAAACCGGGCAACCAGTTCATCCATTTTTTGATCGAGTTGCGGATCGACAGTTAGCCGCGCCGGATTAGCCGTGTGCCACTCGACGATTTCTTTCGCACCTTCGCTGAAGGGAATATCCGCGGAAAAATCCGGTGCCAGTCGTTTGATTTTGCTGTTGTCAAAAATGGCGCTGTGTGCTTTGTCGCCGAGCAAACTGCCCTGCCATTCCGGAATTTCCCGCTCCAGAATATGCGACGGAACGTGCAATAATTTTGGCGTCACGCCCGCCGCTTCGGCCATCAATTCGGTGATGCGATCCCAGGTCAGCCATTCATCGGAAGTGATGTGAAACGCTTCGCCGATTGCGCTGTTTTCGCCCAAAACACCGCCAAAGCCTTTCGCAAAATCGCGATGATGCGTCAACGTCCATAGCGATGTGCCGTCGCCCTGAACAATCACCGGTATCCCCGAAAGCAACCGCTGCAACGCGGTGCCGCCGCCGCGCAAAGGGATCATCGTCCGGTCATACGTGTGCGATGGTCGCACAATCGTCACCGGAAATCCGGTTTCGCGGTGCTCGCGAAAGAGCCGTTTCTCGCAGGCAATTTTCTTTTGTGAATATTCCCAAAATGGATTTTCCAGCGGCGTTTCTTCGGTGATCGGCAATTGTTTCAGCGGTTTTTGATAGGCGGACGCGCTGCTGATAAACACGTATTGCGCCGTCCGGTCGCGGAACAGCCGGATGTCGCGATCAACATCTGCCGGGGCGAATGCGATCCAATCGACGATCACATCAAATGTGTGATTGCCCAATTTGTCCGCAACCGCGTCCGGTTGATTGATGTCTGCGATCAGCGATTTTGCACCCTCCGGCACCGCCCGAAACGATTTTCCGCGATGGAGCAACACCAACTCGTGCCCGTTCGCAACACACCATTCGGCGCACGCCGAACTGATCACGCCCGTCCCGCCGATAAACAATATTTTCATGATTTTCCCTGCTTTTGGTTAACGGATTTGCCACAGAGACACGGAGAATCACAGAGAAATATTACAGTATCTTTTTCTTTAATTAATGCCTGTCTTTGATGATGATGAACTTTTTTTCTCAAACCGTTTTTTTATATTTCTTTAAAGAATCTCTGTGTGCCTCTGTGTCTCTGTGGCAAAAAATCAGTTCGTATCGAGCGGTTTGGGATTGCTGTTGCCGATATCCACCGCAACGCGCCAGTTGCCATCGATTTTTTTCCAGATGTTGAGGTATTTCCCGTAGCGAATTTGCGTTTCATTTCCCGTTTCGACGGTGAGGGTGTAAGTGCCCCAGGTCCAGCCGAGTTCGCCGGAATTGGCAACTTCCGCGTGTTGCGGCTGCCAGTCGAGCACGTAGCTGTCCGCATCATCTTTCATGGATGCGTAAATGCTGTCGCGACCGAATACCGGGAAATTGCCCGACGGCAACCCGATGGCATCTGTCGCGAGAAATTGGTTGAACGCCTCCGCAGCGTTTGTCGCGCGTGATGCCGCCGCAAAATCGCGATCCGCCTGCAGCAACTCCGCAGCTGCCTTTTCGCCGTTGACGGACATCGGTGCCGGATTCGCCGGTTCGTAATCATCCGCGCAGCCAAAAAGCAACGCAGCTATCATCAAAACAAACAAATATTTAAACATTCCACACCTCACATTGTTTTTTATCCTTTTCCCTTTTCCCTTTATCCTTTATCCTTGTGAAAATCACCAGTCCCCCGCATAAGCCAGACTGACACCCGAAAACTGCGCCGAAAAATATTCCCGCTGCAATCGATTGAGCTGCCGGATATGCAAATAATCATGCGCCAGCCAATTGGCAAGCACCATTTCCGCAGTCATTTTCCCGAGTGCCGGATGTTCAACGCTGAGCTGCCAATCAGGATTTTTTAAATCGCTCAGCCATTCAATCGATTTTTGTCGTTCCATTAAAAAACGGTTCAGCGATTCGTCCAGATCGCGCGCGTTGTAATTCCGTTCAATCACCCACTGCTGCGGCGCGATGTTTGGCATTTTTCCCGGCGATTGTTCGAGAATAAATCGCGTTCGCGCCCGGAAATCGTCGCGCTCCTCGTCATACAAATGATTGATCACTTCGACAATCGACCACTTGCCGGGAGCAGGTTGCCAGTGCGCCTGCGCATCGTCGATGCTGCTGCACTGTGCGGCAAAAACAGCCGCATTCGCCGAAAGGCGTTCGATGATGAATGGTAAATTCACGGTGATTTTCCCGTTTCTGGCAAGGCTGTTGAGCTTTAATTTTTATTGTCATTCCCGCACGTTTTAAGCGGGAATCCACTATTTGCAACGGTAAATTGGAAAATTGCTGTTTATGGATTCCCGATAAAAACACTCGGGATTGACCACAAAAGCATCACGTAAGCCATAATTTACAGCACTGCCTGTTTCGTGGAAAATACGAATTTTTAGGGAAAAATGTTTGGTGAGCGGCGAAATTGCCGTCAAAAAAACACGTCGCCGCGACAGATTAGCCGCGGCGACGCAAAAAAACTATTTGACGAGATGAATCCGGAGCGTGTTTGTCACATTGCCGTCAACTTGCAGTTGCACAAAATAAATGCCGCTCGGCAACGGATTGCCGAAGGCATCCTGCCCGTTGAATCGCACTTCGTGCCAGCCGGCGCCCAATGTTGAAATATCGATCACGACAACCAGTTGCCCGAGCATGTTGTAAATTTTGATGAACTTGATGCTGTTCGCGCTCGCGGCATCAACGAACAGCCGCATCGTGGTTGTGGGGTTAAACGGATTCGGGTAGTTATCCTGCAAAAACGCCGTTTCGATGCGCGTTGCATCCGGTTCGCCGGTAACGATTCCCGTAACGCTGGTTTCGTAATCCGCCCAATAGGATGTGTATCGGCAGCGAATCTCGTAGCGCAAACTGAGCGCAATCACGCTGTCTTTCAGTGCCGGCGTATCGCCGTAAACCGCAATTTGCCGTTCGATAGCGTCGATCATTTCCTTTGCCCACAGCTTTTCGGTGAAGCGCTGGCTCAGCGGATCGTCGCGAAATTCGATCTGCCAGTCCACTGCGGTGGTGCCGTTCACGCCATCGCCGCTGAGGATGAGCTGGGTATTTTCCGGCGTTACGTATCTGCCAGCCACAAAAAAATACGCCCCTGCGAAAGTGGTCGGATATTGTTGCGGAATGACGCTGTAAACATCTGTTTTGTTGAAATTTAGCAATACATTTTTCAAAATCGGCTGGCTGATTTTTTCGAACACGCGGAACATGCCGCTGCGCAAATTGTCGTTTTCATCGAAATAGGTGACGAAGCCGTTATTGAGCGCGGCGGTCATTTCCAGCCGTTCGCGATCCACATCATCGCCGATGCCGATGGCAAAAATGCCCACATCGTGCGGGTTGTCCTGCTGAATTTGCAGCGGATCGAGCGGCGAACGCCCGTCGGTGAACGCCAGAATCGCGTTGCTGGCGCTGCTGTTGGCAAACTGCTGCAGCGCGATAAACAGCCCCAAATCCAGCCGCGAGCCAAACTGCGGCGATACACCGTCGAGAAACGTTTTCGCGTCCGCGATGTTCGTTTCGGTTGCCGGAACCAGCGTATTTTGCCAACGCTCCGTGCTGCTGTTGAACAATATCACGTTGAAGCTGTCCGCAAGCGTTAGCAAATCCAGCGATTGGGAAATGGCCTGAATGCTTTGTTCAAGTTTGAAACCGGCCATCCGGCTGGAATTGCCGAGCAAAAATACGATTTTTTTATCGAAAATGTCTGTCGAATCGGCCTGATTTTCCGGGCGCACAAACAGCCCGAAATGCCCGTCCAGACTGTCGTTTGTGGCGGAAAAGAAATCGACATCCAGCACGTCATTTGCTACGGAAAAGCGGAATTCCAGATCGGTCGCGAGAAACGCGTTCGGCTTGCGCATCCGCAACGCCAGGTGATTCGGGTTATTTTCCAGCACCGTGAATCCCGGGTGCGTGGGCAGGTCAAATCCGGTGATATTTTGCGCGCTGTTCACCGTTACATTGAATTCCAGGTGATCGATCGGGTGCTGCACAAAATCCTGCGTATCGAGCGGATAGCGATAAACGCTTTCGCCTTTGTGGTAATCCAGCTTGCTGATGTAGTGCAGTTCCACTTTCTGAATATCGCCCGGCTGAATATTTTTGAGCTGCAATTTCAGCCCGTTTCGCCCGATGTATTGGTTCACCAGCGCCGCCAATCCGCCTTCCCCGGTTCCGGGATTCGGCGATTGCGGCTCCACCCGCAAAATGGCTTTGAACGTGGTATCGTTGCGGGTGTACAGCAGCATAGTGGAGCGCGCATCCGGCGGCAGCGGGAAGCTGTACACCGCATCCGTCGCGGATGTCCACTCGTTCACAAATTCTTGATAAACAACGGTTTCCGCCACCAATCCATTGATGGTTACGGTAATTTCTGTTACGCGATTTCTCAAAAAATCGGTGGGATAATTTTTATCGTTCGGCAGTAACAATCCGTCCGCAAACGTGCCGGAACTGCCCAACATCATCCCGAAAATGATCAGTAAAAATGTATATCGTTTCATGATTGCCTCGCTTTTTTATTTCGCATAGATGAGTTTGACAGCCGGGAGCGCCTCCGCCTGATTGCGGGCGTCGAACAGTTTCACGGATAGAAAATAGATGCCGTTGCTCACCGGATTGTTGCGGTCGTTTTCGCCGTTCCAGATAAACTTGAACTGCGATTGCCCCTCGCCAAACCGCACCGTGCGAATACGCTGACCGAGCACGTTGTAAATCGTCAGTTCGCCGCGTTTTTGCAACGGATTGAAAATATTGATGTTCGCAACCGGATTGAACGGATTCGGGAAACAGGTGACCGTCGCCTGTACGGCGGCTTCGGTATTCGCTGTCGGTGGTGTGAAGTTCGCAATTGCGCTGCCGCCGAGTCCGGCGTAATGGATTTCCAACTCCACATCGTGCGGCACACCTGCTGCGCCATCCGATTCATACGAAATCTGGAAAACACTTGTGCCGGGCAACCGGGAAAGTTCCAGCAAAATATCCCGGAAATTGCCGTAAATATTGAAATACAGCCCGCCGGTGGGAATCGTGATCGGCTCGTACCAATCCACCTGAAATGTCGGATTCCCGATGTTGTTCACCACAATGCCTTTTGCCAGCATTTCCGTCACCACTTCCTCTTTGGTCAATTGGGTGATATTATTGGCTTCGTGATAATCCGCGTCGGTGATCCAGATGAACACACGGTTCGCCGCCGGACGAAAATCGAACTGCGCCGCGCGCGACAGCGCATCCAGCGAGTTTTCTTTGTTATCACCGCCGCCGTGGGCATACTGCGCGGCAACGTAACTCTGGAACAGCGGCACGTCCGTTGTAAAATCATACACGTTTTCGATGATATCCAAAAATGTTACCATACCCAGCCGGAAGTCAATTCCGCGAGCGTTCAGACTGTCTGCAAATTCCGTAATATTGTTTTTTACGCCGTTGATTTCGTCGCCCATGCTGCCGGTTACATCCAGCACAAAAACGATATCCGCTTCGTTGACGCCGCCGGTGGTGTCCTTCCCAATGACAAAATCCGTGATGCGCTGCTGATCTTCATACAGAAAAATGTTCTCCTCCTGTAAGTCGAGCAGCAGCCGTCCGGTGGCTTCTTCCTCCGCGCGGAAATTCAATTTTACGGTCGGAAATTCACCGGTGATCACCGAATCGATGCTGACAACCAGCCCGCTGTCCGAAAGCGGCGCTGCCGGCACATACAGTTGGCGCAGCATTTCTGCGATAGATTGCCCGTCGTCCAGCGCCTGCAAAATGAGGGTTGTCCCGCGATCTTCGTACACTTCCGGCACTTTCACCGTTGCGCGATCGAACGCGGATTCACCGGCGGGAATGCTCAACAATGTGTCGGAGTCCCAGGCATCCACCAATACCGGCGATGTCAATCTAACTCGAACATTTTCAGCAACTTGCGATCCGTTGTTGTAAATCTGAACCAGCGGTTTTACGGTGCGCGGAAAAATGAGATTGTTCTCGATGGAGAGAAATTGCGGTAGATCGCTGCGCAAAAATAAACCGTCGGAAAATTCCGGTTGCAGCAGTTTGAATGTCAGTGTCACCGTTCGCGATTCGCCCGCTGCGAGCGGCGCGGCGTCCCAATTCATTTTGATCGCCAGATCAAAAATGCCGCCCAGCGCAATGCCCTGCGATTGGTGAAAATCGAACCAGTTGTCCAGTTGCAGCGAGTTGGGCGCGTCGCTGCCGAACTGCGCTGCCAGCCCGATGCCCTTCGGCGCGAGCCGCCGTTCCCAAATCTCGAATCCGGAAATACCCGCGCTCTGGATGGTCGTTTCCTCGTCATACCAGCTTCCGGCGATGTTCGCCGCGCCGTCGCCCCATTTGCCGAGCGCCGGATCGAGCATCATTCCCAGCCCGATATCGTGCGAGACCGTATCAAGATTTTCGATCGTAAGTGACAGATAAACAGCGCTTTGCGACGGGATCATTCCCACATCAAACGTCATGCGGACATTTGAGGAATCGGTGGAAATCAGCCGCAACAGCGAATCGCTTTCGATGTTCAGCCATCGCGTTTCGCCGTAAAAAAATGTTTCGGGATGCAGAAACTCGCCATCCAGCGAGAAAAACGGATACGAGGTGAGCGCGTACGGATGCCCGAAAGTGAGCTGGCAGCCATCGTCGATCCACTCTTGCGCATCCCCGCCGGTGATGCCGAAAGTAAAATACCCGTCGGCGGTCAGCGAAATGCCGGTTTGCGCATTTTCCAGTTTCCCGTAATCGCTGTTGGCGATTTTTGCCAAACCGCCGGGCGGGGAATCCGGAAAATCGAGATCCAGCGCCGATTTGTCCTGCGCAATTAGCGCGGTCGTCAGCGCCAAATAGCAGAAAAATTTCGTGAAAAAGTTCATTAGAAACCTCCTAAAAGTGTGAATCCGTTAATTAGATTCTGCATCATCTCAGTTTTTTGAAATTCAATTTGGGGTGTAAAAAAACCTGAAAAGTTCAGCCGAAACGACCTTTTCAGTGGGCTTTTAATTTTACAAAATGCGAACATCTTACGCAATACAATATTTTAATTGTTTATTTTGATACTATTTTATTTCGAATTTGCAATTAAAAGCCTGATTTCTGTAAAAATGATATGGTAAATTGGCGATTTTTTTCGCGATAGGCAATCCGGCATTTACTTTCTCGGGCGGGTTGCCTACATTTTCGGGAAGAGAAATCAACCGGAACGGAGCGTTTTTTGAGCGAAAAATTTGTGGAATGTGTGCCCAATTTTTCCGAAGGGCGGGATGCATCTGTGATTGCCGCAATTGCGGATGCGATAGCGGATGTGCCGGGCATTTCGTTACTGCTGACGGAAGCGGGCGTGGACGCCAACCGCACAGTGATGACCTTCACCGGTGCGCCGGACGCGGTTGCGGAAGCGGCGTTTCGCGGTATTGCTGTCGCTGCGGACCGCATCGACATGCGCAACCAGCACGGCATTCACCCGCGAATCGGCGCTGCGGATGTGTGCCCGTTTGTGCCGTTGCGCGGCGCAACGATGGCGGATTGCGTGGCAATTTCCCGCGCTGTCGGCAAACGCGTTGGCGAGGAATTGGGCATTCCCGTGTTTCTGTACGAGTTTTCCGCGACACGTCCGGAGCGGCGATTGCTGGCAAATATCCGCGCCGGACAGTATGAAAATCTGGCGCAAAAACTGGCCGATCCGCGCTGGCAGCCGGATTTCGGTCCGGCGATGTTCAACCCGAAAAGCGGCGCAACGGTCATCGGTGCGCGGGATTTACTGATTGCGTTCAATATAAATTTGGATACGCCGGACAGAACGGTTGCCGCCAAAATTGCGGCGGAATTGCGGGAAAGCGGCGCGCTTGTCCGCGATCCGGCATCCGGCGAACACATTCGTAAGCCGGGAATTTTCAAGCACTTGCGGGCGCTCGGTTGGTATGTGGCTGCATACGGAAAATCGCAGATCACCATGAATTTCACCAATTTCCGGGAAACGCCGCCGCACATCGTTTTCGAAAAAGCGCGGGAACTGGCGGCAGCGCACGGCGCAACGGTCACCGGGTGCGAGGTGATCGGCATGGTGCCGGATGAATGGATTGTATCGGCGGGCAAGTTTTATCGCGAAAAGCAGGGCAAATCAACAATTGTTACGACGGAAACGCTGATCGAAACGGCGATTACCGCAATGAATCTCGGTGAAGTCGCGCCGTTCGATCCGCAGCGTAAAATTTTGTGGTTGTAATTCACAACAGAAAAAACGCGTGCCGTTGGGGCAATCCGGTCGGATTTTTTTTATTTTCACCAAATTTATATTTGACATTCATTTGTTTTCGGGTTAAAATCTACACGAATCAAAAAACGATGGAAATGATGAACACTTTTTTCACCCACTTTTTCTTTTTTGGCTATTTTTATTTTTGGTTTCAACACCGGAGCCAGCGTGGGTGAATATTGACTGAACATCAATAAAAATGAAAAAACTCAAAGGCTCCGGTAATATCGGAGCCTTTTTTGTTATCTGGACGTTAGCATTTTAGCAACATAAATATCACCGAATGGAGCAAAAGATGAGTAAGCAATCTCCCCGTCTGGAAGTACTGACCCGCAGCGAATGGGTTCCCGAAAACGATAAACCGTTGATCATCGCCGGTCCGTGCAGCGCCGAAAGCGAAGAACAAGTGCTGGCAACCGCCCACGCCGTCGCCAAAGTGCCGGGTGTGAAAATTTTTCGTGCCGGCGTTTGGAAACCGCGCACCCGTCCCGGCGATTTTGAGGGACATGGCGTGCAGGCACTGCAGTGGCTCAAACGCGCCAAAGAGGAAACCGGACTGCTGACCGCCTGCGAAGTGGCAAATACCAATCACGTGTACGAAGCGCTCAAATTTGGAGTGGATGTGCTGTGGATCGGCGCGCGAACCAGCGTCAACCCGTTTTCGGTGCAGGAGATTGCCAACGCGCTCAGCGGCGTGGATGTGCCCGTTTGGGTGAAAAACCCGGTGAATCCCGATTTGCAACTGTGGATCGGCGCATTGGAACGGATGAGCAACGCCGGTATCAAACGGCTTGGCGCGATTCATCGCGGATTTTCTGTTTACAGCAAAATGCCCTATCGCAACGCGCCGAAATGGGATATCGCCATCGAGTTGAAACGCATTGCCCCGGAAATTCCGTTGATTTGCGATCCCAGCCACATCGCTGGCAAACGTGATCTGGTTCGCGAAGTGTCCCAAAAAGCGCTGGACATGGCGATGAACGGATTGATGATCGAAACCCATGTCGATCCCGAAAAAGCCTGGAGCGACAGCGCCCAGCAGGTCACGCCCGATTCGCTGAAAGATCTGCTCGAAAGCCTTACGTATCGCAAAGAAGAAGGCGAAGGCAACGGGAAGGAAATTCTTGTGGCATATCGTTCGGAAATCGATATTCTCGATCAGCAATTGTTGGACATCCTCTATCGCCGCAACCAAATTTCCGAAAAAATCGGGCAGTATAAAAAAGATCACAACATGGCGATTTTGCAGGTCGGACGATGGCATCACCTCATCGAAGACCGGCTGGAACAAGCCCGGCAAATGGGAATGGAAGATGCGTTCGTAAAAGAAATTTACCAAAAAGTGCACGAAAATTCGATCCGCATCCAGTCCAAATTGATGAACCCGAATGGTGATAAAAAGAAAAACGGAAAAGCGTAATTTGAGTTGTTGAGTAGGTAAGGGCGAACGGCATTCGCCAATAGTTTAATCGATTTTTTCACCATTTTCGACCCTGATCTCAGGGATCAACAATTTATCCGTAATCATTAACCCTTTATCCTTTATAAAATGTATCGCATAAAAACTGCAAAAATCACAGAAAAAATCGTCGCGCTGCCGACCTCCAAAAGTGTGAGTCACCGGATTTGCATTTTGGGCGCGATGAACAGCGGCCCCACTCGCATCAAACATTTGCTGGCATCGGAAGATCTGGAAATTACCCAAACCGCGCTGCAAAACATGGGCATGAAATCGCGGCAAAATGGCGATGTTCTGGAAATTGAATCACCCATCGGGACAGTAACAAAACCCGATGCGTTTTTGGGAAATTCCGGTTCATCAGCGCGATTTTTGGTGCCGCTGGCGGCGCATCTCGATCAACCGTTTCGTTTTTACGGAACGGATCGATTGCACGAACGCCCGTTTTTGCAAGTGTTTGATGCCTGCGCAAAGCTGGGGATTCGCATTGATCATCGCGGCGGATCGCTCCCGGCAACGGTTCATCCGGCAACATTGCCCGGCGGGAAAATTCATTTCGACAATCTGCCGACTTCGCAAATTATCACCGCGATGATGATGTCTGCACTGTGGATGGAAAATGATTTGACCATCGAATTGCAGGAAAATATCCCCTCGCTGCCGTATATTTCGATGACGTATAAGTTGATGAAACGGCTGAACTTACCGGTTGAATTTTCCAAAAATGCTATTTGGGTGAAAGCGCAGAAACCGGATTATATCTGGAATTATCAGGTGGAAAAAGATTTTTCCGCAGCCGGATATTGGGTGGCGCTCGGGTTGATTCACGGGGCAAAAATATCGCTGACAGACGTGATGCTGCCATCGCTGCAGGGCGATGAACGCATTTTCGAAATTGCGGAAGAAATTGGCGCGCGGGTGATGCTCTATCCCGATCGCGTGGAAATTTCCGGCGGCATCGAACGCGGTTTTACGGTCGATTGCGTGGATATTCCCGACATGGTGCCGACGTTGGCGATCATCGCCATGTTTGCACCGGATGCGGTAAAACTCACCGGCGTGGAAAATCTGCGATTTAAGGAAAGCGACCGCATCGCTGCGGTGCAAAAAAATCTGGCGGCGCTCGGCGGAAAAAGCGATTACGCCGACGGCACGCTGACAATTTTCCCGCAAAAAAAATATCACGGGGCAGCGCTGCAGGCGTTCAACGATCACCGCATCGCGATGAGCTTTGCGCTGGCGGGCACCAAAATTCCCGGCATCACCATCGACGAACCGCAGTGCGTCGCCAAATCCTACCCGGATTTCTGGGCGCATCTTGAGCTTTGGGAAGAAGTTTAACCGCAGGGGTTAAAACGAAATTTTTATATCGTAGGGTTCTGTTTGTGTGTTTTAAATTTTAGGGAATGGAAAATAGTCCCAAGATGTAATTGCGGGAGATTCCGGGGCAAGCCCGGAATGATAATAAAATCATACATTTAGCTGTCACTCCTGCGAATGCAGGAGTCTCCTTGGTTATTCGCTAGAGGTGTTTTTTACTTTGGCGTTGTGAATAGCATTTTGAATTAATTAGTGTGTATTTGTGACCATTTGTGGCAAAAAATTGGAGAAAATATGGCAGGCAGTAAATACGGATCGTTGTATGCCGTAATGACCTTTGGCGAAAGCCACGGCCCGTATATCGGCGCAGTAATTGATGGCGTAAAACCGGGTATTTCCATCGATATCGACGAAATCCAGCGGGAAATGCAGCGGCGACGACCCGGACAAAGCAAAGTGAGCACGCCGCGAAATGAGCAGGATCGTGCCATAATTGTGTCCGGCGTTTTTGAGGGGAAAACCACCGGAACGCCCATTTGTGTGCTGGTGAAAAATGAAGATCAGCGCAGCAAAGATTATTCAAAAATTGCCGAAGTAGTGCGCCCCGGTCATGCGGCATATACCTATCTCAAGAAATACGGCATCTTCGATTTTCGCGGCGGCGGACGTGCCTCCGGTCGGGAAACCGCTATGCGGGTTGCTGCCGGCGCCATTGCCAAACAGGTGTTGCGGGAACACGGCATCGAGTTTTACGGATTTGTGCGGAAAATCGGCAAACTTGAGGCGCAAACTGTGGATTACGATTTCATTGAGAAAAATCCGGTGCGCTGCCCCGATCCGGCAGTTGCCGCACAAATGGAAACCTACATTCGTGACATCGCTGAAACCGGCGATTCGGTTGGCGGCGTGGTGGAACTGCACATCAAAGGTTTGCCGGCAGGATTGGGCGATCCGGCATTCGAAAAACTGGATGCGGAACTGGCGCACGGTCTGCTTTCCATCGGTGCGACAAAAGGCATCGAATTCGGTAGCGGATTTGCCGCAGCGGAAATGCTCGCCAGCGAAAACAACGACGTATTTCACGTGAACGGCAGCGGCGAAATTGTGCCGAAAACCAATCACGCCGGTGGACTGCTCGGCGGTATTTCCACCGGTCAGGATGTGATTCTGCGGCTGGGTGTAAAACCGCCGTCGTCGATCAATAAAATTCAGCATACGGTCAACCAGTCCGGCGAAACCGTGCCGCTATCCGTCGGCGGACGTCACGATCCCTGCATTTGTCCGCGTGTGGTGCCGGTTGCCGAGGCGATGGCAGCGATTGTGATTCTCGATCTGCTGCTGGTGCAACAACAAATTCAATCGGACGTAACTGCAGGTAAACAAAGCGAGTTAGATGTAGTGGACGCACAACTGGCGCTGCTCATCAAAAAGCGCATGGAACTGGCAAAACAAACCGGCAGCACATCGCCGAAACACCTCGATGATTTTGCGGAGCAATTGGGGATTGATAAATCTGTGCTGGCGGAAATTTGGAGGAAACTGGGATAGTAGTATAGCGTTCTTGTTGTAAGTATTGAGATAATGGTAGGTGTTTTTTAATCCCATAAAGTTGGCATATATGGAC
Organism: Calditrichia bacterium; assembly: GCA_020634975.1. Taxonomy (NCBI): domain Bacteria; kingdom Pseudomonadati; phylum Calditrichota; class Calditrichia; species Calditrichia bacterium. The sequence goes on along the minus strand of JACKAQ010000001.1, from coordinate 1,671,905 downwards.
CTGATTTCCATTCCAACTCGTACAGAATGGGAGATAGATTTACAAATGAAGTAAATATCCCGTTCTGCATATATTGACAAAAGCGATCATATGTGATCCCTTGAATTGTGGGCCAATTGAACAAAATGTTATCAAATATGGATTCATCACTGTTAAAAGAAGGACGAATGATATCTCTATGTGCTATTTTGTTTCTTAATGATTCTATAAGTGAGCCCCAATTATTTGGGTTTAGACCTTCCCAATCCGATGTCCCAAATATTTTACTGCGAAAATATTCATTAACTAATGATGCTTTTTGAGAAAACGGGTCTCCTAAAGTTTTGTCTAATTCCTTATAAAACTTTGATTTAGTAATACTTCCTTGATGACCAGTTTTGAGAAAAAAACAAATATAAAGCATTAAAAAATCTATCAAAGAGCGTGATTGGAATAAAAAGCCTTCCAAAACAAAAGAAACCATTATCAATTCATTATCAAAAACATCGAGACGATCTAGGCTGTTTTTAAGAGCATAATCCAGCTCACGGCGTTTCATATAGCTGAGAGACCATAATTGTTCTAAGCTAATGGTAGTTAATTGAAATTTATATGCCACTGCTTTAAGATAGTAATCGAGTTGTTTTATTTGTTTTTGAGTGTAAAGCGTGGGATTATTTTTTAAATATATATCTTGCATAGCAATAATTTTCTGTAAAGGAATTTCTGCATGGTCTTTACTCTCTACGGTGAGAGCTAATAGTCCTTTTAAAATATCTTCATTCATTTAATTTTTTTTCCAGTCTTTATTAGACATTGAGTAATTGTCATAACGATTACAAGTAACCATATTTAATAGTTACTTTTATCTTAATCAAGTATCTAGCTCGATTCACGGTGCCATTTTCTCTGAAAAGTATCAATTTTAAAAGCTTGTATTACTTTTTTAAAAACAATAAGTTAACCAGTCTCGGAACGTCTGTTTTATCATCCGCGATAAACCGTTCGGTGAGCTCGATGCAACGCAAATTATTGTGCAGCGCAGCCTGCCAGAATTCGGAAATGTGGTGGGTGAAACAGGTGAGTACGATGTCTTTTTCGCCATTGTTGAAGTTGGCTTTCCCGCCGATGTATTGTTTGAACGGATGTAGTTCGGATACGAAAAATCGTCCGTTGTTGCGCAGCGTACGCTGCGCTTCGCTGAACACGAAATCCAGATTTTCGATGTGCTCCAGAACGAGGTTGCAGGTGATGAAATCCGCGAAATCGTCGGCAACCGGCCACGTTTTGGCGATATCCGCCTGAACAAATTCGATATTCGGCGCAGGCACTTTTTGGCGCGCTTTTGCCAGCATGCCCTCCGAAAAATCCATCGCGATTACAGTTGACGCTTTTTTTGCCAGCAACGCCGTGTTTTTTCCGGTGCCGCAACCGATTTCCACTGCCGTCTTGAATGGCAATCGTTCAACAATATCCTGCATCGCCTGAAAATCGAGATCTCGGGTGCGGTTTTCCATTTGGTCATAATTGTCCGACCAGCGGTTGTATGCGTCATTTATGTTCATCAATTATTCCGTGATCTTTAAACCAGTGCACTCTCCTGCCCGGAATCTTTCACAAATAAACAGGACGAATTGGTCCATTCGGAAGTGTTACGCATAAAATCGAACGACGGTTCATCGCCGATGCCAAAAATGTTCACATCCGCACGCGGGGCGAGGGCAATGGCTTCGCGGAAATTACCCTGCAGCACCACATATTCCGTCAGCGATGGCAGCCGCGCCATATCGCTCAAATGTTCCAAAAAGTCATACATTCGCTGTTTGTCCGCTTCCGATTCTGCGGTGGTAACCAGGTTCAGTTTTCCACCCCAATTTGTTTGTAAATATAGACTTATCAAAATTGCCAAATGCCAATTGGTGCTCTTTTCCCGCAGCCAGAGGTTGATATTTTTGTGCATGCCGAATGCCACACGCGGGTGTTGCCGGAGCATCAAAATGCCCAATTCATCGCGCGATGCTTCGGCGATCAGTTGGCGGGCATCGTCATCCCGGGAAGTTTCGTTGCCGAGTGTGAGGAATAAAATATTTGGGCGAAATGCGCCGCCGTGCAGTGTTTGAATCACCGATTTTGCGCCGCGAACAAAATTTTCATTTTCGATGACCGCCGCGTTCACAAAAATGTCCTGGCTTTTGAGCGGGAACAGCAGATTTTTTATCTCCTGCAACTGTGCTTCGCGACCATTTGGGCTGACTGTAAATGCAAAAATACTGCCGGATGGATGGGTGATATCGCGGATGAACATCAGCGAGCCGGACCACACTTTGGGATCGTCGATCGGCAGCAGCAAATCCGGTTTCCAGGAAATCTGGTGGCGTGGATATTTGGCTGCCACCCGCGAAGCACGCTCTGCCAGCGCCAAAAACATACCGCCGCGAATATCGCCAAATTCCGAATGCAGTTCCTTTCGCGTCAGCCAAAAATACAACAAAATGATGATGATAATCGCAACAGTGCTGAACACCGCGTTGATCAAAAACATCATAAAAATGCAGCCGACCGCACCAAAAAGCGATACAAATTGGGGGATGCGAATGGTCGGGCGGAAGCTGATAATTTTCATGCTTTGCTGGATGAACACAACAAGATTCAGCATGCCGTAGGTGATCAGGAAAAACATGGTGATCAGCGTTGCCAAAATATCCAGATTACCGGGGATGAGCGCCAAAACAACCACTGCGCCGGTAAATAACGCTGCGTTGCGCGGCTCTCCGCCGGCTGTTTTTTTGGAAAACAGATCGTGCAGCGGCACAATTTTGTGTTCTGCCAGCGCCTGCAAAATGCGCGGTGCGCCCATTATGCTGCCCAACGCGGATGAAAATGTTGCCGCCAAAATGCCGATCAACACGATGGGGCGGTAAAATGCGGTGTCTGCCATAATCATTTGGTTGCCGCGCAAATCTTCCGGAGCGATGTATGCGCCCAAAACATACGCGAGCGCTACATAAATTATCAGCGTTAAACCGATGGCGGAAAGCGTGCCGGATGGTATCGATTTTCGGGGATCTTTGAGATCGCCGGACATGTTTGCGCCGGCCATAATGCCGGTAACCGCGGGGAAGAAAATAGCGAAAACCTGCCAGAATCCTGCGTCTTCAAATTTGCCGATGAGCTGCGGCTGGGCGATGGGCTGGCTGTCCATCATCAAAAAACTGGCGATGGAAAGGGCAATCAACAGCATGATTATATATTGAATACGAATCGCGAAAGTGGTGCTGACACCCGCCAGAATCATCAAAATTAACCAGGTTGCCAAACCGACCAGCAGCGGCGGGTGATCCGGAAAAAAACCGAGCCAACCTTCAGTAAAACCAATAATATACAGCGCTGTGGATAACGTTTGCGACACATAAAACGGGATGCCGACACTGCCGCCGGTTTCCAGTCCCAGCGATTTGGCGATGATTGAATACGCGCCGCCCGCGCCGATTTTGATGTTGGTAGTGATTGACGCCATCGACAAACCGGTGCAAATGGTGATCGATTTTGCCAGCAAAATGATGGCTATCGCGCCGAGCAGCCCGGCGTTGCCAACCACCCAGCCGAGGCGCAAATACATGATCACGCCCAAAATCGTGAGCACCGTTGGTGAAAAAACACCGCCAAAAGTGCCGAATTTTAAACCGGCAGGCTCACCGGTGTTTTCCTGATTTCCGCCGCTGAGCAACGTTTTTACTTCTTCCGCAGTCGCTTTCATGCCGTATTCCCCAAGTTATATCCGCGTGATATCCCAATCTGATACAGATTACTGCGTTTGAATTAAAATGCAAGTGATGTTTTTGGGAAATTTGAGGATTTGAAAATAAATGGTTGGATTTATATGAATGCATCCAAGCAATAACGCATCAAAAAAATATTCCGATATCATCCGCGCCATAGATGTGTTATTATTTCATTCCAAAATATTGCATTAAATAACCCTTATCACATAAACTTTGGAGGTCTATGTATGAATAAATTTTTTAAGATGTTGGTAGCTGGAATGCTGGTGTTTGGCGCAACCGGATTTGCGCAGGATGAACCGCCCAAACCGCGGGTGAGTCCGGCTGCGAGTGTTTCGCAAACGATTGGTAAAACCACGGTTGTTACAGTCGATTACGGCCGTCCGGCGGTAAAAGGCCGCACGGTTTGGGGCGAACTGGTGCCGATGGACAAAGTTTGGCGCACCGGTGCCAACGAAGCCACCCGTTTTTCAGCGAGCACGGATGTGCTCATCAACGGCGAAAAACTGGCTGCCGGCGAGTATTCGCTGTTCACCATTCCGGGAAAAGATAGCTGGACAATCATTTTCAACAAAACCGCAAAACAGTGGGGCGCATACGAATACGACGAAAAAATGGACGCACTGCGCATCACCGCAACACCGCAAGGCGCACCGCACGCAGAATGGCTGAGCTTCGGTTTTGAATCGCTGGACAGCACCAAAGCCACCGCCGCCATTCACTGGGAAAAAGTGAAAGTGCCGTTTACCGTGGTAACTGCCGAGCCCGGCAAAGATATCCGCAAAAGCCTCAAAAGCACCGTTGCCCAAACCATTGGCGTCGACACCAAAATTGAGGTTGTTTACAGCCGTCCGGGTGTAAAAGGCCGCACCATTTGGGGCGAACTGGTTCCGTTGAACGAACTCTGGCGCACCGGCGCAAACGAAAATACGGTTTTCACAACCAGCTCGGACGTAACCGTCAATGGACAAAAATTGCCCGCCGGCAGCTACGGTTTGTTCACCATTCCCGGTGAAAACGAGTGGACAATCATTTTCAATAAAAAAGCAGACCACCGTGGCACAGAAGGTTATGACGCCGCAAACGATGCACTGCGCATCACCGCAACGCCGGTAAAAACCGAAACCGCTACCGAATGGTTCACGATTGCCGCCAACAATTTGACGTTGACAGACAAAACCATCACCGCTACAGAAATGCACATCACCTGGGATAAATTGGCTGTGCCATTCACCGTCGCACTGCCGTAAATTTTTTTATCAGGTTTGGTTATCAGAAAGGCGCTCATTTGGGCGCCTTTTTTTTTGACCAAAAAACCTTGCATGACCCCTTTTAATTTTTATATTGAAAAAGGACCCTCGTTAAAATGCAATATCTGTGCACAATCATAGCCATCGTTCTGTTAAAACAGCTTTTTTTTACGGACGAGCCATTCAAATAAACGGAAAGGATGTTAATCATGCCGAATACCGTCCCGGATAATTTTGCTTCGAAAAAAGTAACCGCGCATATTATTTCGCACAACCATTGGGATCGCGAGTGGATTTTCACCGCGAAATATGCCAATCGCTGGTTGCCGCCGTTTTTCGAAAACCTGTTCAAACGGTTGGAAGAATATCCGGAATACCGCTTTGTGCTGGACGGGCAAACGCTGATGATCGAGGATTATCTCGACCAACTTTCCCGCGATGAAGCCAGCGCTGCCAAACGCGCCATCCGCAAATACGCCGGGGAAGGGCGGTTGCTGGTCGGACCCGCGTATTTGCAGCCGGATTGGGGATTGGTCAGCGGCGAAGCGCTGGTGCGCAATCTGCTCATTGGCGTAAAAATGGCCAAACAATATGGCGGCGGCAACGTGATGAAAGTCGGGTGGATGCTCGACAACTTCGGGCAGATTGCTCAGGCGCCGCAAATTTATCGCGGATTCGGCATTGAGGGTGCGTTCGTTTGGCGCGGCGTTGAGCTGCCGCCGGACGATCTCAAATCGGAATTCTGGTGGGAATCGCCGGACGGTTCCAAAATTCTCAGCGTGTATCTCGCGGACAGCTATCGCAACGCGATGGTACTGTCGCTAACCAAAGAAATCGCGCTGGAACGCATTTACAAACATACCAACGATCTGCTGCCGCTGGCATCTACGCCAAACGTGGTGCTGATGAACGGTTACGAACAAGTGCCCTGGCCGGACGACGTGTTCCCGATTATCGAGGAATTTAACGAGAAACGCGGCGAAACCATTCACTGCAAACAATCCACACCAACGGAATATCTGGAAAAAATCCGCGAAGCAGCACCGGAATTGCCGACCGTTCGCGGCTATTTGTACAGCGGCAAATACATGCCCATTTTGAAAGGCGTGTTCTCCAGTCGCAGCCGTTTGAAAAGCCAGAACAACGAAGCGCAGCGGGAATTGGAGCGTTGGGCGGAGCCGTTTGCCACGCTCAGTTGGGCGTTCGGCAGCGTTTATTCGCGCCGGAAATTTGAGCGCATCTGGAAAACGCTGCTGGTGAACCACACGCACGATGACGTTTGCGGCTGCAACATCGACACCATCGCGCGGGACATGCACGAACGCTTCAACGATGTGATCCGCTCCTCGCGGGACATCACCGAAATCAGCTTGCGCACCATCGCCCAAACCATCAACACGGGCAAATTTCCCGATGCGATTCCGGTGGTGGTGTTCAATCCGTCATCGCGGACGCGCGGACATGTGTTTGGCATTTCCATCGATCTGCCGGAAAAATTCCGCGAGTTCAGCATCAAAAACGGGCGCGGCGAATCCGTTGCCTTCCAACATTCCTGGCAGGATGAGGATCGCGCGGACATCTACATTTTTGCCAACGATGTGCCTTCGCTCGGTTACAAAACCTATTACATTTTCCCCGAAAAACCGGAAACTGTGCCGCATCGCCGGGTTCATATTTCCGAAAAAAACTGCACGATGGAAAACGATTACCTGAAAGTGCAGATCAACCCGAACGGCACGCTGAACGTGCAAAATAAGGAAACCGGCGATCATTTTGAGCATCTGGCGATGTTCGAAAACGGCGGTGATGCCGGCGATACTTACGATTATTCCTATCCCGAATCGGATGAAATTGTCACGAGTCGCGATGAAACAGCGAACATCCGGCTGGTGCACGATGGCGATTGTCTGGCCTGTTTCAGCGTTGCGCTGAACTTGCAACTGCCCGAATCGCTCACGAAAGACCGTCAATCGCGCAGCCCGCAAAAACGCGATTTTCCCATCGAGATGTTTGTGGAAATGGCTGCCGCATCGCGCCGGGTGGAGCTGCATATTCATTTGAAGAATACCATCAAAGATCACCGCCTGCGGCTGATGTTCCCGAGTAATATTCAAACCGAAGAATCGTATGCGGAAGAGCCGTTTGATGTCGCCAAATTTCCCCTCAGCGATCCATCGACCGATCAGCATATTCCCGAAAAAATGAGCCGCCTGATGCTGGCCGGACGCTACACAGCGCCGGTGAACACGCGCATTTTCCACAATTTTGCGGGTCTGAGCGATGGCAAAAAAGGTCTGACCGTGATCAGCGGGAAGCTGAGTGAATACGAGATTTTGGAAAAAAACCAGACCATCGCGGTAACGCTGATGCGCTCGGTCGGTTGGCTGGCGCGATACGATTTGCAAACGCGCGTCGGTGATGTGGGACCGCATATTTTCACGCCGGAAGCGCAGGAAATCGGCGATCACTATTTCTCCTGCGCGATTTATCCCAACACCGGCAATTTCAAAATGGACAAACCGCATTTTAAAGCGGACAACCACAACATGAAATTCCGGGCGGTGCGCACCGGCGTACACGACGGCGGTTTGCCGGACGAATTTTCGTTGCTCAATTGGGTGAATGAAGATGTCCCCGGCGCGCTGCGCCTCACCGCGCTCAAGCGCTCCGAAGATGGTGACAGCGTGATCGTGCGGTTTTACAACACGCTCAACGAACCGGTGAACGCCGGATTGCAGATCAATTTGCCGGTTGCGGCAGCGCATCTGGCAAATTTGAATGAAGACGAAATTTCTCCCGTAACGCCGGAAAACGGAGTGGTTTCTATTTCGGCTAAACCCAAAGAAATCATTACGTTGCGGTTAGTGCTGGAGTTGAACCAAATTGCCAATCAACGATTGTCGAACGACACGAAACTGCTGGGCGGACTGGAATTGCACCCGGATTTACCGGATGTGGCATTCCCGCCGGTACTCACGCCGCAGGAAGTTGGCGAGGAGCGCGATCGCTATTATCAAATCCAAAATGAACTGCGCGATTTGCGAAACGAAGCGTATAAAAAAGAAGACGAAATTGATCGCAGCGGCAAACAGGAGCTCGAAAAAATGGCCGAATTACAGCGGGTGAAAGCGCAAATTACCACGCTCACCCGCAAATTATATGAGGCGCGCATTTCCACTCTGCTCAACCAGCAACTGCTGGACACCATCAAAATGGAAAACGAATTGGAGGAAATTGGTGAGGAATTGTGTTGGGCGCGCACCAAAAAACGGGTGTATGAATATCTGTCCAATTATTACGAAAAACGATTGTCGGAGGAGAAAAAATGAGAATCGAAATCCCCAGAGAAGCGGAGCGAATTGGCTCCAACCTGTTTTACGGACTGCAAAAAGTGTACGAACTGGATTCCGGCGTTAGCAAAAACGCCAACGATGAATTGCGGGTCGTGGAACGCATTTCGTACGAAACTTTGTATGACATCGAGGAGCAAATGGCGGTTGTCGTGCCGATGAAAGATGAAAACCTGAAACTGCTCGAAGGCGTATTGTATGGCATTCCGCACCAGTGTTTGATCATCATTGTGTCCAACAGCCCGCGCGAACCGGTGGATCGTTTTGCGCTGGAATGCGCCGCCATCGAAACCTATCAGCGATTCAGCCGCAAACATATTTTGATCGTGCATCAAAAAGATCCGAAACTGTCCGAAGCCTTTGCGGAAACCGGTTACAGCGAAATTTTATCCAAAGATGGCATCGTAAAAAACGGCAAAGCCGAAGGCATGATTATCGGGACAATGCTGGCGCGCCTCGCGGGCAAAAAATATATTGGATTCATCGATGCCGACAATTATTTTCCGGGATCAGTACATGAATATGTTCGCATTTATTCCGCCGGATTTGCATTGAGTAAATCCAAATATTCGATGGTGCGAATTTCCTGGCACAGCAAACCGAAAATTGTAGAATCCGAATTGTTTTTCGCCAAATGGGGACGCACTTCTGTGATCACCAATTCATTTTTAAACCGCTTGCTCACCCATTACACCGGATTCGAAACCGAAGTGATCAAAACCGGCAACGCCGGCGAACACGCAATGACGCTGGATTTGGCGATGCAGCTCGAATATTCCACCGGATATTCGATCGAGCCGTATCATTTTATGAACATGCTGGAGCGATTCGGCGGCATCAGCAACAATCCGCACGAGGAAATTTTGAAACAGCAGATCGAGGTGTTTCAGATCGAGTCGCGAAATCCGCATTTGCACGAACAAAAAGGCACAGAGCACGTTGAACATATGATTTATGCGGCGCTGCAGGTTATTTTTCATTCGCCGGTAACGCCACAGGCGATCAAAGATGCTATTTTTGAAGAAATGTTGCAGCGAAAATTTGTGAAAAAAAACGAACAACCCAAAAATGCCAGCTATTATCCGGCGCTTTCGAAAATTGATTTGCGTAAATTTTTTGATATTATAAAAAATGAAGGTTACACCGAATTGATGAAAGCACGTGAAGCTGCAAAATGAAACAACTCATTTTCACTGATCTGGATGGAACGTTGCTGGACGAAAAATATCGCTATGATGTGAGCCGTCCAGCTGTGCAATGGCTGAAATCACTGAACTTTCCGGTGATTTTTTGCTCGTCCAAAACGTTCGCGGAACAGGAATTTTACCGGACGGCGCTGGATATTTCGGCGCCGTTTATCGTGGAAAACGGCAACGCCGTGTTTATCCCGAAACATTATTTTACCGTTCCGGTGAATGCGCAACGCGAAACCGCCGATTTTTTGGTGATTGAATTGGGCAAACCGGTTGCGGAAATCAGGGCGACGCTGGCAAATATCCGTTCGGAAACGGGCATCGGGTTCAAATGTTATTGCGATTTGTCTGTTGCGGAAATTTGCGCAATTACCGGGCTGGACAAAGCCGCTGCAAAATGCGCCGCCACCCGCGATTACAGCGAAACAATACTTACGCCACTCACCGAAACAGAACAGCAGACCATCCGCGATGCGCTAAAACCGTTCGGTTTGGTTGCGGTTTCCGGCGGGCGATTTTTTACCGTTACATCCGCGACTGCGGACAAAGGCACTGCTGTTCGCCTGCTCGCAGAAATTTTCCGGCAGCAATTTGGCGAGGTTCACACCGTCAGTTTGGGCGACAGCGCCAACGACGTTTCGCTGCTGGCAGCTACCGATGTGGCGTTTCTCGTGCAAAAACAGGATGGTACCTGGCAGGATATCCCATTGCCTAACTTGCATAAAATCAACGGTATTGGTCCAAAAGGCTGGGTGATAGCGATGGAAATTTTTCAGAAACAACTGCTATCAAAATTGCGGTGATTGCGCGAAAATATTATTGCATCATCACCTCAAACGGGACGCCCATTGTGTTGTGAATAGAGTTCCCAAATTGGGAACAAATGGTTTTTTTCAAAAAAAACGCCCCGGCAAATGTCACCGGAGCGTTGGTACGAGGAGGGATGGATTGGATATTCAACTGCGAATCAGAAAAATGTCCCGATCGAAAAGCGTTTGACCGGTGAGCCGAAATTCTGCAAATCGGTTGGCCACGCCAGTTCGTATTGCAGCAAAAAGTAGCCGATGTTCAGCCGTGCCGCAAGACCTACCGCCGCATTCAAATCGTTCAGGCGAAAGCCGTTTTCGTTGCTAAACGGCTGGAAAGTGGGATTGTCGTAAAATCGCGAATTGATGCCCCACGTGCCGGCGGCATCGGCAAACGCCGCACCGCTCAGGAAATCCATCGTCGGCGGTAAAAATGGCAGCATCGGGAAACGAAACTCCAGATTGCTCAGCAGAAAATTCGAGCCGATCAGCTCGTTGTAATCCGCTCCGCGATAATAATACGGTCCGCCGATATCGAAAAACCGGTCATCTTTACCGACACTTCCGGCGCCCATAAACCGCCACGCCAAAACTGTGCGGCTGCTGGTGCGGAAATATTTCCGGTAATCCGCCAGCAACGTGGTCGACTGGATATCGTTTGTGGTTGTTTCCACCGAAAAGCGGCTGCGATACCCTTTGGACGGTCCCAATGGTCCGTAGGTGGAATGATCAAAAACCATCGCCGCGCTGAACAGCCCGTAATTGAACGTACCGATATCGGTCGTTTCGCGATCGAGCCCGCTAAAATTGTAGGTTTCCACCACAAAATCTTCGTTAATCCAGGTGATGCCGCCGGTTAATTCCAATCGCGCAAATTTGCTGAACGGATATGCAACCAGTCCGTTGAATCCGCGATAGGTATCGCGAATCAAGCCCACCTGATTAAAATTGGCAGCGGTGAGATAGCTAAGACTGGACTGAAACGCCTGCACACCCCAACTCCAGCGATTGGCCTGGTTAAAATAAGTCAGCCCGAAATCCGAATAGCGCGGATCGGAAAACTGCAGTTCGCTGGACAAATACAGCGTGTGATTGCCCAGCATATCGCTGAACAGAAATGCCGCGCCACCCTGCACACCGAAAAACGTGTTGTATCCGCCGCCAACCTGTACGGCGTCCAGTTTGAAATTGCTGCTGTAATCGCGGGTTTCCACGGAATCATCCGGCGACAATTCGTAGCCCGTGTAAATGGTGTTGATATCGGGAATTTCCGGCAGCCATCCGGCAGTTGCGAGCATCGGCGCGGTGTTGATTACGCTGTCTTTTACGGCTATCGATTGGTTATCGATTTGAACCGTAACCGCGCTGTCCGGCGTTTCTTCTTCTGTTGGAAATGTGTTAAAAATGCGCTTTTCGAGCGCCGTTTTTTGCGCTTTTTTGGCGGTGTCCGGCAGGGCTTCTGTCGTCACGGAAATGGCGATAGCCGCGTTTTTCCCGGCGTTTTCGCTCACTTTTTCCGGCGAAACCGGGATTTCGGCAACCAGATCATCCGGGTTAACTTTGAACAACTGCCAGCTTGCGTCCACAAAAGCGGAGAACACCATCGCGTTGCCATTGGCAGACCAACTGAACGCCGGTGTGGTTTCCGTGATGCCCGAAACGCCGCTTTTCAGTGCGGTCAACCGGCGAATTTCGCCGTCATTCAACCGGATTCTGTAAATATTCGGGATGCCCTCGTAATCGGAAATAAAGGCGATTTCGCTGCCATCCGGCGACCATTGCGGGCTGGTTTCGCTGCCCGGCAAATCGGTGACGAGCTGAATCGTGTTGTCGCTTAAATTGTAAATTGCCAAATCGTAATCGCTGAACAGCAGTTGCCCGGCGTTGCTGTTCTTTCCGCGATCGGTGATAAAAACGATCTCATTTTCCGGTCCCCACTGCGGGTGGAGTGTGGCAAATTTATCGTTCGTCAGCCGCCGCAAATTGCCATTTCCCAAATTCAACAAATACAAATCGGAGATGCCACCCTGCAATCCGGCAAACACCAGCCGCTCGCCTTCCGGTGAAAATGTCGGCGAAAGCAAACCGTTCAGCCGCTCGAACTGGAATTCCTGAAGCACTTTTCCGCTGTGCGAATCGACGATGTAAATGACATCTTTTGCCCCGGATTTGGAGATAAACGCCAGTTTTTTGCCATCGCGGGACCAACCCATCGCCGTTTCAAAATAACGCAGCGTTTCGAACTGGCGGCTTTTTCCGCCGCTGATGAGGTGTTTTTGCTCATAGCTGCCGTCCGGTTTTTGGGTCAGCATGTATATTTCCTCATCGAGGTCTTTGTTGGCAACATAGGCAACACGCTTGCCGTCCGGACTGACCGCCGGAGCGATGTTCATCCGGTGATAATACGATCCGCGATGGGTCAATTGCTGCGCAACATCGGCGGGCATCGCCATTGTGGTATCCGCCGGAACGGTTAGCGATTTTGCGTAAGTGTGCCACGCCGTTGTGAGCTGCTTTAAATCCATGTTTAAATAGGATTTGATGGCTCTTTCAACGTTACCGGAACGGGCGGCCATTTTAAAAATTTTGCCGACCATTTCCTTTCCGTAATTTTCGCCGATGTAATGCCAGAGCGATTGTCCAAGGCGATACACCCGGATGTCGTATGTGCCGTTCAGCTTCTGTACGCTCATCAAATCATCGTGAATCAGTCCGTCGCGAACCCACATCCGAGTGGTGTTGTCCATTCCTGCGGAAAGGTATTCCGCCATGCCTTCCACAAACCACAGCGGCGGGTTAAAACGAGTGATGTTCAGCTCGTTATTGAACATAATATCATATTGAAACGCGTGCACCAGTTCGTGCACCAGCACATGATTAAACTCGCGATACGAGCCGGTGATGGGCAGCGTTACCCGGTTTTTCAGGCTTTCGGTAACCCCGCGTGTGCCCTGGTCGAGCAATCCGTTAATTACATTCGTTTGGGCAAAATCGTTTAGCGAGGCGTATAAAATGAGTGGAATGCGATCTTTTACGTTGTGCCCCAGCGTTTTGCTCAAATATGCGTAACCGCGTTCTGCCATTCGTGCGGCATCGCGGGCGGTAATGTCTGTTTCATTATAATAATAGACATCAAAATGCTCGGTCCGGTAAACCTTCCAGTCAAAATCTTTATAGCGAACCTTGTTTTGTCCAAAGTAGTAGCCAACTTGCGCTTGCAGCGCCGGTGTCAGCAAAATGATGATAGCCACTGCTTTGAACACGGCTCGCGAAAATCGGTTGCGGATCATACTTTCCTCCGTTTTGATTAAATTTCGCTTGTCCAATCATAAATTTCAGCGGCGCGTTAATTCATATCCCTGTTAGGGTTAACGTCTTTTTTTGGGAAAAGAAGCGTCTCATATCTGCAAAAAAAATACCTGTCAACGTTTTAGCTTATCGCAGCATTCAGCCTCATTTGTTTATTGATTAGACGCGTTTGATGCCTGTCGCGTTTACAATTTTTTCAGAAAATCCTACAGCAAACGGGAAAAATATGACGCAGATCATCATATGGGATAAGCCCAATCATTGTCTGCGGTTACGTATTTTTTGTACAATAAATCAACAGGATTTTTCAGGAGGGAAACATGATCGCATTTGGCCCCGTTCCCTCGCGGCGATTGGGCGACAGCTTGGGAATCAACAATATTTTCCCCAAATTTTGTTCGTATGCCTGTGTGTATTGTCAGGTTGGGCACACCAACCATATGCAAATACGCCGGCGACCGTTTTATTCACCTCACACAATTTTCCGGGATGTACAAACCCGTGTTTCGCAAGTGCTTTCAAAACAGGGACATATCGATTATCTATCGATTGTTCCGGAGGGCGAACCGACGCTGGATATTCAGCTTGGCGAAACCATCCGGCTGCTCAAGGTTTTGGGTTATCCGGTGGCTGTTTTCACCAACAGCTCGCTGCTGTGGATGGACGACGTCCGGGAGGATTTGTGCCGCGCGGACTGGGTTTCGCTAAAGGTAGATACCGTGGACGAAGTGATTTGGCACAAGCTGAACAAGCCCCACGGGCAACTGGAGCTGGACCGGGTGTTGAAAGGGATTATGCAATTCCGGAACGAATTTACCGGCAAATTGGCAACCGAAACGATGTTGGTAAAAAACGTAAACGATCCCCACAATGTGTTGCTGCGGACCGTTACTTTTCTGGAACAACTGGCGCCGGAATATGCGTTTATTGCCACGCCCAGCCGCCCGCCGGTGGAGCGTTGGGTGCAAAAACCGGATCTGGACGGATTGTACCGGGCTTACAAATTATTTTCCCAATATCTGAAACAGGTGGATATGCTGCTGGTGGAACGCGGCAGCCAGTACGGCGCAACCGGTTTGGTGGAGGAAGATTTGCTGCGAACCCTCGCCGTTCAACCGATGACCGAAGAAGCCGTCCGGGAATTGCTGAAACGCAACAATGCCGGATGGTACGTGGTGGAAAAAATGATTGCCGATGAGCAATTGGCAATTGTTGAATACGACGGACACAAATTTGTCGTCCGGTGTCATCCGGAAAAAGCCAAAAAAACAGCGCGGAAAAACCACTGATTTTTACAAAATAATTATATATAACTTCTTTAAAAACAGGAATGAAGGAATGTCGGATTACAAAAGTGATATCGAAATTGCACGGGAAGCGAAACTGCGCCCCATTGCGGAAATCGCCGGAAAAATCGGGTTGAATCCCGGAGACCTGATTGCTTACGGCGAGCACAAAGCGAAAATAAAAATGCGCAGCATTCAACGGTTATTTGCGGAAACACCGGCAAATGGCAAATTGATTTTGGTGAGTGCTATCACGCCAACGCCGGCCGGCGAAGGCAAAACCACCACCAGCATCGGGCTGGCGGAAGGATTCGGGAAAATCGGGAAAAAAGTGGCGCTCGCCCTCCGCGAACCGTCGCTCGGACCCTGTTTGGGAATGAAAGGCGGCGCAACCGGCGGCGGTCGTGCGCAGGTGCTGCCGATGGAAGATATCAATCTGCATTTTACCGGCGATTTACATGCGGTAACTGCCGCACATAATTTGATTTCCGCAGCGCTGGACAGCCACCTCCATTTCAGCGATTTGCGGGGAATTTCCAGCCGCAAAATCACCTGGAAACGGGTGCTGGATATGAACGACCGTGCATTGCGGGATATCGTTATCGGGTTGGGCGGCGCTCAAAACAGCGTGCCGCGCCAAAGCGGATTCGACATTACCGCCGCATCCGAAGTGATGGCGGTGCTCTGTCTGTCGCTCAGCTATTCGGAATTGAAAGAGAAAATCGGCAACATTGTGCTCGGTTTTACGGAAGAAAACCAGCCGATTACCGTGAAACAACTGAAAATTGAAGGTGCGGTTGCCACGTTGCTGAAAGACGCGCTGCTGCCCAACATCGTGCAAACGATGGAAGGGAATCCGGCGTTTATTCACGGCGGACCGTTTGCCAACATCGCGCAGGGCGCCAACAGTATTATGGCCACAAAACTGGCGATGCATTTGTCCGATTACGTCATCACCGAAGCGGGTTTCGGTTTCGATCTTGGCGCGGAAAAATTTTTCGATATCGTTTGCCGCTACGGTAATTTCCATCCGGCAACTGTTGTGTTGGTAGCAACCGCACGCGCGCTGAAAATGCACGGCGGCATGCCCAAAACCGATCTCAAAACGCCCAATCCGGAGGCAGTGCTGGCAGGACGCGGAAACCTGGAAAAACACATCGAGAATATCCGCAAATTCGGGGTGAAACCGGTCGTTGCGCTCAACCGTTTCGTTACGGATACGGAAGAAGAATTGGAAGCGCTGGCGCTCATCTGCCGGGAAAAAGGCGCGGCATTTGCGCGGATTAACTCATGGGAGGAAGGCGGCCGCGGTGCCACCGAACTGGCCAGGTTGGTCGCGGATGTCGCAGATGCCAATCAGGTGAAATTCACCCCGCTGTACGACTGGGAAATGCCGGTGGAGAAAAAAATCGAGCGGATCGCCACGGAAGTTTACGGCGCCAGCCATGTCGATTTTCTGCCGCAGGCAAAAAAAGATTTGAAAATCATCAACGAATTCGGATACAACAATCTGCCGATTTGCGTTGCCAAAACCCAAAATTCGCTGTCGGACAATCCCCAATTGCTCGGTCGTCCGAAAGATTTTTTGGTGACGGTTCGCGAAATTATCATCTCCGCCGGTGCCGGATTTTTGGTGCCGCTGACCGGCAACATCATGCGCATGCCCGGATTACCGCGCAACCCCGCCGCAGAAGGCATTGATATTGATGATGCGGGAAACATCACCGGATTATCATAATCCCACATTAACCGGCAGTGCAGATGTGCTGCCGGTTTTTTATTAACGCCTGCCGTGTTCACCTTAATTTTTTCTCAACAAAAAATCTCTGTTTATCCCCATCAAAACAATTGATTTTATTGAAATTGTTTAATATATATGAAAGTGGCAAAAACGACTTTTAGCGCATAAAACAATCAACCGGGATCTCAATGAAGGGCATATTTCAGGGCAGCGTGAACCGGACCGTTCACGAAAAAAACGGGAACGCATACGTTCAGGTGGGGCACAAAGGGCAACTGTATCGCGTCGAATTCGCCCGGACAGAAAGCGAACTGGCAGCAGTAAAAGCGCTGGATGACCAGTATTTCCCGCCGGAACAACAGTTGACAAATGATGAACTGCGGATAATGCCGCAATGCGGTCACGTACTTTATTTTCGCGAAAAACCAAACGCCCCGATGCTGGGCGCCTGCCAGATCTTGTTTCAGTCGATCACCCGGCAGGAAGTGCGGATGCACGAGGCGTTCAGCTTTGGCACGGTTGGGCGCGGATTCGGGCAAATTTTGTATAAAGCGCAGGAAATTGTGGCGCGGGAAGCGGGCAAAAAATTGATTCGTTCCACCGTTCGGCTGGAAAATACCGAGTCGATCCGCTCCCATTTGAAAAGCGGCTATCGCATCACCGAATACGATCCCACCCGTTACGGGCTCACCGAAGAAGGCGGGGCACGGCTGATTATGGTGAAAGATCTCATCAACGAACAACTGCCGTTTCGTCCGGATCTGATCGCGCCGAAGGTGATGAACGGCGATATCCCGATTTTATCCGATCCCTCAAAAGCGCCGGAATTGCTGGCAAATCAACCCTTCCGGCTGGGCATTTTTGTCAAAAATATCGCGAAAGTGAATCTGGAAATTCATCAATTGCTGCAAGCGGTGATGCAGGAAGGCTACACTGGCATTGCGCTGATTTTACCGATGGAAATTGGCGAGGCAGGCAGCGATCGCTATTTGCTCATTTTCCATCGCAAAGATGCCCCGCCAGATGCCGACCGGCTCAGTTTGCCGGTTAATGTGCATTCGGAATTCGGGCGGCTGCGCGAAGTAATTGTGTCGTTCACGCCGGAAAATGCCCAAATCCGGGCGGAATTTGCCATCAACGATGTCGCCAAAAAAAATGTGAACAACATCGACCCGATTTCGTTTCGGGAAGAATACAAGCTGTTTGTGGGTACGCTGATCGATCAGGGCGTGAAGGTGGTGCACACCAACGCCATTGGCAAAGAGGGAAAATCGGCAATTTTCACCCGCGATCCCGCAATGAGCATCGGCAATACATTTGTGATCGGCAATTTGCGACAGGCGCAACGCGTGTACGAACTGGAAGGTATGCGCGAAGTGGCATCGGACAGCGGATATCTGGATATCAGCGATGCGCGGGACGGTTTTGTCGAAGGAGGCGACGTCATTTTTATCGGCGAGAAAAAACTGGCTGTGGGACTCGGGCAGCGCTCCAGCTTAGCGGGTTTGAAGCGCTTGCAGGCCGCTTTTCCGGAATACGAATTTGTCGGCGTACCGCACGACGAGCTGCATCTGGATGTGCTGTTTACCGTGGTCGGGCACAAAAAATGTCTCGCGGATGTCACGCGATTGCCGGATTTGTTTCTGGAAATGCTCAAAACGGATGGCTACACCATCATTGTTGCGGACCCCGATGAGCAGGTGACGCTCGGCTGCAACGTGGTGTGCATTTCGGATCACAAAGTGATTGCCGTAAAAGAAAATGCCGAAACCATTCGCCGGTTGCGGAAAAACGGTGTGGACGTGGTAGAAGTGAGCATGCCGAATGTCATCAAATGGGGCGGCGGCCCGCGCTGCATGACTTGCCCGACCCATCGTGGGCTGTAAATTTTTATAACGGAACAACAATCGCTTTTTTTCTGCGGGCAGTTTTCTTAAATTTGTTTCGCTACGCCAAATCCGGATGTTTCGATTTAACAATTGATACGACATCTGAACACGCTGGCGGCAGAAAATGTGTTAAGTCAGTAAAAAAATCAGTACTGGGCATCGCCCGAAAAAGTGAGATCATAATGCAAAAAACAGAAAATAGAGAAGTAATTTTTTTAGTGGTGGAAGATAATCCCGCCGATCAGAAATTGACAATGAAAGCGTTAAGCCGCAACAGCGAAAAAAACGTGGTTGTCATTGCCAATGATGGTCAGGAGGCACTGGATTATCTGAATGGCCACGGTGAATTTGGCAATCGTAAAAAACACCCGTTTCCGGATATTATGTTGCTGGATATTAATATGCCGCGTTTAAACGGCAAAGATTTGTTGCAGCGAATCCGCATTTCTGAACAGTTGAAACACTTGCCTGTCATCATGCTTACCAATTCCGTTTACGAAGTAGATATTGTTGAATCCTACCGTTTGGGCGCAAATGCGTATGTCCAAAAACCGGTTACCATCAGAGAATTTTTTGAAGCAGTGGACAATCTGGAAAATTTTTGGCTGAACACCACCAAACTGCCGGGTTATTTCCAAAATTGACCAACGCCCGTTTCAGGCAAAAAACGCCAGCAACTCCATTACATTTTGCAACCAGATCATCCATTTTGATGTCCATTTCCACGCTGCCAGCGGTGCGCTGCTTTGCCGTACCCAACTGTTGTTAACAGAATTGACGTCGAGCACCAGTTTCCCGGACGGATCGACCTCCACTTTTTGCAACTTTGCGCCTTTGATGTAACGGAACATTTTCCAGCGATCCCGTCCGTCCCAACGTTCCAATTCCTCTTCGCCATTGTCGAACGTCAGTTTCACTTCCACCGGAAAAATCGCTTCGCCCCAGCGACGCACATAAACCGTGCTGCGGTAGGCTGCCGTTTGGGCAGCAGCATCTTCCGGATTCGGCGATTTAAAGACAATGTTATCCTGGTCGTAATCAAAGCCTTTTAAAGCGTTGATTTTTTCCGATTTCACCTCGCCAACGGCGTAATCGAAAACGTTGGTGCCAAAATAAGCTTCGTGAAAAAACCAGCTTAAATCCTGTCCGCTCACCTCGTTTACCACTGCAAAAAAATCTTCCGGCGTCGGGTGATGAAACCGAAATCGTTCAAAAAAAGTGCTCAACACACTCTGGAATGTTTTCCAGCCGAGATAATTTTCCAGCGTTTGGAGCATCAGCGCGGGACGATTGTACGCATTGATGCGATATGCACCGGGGCCGTTTTTCCACGATGGCGTAGACATCGCGTCGCGTTTTAAACCCGATTCCAGACCGCGATACATATCTGCGCCGTCGCTGCGTTCTGCCCGGAACACATCGTTGTAAACGAGCGGCAAAAAATCATCCATATAGCGCCGGGTTAACTGCCAGCGGGAAAGGTGTTGGCGAAAAATGCGGTGCTGCGAATACGTGTTGATGCCCTCATCCAGCCAGGCATGCTCAAACTCATTATTGGCGATCAGCCCGTACCAAAATTGATGCCCCGCTTCGTGAATGGTAACACTTTCCGGCTGGCGGCTGCCGGGCGGCGAGAGCCATCTTGCGCCGCCCGTGAACAGGGTTGGATACTCCATCCCGCCGGATTGCGATTGATACGCCGGATCGATAATCGTAATATGCCCGTACGGATACGGTCCGTACCACGTGCCGTAATAATTCAGCGCGGTTGCCGCAGCCTGAAAATAGCGTTCGCGTTTGTCCAGATTGTAGGGCATCAGCAACAGGCGCATATCTACCGGCGGTAGTCCGGGCATCTCAAATTGTTGATAAAATTCGCGAAAAACCGGGCTGGCGACCCACACAAAATCGTGCACGGCGTTCTGGAAATAGTGATAAACCGTCGTGTTCGGCAGCGTATCCACCCGCGAAATTTCCCGTCCGGTGGCGCCAACCTGCCAGTTTTTGGGCACGGTCAGCCGCACATCGTAGGTGCCGAAATCCGCGTAAAATTCCGTTTGGATAAATTGATGCGCATTCCACATGCCGTTGGGATCGAACACCGCGATTTTTGGGAACCACTGTGCGATAAAAAAATAATCGTTCAAATAGCCGGTGCGGGCAACCGGTCGCGGCACTTTGGACACCCATTCGATATCCAGCTCGATGGTTTCGCCGGGAAAAACAGAGCGCAGCAGCGGTAGTCGCATCACCGTCCGATCGGCAGAATTGCCGTCGTCAGGTTGTTCGTAAACCAGTTTGCTCAGCACATCTTCGCCTTCAAAATTGCCGTTCGGCACGATGCGGATGGTTTTGATTTCGCAATAGCCCCAATCCGCTTCGCCGTAACCGGATACATCGCGATTGTTGTATCGAACCGAATTCAGAAAAGAGCTTTTGTTGTTTCGCCAGGCGTTATAATAAAGGTGAAAATACAGATCGGTAGCCGGAAAAGCAGTGGCATTTTGCCAAACCAGGCGCATTTTTCCATCGATAAGTTTGGTGTTCACATCCAGCGTTACGTCCATCCGGTAATTGGCGATGCTATCCGGCGGCACATCCGGCTGATTTTCGGCGAAATAGCGCAAAATAGTATCTTCCGGAACTACGAAAAATTCGTCATATTCCTGCGCGATGGCACCGGTTGTCCATAAAATAATCAGCGATAAAAATGACAGCCAAAGCTGTGTTGGTCGCATGTTGTGGTATCCTTTTTCGATTACCCGCCAACTTAGCGAAAAACCGGAAAATAATCAAATTTCAGAGTGAATGTAGTGGTTTCGCCCGATGGATTATTTGTGAATTTCGCCAAATGTGCTATATTTGTCGCAGTTTTTTCTGGAATGTGAATATCGAACAATGTCCGGTTTTATTGCGAAGGAGCCGAAATGTCCGAAGTCCGATTGCCGAAACGATTTTCCGCATTTATTGCCACCCAAAGCCTTGGCGCGTTTAACGACAACCTGTTCAAAATGCTGTTGCAATTATACGTACTGCAAATAGTTGCAGTAAAAGTGATGACGGACGAGCTGTTTATTTTTATATCCACGCTCATTTTTGCAGTGCCGTTTTTGTTGTTCGGCTCGTGGTCGGGTTATTTTGCGGACAAATATTCCAAAACCGCGGTGATGCGCGTGGTGAAATTCGCGGAAATCGGCATCATGCTGTTTGGTGCGCTGGCGTTTTATCTGGACAGCGTTTGGCTGATGTTCGCGATGCTTTTTCTGATGGCTTCGCAAAGCACCTTTTTCAGCCCCGCGAAATACGGCTACATTCCCGAAGCTTGCGCGCCGCAGTCGGTTTCCCGCGCCAACGGATGGGTGGAAATGAGCACTTTTCTCTCGATCATTTTGGGCACGGCAATCACCGGATTTCTGCTCGGTTTTCACGAAAACAACGCGCAAATCGCGGCGCTGTATTGCATCGGCGTGGCGGTGCTCGGCTCGCTCTCTGTGATCACGATTCCCAACATTCCCGCCGCCGGAACGGATAAAAAATTCCCGCTCAATCCCGTGATCGACATGTGGCGGGAGCTGGCGTTCCTCAAAGCGCAAAAAGGGCTGTGGCTGGCAGCACTGGCGAACAGCTATTTTTGGCTGGTCGGGCTGCTGTTCCAAACCAATATTCTGATTTACGGCGACCGCATGCTCGGCGACGATCCCGCATCCACCGTAAAACTGGCGCTGATGCCAGCGTTTATCGGCATCGGCATTGCGATGGGTTCGCTGCTGGCCAGCCGTTGGTCAGGCAAAAAAGTGGAACTGGGATTGGTGCCGCTCGGCGGCATCGGCATCGCGATTGCGGGCATCGCCCTGTTTTTCACGAAAAGCTCGTACACGGCAACGGCAATCACCCTGTTTTTGGCCGGCGGGATGGGCGGATTGTATATCGTGCCGCTGTATGCCTACCTGCAAGCCTATTCCCGCGAGCACGAAAAAGGGCGGGTGATGGCGGCAACCGGCATTCTCAACGGGCTGTTTATGGTGCTCGGCGCGTTGCTGTACGGGCTGTTTTCGGTGACGTGGGCTATTCCGCCGGACATGATTTATCTGATTATGGGATTCGTGAGCATCGGCGCGGTGGTCTATATTTGCACCGTGATCCCGGAATATTTTGTGCGATTCTGCTTCTGGCTGCTGACGAATACCTTTTACCGGATCAACATTGTCGGCGAGGAAAATATCCCGCTGAAAGGTCCGGCGCTGCTCACACCCAATCACGTGACATTTGTGGATGCGTTTATTCTGGGCTCGACAATGCAGCGGTTTATCCGCTTTATTATGGCGGAAGAATTTTTTGCGATCCCGGTGGCCAAGTGGTTGTTTTATTTAATGGATGTGATCCCGATTGATCCCTCCAAAGGGCGCGAATCGATTATGAATAGCCTGAATCTGGCCAAAGAGCGGATGAAAGACGGGCATGTGGTGTGCATTTTCCCGGAGGGAAAACTGACCCGAACCGGCGAAATGAGCGAGTTCCGCAAGGGATTTGAAACGATTATGAAAGGGATGGACGCACCGATTATACCGGTGTATATGCACAATTTGTTCGGCAGCATGTATAGCTACGCGCACAGCGGCTCGAAAGTGAAACGCCCGCGCAGCCTCTTCCGCAAAGTGACGGTAATTTTTGGCGAACCGTTGCCGCCGGATACCAAGACACCGGAATTGGAGGCGGCTGTCCGGCAATTAAAAGCAAAAGTTGCCGGGTGAAATTGGCTACAATTGCCGGTCGGCAACCAGAATGCCGTCCGCATCCGCATAGACAAAATGTCCGGGAACAAAGCGCACCCCGGCAAACGTGACCGGCACATTGGTTTCGCCCTCACCGCGTTTGATGCTCCGGCGGGGCGTGGTGTTCAGCGCCCGAATGCCAATATCGATACTGGCAATTTCCGCCGCATCGCGGATGCAGCCGTTGATGATCACGCCGCTCCAACCGTTATCCGCACCCATTTGGGCGAGGTTGTCGCCCATCAGCGCAACGCGCAGCGATGCACCGCCGTCCACCACCAGCACCCGCCCGTTTCCCGGCGATGCTAACTGTTGTTTTACCAATACGTTATCCTCAAAAACCCGCACGGTAACAATCTCGCCAAAAAACGCGGTTTTCCCGCCATAAATCAGAAAAATTGGCTCGGCGATGTGCAGATAATCCGCGAATTCGTGGGCATCGCAAAGGTCGGCTGTGGCAAATGTGGGCATGGTTTTTTCCCGGTTTAATGGGTGAAATGATAAAAAAATTGCCACGGAGACGCGGAGGGTGCGGAGAACTTTTTGTTAAAAAATGACATTCAGGAATATAGTCAGGAGATTCCTGTCCCAAAGGGACCAGCATTCGCGCGAATCCTTCGGAGCAGGAATGACAGTAAAGTTTATGTCACCCCTGCGCAGGCAGGGGTCTCCCGATTGATTCACAGACAAATTGTAAAATCTTCCTCCGAACGCGCCGTGTCGCCGGTGGCAAAAAGCTATTTTTTGAACGCGCTCAACACATCCAGCGCGTAATTAATGTCCGTTTCCGTATGCGCCGCGTTGATCTGGAAACGCATGGTTTCATCGCCTTTCGGCACCACCGGAAACGTAAGCCCGACCACCAGAATGCCTTTTTCATACAAATGTTGCACCATTTGGTGGGTTTTGGCGGTATCGCGAACCATCAGCGGCACCACCGGATGCGGTCCGGGAATCGATTCCATGCCTAGCGCAGCCAATCCGTCGCGGAATTGTTGGGTGCGGGCTTTCAGGTGTTTCAGTCGCTCGATGCCTTCCGGGCTGTCTGCGATGTTGATGGCTGCGGTTGCAGCGGCGCAATCCGCCACGCTGAGTGGATTGGTGTAAATGTAGGTATCCGCTTTCTGGCGAACCGCTTCAATCAACTCCGGGCTGCCGGCGATGAACCCGCCGTTCACGCCAAACGCTTTGCCAAAGGTGCCGACGATGACATCCGGCTGCGTGTTTGTGTGTTCCGGTGTGCCGCGTCCGGTGGCGCCATACGCGCCGATGCCGTGCGAATCATCCACCACGGTGACGATACCGTCCCGCACTTTCCCGCGATTCGGTGCCACCAGTTTTTCAATTTCGTCGATGGGCGCAAAATCGCCGCGCATGCTGAAAATCCCGTCGAAAATCACCACTGCTCGCTCAATCCGATCCGGGATGTTTTCGAGATGCGCTTTCAGCTCGTCCATGCTGTTGTGTTTGTAAATGGCTTTATTTTCACGCGGAACGTTGGAAATGCGCATCGCGCGGATGATGCAGTTGTGGTTCAACGCATCGCCGATCCAGTAGGTTTGATCGTTGTTGATGGTCAGCGCCAGCGCCAGATTGGCGGTGTATGCGGAGTTAAAAATTTTTGCCGCAGGTTTGCCGACATACGCCGCAATCCGCTCCTCCAGTTCCACGTGATAATTAAACGTGCCGTCGATAAAGCGCACTGCGCCGGGACCGACGCCGAATTTGTGGGTGGCTTTGTCCGCCGCTTCCACCACTTTCGGGTGGTTGGACAGCGAGAGATAGCTGTTGGAATTCATGCGGATAAATTCGTTGTCCGAGCCTTTCAGTTTGTAACGCGGACCGCGCCCGTTTTTCGCGGGCAAATAATCCACGATGATGCGTTCCGGCGCTTTCGCGCGACCTTCCGCTTTCAGCGCGGCAACTTCTGCAACGAGTGATTTATTCAGTTTTTCCAAAGACATGTGGGGACCTCTTTTTGGTTTGATCGCGTGATTTTTTTGCCGTAAAGGCATTATTTTTCGAGCAGCGCAGCCAGCATCGGACGGATCTGCTCGGCAGTGGGCATTTCCCGGAAAACAAAGCCGTAATTCCGGAAATATACGGATTCCGCCAGCGTTTCCGCAACGAGAGAGTCCTTTTGCAGCACCTTCGCCACGCCGATGATCAGCGGTGGCGCTTCCGCATCGTGCACCTGCTGCAACCGGCTGAGCAAATGACTCGCGTGCCACGGATGAAACAGCTCCAGCGCAATTTCCCGCCCGGATTCATGCCGCAAATTGAAATCGGGAAAACAGTAAAAATCGCCCGGCAGCGGCACAAAATTAGCCGCCGGTTCGATTTGCCAATCCGCAATTTTCTGCGAAAAAACATCCTGAAACATGCTGATTTCTTCCGGCACATACGCCAGAAACTGGTGCGAATACGGTCGCAATCCGCTGGTTTGGTCGAGTGTCAGGCGATATTCCCGACGATTGTTAATTTTAATCATCGCCTGCACTTCCCACACCGGTTGGTGCAGTACCGCCGGAAAAAACAGCGCCAGATTCATCCCGTATTTTTGCGATTTGTAAAAGAGGTTGAGCGGGCCGTCAACGGTAATCAAAAAATCGCCGCTGTCATCTTTGCGGATGCTCGCGAGCAACTGGCGAAAGCGCAGATATTTGAACAACTGGCGCATCTCCGGTGCACCGGAATCGCTCAATTTCAGGGTCAGTTCGCTGCAGCGCATCAGCAATGCCTGCACTTGCGCCACGTTGTAGCGCAGCAGCAACCGCTCTACAGAATACGGTTTGAAATGGGTAACACGCTGAAAATCCGGCAAATCTGCATACAATTCTCCGGCAATGGTTTCGGACGGTTGCCC
This sequence comes from Calditrichia bacterium, assembly GCA_020634975.1. Taxonomy (NCBI): domain Bacteria; kingdom Pseudomonadati; phylum Calditrichota; class Calditrichia; species Calditrichia bacterium. The sequence continues at coordinate 1,645,682 of JACKAQ010000001.1, read as the reverse complement.
GATTGTCGCGGCAACTTGCTGTCGAAAATCAGCTTCGCTGGCGAACGGTTTTTCGCGGAGCAATTGCGCGGTTTCGCTGAAAATTTGCTGCCGGAAATCCATCAGTTCGGCATTCGGGGCAGTGTCGAATTCGGTGCGATCCTGCAATAATTTATCCAATCCCCGGGCAACAATCGCGGAAAATGGCGCGGCGTCAATCACCGGTTTTACGGCTTCCGCCAGTTGATTTCGATTATTTTCCCCAACCGCTGCTTTGTAAATTTCAATCAATTCCGAAGCGACCGTCAGCAATTTCGGCTTTTCGGGATCGATAAATTTCGGGAAAATTTGCCCGGATTTGGCATCGTAACGCAGCAGGTCTTTGGTCAGCACGGCATTCTCCCGGGTGTTTTTGGTTCAAATAAATATACCTGAAGTTGCTGAAAATCGGAAGTTTTCAGACTGGTTTTTATCAAAAAGCATCAAAAAGCAATTGATTTCGGCTGAAAATTGGCGGTTTACTGAAACAAAAGGCTTGATTTTTAATTTCTGAACATTTACTTTTTTGCCCGACAAAACTTCCCGCAAATCGGGACGGTTCTATTAGTTAAATTCAGTTCTAATATTATGTAAGGAGTATTCAGATGGCAGATCGTACTACCGGTACCGTCAAGTGGTTCGATGCGAAAAAGGGTTTTGGTTTTATAACCAGCAATTCCGATCGCGATATTTTTGTGCATTACTCTTCGATTCGTGAATCGGGTGGTTTCCGAACACTGGAAGAAGGCCAACAGGTTGAATTCACGCTGAACGAAACAGAAAAAGGCCCGCATGCACAGGATGTCGTGCCGGTTTAAAACGCCATAAAATTTGAAATCAAATCAGCGCAGGGCGAAGTTTTTTGTCCTGCGTTTTTTATTGAACGATCCACAATTCCCGCTGCGGCGTATCGATGTTGATCACGCCATTTTCCCGCACCCAGATTTCCTCCTCAATAGTTACCGTGCCGTGCTGCGGCACAAACAATCGCGGTTCGATGGTAAACACCTGCCCCGCTTCGATGGGTGTAAACGGCGTTTGCCCGTAGCGATCCCACGCCGGTGCGAGCAATGCCCCGCCGTCGTGCGGCTCGCGACCGAGCTGGTGCCCGAGTCCGTGCGGATAGCCTTCGTAGCCGTTTTTTTCCAGAAATCCGCGGGCGATGGCGTCGATATCCGCGCCCAAAACGCCGGGTTTGATGGCATTTGCGGCGCTGTCGATGGCAGCGCGGAGCACCCGGAACCCGTTGGTAACGGCATCGGGAACGCCCTCACCGGAATGCGGCACATACCAGGTTCGTTGCAAATCTGCGCAGTAACCGTCAAATTTTACGCCGAAATCCATATTGACCAGATGTCCGGTTTGCACCTGCCGGTCTGTTGGTGCGGCGTGTGCGCCGGCGGTATCCGGCCCGGTGAATACCGCCGGGCAAAACTGGCGGCTCCACGAAGTTTCCAGACCCGCGCGATCTACTTTTTCCAGCACAAACGCGGCAATTTCCTTTTCCGTTTTTCCGGGGCGAATGAAGCTGCCGACCTGCGAAAAAATGTCCAGCGTGAGGTGTGCGGCTTTGCGCATCCGGTCGATTTCCGCATCCGTTTTACGCCCGCGTAAGGCATTGATCAGCGGTTCCGCGCTGATCAGTCGTTCGGCAAACGGCGTGTTTTGGAGATGCGCCTGCAATTCGCGATACAATCCGAGTGTCAGTCCATCCGCAACCGGGCTGTTTTGCGAATAATTGATGGCGATGCTGGCAGGATTGATCCGGTTCAGCGTCGCCAAAAGCGGTTCGCGAATCGATTGCACATAGCTGTGCACCTGCGAATAATGCCCCTGCGCAGCCAATTCTGCAACATCCAGATTTCCGGCGATAACCAGCGCCTCACCCGTCGCGGTAATGATAAATGCGGTTTGCCAGGTCACATCGCTTTCGGCGATGAAGCCGTGCATCGGATCGCGGGTAACTTTGCTCTCGCGCTCGAAAGTGAGCCACAAATCGATATTTTTTTCGCGCAAGATATCGATCGCCTGGGCAATTTTCTCACGAATCATATCGGTTCTCCTGTGTTGCGGTTTGCCTGTTGCTGTTTTCGGTGTACAACAAAACAGGGCGAAAACGGGTTCGCCCTGAAAAATTTTGCCGAAAAATCACATCGGATACAGAATGTTGTTTTGATTTTTACAGTTAGCTTTTGGCGTTTTTAGGCAGATGTTTGGTGATCATCAACTCAAATGCGCGGTAGGAGCGCATGCCCAAAACATCTTCAACAATATTGCCTTCTGTGTCCAGCACAAATGTGCGCGGGATGGTTGTGACGTTGCCAAATTTCGATGCCAGACGGGCATCCGCCGGTAAAATCGGGTAGTTCATTTCCAAATCGCTGACCATTTTCCGCACCTGGTTGGATGGCGAATTGACGACCAATCCGAGCACCTCAAACCCTTGATCTTTATAGGTGTTACGCAGTTTTACCAAATCGGGAATTTCCTTTACACAGGGCTGACACCAGGTTGCCCAAAAGTTGACCAGCACCACTTTCCCGCGATAATCCGCGAGCGAAACTTCGTCGCCATTTAACGTGGTTAATGCGATATCGCCGCTGCGCTCAACGCCCATTTTGGCGGGATCGCCATCCGGCGAAAAAAAATGATAGCCGAAAGCAATCACCGCTATTAAAAGAAACAGACCCGATAAATATTTGTTTTTGCTGAACATCGACAACTCCTTTTAATCATCTGTTGGTTGTTTAAAATATTAGCATAAAAATTCGCCAAAAAAAATCATATTTGTATCACGATAGTAAGATGATTGTATATCGCAGTGGTTTCGCAAATTTTGATAAAACAGCCGCATCTCGATTACCGTTGATCGGCATTCACCATTTCTTTTCCGACAACATTTGTTGTTTCTTTTTCGTCGATATTTGTCTAAAATTTTACCGTTTAAAATCTCAACAACGGGAGTGTGTTATCGATGAAATCAAATTCGCAAATTCCATATTCGCAATTCCGGGAGTATCCGCCGGAGGAAATGCTGCGCCGGTCGCAGGCATTTTACGAAGATATTCGTCGCCGGCGAACGGTGCGCGATTTTTCGGATCGTCCGGTTGCGCGAGAAGTTATCGAGCAATGTTTGCTGGCAGCGGGCACCGCGCCAAACGGTGCCAATCGTCAGCCGTGGCATTTTGTGGCGATCAGCAATTCGGCTGTAAAGCGGGAAATCCGCATTGCTGCGGAAAAAGAGGAGCACGAATTTTATCACGGTCGCGCCACCGAAGAATGGCTGGATGCGCTCACGCCTTTTGGCACAGACGAGCACAAACCGTTTCTGGAAACTGCGCCGTATCTCATCGCAATTTTTGCGGAAAGCTACGAAATTGCGCCGGATGGAGAAAAAATCAAAAATTATTACGTCACGGAATCAGTGGGAATTGCTACCGGATTTTTGATCGCCGCGCTGCACAACGCCGGACTGGCGACGCTCACCCACACACCCAGCCCCATGAAATTTTTGAACGAAATTTTGGATCGCCCGTCGCAGGAGCGCCCGTTTTTGTTGTTGGTGGTCGGCTATCCCGCGGATAACGCAACCGTGCCGGATATCGCTAAAAAACCGCTGCAATCGATTGCCTCATTTGTCGAATGAGCAGAAAACCGTCGCGTTTGGGCGGCGGGAAATTTTTTCCGGCTCGTCCCGCAATCCTTGCATTTTTGGATTTTTGTGTTACTTTAGATAGCCGCTGTTCGCACAACTCCATTGTAACGGCTTTTTACTTTTACCTTTTTAATGCGAATCACGGCTTGAATTTTAATCTGTGAAAAATGTCAGGAGACCCCTGCCTTCGCAGGGGTGACAGCTTCAAAACAGGAGTGTCATTCCTGCGAAGGCAGGAATCTCCCAGTAAATTCAACCCAATTATCCTTTAACCAATGCCCGAAGGCCCCGAAATAAAAATTGCTGCCGATAAAATTGCCGCCGCGATTAGCGGGTGCGAAGTGCAGGAAATATTTTTCGCATTCGAACACCTTAAACCGTTTGAGGCGCAATTTTCCGGACAAATTATTCGTGCCGTTGAGCCGCGCGGAAAAGCGTTGCTCATCCGATTTCCGGATGGCTGGAATATTTACAGCCACAATCAATTGTATGGCAAATGGATCATTCGCAACGCACACGATTTTCCGCAAACCAAACGGCAACTGCGGCTGGCGATTCACAATCACAAAAAATCGGCGTTGCTGTATAGCGCTTCGGATATCGAAGTGCTCCACGATGAGGAATTGGCGGATCACCCGTTTTTGCGAAAACTCGGCCCGGACGTGCTCGATCCGCAAACAACGATTGACGACGTGCTAGCGCGCTACCGCGATAACCGTTTTCGCGGAAAAAAATTGACCACGCTGCTGCTCGATCAGGGATTTTTGGCAGGATTGGGCAATTATTTACGAACGGAAATTATGCACATCGCCGGTGTTCATCCAGCCAAACGTCCGGCGGATTGCGACGAAAAAACGCTGGAAAAACTGGCGCAAGCCTCGCTGGAACTGGCGCGACGCTCGTATCAGACCAACGGTATCACCAATGATGCGGAACGGGTTGCGAAACTGAAATCTGTCGGGCAAACCCGTCACGACTACCGTTTTTTCGTGTTCGATCGCGCCGGAAAACCGTGTTACACCTGCGGCGCACTTATCGAAAAAACCATGCAGGGCAGCCGTCGGTTTTATCATTGCCCGGAATGTCAATCGATATAAATTGTTCACAAACAACAGGATAGCCATGAAAGCAATGCGATTATTTTTCGTAATGATTATAACTTGTCTGTTCGGAAATGCAGGCATTTTCGCCCAAACCAGCTACCAACTGGATTTTGTCGGATCGATGACATTTCCGGCCGATCCCTCCGGTTGCGGCAGCGCAGACACCACCGGTGGCACCGATGTGTGGGGCTACACCGCGCCAGACGGTTCGGAATACGCCATCATGGGCGTTCGCGACGGCATCGCTGTTGTGAAAGTGCCGGAAATGGAATTGATCGATCTCATCGACGGTCCGAGCAGTTTCGATTGCTATTATCATCGCGACATCAAAACTTACGGGCATTACGCTTTTGCGGTCGCAGAAATGTATGGCCCGCGGGAAGGGTTGATGATTCTCGATCTGCAATATCTGCCGGACAGTGTGCGATATGTGCGCAGCTACACCGCGCTCGGCGAAACGATTTCGCACAATCTGACCATCGATGAAGCAACCGGTTTTGCCTATTTGTGCAGCAACAACGACGCGGGTGTGCGGGTGGTGGATATCAACGATCCGGAAAATCCGGTGGATGTGTTCAAATTTAATGTGGGACGCGCCCACGATGTGTATGCCCGGAACGATACGCTGATCATCTCCGAAGGCAGTCAGGGCAAATTCTCGATTTGGGATATGAGCGTCAAAAATATTCCGGTGCGGCTGGTGCGTTTCGGTCCGCCGAATGCCGGATATGCCCACAACGCCTGGCTCACCGATGACGGAAAATACTTGATGACCACCGAAGAAACCATCGGTAAAACGTTGAAAATGTGGGACATACAGGATCTCGGGAATATCTCGCTGTTGGGGCAATATCTGGGTGCGAGCAACATCGCGCACAACACGCACATCATGGGAAATCTGGCGTTTGTGTCGCATTACAAATCGGGCGTTTCGGTGGTGGATATCAGCGATCCGAATGCACCGGCGGAAGTTGCTGTTTACGATACTTATCCGCTGAACGACAACACCGGTTTTGAGGGCAATTGGGGCGTTTTTCCCTATACCCAAAACGGCTATGTGTACGCCAGCGATATGAACGGAAAATTGACAGTACTGAAATTGCAGATCACCACCGGCATTGGCGATCAACCAGAAGTGCTGCCCTCACAAATTGAACTGACCCAAAACTTCCCGAATCCGTTTAACCCCGCGACTCAAATTCAAATCCGGCTGCCGGAAATGCAGGAAATTTCGCTGAAAATTTATGATTTGCAGGGGCGATTGGTGACATCGCTGTCCGATGGCATTTATCCGGCGGGGAGCCATTCCTTTATCTGGAACGGGCGGAATAATTATGGCGAGAGCGTTGCTTCCGGCGTGTATGTGTACACATTGCAGGCGGGAAATGCGGTGTTCAGCAAAAAAATGGTGTTGGTGGAATAACGAAATTTTTTACCGCGTTGGGTTTGCCGCGAAGTTGCAAATATCGCTTTGCGACTTCGCGGCAAAAAAAATCACTCCCACCGGAAATTCCGTACGGAAAACAGGAAGCAGACAATCAGCCAACCCGTGAGAATAATAAGTTGCGGCCAGTAAAAAATAATCGATTCGCCGTGGCTGAAAATACCGCGAATGGTTGTCACCAAATGGGTTAACGGCAGAACGGCCACCAACGGTTGCAGGTATTCCGGCAAACTTTCCGGCGAAAAATAGACGCCGCTCAAAAACGTCATTGGCAGGAACAGCGAATTGGCGATGCCGGACGCGCTTTCCGGCGTTTTGGCAACGCTGGCAATGGCGTATCCGAGCGAGATAAACGCAAACATGCCGATCGACAGCGCCACAAAAAACTGCCACAAACTGCCCACAATACTCACATCAAACATAAAAACAGCGATCGCCAACAGCAGCAGCGCCTGTGCCAAAACCACAAAATATCGGGTGAGAATTTGTCCCGCTATAAAAATAGCTTTTGGCAGTGGCGTAATTGCCAAACGGCGCAATTTGCCTTTTTCGCGATAGCTGACAACCACCACGCCAATGGAAAAAAGGCAGGTTGCCATCAGGCTGAAACCGATTAATCCCGGCACCAGAAAGCTGATATAGCTGTAATCCTGCCGCACCGGCCGCACCGGTTGCGGCTCGATGGTGATCAGCGGTTCCCGGTCGATGAGCTGCCAGTTTACCCGGTCGATCATCTGTTGCAAAATGGGTGTTACAATTTGCACCACCTGCTGCTGATCGGGATTATACAACGCCTGCAGCGAAACCGGCGATTCTGCCGCAACGCTTTTTCCGTAACCTTCCGGCACCACAATCGCGAAACTTTTTTCGCTGTTTTGCAGTGACACATACATTTCCGCCGATTCCATCGGCGTGAGGTCCAGCACCTCAACCCGCATCAATTCCATCATCAGGTTACGGGATGCGTTGCTGTTATCGTAATCCACAAATGCAACGCCCAGCCGTATCGAATCCGGTTGGTTGAACACAAATCCGAACAGCAAAATCAGCAAAATCGGAAAAAAATATGTCCAGAAAACAGATGCCCGGTCCCGCAAAAACAGTTTGGTTTCGATGCCAAGCTGCCCCATCAGCATTTTTAAATATCGATTCATAAGCAGTTTAACCAGTCTTTCGGGCGATAGTTATTCGCGCAGCCGCCGACCGGTCAGCTCCAGAAATACATCCTCGAGCGTTGGGCGGCGAATGTGCAAGTCGTTTATGTTAACTTGTTTATTCTCAGCGGTTTCCAGCAAACCCACCAGCGTTGATTGCGGGTGTTTCGAAAACACTTCCACATTGCCGCCGCGCTGCTGCACCCGCGTTACCGCCGGCAATGCGGAAAGCAAATCCGCCGGTAATTCTGCAATTTCCTGAAATTCGATGCAGTTGTCCACCTTCATTTCTTCGATAAGTTTGCCGGTGGTGCCTTCTGCAATCACTTTGCCGTGATCCATAATGGCGATGCGGTCGCACAACTGTTCGGCTTCTTCCATGTAATGCGTTGTCAAAATAACGGTTTTGTCATCCGAACGCATCACGTTGATGATGTCCCACAAATTGCGGCGCGCCTGCGGATCGAGTCCGGTGGTCGGTTCATCCAGAAAAACCACCTGCGGATCGTTCACCAGTGTAAGCGCCAGCGCCAACCGCTGCTTTTGCCCGCCGGACAAATTTTTGTGGTAATCGTTGCGTTTGTCTTCCAGCGCAACCAGTTCCAGTAGCTCGGTTGTTGAGCGCTGTTTGCGATAATAGCCGCCATACAGCGAAAGCGCTTCGCCAACCTTGATTTTGTCATACAGCGAAGTCGCCTGCAACTGCACGCCGATCACTTCTTTCACCTTGGCGAGATCGGTGCGCACATTCATTCCGTTGATGAAAATTTCGCCGGCATCCGGCTGGCGCAATCCTTCGATCATCTCCAGCGTTGTGGTTTTTCCGGCGCCGTTGGGTCCCAACAGCCCGAACACTTCGCCGCGAAATGCGGAAAAACTGAGCGAGTCAACCGCAAGCGTGCTGCCATAAGATTTGCTGATATTTCGAACTTCTACGGTGGGTGATGTTGACATGCTTTTCCTTTATTAAACAGACGCCAAATTTAATACGGATCAGCCCGAATAAAAACCTTGATTTTTTCAGTGGAGAGAAATATTTTGGTATCAGGTTGCCAAAAGCCGCCTTTCACGCCGCCAGAACATGCACAATTTCAAGGATAGCTCATGAAATTTCAGCTGCATTTGCCCGAACCGCCGCTGTCGGAATTTATCGAATATTTCTTTTTTTACACAGAAAACCAGCCCGATCACCTGCTGGAACGGCTGATGCCGGACGGCGCTGTGGAAATGATTATCGATTTGACGGAGCCGCCGAAACGGTTGTATCACAACGATAATCTGGATAGTTTCGACAATTTCCGCTGCGCGTGGATTTCCGGGATGCGCAGCCGCTACATTACCATCGACGCTACCGGCGAAACGATGATTGTGGTGCGATTTAAGCCGGGCGGCGCGGGCGCGTTTTTCGATTTTCCGCTCAGCGAAATTTCCGATCAGGTGATTCCGCTGGACCAGATTTTGGGCAACGTCATTTGCGATTTGCGCGATAAACTGGCGGAGTTGCCCACTGCCGAAGCCAAATTTGCGGCGCTTTCGCAATTTTTTCTCGATCGCCGGCGGGAGCGTCATTTGCTGCATCCGGCAATCCGTTTTGCATTGCAGATTGTGCGCAGTCATCCGGCCTCTCTCACCGTGAAACAGCTCTCCGAAAGCTGCGGTATCAGCCAGAAACATTTTATCCAGCAGTTCCGGCGCAGTGTCGGCCAAACCCCGAAAACCTATTCGCGAATTATGAAATTCCAGAATGTGCTCCGGCAAATCCATGCCGAACAAACCATCGAATGGGCGCAGGTCGCCTACGCCTGCGATTATTACGACCAATCCCATTTTATCAGCGAATTCAAGCGGTTTTCCGGAATCAATCCGACCGCCTATTTATCCCACCGTTTTTCTACCAACGGATTGCCCCGCGAGGAATTGTATCTCAGCTATCTTTCGGTTCATCCGAGGTAAATTTTTTCCAATACAACATCATATTTTTGCTGTATAATTGTCACGTCGTGAAAAATTTTCATCGAATTCATGACCTGATAAACTGTAAATTCACAACATTTCCTGAACGGAGGATGCGATGGAAAATATGATTATCAATCATTTGGCCGTATTTGCGGCGGCGATTTCGGCATTTGTCATCGGCGGATTATGGTACTCACCCGCGCTGTTTGCCAAACCGTGGATGAAAGCCAACGGCTTTACAGAAAAATCGCTGGAAGGCGCGAATATGGGCAAAATTTTCGGTGTGTCGTTTGTGCTGACGCTATTTATGGCTTACAATCTGGCGTTCTTTTTGGGTGATGCCAACACTGACGCAATGTGGGGATTGACCGCCGGATTTTTAGCCGGTTTCGGCTGGGCGGCGATGGGTTTGTCAATAGTCGCGATGTTCGAGCGACGCCCGGCGGCGTATATGTTTATCAACGGCGGATATTTGGTCGTCGCGCTCAGTGTGATGGGATTGATTATCGGCGCATGGCGGTAATTCGAAGTATGGTAAATATCTGTAAAAAATGGAGTTAAAATGTAAATTCCACTAATTTTTGTGTTTCTGCTTTTGGTTGCCTGCAGTGGAGAGCGCGCTACAAAACCTGTTCCGGCGGATACCTACAACATCGCTTACAATGTGCTGCACGATGCGGAAACCGACGATTACGAAATTTTTGTGATGAATGCGGATGGCAGCGGCAAAAAGAATATCTCCAACTGGAAAGGCGTGGATTGGGTGTACGATGCGTACGATGACAAGCTGTTTTTCCTCTCCGACCGCGATACTTGCTACCGTTGCTATTTTTTATATGAAATGGACGCCGATGGCAATAACGTGAGAAAAATCAGCGATTTGCGGTTGCAGGATTGCTGGATTACTTTGCGGAAAAACGGCGCGGAATTGATCATCAATCCGCGGCTGGACGGGCGGGAAATTTTTTACATCATCGATCGCAGCGGGAATCTGCTGGATTCGATTGCGCCGCCATTCGCATATATGAACGATCCGGTGTTTTCGCCGGACGGGCAGCAGATCGTGTTTCGCGCCGCAAAAGATCGCCCGTCGAAAGAGCGCACCGATCTCGACGAACTGTATCGCATCAACGCGGACGGCTCGGGTTTGCAGCAGCTTACGCATTATCCAAAAGATGATACAACAGCCAATTGGCACGATTATCACGCCGGACCACCGCGCTGGAACGCGGCGCAAAATATCATCACTTATCAATCGAAGCTGCAAGGAAAATACAGTTTGTATGCAATCAATCCGGATGGAAGCGGATTTCACAAGCTGATTAAAAATAATAATTTAAACGAAGGTTGGCATCACTGGAGCCCGGATGGCAACTGGCTGGCAATCGAAATGTTTGACGACGAACAGACGATTTTTGATATTTATATGCTGAACTGGCAATCGCAGGAAATTACCCGTCTGACAGACAGTGACACATTTGAACAGGCGCCGGTTTTTGTGAAACCGGCAAAAATGTGAGGGAAATTTTGGGGCGAATGCTCTTCGCCCCGACGTGCAAAATTACACAGTCACCGTTTCGTGAATTTCATACGAATGGGTGATTTCCGCAGCTTTTTCCAACATGGCATGTGCGGAACAATATTTTTCCACGGAAAGCGTGATCGCTTTTTTTACTTTCGCGGCGTCCAGTTCGCCGAACAACCGGAAATGCATGTGAATTTTGGTGAACACCGATGGCGTTTGGTTTGTAGCGCGATCGCCCATAACCTCAATCCGAATATCTTTCAACGTTTGGCTCTGCTTTTTCAAGATCGAAACCACATCGAACGCGCTGCATCCGCCGAGACCCATCAGCAGCAATTCCATCGGGCGTGCGCCCAAATCGTGCCCGCCGCTTTCGCTCGATCCATCGATATGCACCGAAACACCCGATGCGCCGCTTGCCTCAAAGTGAAATGCATCATCCACCCGATTAATTCTGACTTTCATGAAATTCCCTTTTTAAAATTAAAGTTAAAAGTTGATGTTAAATTATTGTTTCTGTTGCAAATACTACACGGCGGCGATCATGTATTGGCGGCTTAAATTTGATAAGACTTGCTATTGCATACGGCACTTTATTTTGATTGTTCCAACGCTTGCAGAATGTCCGCGAGAATATCCGCAACATCCTCTAGCCCAACGGATACGCGAATTAACCCTGGAAAAATACCCACAGCTTCGCGCTCCGCGTCGCTCAATTTTGAGTGCGTTGTGGATGCCGGATGCGTTACAATCGTGCGGGAGTCGCCCAAATTTGCCGTTATCGAACAGAGCTGCACGTTATCGATAAAACGTTTGGCACGCTCGTAACCGCCCTTTACGTTAAACGTTACCAATCCGCCGCCCATCTTCATTTGTTTGCGGGCCAGCTCGTGCTGCGGATGCGACGGCAAAAAAGGGTATTTCACGAAATCGAGCTCCGCATGCCCTTCCAGTTCCCGTGCGATGTGGAATGCGCTGGCGCAGTGGCGATCCATTCGCAGCGAAAGCGTTTCCAAACTTTTGGAGAGCACCCACGCGTTAAACGGGGACATCGCCGGACCGGTTTGCCGCGCGAAAAACCGTATTTCTGCGATCAGCTCTTTTTTACCAACCACAACACCGCCGAGCACCCGCCCCTGCCCGTCGATAAATTTGGTAGCTGAGTGCGTCACCAGATGTGCGCCGTAATCCACCGGATTTTGAATTACCGGCGTTGCGAAGCAGTTATCTACGTTAAAAACAAGGTTGTTAGCGTCGGCAAATTTCCCGATAAATTCCAGATCCAGCACTTCCAGTGCGGGATTGGAAGGCGATTCCGCGAACACCATTTTGGTGTTTTCCTGCAAATTTTTCTCCCAATCCTGCGGTTTGTCCGCATCTACATACGTGTGAGAGATGCCCCATTTCGGCAAAATTTTTGTGAAAATCTGGTGGGTGGAGCCAAACAGCGAGCGCGACGCCAGCACATGATCGCCCTGTTGCAGCAGCGCGCCCAAACTGCCGAACACCGCCGCCATGCCTGTGGCAAACGCGAATCCGGCTTCGCATTTTTCCATCTTGCACATTTTGTCAATAAACTCGGACACGTTTGGGTTGGAAAATCGCGAATAAATATTGCCGTCGATTTCATCGGCAAACAGCGCCCGGGCTTGCTCGGCATTCTCAAAAACAAAGCTGGATGTGAGATACAGTGGCACGGAATGCTCCCGGAATTGCGAACGCTCCGCCTGCGTACGAACCGCGGATGTGTTTATTTTTTTGCTCATTTACTTCCTGCTTTTTGTTTTGTGATAATTGTGAAAATTAGATGCCTTCCATCAAAAATCCAATCAAATATTTTAAGCGCGATGATCGCTGTATTTGGAATGGTTTTCAGGTAGTGGCAGTAAGCAACACATTTTATTGCGGTCCTATTTTCGTTCCTCATGCTGCGAGTTGGCGGCACCCGCAAATTATTAACCGAACCACCGTCGTTTGGTATGTCTAAAGTTAGAAAAAATAATATTTTGGCTATTGTAAATAGCTGGGTGCCTTATGCTGTATTTGCAACAATATCAAGAAAACCGGCAAAATACAAAATATTGTTAAAACATTAATTTTTTCTTTAAAAAATGCCGATTGATAAACTCACTGTTTGAAATGAATAGAAAAATAATATTGAAATGAGTAATACCATGCGTATTCACAGAATTGTTATCTCGGGATTAATGTTTTTGATGTTCTTTGGCGAAGGATTTGCCCAGGATAAAAAGCTGCAGGTCTTTGGCTTTTTTCAGTCAGCGTTATCCAGAAATATTGCCCACAGTGATGGTATTTTGCCAAATGGCGCGCCGCTGCGGTTTTATGAACGGAATTACATTCATGCCAACACCCAGCAAACCAATATTTTTTTTCGCCATGAAATCAACAGCAAATTTACGGCATGGTTAAATATCGAGATGCTCAACAATTTTAACACATCCCAAAAATGGGGAAGTGCGAAAATTGAAGAGGCTTGGGGGCGATTTGAGATAGCCAAAGGAACATACATAAAAGCAGGTAAACTTATTCCTGCGTTCAACAATTTTAATGAAATCAAAAACCGGACTCCGTTTTTACAATATATTTTACGTCCGCCCGCATATGAAACTGCTTTTAGTGGTTTTCTGCCTTTGGATAAATTTAGTCCTTCCGATGCCTTTCTCCAGTTTACCAATCAAAGCAATATTGGCTCATTGTATATCAAAACAGATGTGTATGTCGGGAATGCAGAAGAAAATTTTCGCACCAATGAATATACCGATGAACCAATCGTAACCGGAACAGACACAACAGATTATCTGACTGTCGGTGGGCGGTTGGGGGTTCAATACAGATCTTTAAATCTCGGCTTTTCAACAGTTTCGGATTATGAGAACCGGAACAATGTATCTGCTTTGCGCAGATGGCGAATTGGCACCGATTTCCGTTTTTACATCAATCAATTCGCATTTGAGGGGGAAACCATTGTTGTGTTTTATAGCACCCCAGATGCTTCGGAGCTTTATAACAAGTTGTTCTATTACGGCACAATCCAATATGACTTTTTAGAAAAATTTTACTTATACACTTCGTATAATTTTATTCAGGACAAGGATTATGTGTATTTGAAAGATGGAACCAAAATGTATTCATTTGGCGGTGGCATTCAGATTTATGATAATGTCAAATTTAAAATGCAGGTAGTTGATGTTCAATCGATATGGCAGCAACCCTTTTTCCCTGCATCGATCGAAATTAATAGTACACTCAGAAGCTTTATTGCTGCAATTAGTGTGATGTTTTAGGAATTGATATTGGACAAATTGGAAGATAAAATGAATAGATGGAAATCATGTATTAAGTCAACATTCCTGTTTGTGCTGCTGATTAATGTCAATTTGGTTGCACAAACGGCAGTAATTGTGCACAAAGATGTCATGGTTGATAGTGTTGATGCACTCGAGCTCGACCAAATTTATACGCTTTTTTTGACAAAATGGAATGGTGACCAACCGGTTATTGTATTTTTCCCAAAATATAACGAAAAGTTGCAGAAATCCTTATTTGGTACTATTCATCGAAAAAGCATCGAACTAAAAAGGGTTTGGCTCAGGAAAAAACTTACCGGTGAAGCAACACCGCCAATCGCAATTAATTCAACTGAGGAAATGCTGGAAAAAGTATCAACTACCCCTGGTTCAATTGGATTAATAGATGCAAAAAAAGTGACGAAAGCAGTTAAAGTGGTAGCCATTTTTCCATAAAGCTAAAGCCAAATCATGCCTTTACTAATGAAATTCAGAAATAAAAAGCTGTTTGTGCCGATTCGGCTAAAGTTGTTCATTAGTTTTACAGGAACGTTGGTTCTTATTTTTGGCTTTATTCTTTCCTATTATCCTCATCAGCAAAAAGTAAAAGCAGTTCAGACATTGCGAAACAAAGTGTTAAGCATGGCTGAGTTGCTCTCTGTTGGAATTGGCATCGGGTTGGCAACAGACGATTTTGCTGCATTTGCAGAATCCATTGATTGGGCAAAGCGCGATGCAAATTTGAGCTACATTGTTGTCATTGACCAACATGATTCCATTTTTGCTTCATACAATCCCGAAAAATTGAAGCTGCCCCTCAATGAAATTTCAAAAGATGAAGTGCTGGTTAGCGATTCACATATCATTACCCTCGTGTCTATCCATTTCGACAATGAAAACTATGGGCATCTGCTGGTGGGATATTCTCTGAATCAACTGAACATATCCATTCAAAATGAACGGTACACAACATTTTTAATTTCGTTAATCCTCCTGGCTGTGGGTGCCATATTGTCATATGTTATCAGTAACAGCATAACACGTTACCTTCGCATACTTGCAAATGCTTCGAAACAAATTGCTGCCGGCAATTATGACTTTGAGTGGCAAAGCTCAAAAATCACCGACGAGATCAGTTTGTTGTCATCTGAATTCAAAAAAATGACACGGCAGATACAAACATCCATTCAGGATTTGAAAATCGCCCGGGAAAAGGCAGAGGAGGCAACTCTGGCAAAGAGTAGTTTTCTCGCCAATATGAGCCATGAAATCCGGACACCCATTAACGGCGTAATCGGGATGACCGAATTACTGATGGATACACCGTTAAATGATACACAGCAGGATTTTGCATTAACGATCAAGAAATCTGGTGATACGCTGTTAACGCTCATCAATGATATCCTCGATTTTTCCAAAATTGAAGCCGGGAAGCTGGAGCTTGAACACGTGGTGTTTGATTTGGAGGATAATATTTCGGTTATCAAAAATATATTATTACCAAATCTTATCGAAAAAAACATCGCGTTTACACTGACCATCGAAAACAATGTTCCGAAATACCTATTTGGTGATCCGATACGGGTTCGGCAAATTTTGTTAAATTTTACCAATAACGCCGTCAAATTTACGAGCGAAGGTACCGTGGCTATTACTATTAGTGCCGCTGAGAAAAAAGCGGATCGGGTTTTATTGAAATTCGAAGTAAAAGACACCGGCATCGGCATTCCGCAAACAAAATTAAATACGCTTTTTAAATCTTTCAGTCAGGTGGATCCCTCCACAACACGGCGTTTTGGCGGAACAGGTTTGGGATTAACAATCGCCAAAAAACTCACAAAAATGATGAATGGTGAAGTGGGTGTCAAGAGCGAGGAAGGTGTTGGCTCTACTTTTTGGTTTTCAGCATGGTTTGAATATCGTGATGAAAAACCGGAGGAATTGGTCACCAAAACATTACCTGCCTCGCAACATAATGTAACAGAAGAAATTGGGCAACGCATTTTGTTGGTAGAGGACAACCGGATTAATCAGAAGGTGGCGATACACACATTAAAAAAACTGGGATTTGAAGCAGATATCGCTGAAAATGGACGAATTGCCGTAGATATGCTCAAAAAAACAAACTATTCGTTGGTGTTGATGGATATCCAAATGCCGGAGATGGATGGTGTTGAAGCGACATCGATTATCCGTTCCCCAGATAGTGGTGTGTTAAATCCACAGATCACAATCATCGCGATGACAGCAAATGCGATGTCCGGCGATCGCGAAAAATACACCAACGCAGGTATGAATGATTATATTACAAAACCTTTCCGGCGGGTTGAATTGAAAGATTTGCTATCCAATTATTTGTAACATCACATTATCACTTCAATAAAAAAGCCTTGCAGAAAAATGAAATCTGCAAGGCTTTTTTTTATGTGGCAATTCCAGATATTACTTCAATAACATCATTTTACGGGTTTGGCTGAAAGCGCCGGCTTGCAGTCGATAAACGTAAACGCCGCTGGCAACTTTTTCACCAGATTGCGATGTGCCGTCCCAGCTAACTGTGTAGCTTCCGGCTTGTTGATTGCCGCTTACTAACGTGGCTACAATTTGTCCCAAAGTGTTGTAAATTTGCAGCTTAACTGCGCTGTTTTCCGGCAGTTGGTAACTGATAGTGGTGGTCGGGTTGAACGGATTTGGGTAGTTTTGCGCCAGTTCGTAACTGCCCGGAATCGCAGCGGCGATGTCGCCAGTGGATTTGCCAAGCTTGGTTACGGTGGGCATAAACATATCGTGCGGTGCAAAAGTGGCGCGTTTTTTCACCACTATTTCATCGGCAGAAATACTGCCTTTGAACCAGGCTTTTTCGCCAATTTCCACTTCTGCGTATGGCGCGATGATGCTGCCGGAAACCTTTGCATCGCTGTCGATATCCAGCTCTTTGGTTTGTTTGCTGAAGAAATACAGCTCGTGCGATTCGCTGTCGCCGAGCGGCAGCAGGGTCACTTTACTGTCATTTTCGAAATCGAGTTCGTAACGGGTGTAAACGCTTACCGGACCACAGGTTACGTCAACAACCAGTTCGGCGTCTTCCTCAATTTCCAGTTCATCAAAATAATATTCACCGGTTGTCAGGGTCAGTTTGGCATGCACCTTAACCTGAACAGTACCGTAGCTGCCCGGTGCCAGTTCCAGTTCACCGCGTCGCGGAACGGTGATGTCCGCACCGCCGGTTACGAAATTCAGCTCCGGCAGCGAGATGAACGGCACGGCTGCATTTTCATCGACTGAACCAAATACATCGCCATCGTTCTCAATTTCATCTCCGGCGGAAACGTTGCCGTAAATGGAGTTGCGACGGGCAATTTCCACCTCATCCACTGCGCTCACATTTCCGGTGTGGGTGCTCGGCGCACCTTTGTGGAAGCGGATGTAATCGTTGGCGTGCAACGCGCCGAACGAATCTTTCTGCCCGTTCAAACTGATGTGCTCATTTGCGAGCAGCGCGAATGGCGATACGACATCTTCCACTGCGAAAACGCGCAGGCTGCCGCTGATTTCATACGCAACCGCCAGCAACGGCTGGTTGATCGGGCTGTCTTTTTTTGCGATAAATTTGAGTCCTTCTGGCCCGGAATCTCCGGCAGTTCCGGCTTCCACATCGCCGCCGAAATCGCGGGTATTTACGTAATTGCAGAATACCGGCGCATGCGGATCGGTGACGTCGTAAACCACAATCCCGCCAACGCGCTCCAACCCTATGAACGCAAAGGTGCGTCCGCCGATAACGCCGATCGCCACACCTTCCGGCTCGGGTCCTTTGTTATCGCTGCGATTGTCAAATGTATCATTTTCATCATTTGTTGCGTTGAAATCATCCGGCAACGAATCCGCGATAATTTGTTCGATTTGATCGCCGCTATCGAACACCAGAGTGCCATCCGTTGCCCAAATGGAGAATGAGCGTCCGCCGAAAGCATACAGTTCGTCGAAATCGCCGTCGTTGTCGGTGTCGCCCATTGTGGTGGTGACAGTCAATCGACCGATGGCTTCGTTTGCCTGCAAATCTGCCGCGTTCGGGAATGCGGTTGGGTCGAGCGAAAGGTCTTTGACGCGCTCTTCTTCGGCAAATGCACCATAATCGCGGGCGTCGCCTTCGTTGGCGGTGATCAAATAATTCATCCCGTTGCGGGTAAAACCTGCGATGGCATCCGGCATATACATGCCTTTCACCGGCCAATTGGCGATGTTGATGGCGTCATCGCGATCGCTGGCGTCCAGCCCGTTTCCGGGCATCATGTGATCCTTGAAACCGAGCCCTTTCAGCGCGGTGACGGTTGCAGTGGGAATATCGACAATCGCCAGCGCATTATTTTCCTGACAGGTGACAAACGCGGTTTGGGAATCATCGGAAATCGCGATGTATTCCGGTTCCAGATCCTGCGCCACGGTTGCATTCGGCCCGAAAATGCGGATGCTCGGATCGAGCACGGCGCCGTTAAACGCGCTGAAATCTGCGGTCATCACGGTTGCGGATGCAACGCCGCCGGAAATATCGATCACGGAAATGGAACCTTCTGGATCGTTGGTGTAATCGTCGCTCGGTTCGCCTTCGTTGGCAGTCAGCACGAATTTGCCGTCCGGCGAAAAAGTGACCATATCCGGCAGCGCACCAACCGGCACATCGTTCAGATAATTGCCGTTCGTGTCAAAAAATACGGCTTTGCCGGGCGCTTGCTTATCGTCCGCTTCCACTGCTGCAACCAGCACACCGTTGCGGACATCTACGCTATTTGCTTGATTACCGTATGGTGTTAAATCTATGGAAAACAATAAATTGAGTGCATTTGGATCGCTTATGTCCAGCACATCCACGCTGCTGGAAAACGCGTTCACCACAAACAATCGCTGGGTTGCCGGGTCGTGCGCGACAATTTCCATCGCGCCTTCGTCGAACAATCCGGTTTGGTAATCGCCGAGCGGTTTTAACTGAATTTTGATTTGTGCGAACAATCCGCCGCTCATCAGTGCGAACACAATTATTGAGAGCGTAATCCGGGTTATCCGCTGCGGTATCCGTTGCAATAGATCCATTTCGATCCTCCGTGTGGGGTTAATGATGGTATTTGGAATTTGTGAAAAATTTCAAAGAGTGGCGGCCGGCAGCGATGCCGCATAGCCGAAATGCGATCGAAATGTAATTTTGGAATATTAATATTTGATGAGCTACAGATGTAGGTTTGGTTACAGATTGGTGTCAGGGAAATGGAACATTATTCGCCGGCGAAGCGCAAATAATGCTCGTAAATATACAGTACATCGCGGACATAGCGCACAGGTTCTTCGCCGCGACAGTAGCCGTGTTTCACCACTTCGTCGTTGTAAAATTGCGGCTGCGATTTTTTGATGAGATATTCGGAAACATCCGCCCAGCTATCGGGATTGCCGCCGTATTTTTCGGCGAGCCGTTGCGCGTCCAGCACGTGTCCCTGCCCAACGTTGTAGGATGCCAGCACAAATTTCATGCGTTCGCCTGCATCTTCGATGTTCTGCCAAAAATCTTCCAGCCATCGCAAATAGCGCAATCCGGCTTTCAGGTTTTCTGTCGGATTGTATGGGTTTTCCACGCCGTATTGTTCGGCGAGCGTTGGCGTAATTTGCATCAGTCCCATCGCACCGGCCCACGATTCCGCTTTGGGATCGAACCGCGATTCTTTATACGCCTGTGCGGCGATGAGCCGCCAATCCCAATCGATATTTGCAGAAAATTTTTGGAACAGGCTGTCGAACGGGGAAATTTTTTCGGTGCTGTCTGCCGATGCCAGCAAATTTAGCCGCTGCCGGAAAAAATCGCGGTTGCGGTAATATTTATTATAAATGATGTTGAACGTCGGTTCGCTTTTGATTGAACTGAGCCACTCGTTGACGGCATCGCGGAGCAGCGGGGAGTTTTTGCGAACGCTCCATGCGATCCGCTGTCGCACGCTGATGGACAGTTGCGTATCGATGTTATCGTAATACGCACTGTTGATCCATGCGATATTTTCATCCGCAACCGTGTAATCAATTTCGCCGTCGGCGACGCGGCGGATCAGCTCCTCGGTGGTCACATCGCCGGGCACTTCCACGATGTCGATATCGCCGCCGATTTCCTGCTCCAGATTTTGCAATCGCTCGTAATACGACGATCCTTTGCGCACATGCACGGTTTTCCCGATCAGGTCGATGGAGTTGCGCAGCAGCATCCGGTCGATTTTGTATTGTGGCATGTTGCGCCAGTTTTTGGGCAGCCGCTGGATGAGCACCTGCCGCACCACCGTGTGGTGATCAGTGAACATCACGCGTTCCTGCCGCTCTTGGGTGATGGTCAGGTTGTATGCCAGCAGATCGCCGCGCCCTTTGTTCAACTCGTCAAACAGCCGGTCGAGATCGCGGATAACCACAATTTCCAGCTCTACACCCAGATGATTGGCAAAGCGATTGAGCAAATCGTACTCAAACCCCATCGGGCGACCTTTGTAAATAAAATAGCTGGTGACATCGTACCCGGTGAGGGCGATTAGTTTGCCGCGTTCCATAACCTGCGGCAAATCAATCTCAACTTGTGGCTCTGTCAGGTTTATTTCGTTGGCATCATTGCCAAACCGGCAATTCGCAAAAATCAATAAACCGAAGATAAACAGAAGTTTGTGCCAGTATTTTCGACCGATTTTAACGCTCGTTTTCATGCCGTTTCGTGCTTTCAACCATTGGTGCAACCGCTATTTAATGCGTGGCGATGCGGCAATTTCAATATACTAAGCCGAATCGTGATTTGAAATTTTTTTTGCAATTGTGTGATTTTTGGGGAATGATCCTGACATACCGATGAATCCGGCGCTCAAATACCGGCGGTTATCAAAAATCCATAAAGCGAATTCCGGAAACGCCGATAATGAAGCCGAAAAGTAGAAAAAAACGGATGGATCCGTTCAAAAAAAGACGGGATGTCAAATATGCAATTCTCAAAAATTGTCATCATTTTAGGTGTGTTGTGGCTGGCTTCCGGCTGCGATAAATTATTCAATTCGGATGACGAAACGCCGGCTCCGGTGAATCCCACGGTGGAATTGCTGGTCGAATCGGCGATAACGTCCATTGGTGCCAGCCAACTGATTTCCGCTGCGATTACCGGAGTGGACACCGCTGGAATCACCACAGAATGGGCGGTCACCGGCGGCGAATTTGTCAAAAACGGCAATTTGCAAATCGAATGGACAGCGCCGGATGATACCGTGCAAGTAGCTGTTTCTGTTGTGGTTAAAACGGCGGATGGCGGATCTTCCACCGAAGAAACCCTGATTTCGGTGGGCAACGCGCCGCCGGAAATCAGCGACTTTGCAGCGAGTGCCGCATTTGTGCTCACCGGCAACGAAATCACCCTGACCGCAACCGCCGCCGACCCGGAAAGTTATCCGCTCAGCTACCGTTTTTGGGTAACGCCCGATTCCGGCACATTGGCACACAGCAGCCCGGATGCCCCAACCGCAACCTGGACTGCGCCGGAGGGCGGCAACTACTCCGGCGAATTTTTCCGGTTTGTGGTGGAAGCAACCGACAACCTTGACTTTTTCACCCGCGATACGCTGGAAGTGCTCGCTTATTCCGATTTCGCCAGCGTCTGGATGGTGGACAGCGGCACCCGGAAGCTCATCAAATACACCGCAAACGGTATCAAAATTCTCGAATCCGCAGCCTTGTTCCAAAAACCGGTGGCGGTCAGCAACGATGTCGAAGATTCCTTCGGCTGTTATGTGGCGGATTACGCCGCCGGAACGGTGTTCAAAATGGATGCAACCGGTACCGTGATTGCCAGTTTCGGCAGCATTCCCACGGTAATCGATCTGGCGTTGCACGAAGATACCCGCACGCTTTGGGCGCTCAGCGTCGGCGGCAATTCGGTGACGGTCATCGACGGATTCACCGACGAAATCGTGAAAACCATTTACGGATTCCGGCAGCCGCGCTGGCTGGCCATCAATCAGGCAACCGGCGATGTCTGGATTTCCGAACAGGGCAACAACCGGCTGGTTTGTCTGAACGCCCGTACGCCAATTGCCAGTTTACCGGATACGATTAGCTATCAAAATGCAGAAATTTTCCCAGATTCATCAGAAGCAACCTATCTCAATTCGCCGATTATCCCGTTTGTCCGCAGCGAAATCGCCCAACCGTTGTATCTCGCGGATCGCGATGACCGCCAGATCGAACGGTTCGACTGGAACGGCACGCAATATGTTCGCAACGCGAGCCCCATCAGCCTGCTGTCTGCGCTGCCGCGCAGTGTGGTGGTCACTTCTGTTGGCGGGCTGTTCAACGTGGTGCTCACGGTTTCGTTTGATGGCAAATTGTTCGCATTTGCGGAAGGCAATCCAGCGTCGCTTACCCAAATCAGCGGCGATTACGCATTTCAGGCGCCGCATGCCGTGGCGGTCGATGAAGCAACCGGGCAACTGTGGATCGGCGATAACGGCACCAACCAGCTTGTCAAAATCCGCATCAATTCCGATTTCTCATTTACCACATTACACAAGCTCAATGGCTTTGTTTTTATTGAAGATGCGGTCATTAATAAATAGGGCTTTCCCGGAATTTGCGATGGTGAATTCAATCGTAAGTTAATGTCGCGCATCATCTGATTCCGGATGCCGGATGCCAGAATCCGGCATCGCATTTTGGTAGCGTACCACATTATTTTGTGATTTTGAGCGGGAGACCCCTGCATCCGCAGGGGTGACAGGCTGCCGGTCATTCCTGCGAATGCAGGAATCTCCAGTTAACTATACTGAAAATTATAAGTGAACCAACCAAAGCCTCGAAGCGAACCGGCATCCGGCATCCCGTCATTTTGAAAATGGGCTCAAAGTGAACACGAAACATCCCCGCCAAAAATCGAAAAATGGCTCGAAACAAATCGGTTGATTTTTTGCGTATATCTGATTTTATTCCGCAAATAACCGCAACGGAGGATGCAAAATGCCCTATTTTGAAACCGATTTTCTGCAATTTTTCGAGGAATTGGCCGCCAATAACGAAAAAAGCTGGTTCGATGAAAACCGTGCCCGTTACGAAAAAATGGTGAAAAAGCCATTCGCGAATTTGGTTGAAGAGCTGATTTTTCGCGTGAGCCAGTTCGATCCGGATGTGCAGATCGCCCCGAAAGATGCCATTTTTCGCATCAACCGGGATGTCCGTTTTTCGCCGGACAAACGCCCGCACAAAACCACAGTTTCGGCAATTATTTCGCCGGCCGGACGAAAAGATAAATCAGCTCCGGGATTTTATCTGGAATTGAGCGCTCACCGGACGATGCTGGGCGGCGGCGCATATTTTGTCGAAAAAACTGGGTTGGAAAACATCCGCAATGCGATTGCCGCCAATCCGGCTGCATTCCGAAAATTGATTTCTGGAAAAGATTTTGTGACAAAATATGGCGAGATACGCGGCGAAACCAACAAACGCCTGCCGGCGGATTTGCAGGCCGCCGCGGAAAAAGAGCCACTGATTTTCAACAAACAATTTTATTTTATGGCGGAATTGCCCGCCAATCTCGCCTTGCGAAACGATCTGGCAGATGTTGCCATCGAGTATTTCGCGGCAGCGCAGCCGGTCATTTTGTATCTGCGCGAAGCGCTGCGGTAGCGCGATTACTCACCGATCATTTCCAGAAATTCAGATTCGGAGAGAACCGTCACGCCCAGTTGTTGCGCTTTTTGCAGCTTTGAACCGGCGTCCGCGCCGGCGACCACAAAATCCGTTTTTTTGCTGACTGATTTGACCACTTTTCCGCCGCGTTTTTCGACCATTTCGCCCGCTTCGTCGCGGGTGAATTGTTCCAGCGCGCCGGTGAACACAAAACTTTTTCCGGCAAAACGTTCATCCGTTTCGCCGGACGGCTCCGGCGCGGCTTCCGAAAACGGCATGCCTGCCGAACGCAATTTTTCGATTACCTGCAAATTTTCCTCGTTGCTGAAAAAATCGCGAATGCTCTCGGCTGTTTTTTCGCCGATGCCGTCGATTTCCGCAATTTCCGCGACGTTGGCTGCCATCATTTTGTCGATGGAATGAAAGTGGTTCGCCAGCAATTTTGCCGCGCCCTCACCGACAAAGCGGATGCCCAACCCGAAAATTAGCCGCGACAGCGGTTTTTCTTTGCTCGCCGCGATGCCGCTGAGCAGGTTTTCGGCGCTTTTTTCGCCCATGCGTTCCAGTCCGGCAATATCCTCAGATTTCAAAAAATAGATATCGCCGTAATCTTGAATGAGCTGATTGTTGAGCAGCAATTCCACCACTTTTTCGCCGAGTCCCTCGATGTCCAGCGCTTTTCGCGATGCGTAATGGGTTACCCGTCCGGCGACCTGTGCGGCGCAGCTCACGTTTTCGCAAATCAGCGCAACTTCGCCTTCCGGGCGAACGAGTTGGGTGCCGCAAACCGGGCAATGCTGCGGCGGTTGATACGGCTGGCTGTTCGCCGGACGTTTTTCGGCGACGACGCGGATAATTTTCGGGATAATTTCGCCCCCTTTTTCGATGATCACCGTATCACCGATGCGAACGCCGAGCCGCTCGATTTCGTCCACATTGTGCAATGTCGCGCGTTTGACGGTGGTGCCGAGCAGCAGCACCGGTTCCAGATGCGCCACCGGCGTGACCGCACCGGTTCGCCCGACTTGCCACTGGATATCTTGCAAAACCGTTTCCGCCTGCTCCGTGGCAAATTTGAACGCGATTGCCCAGCGTGGACTTTTGGCGGTAAAACCGAGCCGTTGCTGCTGTTCAAAACTGTTGATTTTTACCACAACGCCGTCAATTTCGTATGGGAGTTGGTCTTTTTCTGCGCCCCATTTTTGCCAATACTCGATCACTTCGTCCACATTTTTGCAGCGTTTGGCATTCGGGTTAACCGGAAAACGCAGCTTTTTGAGCGTTTCCAGTGCGGAAAAATGGGATTCCGCCGGTGTGCTGCCGTCGCTCAATCCGTCGAGGTAATAGCAAAACATGCGCAACGGGCGTTTGGCGACAATCCGGGCATCCTGCAGTTTCAGCGTGCCGGCTGCGGAGTTGCGCGGATTGGCAAACGGCGCTTCTCCGGCGGCACTTCGTTCGTCATTCAGTTTGTCGAATTCTTTTCGCGGGTAATAAATTTCGCCGCGTATCTCAATATTTTTCAATTGGTTATCATCTGTATCCAAAGCAAGCGGCAGGCTGCGGATGGTTTTCACATTGTTGGTTACTTCGTCGCCCTGCTCGCCATCGCCACGGGTTACGGCACGCACCAGCGAGCCGTTTTCGTAAATCAGGCTCATCGCGACGCCGTCGATTTTCAGCTCGCAAACATATTCGAAGGTTTCGCCCTCGTTCAGCAAACCGCGCACGCGCCGGTCGAAATCGCGGATTTCCGCTTCGTTATATGTATTCGATAAACTGAGCATCGGCTTACGGTGCGGAACAGTCCGGAAATTTTTGGTCGGTTCGCCGCTCACCCGTTTGCTCGGCGAATCATCGCTCGCCAATTCGGGGAATTTCGCTTCCAGCGCTTCCAGTTGTTTCATGAGCATATCGTATTCGTAATCCGAAATGGACGGTTGGGCGAGCACGTAATATTGGTAATCGTGCTGATTTATTTCGTTGCGAAGCCGCAAAATTTTCTGCTGCGCCTGCGATTTATCCATCTGTTTTTCCTCCACTTGCGGATTTTCGTTTTCAGAGATTTCCAAAAACCCGCTCGGTTTTCCGTTTCGCCAATAATTTGCTGGAAAAGTGTCGATTCATTTTCTACATTGTTTTGGTAAAGGAATTGGTTATGAAATATGTTTGGATCATTGTTTGTTGGGCGTTGCTGGCGGGTTGCACCAATCCGTTCAACACCCGTTCGCCGGAAGCACCGGATTTTGGCGGTGGCGTCAGCGATAACAGCCTGCAAACCGATCCCAATCGCATGCTCGAAAAAATTCAGCAGGCGTTCGATCTGAAAGATTCGCGCTCGTACCGGGCTTGTTTTGCCGAAGCATCGACCGTCGGCATCCCGTTTCAGTTTAACGCGGATGATGCGGAAGCAGCGCGGCTGTTCGGCTGGAATGTGGACGACGAAGAAAATTATTTTCTGAACCTGAACAGCGATGCGGATGTGTTCATCGAATACACCCCGGAAACGCCGCTGCCAACGCCGGTTTCCACCTCGCCGGATACGCTTCAGCTCGATTTCGAATATTTCATAACGGCGGAATTTAGGGCAAAACCGAAAGCTATCAAGGGCGAAGTGTCATCCAGTTGTTCAAAGCATCCGACGAACGGTGGTATATTTTCAGCTGGCGGGATTTGCAGCAAAACAGCGGTCGCGTTACGGACAGCACATGGTCAACCCTGAAAGCCAATTACCGGATTGCCCCATCACAATAATTGAATCCTACAGTATGAAATTCCCCTTTTTTGTTTTTGTAAGCATCTGTTTTGTATCGATTTTGCTGCGCTGCCAAAATCCATTTGCGCCATCCATTGCCGGTGAAGATGTCGGCGGTGCGCTGCTGCTCACCGAACAAAAAAATCCTGACGAAGTGCTCCAGAATTTTCAATACGCCTACACATTCAAAGATTCGCTGGTTTACAGCGAAGTGCTCGATTCCGCGTTTATTTTTGTCAGCACCAACTTCAACGTATCGCCGCCGGAGGCGATCGTTTGGGGACGTGACCAGGAATTGAAAACCACCGGACGCATGTTCCGTTTTTTTAATACCATCGATCTCGTTTGGGGATCGCGCCCGCTGCCGGACCCGCCAGCAAACAGCGAAACTTTTTCCCGGAAAATAACATTTACCCTAACGCTGGATGGCGGCAGCGCTATTCCCACGCTCATCGGGGAAGTTACTTTCACCTTTATTAAACGGGGTGAACGGTGGTATATTTCCCGCTGGCAAGATGAAGTTCCGGGTTGATCCGGAGCAACAAATTTTATAAAAAATGAATGTGAGCCAACCATGAAAACGCACCGCATTACCTTTTTATTGTTCACCCTTATTTTTTTCTGTGCCAGTGGGCTGGCGCAAAATGGCGCAAAACTGCTGGTTTTGCCGGTTGCGGCCATCGGTTTGGATGATGTAACAGCTCAAACCTCGGAATCGCTGTTGCGATCGGAGCTGCTCAAAAACGGCGCATTTCAACTGATTTCCGAAGAAGAAACCTACCGCGCACTCGATGGCAGCATGTGCACCGAAATCCCCTGCGCTGTCGAAATGGGGAAAAAAGTAGGTGCAGACAAAGCGATTGTCACCAAATTATCCGCACTCGGCGCAAAAGTGATCGTCCAGTACATGCTCATCGATGTCACCAATGGCGAATTAATGTTGGTAGATAACGCCACATCCACCACCGTTGAAAATCTGGATGCTGTCATGAAACGCATCGCAGACAGCATTACCCAGCAGGTGCCGGTTGCCAAATCCGCCCGGATCGATAATATTATGGAAAGCGAATCCGTCGAACCGCTGCGCCGGAGCATGCGCCGATTTACCAGCTACAGTTTTGGCTACCTCTTTCCCCAAAATGGCTACGATGATGATGAGCGGTCGTTTACAATGGACATCCGGTTTGGCGCGGAAATGAACAATTCGGAATTCGGCATGCAGCTCGCAGCCCGGAACGGATTTGCGGTCAATATTTTTTCATCGTATCTGATCAGCAAAACGGATGTTTCGCCGTATATCGGCGGGGCGTTGGGTTTTCACTGGGTCAATCACAATTACGGGTACGAATACATTCCCACAGAGGGCCGCTATGTTGAAGAAGAAAAACGCGAAGACGGGCTGGAATTTACTGCAAATACCGGATTGCGGCTACTGCGCACCTACGATTTTCAACTGCTCATGAATTTTTCGTATCTGCACACATTCAACGATTTTAACGACCGCGCCATCCTGTTTACCATCGGGATTTTGCGATAGCCGTTTCAAGTTTTACTTTGATTTTCATGAAATCGTGCCTAACGTTTTGGTTTGTAAAACGGATACGCTTTAAATGCCGGAAATGCAGCCACAACCAGAATGAAAACGACCAAACATTGGAATATTATTGATGAATAAACGCCTTTCGATTGCGATTGATGATTTGGCTTTACTGCGACACATGTTGAACGATAGTGATTTCGATCCCGTCCAGTTTGCCGTGATGTGCGAAATTGCCGGTGCCCAGGGCATCAGCATGATTTTGGCGGAAGATCCCCGTTGTTTGCAGGAACGCGATGCCCAATTGGTAAAACGGGTGCGCAAAACTTTCCTCAATTTGCGGATTCCATTGGAGCCGCAATCCGTAAAAATAGCATTAACGGTTCATCCGGATATGGTGACGTTTATCGAATTGGACAAATCCGCCGGCATCAGCGCGATGCCTGTTTCCGTCGCCAGTTTGCAGGATTCCCTCTCCGGGATGCTGCCGGATTTACGGGCAAATAATATTTCTGTAGCTGTTTTTTGCGAGCCAGAAGTATCTGCAATTAAACAACTTAGCCGCGTTCAGGTAGATTATGTGGAATTCGATTGCAGCGACATTACCCGCGCCGCAGATTCCAACGAAGAACTGGTGGGATTGGATAAATTGCAAAGCGCAGCGCAAGTTGCAGCCAAACTCGGGTTGGGTGTAAATCTCACTGGCGGCATCGAATACCAGCATTTACCGATGCTGGCTGCCGTGCCAAAAGTGGAAGATATTTGCATGGGATTGAATCTGGTAAAACGCGCGCTGTGGGTTGGTGTCGATCGCGCGGTTCAGGAAGCGCAACAGCAAATTCTGTTTTATCAGCGCCAGATCTGATGTGATTTTAAATAAAAAAAATAAATTTTGTGCGAAATGTGCACATTTTTTTTCAAATATTTTGCTAATGTAAAAGTTGTTGAGTAAAAATGCTAACTCACTGATAAAACAAGTCTTTAAGCTGAAATTACAGTGCAGAAAACGACTTCAAAAGGTGAGTTGAAACGCTTTTTGCAGTGAAAAATTATGTATAAAAAATAATTAAATTCGATTCATATCTCATTTTTCTGAGACGACGATAAGTCGATGAGCCAAATACAACCGGAGTTGCTGCATGTTAGATCAAATTATTGAAAATATTATCCAGAAAATCCGCAAAGAGGTTGTCCAGCCCGGCATGGGCGACATTCCGCTGACCTATATTTTTACGCGGAACATCCCCGATTCCATCAAACATTTTTTTGATCAGGAAGTGGAATTGTGGATTCGTGAAGAATCCGAAAAATTCAGCGCCAGCGAACGGTTTGATTACGATGTGCCGGAAGTGCAAATGCTCCTCGATAAAATTTTCGATACGCTGAAGCAAACAGCAACGTTTAACCTCAATCAATTCAACCTGTTACTGGAACGCGCTATCAAGCTGGAAGCGAACTTTTTGATTCGCCCGCAAAAAACGCTGTCGCAATTTTTGTTCAAAGATGCACCGGTAATTACCACCATCCAGATTTACGATATGTTGAAATACTTCAACAAATTTCAATATTACAACGATGCGTTGACCGACTATTTCAACCTGAAATATCTCCGGGAAATTTCCCAGAGCCAATTTCAGGAATTGATTGCCGCCATCGACCGGCAGGTATTTACCCCGACACCGGTTGAAACAGCGATGCACACTATCCAAAACATCAGCCAGTTTATTAATGAAGGGCGGGTGCAGGATACTGATGCGATCAGCACACGGATTTTGTATATGGTTTTCAGCGACCGTAACCTGACGGATTACGCTTCGCTCATCGAAAAGGAAATTCGCAAAGGCACTGCCAATATAAATATGGAAGACCTTGAGCAGATGCTGAAAACCGGACGTAGTCTCGCGGATCTGCACAAAAAACCTGAAATTGATGTGCCGGAAAAAGAAATACCGACATCAGTGCCGACAGTAGAAGTGGAAAAAATTGTTGTTCCGGAAGCTGCCGAAACACCAGTGCCGGAAATTGAGGAAGTGGAAGAATACGAAGAAGAGTACGAAGAAGAATACGAAGAACAGTATGAAACCGAAGTTCAGGAAACTACCGGATCGGCTGCGGATCAACTGGCATCGCTCGTTGGGGAAAAAATGAAGGGCGATAAACTGGAAGATCTCAACCGGTTGATCGGTCGCTGGCAGCGCAAACGGTTTGTCAAAAAATTGTTCAAAAAGCAGGAAAACCAGTTCGATGAATTTGTTGTATTGTTGAACGACACGCCGTCGTGGAAACAGGCGTCGCATTTGATCGACAACTTTTTTTATCAGCAGGGACTAAACCCGTATGCCAAAGAGGCGCTGGAATTTAGCGATCTGGTGTATAACCGCTATTTCCCGAAAGATATTTCTGTAAACAAAGGCGATGATTTCCGGTATTAATGAAACACATTATTTTTTCTGTAAATAAAAAAGCCTGCAATTTGCAGGCTTTTTTTGTTGCTCATTAATTTGTCGAAATTCAACATCAGGGGTAGACATAGCTTGCCTGAAATCCCAGCGGAATGCCCAAAATCCAGTAAACCACCAAAAATAGCGTCCAACTGAGCAGGAAAACCACCGAATACGGTAACATAATTGAAACCAGTGTGCCGATCCCGGTTTTCTTCACATAGCGCTGGCAGAAAACCACCACCAGCGGAAAATAAGGCATCAGCGGTGTGATGATATTTGTGGATGAATCACCGACGCGATAGGCAGCCTGGGTCAGTTCCGGCGAGAATCCCACCTGCATGAGCATCGGCACGAAAATCGGGGCAAGCAACGCCCATTTCGCCGAAGCCGAGCCGACGAACAAGTTCACAAATCCGGCCAAAATGATAATCCCAAACAACGTTACACTTCCCGGCAACGCCAGCGATTTCAAAAACGATGCGCCTTTAAGTGCCAGCAAAGCGCCAATATTTGACGACCCAAACGCGTAAATAAACAACGCGCAGAAAAACGCCATCACAATGTAATAGCCCATGTCTTTCATGTTTTTGGTCATGGCGTCAACCATGTCTTTGGCGGTTTTGAATGTGCCGGACATATATCCGTAAACCACACCCGGCAGCAGGAAGAACAGAAAAATCAGCGGGACGATGGATTGCATGATCGGCGCTGAAAATGAGTTCAGCGAACCGGATGCGTCGCGCAGCGGCGAATCTGCCGGCATCATTGCCAATGCAAGAACTACCAATCCGGCGACCATCGATAATGCGCCCATCCAGAATGCCCGTTTTTCTTTTGGTTCGACGGTGGTCATGTCCGGTGCTTCTTCGGCATCTTTATCTACCGGCGTATCGCGATTCAAACGGGGTTCAATCACGCGATCGGTCAAAAACCAGCCTAAACCTACAATCAAAATACTCGATGCGGCGGTGAAAAAATAGTTGCACAACGGGTTCACCAGATAATTCGCATCGATAATTTGTGCCGCAGGCTGGGTGAATCCCTGCAACAGCGGATCGAGTGCGGAGGGAACAGGATTCGCGCTGAATCCGCCGGAAACGCCCGCAAACGCTGCGGCAATTCCGGCAATCGGGTGACGTCCGGCTGCGTAAAAAATCACGCCGCCGAGGGGAATCACCAGCACATATCCGGCATCCACTGCGCTGTGGCTCAAAATACCAACAAAAATAACCATCGGCGTCAGCAAAAAACTGGCGGTTTTTCCGAGCAAAATTTTCAATCCGGTGTTGATGAATTTGGATTCATCCGCAACGCCGACACCCAACATTGCCACCAGCACAACGCCCAACGGCGCAAATCCGGTAAATGTGGTTACCATATTTGATAAAAACGTGGCAATCGCCGGTCCGGTCAACTGGTTGAGAATCCGGATCGGTTCGCCGGTTCGCGGGTTGATTTCGGTAAATTGCACACCTGCGAGCAGCCAGGATAAAATCCAGACGATCACCATCGAGATCAAAAATAGCATCGCCGGATCCGGCAATTTATTGCCCACAACCTCAATGGTATTGAGGGCGCGGTTCAAAAATCCGCCGTTGCCGCTTTTTTTCGGGGAAGATGCTGCCATTTCAATTCCAATCTGAGTTTAATGAATGGTTCAACATAGATTTTCCAAGATGCGAATATACGACAACCCATTGTTTTTGTAAAGGGATGCGCCAAAGAAAGTTGCCGGGCGGTGAGATTGACACGAATAAAAAACAAACCGGAATTGCTCCGCAGAGAAATCCCGGTTTGAGGATCAAATGGATTCGCGTTTTAGCGCGACAATTTGAGCTGCAAATGAACATTGCGTCCCGGCTCGTACAACATGCCCGCTTCCGGCATGTTGGTGTAGCTGCGGTTCAGGTGTTCGTAATAATTTTCATTGAAAATATTTTCGACCGCGATAATTGCTTCCGCGAATGTCAGGAATTGCCAGCCGGCGCGGAAATTGGCTACGGAAAATCCGGGCGTTTCCGATTCACCGAACGCGCTGGAAATGCGATCCTGCCGCGCAACGATGCGCAAATCCGATTCCGCAAAATAGCCGCCGCGATCGTAGCGGAGCCGTAATTGCCCTGCCAACGGCGGAATTTCGGCCAGCGGCTGGTCGCGTTGCAAATCCGTCGCGTGGGTGTAGGCAATGCCGGAATGGTAGCTGAAGCCCTTACCCAACTCGCCGCCGAGGCTCAACTCAAATCCGGTTTGGCGGGCGCGATCGATATTTTCAAATCGTTTGGTGAACAGCGGTTCGGTGCCGGGCATGTAAACGCGCGGCATGTTTTCGTCCACAAACGCCGAAATATAGTCATTTATCAGCGAATAAAATACGTTCGCGCGAACGGTGTGGTTTGCCAAATGGCGATTCACCGACAGGTCCGCCTGATGGTTCACTTCCGGTTTGAGATAGGGATTGCCGAAATATTCATACGCATCCACCCCAACGCTGAGGTGGTTGATGTAGCGTTCGGTTAAATTTGCCGAGCGAATGCCGCGACCGGCCGCAAGCTGCAGCTCGGTTTTCGCGTTCAGCCGATGATTCAGCGTGGCGGTCACGCTCAGGTTGGTTTCTTTTTCCGTGCCGATCTCGCCGTATTCGGCTGTGAACTGTGGTGCCGGATCGTTGATTTTCGATTGCACGAAATCCACCCGCGCACCCGCGACAATCGTAGTTTTCGGTGACAGCGACTGGCGCACTTCGCTGAAAATACCCGCGTTTTGCAACTCGGAATCCTGCCAGATGAAATCGGTAAATTCGCGCGGCGGATTGAACATCATCCCGTTCATCATATACACATCGCGTTCGCGGAAGCCGTTTTTGGCAGTGCTTTGCGCGTCCGCACCGAAATACCAGAGCGTTTTCGCCACTGGCGTCAGCCCGATTTCGATTTTGCCGCCGAGCATTTCGGAATTCACCGTGGCAACGGCGTGGGTCATGCGATAATTCGGGCGCAGCGTGTTGCTCATCACGTGATCTGCCGCCGAGCCGAACACCTTCGCATTCAGCGAAAAAACGGTTTTGCCGAGATGCTGCGCAGCGTAATCCACGGCCCAAATGTCCGTATCGTCGAGATCGGAATCCATCGGCAGTGCGGCGTGCAGCACATCGCGCACAAAGGATTGCCGCCAGGAAAATTGCAGGCGGTGATTTTCAGCCGGACGAAATCCCGCGCGAATCAGGTAATCATTCACGCGATAGCTGGAGGGAATTTCCACGCCGTCGCCGTTTTCGTAATTTCCGGCATCCTGCGTTCCGCCGCTGATAAACAGGTCATATTTTTGATCGCTGATGGTGACTGCACCGCGCGCCGTGCGGCTGTCGCCGTTGCTGTCGTAACCGCTTTCGATTTCCGCATGTGCGTTCAGCGTTTGGGTGAGTGCCGGACGTTTTTGCACCAGATTCACCACACCGCCGAGCGTTTGCCCGTATCGCACGGTGTAGGGACCTTTTACAATTTCAATTTTTTCAAGATCTTGGGCGCGGATATGCGAAGTCACCGGGTCCATCCGGTTCGGGCAGGCGTGCGATACTTTGATGCCGCCGTCGAACTGCACGTTGAGCTGCTCGTATTTGAAGCCGCGCATCACCGGATCGATAGCGTAGCCGCCGCGCCGGATGGCACCGAATCCCGGTTGGCTGCGCAAAAACAGCCCGACATCCTTCGGTGATGTTTCGCTGATTTCCCGCGCGTACACATCGCTTTGCAGCGTGAGCGAACTGGCTTTTTCGGTCACCGTGATGTCTTCCACCGTGACCGGCTGCTGTTTGAGCGCAATCAGCATCGTTTGCGCTGCGGATTCGCGAATCGCGATGGTTTGCACCGCTGTTTCGTAGCCCACCCGCATAATTTGCGCGACATATTCGCCGGGCAGAACGTTCATTTTAAATGTGCCGTTCGCATCGGATTGCACGAATTGGTTGGTCGATTCGATATAAAATACGGCGTTTTCCACCGGTTTTGGCTGGATTGGTCGATCACCCGTCCGGTGATTTGTTGCGGTGCATCCGCGAAAACGGCGGTGCACAACAGGGCGATCGCGATTGATAAGCGAAGCAATTTCATTGTTTGCCTCCTTTTGCAATTTCGGTTGATGGTTGCGGAACGGGTGTGGCGATTCATTTACGATGGCAAAGCGGCATCAACGGATATAACCATCCGGTTGCGCTGCGATTACCGGCGCACCACCGTTCCAAAAATCTTTTCCGGCGTAAATTGCCGGAACAAATCAACTGTAAATTGCTATTTCCGGAGGATGTTCAATAGGAATGAGAAATTCGGGTGAGTCGATAAAAAAATGGATGCAATTAAATGACGTTGTGTCTTCAACGATTTGTTTTACCTGAAAATACGGCTGAATCAGGCACGAGCCGAAATTGGCAATATTGAACGATGGAAATCCCGTTCCGCAGGCGCGGATGCTCACGCCTTCATCCAGCGTTGCCGGCGAACAGCAGCAGGAAGTGCTGTTTTCATCGCAGCCGCAATCGCAGTTGGCGTGAATGCCGCCAGCCTGCCCGGATTGCAGCACCGGCTGCACCATCGCCACATGGGCGAAAATGAGCAGCAGCACGGTTGCTAAAATTTTGGATGAAGTAAACATCAGTCCAACAGTGGTTAAAATCCAGTCTTATCCCAATCAGGCACTTCACGATCTTTGACTTTGGACATGACTTCGTCAAAATCGCTAAAAATCTGTTCTTTGGAAAAATCTTTCCAATAATTGTCTATTTGTTGCCCGGCTTCAAGATTGCCGATTTCTTTGGTAAACATATACATGGCGAGCTGATTGATAGAAATTCCCTGCTCTTCTGCTACCAAAGCAATCCGATGTTTCAATTCTGCCGGAACCCTGATAGTTAATACGCTTGCTTTAGCCATGGTTTTTTCTCCACACTTTTACAAATTCTGCAGGAGTTATAATGTTTAAGTCATCAAATATTAATTCGGCATTTTTAAAATCTTTCAGATTGCTCGTGACAAGATAATCACTTTGGCTCACAATCGCCAATTCCACTAACATATTATCATTTTCATCTGGTAAATTCGGGCGAAAAAGGTAATATGTCTGGAATTTTTTTCCTACAAAAGCAATCAATCGAAGAAATTTATCTACATCTCCGCCGGAAAGATCAAAATCACGTATTGATTTTTCCCGTTTCAATACAGCTTCATATTCAGCAAAAACCGGTACTGATAGCGCAATCTGAATTTTCAACGCACGAACCTGTTGAAAAATAAAGAAAGATGCTCCCTTTTTGCTCATCAACGCCTGATAAAGTACATTTGTATCTAAAGTCAATAGCATTGATTAAGATAGTATATATGCTATCAATTGTCAAGATTTTTAACTCCTAGAAATCCCGTTTGGCGAATTTGCGCATGCCCAGCCACAGCGGAACGGTTGCCCACAGCAGCAGCGAAACCATCGAAATGCCGATGCCTCCCGAGCCGCCGAAAAAGCGTTCGAACACGGCGCCGGTGTAGCCCATCAGCGCGGCGACATCGAATTTGAGCATGATGAGTACCCGCGCGAGATCGATCGGGTTAAACGCGCTGAGCGCGATCATCGGTTTTTCCATCGGGTAGTCGCTGAACAGGTATGCGGCGAAGAGCACTGCGCCGTCGTAAATCACCGAAAAAAGCAGATAGGTAACGATTGCGGCGCCCAACCCTTTCACGCGATCTTCAAAATGAATGGCGATGAGAAACGCCAGCGCCAGAAAAATGAGCGTGAGAAACACACCTGAAACGAGCAAAATGCCGAGCGTTCCCACATGTGACGGATCGTTCACGCCGTGCAGCGCAAACGGCAGCAGCACACCGGCGACAAATCCGGCGCAGAGCGGCAGCGCCAGTCCGGCATATAATCCGCTGAACAGCTCGCGGCGTTTGATCGGTTGCGACAGCATCATTTCGATAAATTCGCGGGCGTTGTACAAATACATCACCCCAAAAATGATGCTCATCAGCGGGATAATCAGCAGCACAACGTTCATCAGGCTGAGAATCACTTTGGCGCTGCTGCCGCCGAACCGGAACAACGCGTCGGTCATCAGCAGAAAAAACACACCGTAAAACAGCAGCCATTTGCTGCGGACGATATCGTTGAGTTCATATTTTACAATCTTTATGGTCGTTGTCATTGCAGTTCTCCTTCCATCATCCGGGCGATGGCGCGTTCCAGTTTTGCCTCGCCGGTGTTGTGAATCATGTGTTGCAGCTCGCCGTTGTAGAAAATATTGCCGTCCTGCAAAAATACCAGCCGGTCGGCGAGTTCCTGCACTTCGCTCATCACGTGTGAGGTTAAAATAATGGTGCGCCCGTTGGCTTTTTCGCGGAGAATTTTGTCTTTCAGCCGGCTGCTGGAAAGCGGATCGAGCCCGGCGGTCGGTTCGTCCAGAATCAATATCGGTGCACGAAACAGGAACGCGACGGTTGCGCTCACCTTTTGGCGGGTGCCGCCGGAAAGCGTGCGGATCGGTTTCGCCAGTTCTTTCGCCAGCGAAAATTCGTGATACAGCGCTTCGTCCAGCTCACCGGCGTCGCTGCGGAGATCTTTTACCATCCGCAAAATTTCGTCCACGGTCAGGTTTTCCGGGAAGCGGGCGATTTGCGGCATGTAGCCGATCAGCTTTTTGTATGCCACATCGCCGTTGACGCGTTTGCCGTCCACCCGGATTTCGCCGGCATCCGGCTTCACCAATCCCAAAATGGATTTGATGAGCGTGGTTTTTCCCGAGCCGTTCGGTCCCAAAATGGCGGTGACACTGCCCGTTTCGATGCGCAAATCTACCCCTTTGAGCACATCCAGCCGCCCGAAACTTTTTGTCAATCCGTTTAATTCTATCATTTTATTTGCTCCAATTTCAATTTATTTGACATGAGCACGGCGGACAGGTGTTGCCTGCCCGCCGAAACCCATCTCTCACTCACTCGCATTTAACCCACTTAACCCCAAGTTTTTATGCAATTTGTCAACCCTGACAGGATGCATCAGCGGGCGATCGTCAACCAATGTTTCCGGCGTGAGCACCGGGAACACGTTTTCTGCAACATCCAGCAAATCCACAAACAGGCTGCGCAACATGATCAGCGCAGGCGGGATTTTGCTCGACAATCAGCGAAAACAGCCGCACCGGACGAAACGGCACATCGCCGAAACCGTCGCGGTTGAGGTCGTATCCGCTGTAATTTCCCCAATAATTTCCCGAAAAACGGCTGAAATTGTTGCGGCTGTTGGTCGCGACATCGAACGCGTTGGCAACGAAATTATTCTCCGAAATAACGTTGTCTGCGCAGTTCGCCATAATTTTGATCGCCCAGCCGTTTTCC
Source organism: Calditrichia bacterium (assembly GCA_020634975.1). NCBI lineage: Bacteria > Pseudomonadati > Calditrichota > Calditrichia > Calditrichia bacterium. Next base: position 1,607,729 of record JACKAQ010000001.1, on the reverse strand, counting down.
CGGAAATCGTTTTGCCGCACGTCGATGCGGCTGGAATTTTCCGCGTAAATGCCAATCGAATTTTTGATGAAAAAATTGTTGCTGATTTCGCTGTCGGTGATGTCCTTCAGCAGCAAACCGAACGCTGCGTTGCCCCAGTTCTGGTCGAAATGATTGCTGGTCATTGTGACATTTTTGGTGTACATCACCGCCACGCCCGCGCCGTTGTTGCGAAAGGTGTTGCCCGTATAATGGCAGCCGTCCGAAAACATGAAGTGCAGTCCGTAACGCAGATTTTTTTCGCTGTGGTTATCGTGAATATTGCCGCCCTGCACAAATTCAAAATAAATGCCGTCGCGGTGACCGGTGATGCGGTTGTTGGACACCTCGATATCGCGGCAATACCACAGGTGAACGCCGTTGCCGGATGCCGCTTCGGTTTTGGCGAATCCGCGAATGCTGTTGTTGGATATTGTGCAATCGCGTGATTTTGCCAGATAAATCGCAAAAAATGTATTCAGAAAACGGCAGTTTTCGATGCGCACGTTGGCGCATTCTTCCACTTTCACGCCCGCTTTGTCGTCCACAAAACTGACGCCGCAGTTGCGGATGTCCAGATTTTTCAGTGTGACGTAATCCGCTGTAACCGTGATCACCTGATGATCTTCTTCGCCGTCGATAATCACTTCGCCATCACCGATGATGCTTACGGATTTGTTCACTTCAACCGGGCTTTCGCGATAGGTGCCGCTTTTCACGATAATCACATCGCCGCTGTCCGCCACGGCAATCGCCGCCCGGATGGTCGGTAGTTCCGTGCCCGGCTGCACCGTCCATTCTTTTGCGGAAAGTCCGGTTGCCAGCAACAGAATCATCACTGCGATCTGCCATTTTTATATATGTTCATTGTTTTTATTTCCAAATTTTTGCGGGGCGAACGCAACGTCCGCCCGCGCAATGGTTTACTAATTGGTCGCTACTTCGGCTGCACAGCCGCCGCAGCAAGGTTTCTCCGAATTTTGGGCAGGCTGGTTGCCTGTTTTTTGGTCGAGAATTGTGAAAACATCTTCCCAGGCGAGCACATTACCGCCGTATTGTGTTTGCATTTGTTGTGCGTCCGTGCGGTTGGCGTAGCCGGACAAGTTCATGCCCATCGGGCTGGGTAAACCGGCGCTGTGCAGGAAAGCCGCATCGCTGACTTCCACCAGATTGCCGGGATTGTTGAACGGCGTGATCCACATGGAATGCACATCGCTGTGCGGCACGCCATCTGCCAGATAAAAGGCTGCGAGGCATTCGATCGAGTCGAAGGTATAAATTTTACCTTTGGTTGTGACCAGTTCCGCGCCAAATTCCTGATCCATAATCATCATTTTGCAGCGGGCGCAGGTCGCTTCGCCGTAGCGAATGGCTTCGGGCGCAGGATTACACGCCCACAGAAGGCTTAGCAACAGGATTGCTGCCGCTTTTTTGAACAGTGTTTTCATTGGTTTTGACTCCGGTTGAACGTTTGGTTGAACGGGGTGCCAGAAAAATGGCGATCAGCCCGGCCAACGCGGATGCGGCCATCAGGTATCCGCCGATGCCCGGCAGTGAGGTCGCGGTGAAATTGAGCAGTTGTTTGCTGCCGAGCAGCGGCGGCTGGTAACTCATGCCCGGTATTTTGATGATGGCGTGTTCCATATCCAGATTGTGCCCGTAATCGTATTCCCACAGATAAAAATCATATAGCCCGACAACGCCGAGAATGGCGAACAGCGCCAGCCAGCCGATCATCAAACTGCGTTTGCCGCTGTATGCGGCGATGAGCCCGAGCACAATCATCAGCCCGATCAAAACAGGCATGATTTTCAGTTCGGCAATGGCGTCCGGCTCAATGGTTTTCATTCCGATGTAGTGGTTTAAATTGTTGATTTTATTGAGGTCATGCGGGTTTTGCCCGTCCACGGTATTCACCCAAATTTCCAGACCCAGCCCTTCCGGATATTGCGGCGCGTCCAGCGAAATCTGCCAGATCGGTACAAAATACACGCCGATCAGCAGCAGCGCGGCAATGGCCATCAGGACTTTGGAATTGCGGTTCATGATGAACTCCTTTTTGGAAATCGCTGCCGGGAGCAGCGCAAACCACTCCCGGCAGCTGAAAAATTATCGTTTGTTAAAGCTGATTTTGATATCCGAATTTGCCGGTGACACCCGCAAATAACCCTGCATTTCCTGGTGCAGCGCGGAGCAGAAATCCGTGCAATAGAAGGGATAAACGCCGGGTTCTTTCGGTTCCCAGATGATTGTTTTGGTATCGCCGGGCATAACCAGCAGTTCGGAGGTATTGGCGCCCATCACTGCCAAACCGTGCGGCACATCCCAATCCTGTTCCAGGTTGGTGGTGTGGAAATACACTTTGTCGCCCACTTTCACGCCTTCGATATTGTCCGGGGTAAAGTGGCTGCGGATCATTCCGAGATAGATGTGCACTTCCTTGCCTTTGCGCTCAACCCGTGCTTCTTTTTCGCCTTTAATGGCTTCCGGATGCGCGTTTTTCTCGATCGGGTAGAATTTGGTCGAGTTTTTCATGACCAGTTCCGCCGGAATGCCTTGTGCGTAGTGCGGCTCGCCGATGGTCGGGAAATCCAGCAACAGCTTCATTTTGTCGCCGCTGATGTCGATCAGCTGTGCGCTGTGTGCCAGTTCCGGTCCGGTGGGCAGGTAGCGGTCTTTGGTGATTTTGTTGAGCGCCACAACGTATTTGCCCCACGGTTTCTGGCTGTCGCCGCCGGGGATCATCAGGTGACCGATGGAATAATACGTCGGGATGCGGTCAACCACTTGCCAGGTGCCGATTTCCCATTTCACGATTTCCGACGAAATGAACGCGGAGGTGTACGCGAAACCTTTGCCGTCGAATTCGGTGTGCAACGGGCCAAGCCCTGCGTTCTGCACTTCACCGGCGATAACGGCATCATATTTCAACACCGGGATTCCGTCGATTTCTTTCTCAAATGCTTTGTTTTCAATAGCTTGAATCATTTTGCTGAACGAGTGCACCGGAATAACCGTCGCCAGTTTACCGCCGCCAACGATGTATTCGCCGGTCGGATCGACATCCACGCCGTGCGGCGATTTCGGTGTCGGCAGGTAATAAATCAGCCCGGGAACGTCTTTCGGATTGATCACTTTTACAGTTTTCTTCGCTTCGGATTTGGCGATGCGCGATTCGTGATCGATGTAATTGTGGCGATAATTTGCCGGCATTTCGGTGAATTTTCCGGCTTTCAACGCTTCTTCCGCTTTTTTCCAGTTTACCGCAGCGATAAAATCCTTGTCATTCTGCGAAGCGTTGATTTCCAGCAGCGTATTCGCTTCTTCCGTGTTGTAGCAGGTGAAAAATGCCCAGCCGAAGGACGGGCCTTTTCCGGCATGCGCCAGATCGTAATTGTAACCCGGGACAATAATCTGGAACGCCAGTTCCATATGCCCGTCTTTTCCGTACGGGTTAATGAAGGACATCGTGCCTTTGAAATGCTTTTTGTAATCTGCAATCGATACGTCTTTTTGCGGAATCGGCACGCTGAAACGGGTGGACGCAACGATGTATTCCGAGTTCGGCGTAATGAACGGCGATGCGTGGTTTCCCGCGGAATTGGGGATTTCCAGAATATCATCCGTTTCGAAATCCTGCAGGTTGATGCGGGCAACGCGCGGTGTATTGTTTGCGTTGATGAACACGGAGCGCCCGTCCGGCACGCCGTTGGTTTGCGACAATTCCGGGTGGTGCGCATCGTCCCAGGGAATAAAACCGTGGCTGGTGGTCAGCATGGCTTTGGTTTCCTCGGAATAGCCCCAGCCGTTTTCCGGATTCTGCGAATACACCGGAATAACCCGGAGCAACCGTCCGGAAGGCATGCCGTAAACGCTCATTTGACCGCTGAATCCGCCGGAGAAAAAACCGTAGAATTCATCGTATTCGCCGGGTGCGACATACACTTTGGATGCGGCGTCGCTATCGCCGATCATCGCACCGGATTGATTTTGTTTTGCGGTGCAGCCAATCGCGATGACGATCAGAGAAATCACCGCGAGTACTCCTACCCAAAACTTTTTATTTTGAGAATTAGCCATAAGTACTCTTCCTCTCTTATCAGTTAGTTTGGTAATTTGTTGTGGTTTAAATTGATGTTTCATATGAGTTTAGTTGCCTTGCTGTTGACGCAGATATTCCAGAACGTCGCGCGCTTCGTCTTTGGTGAGATTCTGGTTGGGCATCGGCGTGTAAAATTGCGCCAGCATTTTTTGTGCTTCGGGATGCAGTTTGAGCATCTTTTCCGGATCGAGAATCATGTTCATCACATATTCCGGTTTGCGGCGGCTCAGCACATCGCCGAGCGCAGGACCGACGTAGCGTTCACCCATTTTGTGGCAGGCGCTGCATTTTGTGTCGAATACGGCCACGCCGCGTTCCGCCATTTTGGCGTCCACAGCGCCGAGCGTGAGGTTTTCGGTGACCGGCCCAACGCCGTGTTCGGTTTGCCAGGCGGTCAGTTGACTGCCTGTGTTTGCTGCAGCCGATGGGCTGTTGTTGGATGCGGTTTTAGCGTTGGAACCGTTTTCCTGCGCGTTATTACAGGCCATCAGCCCGACTGCCAAAACTGCCATCAGATAAATTTTGAATGATTTCATGATATATCTCCTTTAAGAATTTAAATTCGTATTTAAGAGTATTTTGTCTTAAATAGGGTCAAAAAAAATTAGCTAGTTAAAAAATTCCATTCGACATCTGTGAGCCGCAGCCCGCGTTCGCGAACCCTTTTGGCCATTTCTGAAACCGTGGTTTGGTTGAACATTTTGGCGATATCGCCGCGAATACCTGCCCATTGTTCATGCAACGGACACGGTTTCAGCTCGCCACAGCCGGGAAGCCCGAGAATGCAGGCGCTGAATAAATTCGTGCCGTCAATCGCCCGGATAATTTCCCCGAGGTAAATCGAATCTGCCGGTTTTGCCAGGGCAATGCCGCCGTTTGGTCCGCGATACGATTGCATGATATTTTGCTGCGTCAACGTTTGCAAAATTTTCGTTAAAAAGTGAAACGAAATGCCCAACGCTTCCGCCGCGCGGTTGATGGGCACATATTTATCTGCTTCCTGCGTAGCCACAAAAAGCGTGGCTCTTATTCCGTAAATGCATGTCTTTGATAGTACCATTCCTTAATTCCTGTATTTCAGACTCTTTTGTCTTAAATATATTCGTTCAAAATCTGATTGTCAATAGCGAAAAAATATTTTTTTCACCAGTCAGGGCAATTCCGTTGTTTATATTGATGTTAAATGAGTCGGAAAACTGTAAAATAATAACCACGGGGAGCAAATGCCGTCGGTCAGTCGCTGGTTTATCAAATCCGGGATGATTTATTTTATGTTTTCGCTGATGCTTGCGGTGGGCACGGCGCTCAATCGTGTGTTGTCATTCAGCGATGTGCTTACGTTCGCGCAGCCGGTATTTTTTACCACACACTGATGGTCGGGTGGATTACGCAGATTATTTTCGGCGTGTCCATCTGGATGTTTCCGCGCTATTCCCGCGAAAATCCGCGCGGCAATGATACGCTCAGTTGGCTGGCGTGGGCTTTTCTGAATACCGGATTGTTGCTCCGTGTGATTGCCGAACCGCTGCAACCGGCGCATCCGGGAGTTTGCTGGCAATCGGCGCTGGTAATTTCTGCGTTGTTGCAGCTTTCCGCGGGTGTTTTTTATGTGCTGAACATTTGGGGAAGGGTAAAAGAGCGGTGATGCGATGCCAAAACTGAGTCAAATTTTTGTGAAAAGTTCGCTGCTTTATTTGCTGACAGGTTTTGCGCTCGGCGCGCTGATTCTGTTGCAAAAAGGTTGGGCGTTCTGGCTGCCCGCCTGGCAATTGCTGCCGCTGCACATCGAGATTGTTATTTTTGGCTGGATGCTGCAACTGGTGATGGGCGTGGCATACTGGATGCTCCCGCGCTTCGGTGCGGAGCGCCGCCGCGAAACCGCAGCGTGGCTGGCGTATTGTTTGATGAATGGCGGCATCTTGCTCACGTTTGCAACGCTGTTCGCGGATACCAATGTGCTGCGACTGATCGCGAAAATACTGCAAGTAGCGGCGGTCGGCTGTTTTGTGTTCCACGCCTGGCCGCGAATCAAACCGTTTTCTGAAGTTAAGTAGGGAAATTTCTGATCGTAACCTGTTGGTCATTTTGGCGAATCAAGAATTCCCAGAAATTTCTGCCTGAAAAACAACTTCGCGACTTTTGCGCTTTTACAGAAAGTGCAAAAATTAAGTAAAATCAATATATTACGGAGGATAAAATTATGGCAACACCGGAACATTCAGTGGTAAAAACGCTGGAAAAAATGGTGGAATATCAGGACGGTTCGGTGGTGAGCAAAACCGTCATCGGGAAGAAAACCGGCACGGTAACGCTGTTCGCGTTCGATGCCGGACAATCGCTCAGCGAGCACACCGCGCCGTTCGATGCGCTCGTTTACGTGATGGATGGCGAAGCGGAAATCTCCATTGCCAAAAATGTGCATCAGCTAAGCAAAGGGCAAATGATCATTCTTCCGGCGAATATTCCGCACGCGGTGAACGCGGTTTCCCCATTCAAAATGATGCTGGTGATGATCAAATCCTGAACCGGAACTGCGCCAGCCATATCAGCACAATCCCGCTGAGCATGGCAATGCCGGCGTAAAACAATCCGCTGAACATTTGAATATGCACCACGCCAAACGCCGGCGAGACGAGCAAATATTCCGTTGTCACAAATCCGGCGATCAGCACGGCAGCGCCGATTTGGCTGATTTTCGATGTCAAATTCATCCATTGCTGCTGCGCCAGAATGCCGATCAGCCCGAAGGTGATCACGCCCAAAACCACCAGATGGATGTACGCAATAATCACGTTGCGATTTTCAAACGCGATGTCATCCAGCCCCGGAACGATGGACAGCAACTGAAAAACAAACTTCAGCAACAGCGCAACGCCCGCCAGAGAAACGAGCAATCGCGACCAGAAATTGGGGAATATATCCCGGAAACGGACATTCAGCTTTCCGATCGCAACGTAAAGCAGCACAATGCCGGCGAGCTGCGTTATACCGCTCAAAATGGAAATCGCATAAACCAGCGGCGTTTTCGCGAGATAAATTACCGAAAGCACGTATGCCGGAAAAATGCTGATCGCCAGCGCGAAAAATGCGCCGGTTGCCAGGCGATGCTCGATTTTACCGGATTTTTTCTCGACCGCGAACAGGAACAGCGCCAGAATCCCGAAAATGAACCAGCCGTTGTATTGAAAGTGCAGATAAAAATAAATTGCGACACTATATAATGATGTGCCCTGCAGCCCGTTCGCGCTGATGATCGCCAGTCCCCACGGACCAAAAGTGGACACAAACAATGTGAGCAGCGCCATTTCCACAAATTGCCAGGAATAGCTGTGACCGGTTTCCCGGTGCCGTTTGCCATCGCGCCAGAGCCGCCACACAAACCAGTAGCTTACCACCTGAAAAATTGATGACAGCGTGATGGAAATTGCGCCGTAGCCCTGCTGCCAGAATGACACGGTCATCGCTGCGGAAAGCGCCATGGTGATGCCCAGTTGCAGCGCGTATCGCCCGCGCCGGATCGCCTCCGGCGAGAGAAACAGCGTCACCAGCGCAAAAAACAGCGATTGATAGACCCATCCGATAAATCCCGTGTGCGAATGCGTGTGCAGTGCAAACTGGTAATTCAGGTCGGTTGTCATTCCCGTGAATACGCTGCGCATGATCGCGCCGACCACCGCAACCGTAATCAGGAATAAAAAATTGAGTAACAGCCAATATCGTTTCATCGCAATTGTTTACCTGTTTTGATATGTTTTTCCGTGGAAAATGGTGCTATTTCCAGCCAAACTCGCATTTAAGACTCCTTTGTCTTTAATTTATCGGACGGGAAATAACAAATCAATATAAATGTGAAAAAGTGAACGTTTGCATCCGTTCCCGAATGCGGGCTATATTCGCCAACCGGGAAAAGAGAATTCAACCAGCTTTCCTGTTTAACCGCAAATAATCCGGTAGAAAAAGAAAGGAAAAACCGTGCAGAAAAACTACCGCCACGTGATATGGGATTGGAACGGCACGCTGTTCGATGACGCCTGGCTGTGTGTGGACATCATGAACGGTATGCTGCGGGAACGCAATCTGCCGGAAATGAGCCTGCAAAAATACGCCGAAATTTTTGATTTCCCGGTGCGGGATTATTATGCCAAACTGGGTTTCGATGATGCAATCGATCCGTTCGAAAAGCTCAGCGATACGTTCATCGGTGAATATTTGCGGCGAAAATTTGAGTGCCAACTGCGCGACGGCACCCGCGAAACGCTTGCCGGATTGCAGGAAAACGGCGTGCAGCAATCCGTGCTTTCTGCTGCCAAACACGATCATCTGTTGCGCATTTTGGGGCATTTTGAAATTATGGCATTTTTCCGGGATGTCAGCGGGATCGACAATCACCATGCAGATGGCAAGCTGGAAAACGCCCACGCGATGATGGCTGCGCTAAATTTATCGCCGAAAACGACGCTGTTGGTTGGCGATTCGCTGCATGATTGGCATGTGGCGGAAGCTATCGGTGTGGATTGCGTGCTGATTCCCGGCGGTCACCAATCGCCGGAACGATTGACAGCCGCCAGTGCAAAAATGATTCATTCGCTGCGTGATTTGCGAAAATTATTCACTTTCGAGTAAGTTTTCCAGCCGCACGGGTTTGTATTGTTCCGCCCATTTGGCAAAATCGTTGTCGTATCCGACACGCTGCTGCTGTTCGCGAACGCGTTCGATCAGCGCTTCGATTTGCGCCGCGCTGAGCACCCGCTTCGCCGGTAATGTGTGAATCACATCCCAGCCTTCCTGCTGCGCTTTTTCGTGATCGCTGTCTTTCCAAAACAAAAATTCATCCATCACATGCACGGCAACCTGTTGCGCGTGCAACGCAGATTCGCGGATGTTGCCGCGTCCGGTAACGGCGTTGCCGAGCGCAAAAACATGGTCGTAGCCGCTCATTTGCCCGGTATCGCGATCTTTGATTGCGAACAGCTCGCCGGATGCGGGAATGCCGGAAATGCATTCCGGAATGCTGCCGATGGAGGAAATAACCAGCGGGCTGCGCACGGTAAAATCGCTGCCGGGAACGTCTTTTACGCGCCCGTCCACCACTTCGGTTTTGCGGAACACCAACCCGGCGACACGATCATTTTCGATAATTTTATCTACCGGTTTTGAGCGATCCTCATATTTGAACAAATATTTTTCCTGCGCATTGCTCAGGATTCGCTGTCGTACCGATCGTGCTTTTTCATGTTTTTCGGGATCATCCGGCAGCGGCGCCAGCGGCATATCCACATCGCGCCGGCGATAATACAGCGTGCAGCCTTTGATGCCCAAATCTTCCCATTTCACACCAAGTTCATCCAGTTTGTGCGGAATACCTTTGTGCTCCAGCGAAAGCACATCCACATCGTGACCGCGTTTTTTGAGCGCGCGCGCCGTAGTTTCCAGCATCAGGATTTTTACCACGTCGATGGATGCCAGCCCGCCGCCGACCACAATCGCGCCATCGGCAATATCGCATTGGTGGCGATTGTAACCCGGCTCATGATAATGGTTGAACCAATCGACAAAATAATTCTGGTAATAAAATCCTTTGTCATGATACGCATCGATGCCGTCAACCGGGAGCGGACGGTCGCGCCATGCGCCGCAGGCCATCAAAACAGCGCTAAACCCCCATTTTTCAACAAATTCCTGAAACTCGATATCGCGTCCCAATCGGGTCAACGGCACATAAAAAATGTTCGGATGCGAAATTTTTTCGTTGATTTTACCTTCTTCTTTATCACGCAATTTTACATGCCATTTGGGCAAGCCGTCCTCAATTTTGCCGTGCGGCAATGCCTGTTGTTCAAAAACGGCAACGTAAATTCCCCGCTGGGCCAGCTGAAAAGCTGCCTCCGAGCCGGCGCACGCGCCACCCACAATCGCTACAAAATGCCCCGGATGAATGGTCATAATGTCGTCCCTCGTGTTAATTTTTTGGAATATATTCAAATCTCTGAAGATAACAAAACAACAGTTGCAATTGTCTGCGCAGGAAAAAAATCAACGGGTATCGAATCCGTTTTCGTGGGTGTCCTGCAAATAAAGGGTTGTGAAACGGGGATGCCCGGTATAAATTATTTGCCGTCAAAAAAATATCACCGAAAAATTATGGCTAAAAAAACACGAAAGCAATCAGCGAAAAAGGTCGCAAAACCAACGGAAACAACGGTTGAAATCCGCAAATCATCGAATATTGGCAAACAATTCGGGCTGATCGTTTTGGGGTTTGGCATTCTGCTGATCTATTTTTATTTGCCGGTTAACAACATTTGGTTCAAAAAACGCATCATTAAATATTACAGCGATCTTCCCGCGCAAATGGCGCTGATGGACGTTCGGGAACGCCTGGTTGCGCGCCATCAAATGAATTTTGAACTACCGCGAATGCTTTCCGAAATAATTCCGGATTCCGCCAAATTGCTGCTACCGCCCCGCCAGTATGTCAAAAATATATTCTCCGAAAAGGTTTTCCAGTGGTATCATTCGGGATTGAATTATTACTATTTCGGACCGCGTGTTTACACCAATTTTGATGCGGCGGACAATCGCGATTGGTCCGAATACGATTTTGCAATCATCGCCAATAACGATCGCGTGGCAAGCATTCCCCAAAAAGAACTACTTATTAAATTTGCCCGCCCGATGTTCCAGCCCACTAAAAATGAACGCGGCGAGATGGTCAATTTACTGATTGTGCCATTGAGCGCACCGGAAATTCTGGAATTGGTGAAAGAGGAATATATTTCCGGTAGCGGCGAAGTGCCGGAACTGGATGACACCGAAATTGAAATCGACGACAATTCATAAAAAAACAAATGCTTATGTGGATTATTTACGCACTGATACATGCGCTGTTGGGTTTTGGCATTTTGCAACGCCTGAAAAATGCGCTGACATTTTGGGAGCAACTGGCGCTGGCTTATCCGTTGGGATTGGGCACTGCAACGTTGCTCACTTTTCTGCTGGATGTATTTGGCATTCCGCTGTCGTTCGCTTTTGGCGGGACTGTTTTGGCTGCCGTGCTGCTGTTTTTGCCTATGTTTTGGCATCGTTCCGGAGAGAAAAAACCGCTGTTCAATTACAATAAACCGGATTTGAAACTCAGCGAAATTGTGATGTTGCTGGCAATTACCGGCATGTGGCTGATCACTTTTTGGCGGGCGTATTACCTGCCCGTCACGCCATACGACGCACTTGTGGGCATCGATCTGGTAGCCAAATTTGCGCTGCTCGACGGGCGAATTGATTCCCAAATGTTTACGGATTTAGCCGGACAGCTAACCACCCAACCGTATTACGCACCGTTCACAATGCTTTGCCAGCTTATTTATCGCAGCGCCGGGCATGTGTTCGGGCAGGTGTGGCTGGGATTTTTTACGTTGGGATTTATCGCAACGCTGTATCTCAATTTTCGCCGGGAAGTTCATCCGCTGCTCGCCGGAATTTTGACGATTGTGCTGCTGTCCATTCCCGAAATTTATGGCTACACATTTCAGGTACAAACCGATTTTCCCAACGCTGTTTTTGTGAGCCTCTCGATAATTTATTTGTATCGATACACCAAAGAAGCAGACAACGGGCTGTTTTGGCTTTCGGCAATTTTGATGGGTTTCGGCTGTTGGTCGCGTTCGGAAACCATTGCATTTGCTGCACTTACGGTCGCACTATTTTTTCTGTTCGCGTATAAAAAAGATATGCGCGATGCCCTCCAAAAATCGATATTGTTTATGGGCGTCAGCCTGATATTTTTTGCAATCTGGAATCTCTATTACCTGCCGGTAGTGCTGGATTACTCGCCGGAATCCTATTTCAAGTTTTTTTTCTGGGATGGCGAGCGCCTTTCAAAATTGTTTAACGGAATGGTGACAATTGCGTTCAAAATCAATTTTTGGGGATATGTTCCGTACATTTTTATCGGCGTTGCAGTGGTTAATTTGGCGGTTTACCGCGACCGGAAAAACCTGTTTTTGCTGCTGTGGGTGTTCGGCATGTTTTTGGGATTTTTGATGTTGCTGTATCATTTGCAATTGAATTTGTTTGCGAATATCAACTACACCTTTCGGCGCGGCAGTTTCAAAATGTGGCCGGTAGCGATATTTTATTTGAGCACGACAGTGCTCTTTCACAAGCTCTCCGAAAAGCTGAAAAACTGGGAAAATTCATGAGTGGTTGGGATAAACCGGGTGCGATTCTGGTAACCGGCGGCGCCGGTTTTGTCGGCTCGAATCTGGCGATCAGCTTCAAACGGGCGCATCCGGAGCGCAACGTGCTGGCGCTGGATAACCTGAAACGGCGCGGTTCAGAGCTGAACATCCGTAGGCTGGCTTCGGAAAATATCGAATTTGTTCACGGCGATATTCGCAATCCCGAAGATCTGGCGTTCGCCGGTCGCGACATCGCGCTGATCGTCGAATGTTCGGCGGAGCCATCGGTGCTCGCCGGATTCGGCGGATCGCCGGCGTATTTGCTGAACAGCAACCTCACCGGCGCCATCAACTGTTTTGAGGCGGCGCGACTGCACCGCGCAGATGTGGTTTTTCTCTCTACCAGCAGGGTGTATCCGGTGCGCTATCTCAACGATCTCAATTTTGTTGAAGAAGAAACGCGATTTTCGCTGGCAACTGAGCAGCCGTTTCCCGGCGCATCCGCAAACGGCATTTCCGAAAATTTTCCGCTGGACGCGCCGCGTTCGCTTTACGGCGCAACCAAATTGGCGGCGGAGCTTATCGCGCAGGAATATGCGGAAATGTATGACGTTCGGGTGATTATCAATCGCTGCGGCGTAATTGCCGGTTCGTGGCAAATGGGCAAGGTGGATCAGGGGGTTTTTACGCTGTGGATGGCAGCGCATTATTTTGGTAAGTCGTTGAAATACATCGGTTTCGGCGGCGCCGGAAAACAGGTGCGCGATGTGCTGCATGTGGATGATCTGTTCGATGTGCTGGAAATCCAGTTGGCGCAAATCGATCAATTTAACGGGAAAATCCACAATGTTGGCGGCGGATTGGCGAACGCGCTTTCGCTGCAGGAAACCACTGCAATCTGCCGGGAAATCACCGGAAATCGCATTGATATTGCGGCTGGTTTGCAGGATCGTCCCGCAGATATCAAAAGCTATATTTCGGATAATGCCAAAATTTCTGCGGCTTGCGGCTGGCAACCGAACCGCAATCCGCGCCAAACGTTAACTGATATTTTTGACTGGATTCGCACGAACGAACGGGAGCTGAAACCGGTTTTGCATGGATAAAGGGCTACGGAAAACGTAAAAGCACTTCACGAAGCGCAAAAAAACTATCAATATTGCGAAAGCGGAATTTTCGAAATCGCACAACAAAGCCCAAATCTTGACGTTATAAAATGAGATTTCCGTGCTGAAACAGCGCTAATTGTTGACATCAAATTTTCAAAAGGAGAAATTATGAGAAGTCACGAAGTGGATTACGAAATTTTTGGTGATGATATGCAGGTCGTGGAAGTAGAACTCGACCCGAGCGAAACCGTCATTGCCGAAGCCGGTGCAATGAACTGGATGGAAGAAGGCATTTCGTTCGAAGCGCGAATGGGTGACGGCTCCCGCGATGACGGCCTGATGGGCAAATTGCTCAGCGTCGGCAAACGGGTGCTTACCGGCGAATCGATTTTTATGACACATTTCACCAACAACGGGCGCGGAAAACAGCGAGTGGCTTTTGCCGCACCGTATCCCGGCAAAATTGTGCCATTAAACATGGCTGAACTCGAAGGTGAATTTTTCTGCCAGAAAGACGCCTTTTTGTGCGCGGCGCTCGGCACGGAAATCAGCATCGCGTTTACCCGGCGGCTGGGCACCGGTTTTTTTGGCGGTGAAGGCTTTATTTTACAACGGCTTCGCGGCGACGGAATGGCGTTCGTTCACGCCGGCGGAACCGTGCAAAAACGGGTGCTGCAGGGCGAAACGTTGCGGGTGGATACCGGCTGTATCGTCGGGTTTACCAGCGGGATCGATTACGATATTGAACGCGCCGGCGGACTAAAATCGATGTTTTTCGGCGGCGAAGGTTTGTTTTTGGCAACGCTTCGCGGACACGGAACGGTGTATCTGCAAAGCCTGCCGTTTTCGCGATTGGCAGACCGGATTATCGCATCCGCGCCCAAAACCGGCGGCAACCGCAAAGGCGAAGGTTCGGTGCTCGGCGGTCTCGGCGATCTGATCAGCGGCGACAGATCTTGATAAATCTGTCGTTTGAAATCCCGGTGAATGTTGCTTAATTTCACACAGAAGTTGTGTTGAAAAAAATGAGTGAATCGAATGAAAATGTCCGAATTACCCGACATTCCGGAATCTGCGT